>NZ_CP040098.1:676250-1352500 GCF_005377625.1 Desulfoglaeba alkanexedens ALDC | reverse complement strand
ACCCCGTGCACCTTTACTACAGCTTGGCATTGGATTTTGGGCGTGTATGTGTAGGATAGGTGGGAGGCTATGAAGTGGGGGCGCCAGCTCTCATGGAGCCGCCCTTGAAATACCACCCTTACGCGTCTAGGATTCTAACCTTGGGAAGTGATCCTTCCCGGGGACAGTGCCTGGTGGGTAGTTTGACTGGGGCGGTCGCCTCCCAAAGGGTAACGGAGGCGCGCGAAGGTTCCCTCAGGCTGATTGGAAACCAGCCGTAGAGTGTAAAGGCATAAGGGAGCCTGACTGCGAGAGAGACATCTCGAGCAGGGACGAAAGTCGGTCTTAGTGATCCGGCGGTTCCGTATGGAAGGGCCGTCGCTCAACGGATAAAAGGTACGCCGGGGATAACAGGCTGATCTCCCCCAAGAGTTCACATCGACGGGGAGGTTTGGCACCTCGATGTCGGCTCATCGCATCCTGGGGCTGGAGCAGGTCCCAAGGGTTCGGCTGTTCGCCGATTAAAGCGGTACGTGAGCTGGGTTTAAAACGTCGTGAGACAGTTTGGTCCCTATCTACCGTGGGCGCAGGAACTTTGAGGGGATCTGTCCCTAGTACGAGAGGACCGGGATGGACGAACCTCTGGTGTACCAGTTGTCCCGCCAGGGGCACCGCTGGGTAGCTATGTTCGGAAGGGATAACCGCTGAAAGCATCTAAGCGGGAAGCCCACCCCAAGATAAGAGTTCCCCCGTCCCGCTTCGGCGGGACGCTGAAGGCCCCTCGTAGACCACGAGGTTGATAGGCCGGGTGTGGAAGTCCGGTAACGGATGAAGCTGACCGGTACTAATAGGCCGTGAGGCTTGACCATCCCTTTTCCCAAAGGAAAAACCCAAGCCGACCCCCGCCCCATACCGTTTACCCCTGTTCAGAACTGAATCCCCCCTTGGGCCGGTGACTCAAGCGAGGAGGAAACACCCGTTCCCATCCCGAACACGGAAGTTAAGCTCCTCTGCGCCGATGGTACTGCGCGGGCGACTGCGTGGGAGAGTAGGGCGTCGCCGGTCCATCTCCATATTAAGCCCCCCGGGCACCGAAAGCCCGAGGGGCTTTTGTTTTTGACGGAGCTTGATCTTTGGACTTTCAGGTGCTTAAAATAAGCAAGACGCAAAAACTGAGTGCCTCTTTCAGGGGAAAGGTACCTAGAATATGATAGAGCTTCTGGACCTCAACGATTTCTTTGCCGGGACTTCCGACGACCTTTACTACGTGGGATTTCTCAAGACCAAGGAAGCGTGGATGCCTCTTTGCTTTGTTAGTGAACCGGACCAGAAATCCTTCCTGGATACTCTCTACGTTTCGCGGTTGCAGCCTCCCCTTCGAGCGTTGCTCGATGGCTATGTCGGCCGGGTGGAGGGAATTGAAGATACGTTCATCCACTATCTTTTTCCCGAAGAGATCCGGAACTTGATTGACCGCTACGGTTTGGAGAGGGTCGCCGTGGTTCATTCCGAGGGCCTCGAGGATGGCTGCGGCTGTGGTTGCAGGGGTTGACGCGGCGTTTCCTTTCGGCGGGACGGCTCAGCATGGCACAAATTGTATACGGTCATCCCAGTGCGAGCAAGTACCGGTTCCACGTCTTCACGGACCTGGATTTCTGGGACGCTCGAAGAATTCTCAAGGACGTGGCCTTGGTGAAGCGGAATTTCGGCCATAGCCCGCCCGGCGACTTCTATCCCACCCAAGTGGTGTCGCAGGATGCCGGTCGAGTCCTCGCCGCCGTAATTGAGCGGAGGCTCAGAAAGGCCATCGCTTCCCCACCCCGCCACGTGATTGTACGATCCATCCTCATGGACGGTTATTTCCAGTTCGACCCGTTGCTCTATTACCCCGCACGGTGGGGGGTGGAGAGAATGCTTCGTTTCACGTGGTGGCGGCTCCCTTTGGATCAGAGTCTGCTCAGTGATCCGTACCATACGGCGCGGGTGTTCTGGGTCGAAGGGAAAATCCGAATCGAACGGGAGACGCGAGCGGCCAAACACGATCCGGTGATCCGCACAAGGAGGGACGCCAGGAAACATCTGGTCATCCCCAGTTGCTTCTGACGTGAGGTCTGCCCGGCTCCGGTGTTCTGAGGTGCTGCCGTAGCAGAACTGCGGGATGAGAGCCGGGTCCGCACGCAGGTTTCGCCCCTTGCCTCCAGGAAATCAAAACGAGTTGACATTTCTTTGTGAATCTTATATCTGTGAAGACCACACGCTAAGAGGGCCTTGTCCGCATCGCGGGCGGCCTCTTATGCCAGCGGCTGCCATCCGGTGATTGAAGGGCCTCTCTTTAATCGGCTGAGCGCCCATGAGCAGTGACCCCACTCGCCAGTCAGAACAAGGCTCGCTAGCAAAACAATTCATCATGTCTTTCATCGTCGTTTTCGAGGTTGCTACTGAGCGGGCGGGTGTGTTCCGGAGGGGTTTGGCCGGTGAGCTTTTGGGAAGGAAGGCGTAGTGGATCCCCTCATCGGACGGACTGATGCGGGAAGGGGACATTTGCTTTTTGATGTAGACGGTCGGTTCTGGACCGCTTCTCATTGAACCGGTCGCGACGTTCGGAAAAGACCTATGGGGAAGGGTATTTGAGGGGGTGTCAAATGAAAAAAAGCACAAATCTGAAAGGAGGTATGAGCCTTGGCTTTTGAACTGATCAAACAAAAATACACAGGGAGCATTCGGAAGGTCACCCTTGGGTTGGGTGACAAAGCGGTCACCGTGGGTGGGCGCAGCGCTTTTCCTTTTTACACCTTTGAGGGAGAGATGCCGCATCCCCCTAGGGTCGCCATGGAAATCTGGGACAAGGATCCTTCGGCGGAGTGGTCTGATGCCGCCAAAGAGCCGTTCCAGGATGTGCTTGCCGATCCGGTAGCTTGGGCGAAGAAGTGCATCGACGACTACGGTGCTGAAATCATCGTGATTCAAACCAAGAGCGCGGATCCCAACGCCGACAACAAGCCGGCTCAGGAAGTCGCCGCGGTGGTGAAGAAGGTGGTCGATAGCGTCGACGTTCCGGTCGTTGTTTGGGGGACGGCCAACCACGAAAAGGACACGGAAGTAATGCGGGCCGTGGCGGAAGCATGTGCCGGAAAGCACCTGGCCCTGTCGCCCGTAGAAGAGGGGGATTACAAGCAGATCGGTGCAGCGTGTCTGGGATATGGACATACAGTGGTTGCTTCGTCGCCCATTGATGTCAACCTGGCCAAGCAGCTGAACATCCTGCTCGGGAACCTGGGCGTCAAGCCGGAAAACATCATCATTGATCCGACCACGGGCGGACTGGGCTACGGGCTCGAATACAGCTATTCGGTCATGGAAAGAATCATGCAAGCGGCCCTCACGCAGCAGGACGAGAAGCTGCAGCAGCCGATGATCAACAATATGGGCAACGAAGTCTGGAAGAGCAAGGAAGCCAACCTGACGGCCGACGAAGCCCCGGACCTGGGGGATCCGAAGAAGCGCGGCGTGATGATGGAAGCCCTGACGGCTGTCGTCCTTCTTTTGGCTGGTTCCGACGTGCTGGTGATGCGCCATCCCGATGCGGTGAAGCTAGTCAAGGGCTTCATCGCGCAAATGGTTTAGGACGTTCCCGGAAGGCACGGAAGTGCGAGTCATCCTGGCAACCGGAGAATCATCGCCCCCACGAAGGGGGAGAAGAGGTGCGATCATGGCTGAAGAGAAGAAGGCGAAGCAGTACAATTTCCGTGATTTTTCGATGTGTGAAGCGACGGTCCAGATGCTTGAGAAGGCGGCGGCCGACGGTGTGGAGACGGCGTTTCAGCGGGCGGCGGAGATGAAGCCGTGCCCGATCGGTGCGGATTCGGCCTGCTGCAAGCATTGTTTCATGGGTCCGTGCCGTTTGAATCCCAAGGATCCGTATGCGAAGGTGGGGGTGTGCGGGGCAACTATCGACACCATTGCGGCGCGGAACTTTGCGCGGATGGTGGCGTCTGGGTGTGCCGCGCACACGGACCACGGGATGAGCATGCTGGATGTGTTCCGGGAGGTTGTAAACGGAAGGATCGCCGACTACAAGATCAAGGACGAAGAGAAGCTCCGGACGGTGGCGGAGAGCATCGGCATCGAGACGGCGGGCCGGGAGGTGAAGGAGATCGCCTTGGATCTCTATCACGAGCTGGAGCGGACCTACACGCAGGTGGAAGGCGAGATTCCGTTCGTCAAGCGGGTGCCGCCGAAGACGGTTGAGACCTGGCGGAAGCTGGGGATCGTTCCGCGGGGGTCCATGCGCGAGATCATGGAGATCATGCACCGGACCCACATAGGGGTGGACCAGCACTACGAAAACATCGTGAAGCAGTGTTCGCGGACGGCGCTCGCCGACGGCTGGGGCGGTTCGATGGTGGCCACCGAGATTTCGGACATCCTTTTCGGGACGCCGAAGCCGTTGGTAGGGGGCGTGAACATGGGGTTTTTGAAGGAAGACCACGTGAACGTCATCGTGCACGGCCACGAACCGAACCTGTTCGAGTCCATGATCGATTCGGTCAACGACCCGGCGCTCGTCGAGAAGGCAAAGGAAGCGGGAGCCGCCGGGATCAACCTTGTGGGGATGTGCTGCTCGGGGGCGGAGGTATTAAGCCGTCACGGGGTGCCGCATGTGGGGAACTTCATGAGCACGGAAGTCGTCATCGCCACGGGGGCGGTGGACGCCATGGCGGTGGACGTCCAGTGTATCAAGCAGGGGCTTTCGACCATGGCCAAATGCTACGGGACGAAGTTTTTCACCACCAATCCGCGGGCGAAGATCGAAGGGGCGGAACACATCGAGTTCCATGAACACACGCCGCGTTCGTGCACCGACAAGGTGGTGCAGCTGGCCATCGAGCGGTACAAGAACCGGCCAGGGCGGGTGGTGATCCCGCAGCGGCGTGACATGGGGATCCACGGGTTTTCGCACGAATATATCAGCTACATGCTGGGCGGGACCTTCCGCGGTTCGTACGTGCCCCTCAATGAAAACATCATCAACGGCCGGATCCGAGGCCTCGCAGGGGTTGTGGGCTGCACCAACCCGCGGGTGAGGCACGACTACGTGCACGTCGAAGTGGTCAAGGAACTGATCCGCAACAACGTGCTGGTGGTGCAGACGGGCTGCTCGCAGATTGCCCTCGCCAAAGCGGGCCTCATGAAACCCGATGCGGCGGTGTTGGCTGGAGACGGCCTGGCGGAAGTGTGCGAAACGGTGGGGATGCCGCCGGTTCTGGGGCTGGGCTCCTGCGTGGACAACAGCCGGATCCTCATCGCCTGCGCCGAGATGGTCCGTACCGGCGGCCTGGGCGAAAGCATTGCGGATCTTCCAGTTGCGGGGGCGGCCCCCGAGTGGATGAGCGAGAAGGCCATCAGCATCGGCCACTATTTCGTGGCCTCGGGGCTGTACACGGTCTTCGGCGTGGGCTTCCCCGCCATAAAAGGGACGAAGTTCCACAAGCTCCTCTTCGAAGGCCTGGAAGAACTGGGCTGCGGCAAATGGGGCTTCGCGGAAGATCCCATCGAAATGGCTCACCTCATGATCTCGCACATCGACAAAAAGCGCGAAGCCCTTGGCATCATGGGCGAACGCGAACGGAAGCTCTTCGGCATGGAAGACCGGCGCGCCATGGAGGTGTAAGAGCGAGGGAGTCCCGTTGCGCCGGGTGCGCATCGGGTCTCCACCTTGCTGAGCTTCCCGGCGAAGAGTCGGGGTGGAAATTCAAACAACGAAGCAACATCCCTTAAGAAAAGGAGTGCCGTTATGTCCAGGTTAGTAGCATTTGCGGCGATTCAGGGCGCTTACAATATCGTTTCCAAGGCGGAAGGCAAGTTCAAGAAAGCCATGGATAAGTACGGGCCCAATCAGCCTTTGGAATTTCCGAACACCGCCTATTACCTGCCGGTGATTTATTCCATACTGGGGATCAAGGTGGAGAAGCTCGCCGACGCGGAACCGGTGTTGCAACGCTGCTGGAAGCTGCTGCCGGCTCACATCAAGGAACGGATTTACACGCCGTACCTGGGCTCAATGTTGGACGCCGGAATGGCGGCGATTCTGGCCGAAGAAGTGGTGGAAGCGATCCGCTATGTTGAGGATCCGGACTTCTACTTTCCTGCTGAGGATCCGGACCTGGAAGCCGGAAAGATTTGGCTCGGCGCGGCCGACGACGCCATCATGAGAAAGCGTGGGATCGAGTTCGTGGACGGAAGCGCCCCAGGCTTTGCCACCATCGTCGGGGCGGCTCCGAACCCGGAAATCGCCAAGGCGATCGCTGAGGAATATCAACGGAAAAGCCTGTACGTGTTCATGTGCGCCAACCAAGGGGGCACCACCTTCGCGGAACAGCTCATTGAGGCCGGAGTCCAGATCGGTTGGTCGACACGGCTCGTTCCCTTCGGCCCGGATATTTCCGCGGCGGTGTTCGCGCTGGGTTTTGCCAATCGCGCGGCCATGTCCTTCGGCGGCGTGGAACCCGGCGACTACCGAAAGAACCTGCTCTACAACAAGAACCGCATCTTCGCCTTCGTGAACGCTTTGGGTGAGGTGAACGCCGAATGGGCGGCCAACGCGGCCGGAGCCGTCAACTGGGGTTTTCCGACCATTGCCGACACGGACATCCCGGAAATCCTACCGACCGGTGTGTGCACCTACGAGCACGTGGTTTCCAGTGTGCCTTACGACCAGATCTGTGCCAAATCCATCGAAGTGCGCGGCCTGAAGGTCACGATCACGGAGGTTCCGGTTCCGGTGGCTTACGGGCCGGCATTTGAAGGTGAGCGCGTGCGCAAGGATGATGTGTATTTGGAGTGCGGCGGCGGAAAGACTCCATGCGTGGAATTGGTCCGGATCGCCGACATGGACAAGGTGGAGGACGGCAAGGTCGAAGTGATCGGTCCGGACATCAAGGACGTCCAGCCCGGAAGCCGGTTGCCGCTGGCGGTGGTGGTGGAAGTGGCCGGCCGTAGGATGCAGGAAGACTACGAGCCGATTCTGGAACGCCAGATTCACCATCTGGTGAACTACGCCCAGGGGGTAATGCACATCGGTCAGCGGGATATCGCCTGGTACCGCATCGGCAAGGCCGCGGTGGAAAAGGGCTTCACCCTGGAGCACATCGGCAAGATCCTCCATGCCAAGTTCCACCAGGATTTCGGAGCGATCTTCGACAAGTGCCAGGTGAAGATTTACACCGATGAGGCCAAGGTGAAGGAATGGGTTCCCGTGGCACAGAAGGTGTACAAGGAGCGCGACGAGCGCATCGAGGGTATGACCGACGAAACCACGGAGACCTACTACTCCTGCATCCTGTGCCAGTCGTTTGCTCCCACCCACGTGTGCGTGGTGAGTCCCGAACGGACAGGACTCTGCGGAGCCTACAATTGGTTGGATTGCAAGGCGTCCCATGAAATCAACCCTACGGGCCCCAACCAGCCGGTCAACAAGGGCGAGTGCTTGGATCCGAAGCTGGGCAACTGGAAAGGTGTGAACGAGTTCGTGGAAATGGCGTCGCGCGGTGCGGTGAAAAGCGTCAATTTCTACAGCGTCGTTTACGATCCCATGACCACCTGTGGATGCTGTGAATGCATCGCTGCGGTTCTCCCGATGTGTAACGGCATCATGACTGTCAACCGGGAATACATGGGCATGACCCCCTGTGGGATGAAGTTCACGACGCTTGCCGGAACCATCGGCGGCGGGCTGGTGACGCCGGGTTTTGTGGGACACGCCAAGTACAACATCACGCAGCGTAAATTCATCGTGGGCGACGGCGGCATCAAGCGCATGGTTTGGATGCCCAAGATGCTCAAGGAAGAAATCCGCGAGCGCCTTATACGGCGGGGCGAGGAGGTTGGGGTCCCGAACCTCGTTGACATGATCGCCACCGAGGAGCAAGGGGTGACGGAAGATGAAATCCTCCCCTTCCTCCAGGAAGTCGGCCACCCGGCGCTTTCCATGGAACCCATTCTCGGATAAAGCCCCGAGCAGAAGGGACCGAGTCCCTTCTGCTCGGTTCAGAAATTGCGGATGCGAAAAGCGATGAGGAGAGAAGCAAATGGGCTTGACGGGTATTGAAATCTATAAACTACTTCCCAAAACCAACTGTGGAGACTGCGGTGTTCCCACATGCCTGGCGTTTGCCATGAACCTGGCTGCAGGAAAAGCCGAGCTCGACGCTTGCCCTCACGTTTCCGAAGAAGCCAGACAAAAGCTGGCGGCCGATTCCGCTCCTCCCATCCGGCCGCTCACCATCGGTACGGGCGATTATGCCGTGAAGATCGGCGGTGAACTCGTCCTGTTTCGGCATGAAAAGACCTTTGTCAATCCTCCGGGGTTTGCTGCTGTGGTGGCGACGGACGAGGACGATGCCTCTGTCGCCGGGAAGATGGAACGATTCAAGGCCAGTCAGTGGGACCGCGTGGGATTGACGCTTCGTCCCGAAATGTTCGCGGTGAAGGATGTCGGGGGAGATGCAGGAAAATTCGCGGCTCTTGCCAAGAGAGTCTCTGATGAGACCGGAGCGGCCCTCATACTCATGAGTGAAAATCCAGATGTCATGAAGGCGGCGGCGGGGGAACTGAAGGACAAGAAACCGTTGATCTACGCAGCGACGGCCGAAAACGCGGACGCCATGGGGGCGTTGGCCAAGGAACTCGGCTGCCCGGTGGCGGTCAAAGGTGACGGGACGCTCGACAGCGTGATCGCCCTCACCGAAAAACTCACGGGCATGGGTATCAAGGACATTGTCATCGATACCGGAAGCCGGGAGTTGAAGAAGCTGTTTCAGGATCAGATCCAGATCCGGCGTGCCGCGCTGAAGAACCGGTTCCGGCCCTTGGGATTTCCAACCATTGTTATTGCCAACGAAATGGCGGACGACCTGATGGGCGAAGGCCTGGTGGCCGGGACCTTTGTGGCCAAGTACGGCGCATTGATTGTTATGAGCGATTTCCAGCCGGAGGTGCTCTTCCCGTTGCTGATTGAGCGCCTGAACATCTACACCGACCCGCAGCGGCCGATGATGGCGGAGCAGGGGATCTATCCCATTAACAATCCGGATGAAAATTCCCCCGTCCTGGTCACCTGCAATTTCTCACTCACCTACTTCATCGTGTCGGGAGAAATCGAAGCGAGCCGCGTGCCGGCTTGGCTGTTGGTCCAGGACACGGAAGGCCTTTCGGTAATGACGGCTTGGGCGGCCGGAAAGTTCAATGGGGAGAGCGTGGGTACTTTCATCAATAAATGCGGCATTATGGACAAGGTGAAGCACAAGAGCGTGGTGATTCCTGGTTATGCGGCGTCCATCAGCGGAGAGCTGGAAGAAGAGATCCCCGGTTGGAGCGTTGTTGTCGGACCTAGAGAAGCCAGCCATATTCCGAAGTTCCTCAAAAGCTACCAGCCGGCTTAGGGGGGAGACCGGCGGAAGGAGCGGGGCAGCCGTTCGAGGTCGAACCTTCCGCCGACTTCCCGCCGGTTCTTGGGCAGGGATACGCGGACATTCTAGAGGGGGGAGAGTCGCATGAAGCTTATTGGTGAAAATCTCAATATCATGAGCAAAAAATACGGGAAGGCTCTGAAGGAGCGGGATGCCAAGACGCTGCAGGAGTTGGCGGTGATCGAGGCCGAAGCCGGTATGGACTACATTGATCTCAACATAGGTCCGGCCGGCAAGACGGGCGAGGAAATGATGAGCTGGCTGGTGCCGGTGATCCACGAAGTGGTGGATCTGCCGCTGGCGCTCGATACGTCCAATGTGAAAGCCATCGAAGCGGGGCTCAAGGCCCACAAGAAGGGCCGGGCCATGATCAATTCCATCATGGTGCGCCAGGAACGCATGGATGCGCTGCTGCCGCTTGCCAAGGAATACGATGCGGAGTTCATCGGACTGCTGTGGGGACCGGAAGGCATGCCGCGGGATGAAAATGAACGCGGCGCGCTGTGCGCCGAGCTGCTTTTCCGGGCGAGCGATCTGGGAATTGTCCCGGAAAGGATTTACATCGACCCGATTCAGACGCCCGTGAACGTTCAGCAGATTCAGATCATGAGTGCGCTTGCTTTCATGGATATGTTCGCCGACATGGCGCCGGGGTGTCGCAGCACTATCGGGCTGTCCAACGTTTCCAACGGAGCGCCGGAGCATTTGCGGCCGATCTTGAACCAGGTCATGCTCATCCTTTGGAAGCGGCGCGGCATGACCTCGGCCATCGTGGATACCTTCGACAAGAAACTGCACCAGATCGCCAAGGGGAAGCGCCCGGAACTGGAAGCGCTGGTCGCCAAGGTGGAAGACGGCGAAGAAATCGACATGGCATCGCTCAGCAAAGAAGAGCAGGACTTCGTCAAGACAGCCAAGGTGATCCTCGGGCATACCCTTTATTCGGATTCCTGGCTGGAGGTTTGAGAGCAGCTTGCCGTCAGCGCTTGCGGCCCCATCTATCGGCTGGTGGGGTCTTTTTGTTCCGAAAAGGGCGAATCGAGGAAGAAGTCGATGCGAAGTGGTTGAAGTTCCCAGCGCGGCGAAGTCAGGGTGATCGGAAACCACCGGTCGCTCCGCCTTCGCCGGCGACGGGAAAGGGCGACGGTGAGGTGAGAACCACAGGTGTTTTTTGAGCCGGAGTGCGGGAGGGGAGAAGCAGCATATGGCAACCAAGTACGTCTACTTTTTCGGTGAAGGAAAAGCCGAAGGCAGTGCCGAGATGAAGGAACTGTTGGGTGGCAAAGGGGCAAATCTGGCCGAGATGACCAACTTGGGGATTCCCGTACCGCCGGGTTTTACCATTACGACCGAAGTCTGCACCTATTTCTACAGGCACCATCACGAGTATCCGCCTCAATTGGACGCTCAAGTGAACGAAGCTCTCAAGCGCCTGGAGGACCTCATGGGTCGCCGATTCGGAAATTCCGAGCGACCGCTTTTGGTCTCGGTTCGATCGGGTGCGGCGAAGAGCATGCCCGGCATGATGGACACGGTTTTGAATCTGGGGCTCAATGATCGGACTGTGGAAGCGCTCGCCAGGGAGACCGGGGACGAGCGATTCGCCTACGACTGTTATCGGCGATTCCTTGCCATGTACGGCGACGTGGTGTTGGGGCTCAAACCGGAAGACAAAGACGATGTGGATCCCTTCGAAGAGGTGATCGACGAAATCAAGAAGGCCCGCGGTGTTGAATTCGACCATCAACTTTCAGCGGACGACCTCAAGGAACTGGTGCAACGATACAAGGCGCTCATCAAGCAGAGGCTCGACATTGAGTTTCCCCAGGATCCCAGAGAGCAGCTCTGGGGTGCGATCAGCGCGGTTTTTGGATCCTGGGACAACCCCCGGGCCATCACCTATCGCCAGTTGAACGACATTCCGGACGATATGGGGACGGCGGTTAACGTACAGGCCATGGTCTTCGGAAACATGGGCGACGACTGTGCGACCGGCGTGGCCTTCACACGAAATCCGGCCACAGGGGAAAACGTCCTTTACGGCGAGTATCTGATCAACGCCCAGGGGGAAGACGTGGTCGCAGGGATTCGGACTCCGCAGCCGATCAACCGATTGCAGAAGACCGATCCGAGCATGGTGTCGCTGGAAGAGGCCATGCCGGAAGCCTACCAGGAGTTGGAACGGATCCGCAGCATTCTGGAGCGCCACTACCGCGACATGCAGGACGTGGAGTTCACCATCGAGCGCAAGAAGCTGTGGATGCTTCAGACGCGGTCGGGCAAGAGAACGGGGTTCGCGGCTTTCAAGATCGCGGTGGACATGGTGCGTGAGGGCATCCTGACCGAGAAAGAGGCCCTGATGCGGGTGGAACCCAATCAGCTCAACCAGCTGCTTCGACCGATCTTCGATCCCAGGGCCAAGGAGGAAGCACTCGCCCGCAAGTCGCTCCTTGCCAAGGGGTTGAACGCGGGGCCCGGAGCGGCGACCGGCCGTGTGGTCTTCAACGCTCCGGATGCTGAACAATGGGCCGAAAGGGGCGAAAAGGTGATCCTGGTTCGGCTTGAGACTTCCCCGGAAGATATCCGGGGCATGCATGCCGCCGTGGGAATCCTTACGTCGCGGGGGGGATGACGTCCCATGCGGCGCTGGTCGCCCGCCAGATGGGCAAGGTATGTGTGGTCGGCTGCCACGCCCTGGAAATCGATTATCGCAAGCGGCAGATCAGCGTCGACGGGCGCCTGGTCCGTGAAGGGGACTGGATATCCATCGACGGATCGACCGGAGAAGTCTTTGAAGGGCGGATCCCCACGCGCCCGTCGGAGGTCATGCAGGTTCTTGTGGAGGGAAGCATGGCCCCCGAGGATTCCCAGATCTATCAGGATTACGTGGCGCTGCTCACGTGGGCCGATCAGCACCGGAAGCTCGGCATCCGCACCAACGCCGACCAGCCCGATCAGGCGAAAACGGCGCTTGCCTTCGGCGCAGAAGGGATCGGGCTCTGCCGAACCGAACACATGTTCTTCGAAGGCAACCGGATCGACGCGGTTCGGGAGATGATCCTTGCCGAGGATCGCAAGGGCCGCGAACGGGCCCTGGCGAAGTTGCTTCCCATGCAGCGGCAGGATTTCGTGGGGATCTTCCGAGTCATGAACGGGCTTCCGGTGACGATCCGCACATTGGATCCGCCGCTTCACGAATTCCTGCCGCAAGGTGAGCGTGAATGTCGGAAGCTTGCAGAAGAGATGGGGGTTTCCTTGGAGCGTGTGGAAGCCAAGATCCAGGCGCTGCACGAAGCCAATCCCATGTTGGGGCACCGGGGCTGCCGACTGGGGATCGTCTATCCGGAAATCACGGAGATGCAGGCACGGGCCATTCTGGAAGCGGCCTGCCAAGTGAAGAAGGAAGGAATCGACGTCCATCCCGAGATCATGATTCCTCTGGTGGGGCATGTGGCGGAACTGGAACACCAGAAGCAGGTGGTCGATCGGGTGGCCCGGGAGGTCATGGAACAGCATGGTGTGACCGTGTCATACCAGGTTGGGACCATGATCGAGGTTCCCCGGGGAGCCATAACGGCCGACGAAATCGCCCGGGTGGCGGAGTTCTTCTCGTTTGGGACCAATGACCTCACCCAGACGGTCTACGGGATCAGCCGGGACGATGCCGGGAAATTTCTGCACGATTACCTGGATCTCAAAATATGGACCTTCGACCCCTTCGAGCGGATCGATCGGAGTGGAGTCGGTGAACTGATGGAGATCGGGGTCCGGAAAGGCCGATCGACCCGACCGGAGTTGAAGATCGGGATTTGCGGCGAGCATGGCGGGGAACCCAGTTCGGTGGAGTTCTGCCATCAGATAGGGCTGGACTACGTGAGCTGTTCCCCTTACCGGGTGCCCATCGCGCGATTGGCCGCGGCACGAGCGGCCCTCATGGAAGCGTAGGGTGCTAGCGCGGGGAGAAGGCGTAGAGAGGTTGAGGGATCCGCTTGCGTCTTCTCCTTGCCGCGTTCTGTCTGCCGGGATATTGTTTCCCTCCCAATCAATGGAATTTCGAGAATCTCGATTTCTGAAGAGGGGTAAAACATGGAACGGCCCGTTCGGCTCCGGAGGTCGATCCTTTCGGTTCCGGCCAACCGGGAAAAGATGGTTCGAAAAGCCTTCGGGCTTCCGGCGGATGTGATCATGCTGGACCTGGAAGACAGCGTACCCGTGGACGAAAAGGACAACGCCCGCGGTGCCGTCGTCGAGGCGCTTCGATCGGGCGAATGGGGGGATCGCGTGCGATCCTTTCGCATGAACGGGATGGATACGCCTTATGCCTACCGCGATGTGATCGACGTCGTGGAATCGGCGGGCGATCGACTGGACGTGATCGTCATACCCAAGGTCAACGATCCCGCGGAAGTCCGTGCCGTCGACTATCTGCTCACCCAGATCGAGGCCCGAAAGGGGTTCCCCGGCCGCATCGGGATCGAAGCCTCTATCGAAACAGCCGAGGGGATGCTTCGGGTAGGGGAGATCGCCTTCAGTTCGCCGAGGCTGGAGGCGCTGGTTTTCGGGGTGGCGGACTACGGGGCGTCGCTGACCATGCCGAGCCGGGGTGTGAGCGGCCACGGCGACGCGGAGGCGTTTTACCCGGGGCATCGGTGGCACTTCCCCTTGAGCCGTATGGTTATGGCCGCCAAGGCCGCAGGGCTCGCCGCCGTGGATGCGCCCTACGGCGATACCAAGGACCATGAAGGACTCAGGCGCTCCTGCCTCATAAGCGCCGCCCTGGGCTACGACGGCAAGTGGGCGATTCACCCGGATCAATTGCCCATCCTCAATGAAATCTACAGTCCTTCTTCGGAAGATGTGGCGCGCTCGGAGCGATTGCTTGCAGCTTATGAAGAGGCCCGTCGACGGGGCGAAGGATCGCTCGCCCTGGACGGAAAGATGGTGGATGCAGCTTCGATCCGACTGGCGAAGAATGTGTCCGCGCAATGGGAAATGATCAGCAGCAGAAAGGATCCTTCATAGCGGCTGCCAGTGCGCCCGAACCCCGAAGTTGCCGTACGACCGCACATTCTCTCCTTCCTCGAACCATGACCGCGCCTTGTGCTCCCTACTCTGCCCGTTTTCCAGCCGTTTGACTCGGAGCTTTCAGTTGTCCGGGGAAAGGGAACCCATCTGCCTGGGGTGGAGCGGCGAAAGGAAGAGGTGACGAAAACGGCGATGGAAATGCCTCGGCAATCCGATGTACGGCTCGCAAAGGCGGGCGAACCGGTCCCGTCCGATGAACAGATGATTCGTAGGGACAAAGAACTACAGATCCTCATCGACATCTCGGCGGTCCTTCACAGTTCCCCGAAGTTGGATGAGGTGCTGCAGGAGGCGCTCATGGCCATCCTGCGGACGCTCCGGCTCAAGATGGGGGCCGTTTACCTGATGGGCGGCAGCGATGCCGGAAGGCATGAACTGCGCCTCGCGGCCCATCACGGTTTTGGTTCCACGCTGACTTCCGACATTCAGCGTTTCAGTGTGAGCGATAAATGGGTGGAACGATTCGATTCCCACGAACCGGTGGTCTGGTTTCCCCGTGAAGGCATCTTCTTCCCGACGCTCAGAAAGCGGATGGCTGAAGAACACATCGAAGAAATCATCCGCATCCCCCTTTTTACAAGAAAGGGCGTCCTGGGGCTGCTTTATCTGGCCAACCATGGCGACCTGCAGGTCCGGCCCGATCGCAAGGCGTTCCTGGCCACCATCGGGCACCAGATCGGGGTGGCCATCGAAAATGCGCAATTGTTGGAATCCGTGCAGCGTGCCAGGATGGAATTGGAAATCACCTTCGACGCCATTCAGCACAGCATCTTCCTGATCGATCACAAAAGCCGGATCCTCAGGATCAACCGGACCAGTGAGGCGGTTTATGGCGGGATGGGCTGCCTGATCGGCAGGCTCTACTGGGATGTGCTCTACCAGCGCGATGAGCCGCCGTCCGACTGCCCCATTACGGAATGCCTGCATTCCAAGCGGCCCGTTCAGCGCGAAGGGCCTCATCCCCTCTGGGACGGTTACTACCGCTACTATGCGTTTCCCGTACTGAATCGTTCCGGCCAGCTGGAACGGGTGGTCTATTATGAAAAGGACGAGACGGAAGCGAGAAAACTGGAGCAGCGGCTGCAGCAGAACGAGCGCTTGAAGGCTCTGGGGACCTTGGCGGCGGGGATAGCCCATGAAATCCGCAATCCCCTCGCCACGATCAATTTCAATGCTCAGTTGCTTCACCGTGAGCTCAGCCTTGAACCGACGCAACAGGAGATGTTCCACGATCTCATCGCCGAAGCGAAAAAGATCGACGCCATCGTGCGCCAGGTTCTGAGCTTTGCGAGACCCCGCGAACCCCAGTTCCTGCCCGCGAACCTGAACGCCATCGTCAGGAACTGTTACCAGCTGGTTCGGGTCCATTCAAGGAAAACACCGATCGAGTTCACGTTGGATTTGGATGAGAAGGTGCCGCCGCTTGTAATGGACCAGGACCAGATCACCCAGGTACTCATGAACCTGGTGATCAACGCCGTGGAGGCTATGCCCAACGGGGGGACGCTGCGAGTGAGCACGCGGTGGTTCCCGGATACGGCTTCCGTGGTGCTGGAGGTCCGCGACAGCGGCGAGGGCATCCTTCCGGAAGATCAGGACCGCATCTTCGATCCCTTCTTTACGCGCAAGACGGAGGGGACGGGGTTGGGCCTGAGCATTTCCAGACAAATCCTGGAGCGTCACGGGGCGCACATCGACGTGGAGAGCCGGGCCGATTCAGGAACCGCCTTTCGGGTGACCTTCCCTTCAAGATGGAGCCGGGTCCTCGTGTGACGCCGGCATCTACGGGTTTCCATGCGCGAAAAGCAGAAAATCCTGTTGGTTGACGATGAGCGGGGCTTCCGGCAGGCCATCGTGAGGTTTCTTCAGAAGGATCACACGGTGATCGAAGCGGCCACGGGCCGCGAGGGGTTGGAACTGGCCAGGGCCGAAGAACCCGACCTGGTGTTGCTCGACATCGGTCTTCCCGACGAAAGCGGCCTGGAAATCCTGACGCAACTGAAGGAGCTCCGACCGTCTCCGACGGTGGTCATGGTCACGGCTTACGAGCAGGTCAAAGACGTTGTGCTCGCCATGAAGCGGGGAGCCTTCGACTACCTCGTGAAACCCGTGGACCTCGAGGAATTTGAACTCACCATCCAGCACGCACTGGAAAACGCCAGCCTCCGAAACGAGGTGGACCGCCTTCGGCAGGAAGTGCAACGGCTACAGAAGGTGGACCGGCTCGTGGGGCGCAATCCATCGTTTCTGGAGGCTCAGATGCTTGCCGTAAAGAGCGCCCAAAGCCCGGATGCCGGCGTGCTCCTGCAGGGCGAAAGCGGCGTAGGCAAGGAACTCTTCGCACGACTTATCCACTCCAGCAGTCCACGCGCCGCCTATCCATTTGTGGCTCTCAACTGCGCGGTTTTCAGCCCGGAAATCATCGAAAGCGAACTCTTCGGCTATGAAAAGGGCGCGTTCACAGGGGCCCGCGCTGAAGGCAAGGAAGGGCTGCTGGAAGTGGCCGACGGCGGAACCCTGTTTCTGGATGAAGTGGTGGATCTGCCGGCGGAGGTTCAGGCGAAGCTTCTGCGCGTCATCGAAGAGAAGGAATTCTATCCGCTGGGAGGCACCAAGAAGCGCCGGGTGGACCTACGAATCGTATCGGCCTGCAACCGGAACCTGTGGGAAGCGGCGGAACAAGGCGCCTTCAGGAAGGACCTTTTCTTCCGACTGGCCACCATCCAGATCAAGCTGCCGGCCCTTAGGGATCGCAGACAGGACATCCTGCCGCTCACGCACTATTTCCTCGAACAGCTCAATGACAAATACGGAAAGCGGTTCCGGACGGTGAGCCCGGATGCGCAGAAAATCCTGCTGTCCTATGCATGGCCCGGAAATGTCCGAGAGCTTCGAAACGCCGTCGAACGTGTTGTGTTGCTGGAAAACGACGACACCGTCCTGGGCCGCCACTTGCGTTTCCTTGGACCCGGTGGGGAGGCGGCGAAGATGGAAGGCGAAGACGCCGGTCTGGGGGTCGAACTCCCCGATGAAGGGGTTTCTCTCCAGGCGCTTGAAAAGACCGTTATCAAAAAAGCCTACGAAAAGTGCGGCCGCAACAAATCCAAAACGGCACGTTTTCTTTCCATCCCCCGCCACGTACTCCTGTACCGGCTCAAAAAATACGGTATCGGCTCTTAGGGCTGTAGAGTATTGTCCATCTCCCGACTCCAATGAAGATAATGCGCCACCCTTCAAGAAAGCTGGAAACGCCGAGGGTCCGCGTGCTTTCCGGCGGTACCGGCGACGTGGGAGGGACGGGCATGTGCCGAATAGTCTTCAGGAGCGGAAGGAGCCGGTTGCCGGGTAGGAACGGCTCAGACCCTGGTTTCTGCTGAGAAAGAGCCGTTGGGACCCTTTTGGCATGCCCGTTGCTTACTGAGACTTGCATATGCGGTGGCTCTACGGACCGGGATGAGGTGATCATGCAGCGAGTGCTCCTTGTTGAAGATGATGCTCCCTTCAGGCGCTCTTTGCAAAGCTACCTGGAACGTTCGGGATATGACGTGGTCAGTTGCGCGACGGCTCGACGCGCCATCGAACTGCATTCTCGCGCCCCTTTCGACCTTGCGGTGATTGAATATCATCTTCCCGATGCCAACGGTGCCGATCTCGGCCGACGGCTCATGCTGATGCGACCCGACCTTCGAGTGGTGATGATCTCATTCTACGATTACGACCTGATTTCTCGAGAGGTGCGAAAAGCCGGTGTTCAGGGTTTTCTCAAAAAGCCGTTCGATCCTGCTGAATTTGACGCGACTTTGAAGATGATCACAAACGCCGATTCGTTTCACGCTCACAATGCTGTGCCGGTTTTAACGGTAGCGACGGATCCTCTTCCGGTTCTGTCGCCAAGTGGAGGGACTCTCTGACAGTTGTAGTGGATGCGCTTTCTGGGTTGGCTGCGGTGGTAGCGACTGGGTTGAATGGGAGATGTAACGCGATTTCTATTCCCTGTGTGTGTTCCTGCGGCGGTTCTTGTTCGAGCGATTGATGCGGTGCTTCACGTTGCGGTGGAAATACGAGTGCTTGTGCAGATTCCCGTGGAAACGTCATCCGGTTTGGTGCTGAGGCTCTAACTTCACGTCCCTGTTGATTTTCATTCTCACCGGAGAGCCCCTTTATGCTGAAGGCCACAGGGTTTTGCCCTGTGGCCTTTTGGTATTGAGTGCATGCCCCCCCGACTGGGGCGGGATGGCGAGGGTTCCTTTTCGTTTGTACTCGCCGGCGGATTTCTTTAGAACTTCGGTGGATGTGCCTCGCAAGACTAGGGTGTGGCGCATTTCGGTGCGGCAGGGGCTTTCGTATGTTCAATCGCTGTGAGCTGGTGGGTCCACGGGATTTTTAAAGAATCTACCAAGAAGGAGGCGTTTCATGAGCTGCGACAAGAGCATCGACAGGCGGCTTGCAGAAAAGGGTGTCAGTCGGCGCGAGTTTCTCAAGTTCTGCACCATGGTATCTGCGACCATGGGGCTCGCCCCCTCTTTCGCGCCCAAGATCGCTCAGGCCATCACGGGTTCTCAGCGTCTTCCGGTGGTCTATCTTTCTTTTGCGGAATGCACGGGGTGTACAGAGGGGCTTTTGCGGAGCACCTATCCGTGGTTCGATGAGCTGCTGCTGGAGACCCTATCGCTTGAATACAACGAAACCGTTTTTGCGGCTGCAGGCGAGCAGGCCGAAAAGGCCCTTCACGATGCGGTGACGAAATACGAAGGCCAGTTCCTGTGTGTTGTGGCCGGAGCCATTCCGACGGCGGGCGACGGCATATACGGAATGATCGCCGGGAAGACCATGCTGGAAATCGCGCGGGATATCTGCCCCAAGTCCATGGCGGTGATCTGCATTGGCACGTGCGCCTCTTTCGGTGGTGTTGCGGCGGCGGCTCCCAACCCCACCGGCGCCAAGGGAGTGGAAGACGCTCTGGGTGAGGCGCTCCCAAAGCCGGTGGTCAAGATTCCCGGCTGTCCTCCGAACCCCATCAACTTTGTCGGAACCGTGGTGAACTATCTGCTCTTTGGGAAACTCCCCGAACTGGATGCCTACAAGCGCCCGCTTTTCGCCTACGGAAAGACCATTCACGATCAATGCCCTCGCCGGTCCCATTTCGAAAACGGTGAATTCGTGGAAGAATGGGGTTCCAAGGAAGCCGAAATGGGCTGGTGCCTCTACAATATGGGCTGCAAGGGGCCTGAGACCTACAACAATTGTCCGACCGTCAAGTTCAACGACGGAACAAGTTGGCCGGTCCAGGCGGGTCATCCCTGCATTGGTTGCAGTGAGCCGGATTTCTGGGACACCATGTCCCCCTTCTACAAAGCCCTGTAAGGAAGTCCTTGGTGACTGAAAGGGCCCTGCGCGCAGTGGGGCGGAATCGTTTTCCCCGAATGCAGGAGTGAGGAACCATGGCACAGCGAATTGTCGTGGACCCGATCACGCGGATCGAGGGCCATTTGAGAATAGAAGTGGAAGTGGCCAATGGAAAGGTCACCAACGCGTGGAGCAGTTCCACGCTTTTTCGCGGATTGGAAATCATCCTCAAGGGGCGCGATCCCCGTGATGCCTGGCTTTTTACGCAGCGTGCGTGCGGCGTTTGCACCTACGTTCATGGGTTGGCTTCCATTCGGTGTGTGGAGGACGCCGTGGGGGTGACGGCTCCGCCCAACGCCCGTCTCATCCGGAACTTGCTCATGGGCGTGCAGATTCTCCACGACCACTTGGTTCATTTCTATCACCTCCACGCCCTGGACTGGGTGGATGTGGTGAGCGCTCTTCAGGCGGACCCCGTCAAGGCCTCGCAAATCGCCAACCAGGTTTCCCCGGCCGGAAAGAGTGGGCCGAGCGACTTCAAGGCCGTCCAGCAGCGGCTCCAGAAATTCGTGGATAGCGGTCAGCTGGGTCTTTTTACCAACGGCTATTGGGGGCATCCCGCCTACAAGCTTCCGCCGGAAGTGAACCTCATCGCCACGGCCCATTACCTGGAAGCCTTACGTCAGCAGGCTCGAACGGCGCGGATGCACGCGGTGTTCGGTGCAAAGAACCCTCACCTCCAAAGCCTGGTGGTGGGCGGGGTTTCTTGTGTGGCGGATCTCAACCCGGATCGCATTTCGGAATTCCTTTATCTCTGGAAGGAGACCAAGGACTTCATCGACAACGTGTACCTTCCGGACGTTTTGGCGGTCGCCGGCTTTTACAAGGACTGGGGGGCCATCGGCGGCACCAGCAATTTCCTTGCCTACGGTGAGTTTCCTCAAGGCGAAAAGGAACCTGAAAGCCTTTTCTTGCCGCGCGGGGCCATCTTCAAGCGGCAGCTGGGCAAGGTGGATGCCGTGGATGTGGACAAAATCGTCGAACACGTCAAGTACAGCTGGTACGAGGGCGACAAAGCGCTGCATCCGTCTGTAGGTGAAACGAAGCCGGCGCCGTCCAAGCTGGACACGGCGAAGGAATACAGCTGGACAAAGGCCCCCCGGTACATGGACGAAGCCATGGAAGTGGGACCGTTGGCCCGGGTGTTGGTGGCCTACGGCAGGGGTCATGAACCCACCCGCAAGTTGGTGGACGACGCCCTCAAGCAGCTGGACGTTCCCGCCGAAGCGCTCTTCAGCACGTTGGGCCGCACCGCTGGCCGTGCCATTGAAACAAAGATCATCGCCGATGCCATGGAAGGCTGGATCATGGAACTGGTGGAAAACATCAAGCGTGGAGAAAACCGGACCTTCGCGTCTTATGAAATGCCTCAGGAAGCCGCCGGCATGGGCTTGAACGATGTGCCTCGGGGAGCGTTGGGCCATTGGATCGAAATCAAGGGCCAGAAAATCGCAAACTACCAGATGGTGGTGCCGTCCACGTGGAACCTTGGCCCGCGATGCGCGGCCGGAAAGCCGGGCCCTGTGGAAGAGGCGCTCATCGGTACCCCGATCGCCGACCCGAAGCGGCCGGTGGAAATCCTCCGGACCGTGCATTCGTTCGATCCCTGCATCGCCTGCGCGGTACACGTGATCGATCCCCGAACCAACGAAGTCTACAAATTCAAAGTTGCATGATTCGGCCGTCGGCAAGCGGGAAGATCTGGAGAACCTGGCCGTTATCGGTCAGGTTCTTTTTTCGAAGGGGAATCAATGAAACCGGTGGACCGCCAGCGAAAGGTTTTGGTGCTCGGTGTGGGAAACATCCTGCTCCGCGACGAAGGGGTGGGTGTCCGCGTGATCGAGGCGTTGTCCGAGGGGTATGAATTTTCCGACGGCGTAGAGTTGCTGGATGGGGGAACTTTGGGACTTCGGCTGTTGGATCCTATCTGCGAGGCTCAATACGTGATTGTTGTAGATGCTGTGCAGAACGGCCGGCCGCCCGGGACGGTCTATCGGCTGAACGTAGAGGAGTTGAATCGGCGGGTGGCCTTCAAGAACTCGATCCATCAGCTGGATCTTTTGGAAACGCTCGCCTATGCGGAGATTCTGGGAAAACGTCCGGCGGTCGTGGTGGTGGGAGTCGAGCCGGGAGACATTTCTTCATGGGGGACTGAACTGACGGGTGCGGTCGCCTCGAAGGTTCCGGAACTGATTCGATGCGTTCTCGATGAGATCGAAAAGGCGGGGGGGCGCTGGAAAAGGCGGGAATAAAAGGCCGGCGCGATTACCGGGACCTGGTTTTGAGATCTCTTGAATAAAACCTGTTCGTCCAACGTCCCCCCCCAGGGGGTTTACCCGGCGGGGCCGTGGGATTAACATACGAGTGGTCTCACCGGGGATATTCCGGCCTTGAGCCGGCAAAAGAGCGCGTCGAAGCCCGGTTGAGCGTTTGTTCAGAGAGGGTACGGGAACAATGTGTCTAGCCATTCCAGCGGAAATCGTCCAGGTCGACGGCGACATGGCGACCGTCCGTGTGGGTGAAGCCGTTCGTAGAACGTCGCTGACGCTCCTTCCCGAAGAAGCTGTGGTTGGCGACTACGTGATCGTGCATGCCGGTTTTGCCCTGCACAAGATTGATCCCGAAGAAGCCCGGGAATCGCTGCGCCTGCTTCGAGAACTGGCCTCTTACATCGACGAAGAAACACCGTCATCCTGAACCGCTGTCCCGGCGGATCGTCGCGGTTCATGATGCTCCGCCGGCCGGAGACGACGGCGGGGGGTTCCCAGCGGTTCGGTCAGACCGAGACCGCCTCAAAAGTCCGCCGCCCAGACGTTCCAAGGTCGCTGCAAGTCCCGCGTTTCCGTGTTCGGCGACGATCTGAAGGTTCCTGAGGCAGGAGCCGTCGTTCATTTCGATAAAACTGATCCCTGCATTGGAATCCCGCCTGATGCGCACCCAGCCCTGAACGATGATCTCGCAGTCGATAAATTCCTTTTCGCGCCGAAAGAGTTCAGCGATTCGGATTCCCCGTTTCATGAAGGGCGTTCTCCTTTGAACTGTCGGGGCTTTGCAGGTTTTTGCCGCATCCTGCGGGCAGGATTGATGATAAGATAGATGGCGGAAGGAGAGCAAGGTTTGAGTCGTACGGCATCGATGGACGGCCGATTCCGGCGGGGAAGATGGGGGCGCTATCTGGAACGGACTCCGGGGACCGGTTGCCCGAGAATCTGGTTTCACGCGGCTTCGGTGGGGGAAGTGACGGGGGCCATGGCGCCGCTCCTGGCCGTGAAAGAAAAGAACCCCGACGCCCGTCTGTTTCTTTCCGTGGGGACACCTCAGGGTTTTCGTTTCGCGGCGGCGGGCCTCGGCCGTGCGGCCACCGTGATTCCCGCTCCCCTCGATCTACCTTGGGTGGTGAAGCGGGCGCTGGACTGGGTCTCCCCCGATGTCTACGTGGTGTTCGAAAGTGAATTCTGGCCGATTCTTTTCGGGGTGCTTCGGCGCCGCAGCATACCGAGCCTTCTGTTGAACGGTCGGATTTCCCGCCGATCGGCCCGGAACTATCGATCATTGGGTGTCCTTTTCCGCCCGATCTTTCGACAACTGTCGGTCCTCGCCATGAAGACCGACGAAGACCGGGAACACGCTGTGGCGGCGGGAGCGCCCCCCGAACGGGTCCAGGTGTTGGGAAGCGCCAAGTACGATGCGTTGCTTTACAGGACTCGAGCGGCGGACCTGGAAAAATGGAGACGATTGCTGCGTATCCCCGACGGCTCTCCGGTTGTCGTGGGAGGCAGTCTGAGGGGTTCCGAGTGCCTGGTCCTGCTGGAGATCTTTGCAAGAATGCGCGCTCTTCGGCCGGACTTGGTGGGGGTGTTCGTTCCCCGTCACCTGGAAAACGTTCCTCGCATGGCCAAGTGGCTTTCCGATCGGAGGCAACGGTTTCATAAGCTTTCCGATCTGGAAGCCGCAGGGAGTCGCCGCGAAGCTCCGGTCGTCCTGGTGGACCGCATCGGGGTGCTCCTGAATCTCTATGCCTTCGGAGACCTCATCTTTTGCGGGGGGACGTTGGAGCCGGTGGGGGGGCACAACATCGTGGAACCCGCCGCCTGGGGAAAGCCCGTTTTCTACGGCCCTCACGTGGAAAAAGTTCAAACCGAACACCAGGTGCTGGCGGCCCACGGCGCGGGGATCCAGGTATCAGACGCCGGCGAACTTGAGGCACGATGGATGCATTTTCTGGATCATCCCGATGCGCTGCAGGCTAAGGGTGCAGGAGCCCGGGCGGCGGTCGGAAAACTGGCCGGGGTGGCGGAGGCTCAAGCGGCGCTGATCCTCGAGGTGCTGAAACGAAGGGCGGCAGGCTGAAGGCTTATGGAAAAACTGAAAATACTTCTTGAGTCTTATCGCGCGGGGGATCGGACTCTGGAAGACGTGCTGCGGTTCTTGAAGAAGCTCCCCTATGAAGATCTCTCCTTTGCACGGATCGATCACCACCGGCACCTGCGCCGCGGTTTTCCGGAAGTCGTCTTCGGAGAAGGCAAATCGGCCGAACAGATTGCTCGGATTCTGGAAGCCATGCTCCCGTGGGACGACCCGGTCCTGGTGACCCGCGTGGATCCACAAAAGGCTCGAAAGGTGATCGAATGGCATGCCGGGCTGACCTACGAGGCCTCGGCGAGGGCTCTTTTCTTCCAGCCGAAGCCCCGGCCCTTGGAAGACTCGAATGAATCGCCCCGGGGCATCGTCCAGGTGCTTTGTGCGGGATCTTCCGACATTCACGTCGCCGAAGAAGCGGCCCTCACCGCACAACTTATGGGATCCCAGGTGCAGAGGTTCTACGATGTGGGCGTGGCTGGACTTCACCGGCTCCTCCACCTGTGGGACGAATTGCAAAACGGGGCGGTTTACGTGGTAGTGGCCGGAATGGAAGGAGCGCTTCCCAGCGTAGTGGCCGGGCTTGTCGCTCGACCCGTGATCGCGGTGCCGACCAGTGTGGGCTATGGGGCGTCGTTCGGCGGTTTGTCGGCGCTTCTCGGCATGCTGAACAGTTGTGCCCCGGGGGTGGCCGTAGTAAATATTGACAATGGTTTTGGAGCGGGTTACCTGGCGGCCATGATAGCGGAAAGCTGAACAGCGGCCGGGCGCAGGCGAAAACCCTGAAGTCGACTGCGCTGCTTCGGCTGAAAATCGAAAAAAAAAGGACAAAGGGGAACCCTATGGCCAGGGAATATCGACCCAACATAAAGGAGATGTCGGTCATCTCCAAGCTGGATCAAGCCAAGGAAGCACAAAAAACTCGGGCCTTACAGCTGCTTCGGGAACACCTGGACGAACTGACTAACCGGATCGCCATCAAGCTGGTCGAAAAGAGATTGGTCGAAACAACCAGCAAAGACGAACTGGAAGCCCAGATCAACCGTTGCCTCGAAACGCTGCTTAACGCCGACGAGTTTGAAATCCAGTTTGCGGTGGCCAATGTGCGGGACGTGGTTCCCCGGCCCCATTTCGTGAGCCTCTATCTGACCGCCTTCATCCTGGAGAAGCTCATCGATCATCGCTGCATCGTGGATATCTACGGTACCGACCAGGAGATCTATGCCTGCGTGAACGATCAGGTATACCGGTGGATCCCCTTGCAGTAAGAGGTCGGGGACCGCTGCCGTCAAAGGCTGAGCCGGCGCCGCAGCCACCGATTTCCCCGCGTTTTCGTAACGGGTGCGTTTCACCGCTTCCAGTGCGGCCGTTCACGCCGGGTTTATTTCCATGCCTGAATCTTCCCCGGTGTTCCTTTTCCCATCGCCGAGACGGTCAAACGACGACCTTTGCATGACTCCCCTTGATGCCGGGCTGAACTTCGATCCGGACGTCGATTCGTTCTCTGAGCTCTGGTACATGGGAGATGAGGCCCACCATGCGCCCGCCCAGATGGAGGTCGAGAAGCGTCTGGAAGGCCAGGTCCAGAGATTCGGGATCGAGACTCCCGAAGCCTTCGTCCACGAAAATGGTTTCCAGTCGAACGCCTCCCGCATAGGCTTGAACCACGTCCGCAAGACCCAGGGCCAGGGCGAGGGATGCGAGGAAGCTTTCTCCGCCTGAGAGTGTGTTCACGGGGCGGTGCGTGCCCGTGTAAGCGTCGAAGATGAGTAGATCCAAACCGGCGGCCGTCCGTTGATCGGCTCGCTGCCGGGCCCGTACCAGGTCGAACCGGCCGCGGCTCATGACGCGGAGGCGTTGAGACGCCGCGGTGAGCACATCGTCCAGGAGGGCGGCCAGGACGAATCGATGAAAGGTGATGCCGTGAGGATTCCGGCCGGCGGCCACTTCGCTGATCCGGCCGATCACGCGGTAGCGCGCCTCCGCCGATTGGTATTCTTTTTGGGCGCCATGCAGTTCGTGAATCTGATGGTCCATCTGTTGGGCTCGGGCGTTGAGCATCCCGCGCAGCCCCATGGCTTCGTCGATCCTGGCGACGAGGCCCTCCAGGTTTCTTTCCAAAGGGACCAGATCTGGAGGGGCTTCTTTCGGGGCGGCTTTCCGCGCACGGTTTGCGCGATCCTGCGCCGCTTCCAATCGCCTGCTATGATCTTGAATCCTCTCGAAAAGTTGCTCTATAGCCTTTTCTTCGAGGTGTGCGGAAAGAAACGCTTCTTCATCGGGAAATCCCGACTGCTCAACGCGGCTTAAAAATGCCTTTCGGGCCGCCTCGAACCTTTCGCTGGCCGCCTTTTCCTCTTCCCGGGCGGCGGCCAGTCCTTCCTTACGGGCGGAAAGGGCACCGGAGGCGTCTTCTTTGGCTTTTTGCGCCGCTTCAAGCGCTGCTTCCAGGGAGCGCAGTTGACGTTCCGTGTTGCGGAGGGAGTCTTTCAATGCGTCGAGTCTGCGGTGGTGTTCGGGGATTCGAAGTTCGCGTTCCCGGATCATCCCTTCCTGCTCCTTGAACCGCCCGACCGCATCCAGAAATGCCTCGTGCCTCGTACTCAGTGTTTCTGTGAGTTCTCGTTCTTTGCGTTCGAGTTTTTCGGCGGCCTGGGAAAGGCGGGCCATGGATTCCCTGGCCCTTTGACTTTGCTGGAGTTCCCTTCGGGCGTCTTCGAGGAGCGCCTCGATTTGCGCGGGGCTTCTTTCGGATTCCCCTTCGAAAAAGGCGGCCACGGCGTCCCGCGCGGCCCGAAGTTCCCCCATGCGCTCGCGAAGGCGCTCCGTTTCGGTACGCGCGGTTTCACACTGAGCTTCCAAGCGCTTCAGGTCCTTTCTCGCGCGATCCAGGGCGGCCTGAGAAGGAAGCGTTTCATCCGTTCGGGCCGGGGCTGGATGCTCTGCGGATCCGCAGACCGGGCATGGTTTTCCGGGAACGAGCCCCGCCGCGAGAAAGGCCGCCTGCCCTTGGATCCAGCGCCGTTCCATCATTTCCAACGCCTCTCGAGCCTTCGAAAACCTGCGCTCCAGGTCGGATCGTTCGTTTTCGGCCCTTTCGAGGACCTTCAGCAGGGCGTCATGATCTTTTTGCAGGGATTCCAGGCGTCGCGACTGGAGGTGGCGTTCTTCGAACCGCTTAACGTTTACTTGCCGAAGTTCGAAGAGGGCGGCCGCTTTCTGGTGTTTTTCCACTTCGGAAGCATGTCTTCGAATGGCTTCGCGGTTGTCTTCCAGGTCCTTTTGGGCGGCCTCCCACATCTTTTGGCATTCCGCGGCATGGCGGCGGTAGCGCTCGAGGGTGTTCCGGGCATCTTCCAGCTGCGCCACCTCGTCGGCCATGCCCTGAAGTCTCGAAAAGGTTTCCCGAAGTTTTTGCCGTTCCTCTTCCCGGCTTCGTTCCCGCTTCCAGGATTCCTCGGCCTGAACCCATTGTGATTCGGCCGTTTCCAGGGCTTTGAGGGCTGCGGCTGCGCGCTTTTGGGCGTCCTCCCATTCCCGGCGCCGGCTTTCCTTGTTCTCGAAGACCGGGCGAAGCAGCGCCGCTTTCCGGGCCCGGGTCAGCTGGTTTTCCAGCTCATTGATCGCAGGTTGCTCAGACGTCAGTTTGGAAAGTGCGGCTTCCGCTTCGTGAAGTTCCTGGAAGGCTCGATGGGCTTGCCGAGCCTGTTCCAGCACCTGCCGGGCCTTGGATTCGTCTTCTCGGAGTCCCCGGATTCGGCCGTCGAGGTCGTTGATCTCCTTGGATAGGCCCCGGCGCTTCTCCAGGAGCGATTCAGCCGAGTCGGCTTCGGCCTGTTGCAGCAGCACGGTGATCTTGTCCGAGAGGCGCCGGACAGAGTCTTCGACCGTTCCGGCGGCGGCCTTGAGGGCTTCTTCGATGCGGCGGTATCGTTCCGTGCGGAAGAGGACTTCCAGAATATGCTGGCGTTCCCGGGAATCGGCCAGAAGGAACCGGCGGAACTGACCTTGGGGGAGCATCACCACCTGGCGGAACTGGTCGCTTCGAAAGCCGAGAAGGTTTTCCACGGCTTCGGTCACGCCGCGCCACTGGGACGCAACGGCGATCCCTTCCGATTCGGATGCCGCGCCCGAAAGGCGTCGCAGTTCAGCCGCAGCGCGACTCCGGGTGACCCCGGTTCCCCTGCTCCGAGGGCGGTCCTGTTCCGGGCGGCGGGTGACGCGGTAGCGTTCGCTTCCGAGTGCAAAGTCCAGGGACACCTCGGTGGGCGTCTCGAGACCTGCGTGGTCGCTTCGCATCCCGCGCCCGTCTCTTTCGCCGCCGGAAGTTTCACCGTAAAGGGCGAAGCAGATGGCGTCGAGTAAGGCAGTCTTTCCGGCCCCTGTGGGCCCGTGGATGAGAAAGAGGGGGCGGCCGTGGAGGGATGCAAAATCGAGGATCTGTTCTTCGGCGTAGGGGCCGAAGGCGCTCAGGCGCAAGCGAAGAGGCCGCATCAATGCGCCTCCCTTTCTTCCATCTCGATTTGTTCGACGACTTCTTGGAATGCGACCGCCTCTGCTTCGGAAAGCGGTTCACCGGTCACCTGCGAAAAAAAAGTGGCGAACAGGTCGGAATCGTTCAGGGTTCGGTGATCTTTTCCAGGCCCGGCCGGGTCCCCTTGCGGATTCAGATGCGGGCGCTCGATGTGCAGCAGGTTGGGGAAGACGTTCCGGAGCCGGCCCATGGCATCCAGGATGGGTTCCCGGTCGAGCAAGGTCACCTGGAGGTAGTCTTTTCGAAAAGAAAGGTTCGGGCCCGTGCGAAGGAATTCGTCGAAGGTTCCTTCCAGGCGTCTTACGTCGCGCGCCGGGATGAGCGGGATCCGTTCCACGCGGCAGGTGCCGCGGGCATCCATTTCCACGATGTTCACCGATTTGGGCTGGTCGGCCTCGGAGAAGGAATACTTGAGAAGGGAGCCGGCATACTGGAGAGGGGATTCTGGCCGGCCCTGGGGCCGGTGGAGGTGCCCCAGGGCCACGTAGTGGAAACCGGCGAACACGGAAGCGTCCACCGTGTCGATGCCGCCGACGGAAAGCGGTCGTTCCGACTCGCTGGATTCACTGCCTGCGATGAAGGTGTGAGCCACCGCCACCGATCGGCGGTGAGTCGGTGCCTTCGATCGAAAACGCTCCACCAGGCATTGCATGGCGGAGCCGTGGTCCTGGATGCCCGGTTCTCCGATGCGATCCCGGACGACGCCCGGCTCGGCGAAGGGAATGGGAAAAAAGTCCACCGGACCTTCGGAGTCTCCCAGGGTCAGCACGGGAACGGTTGCGTCCACGCGTCCCGTGACATGCAACCCTTGGCCGGCCAGGAGTCGGGAACCGAAGTGCAGGCGGTCCGGGCTGTCGTGATTTCCCGCTATGAGGATCACGGGAACCCGGACGTCGAGCACCAGGCGGGAGAGGACGTCGTCCAGGAGGCTCACCGCATCGGGAGGCGGCACGGCTCGATCGAAGATATCGCCTGAAACCAGAAGGGCATCCAAGCGGCTTTCCTTGGCCAGCTGTACCAGTTGATCCAGGACCACAGCCTGGTCTTCGGTGAGATGGGTTCCATGAAAAATACGGCCCAGATGCCAGTCCGCGGTATGGAGGAAACGCATAGAAAACCTCGCCTTCACCCGGATGGGTTCAGGACGGCCGTTGAACCAGGACGTCAAGATTCTTGATTTCAAAAAGAAACCGCGAAGGTCCGCCTGGATCCATGGCGTAGAACGACCCGCGGCCGGTGACCTTGGGAGACGACAGAAAAAGGTTCCGCTTGGCTCGCGTGGCCGCCACGTAGAATAGCCTGCGCCATGGGTCAAGTATCTTCCGCTTTCCGTTCTATAGGATGTCCACCGTGAAGCGCCGACGGCAAGGGCATGCCGTTCGACGTGGCTCCGGGTGAGCATCATGCAGAAGGTCGGCGCTGTCAAGTATCCTTGTACAGCGAATTGCGGCAGAGCGAAGGCCGTGGTGCGTTCTGGATCCACAGCGACCGTTGCGCTTGAAAAATCGAGCCTGAGTGGGTGCGCAGGGCGGCATCTTACGCCACCTTCCAGAGCAGGGTTCCGCCGGGGGGGGTACGGAGCATGAGCGCTAACTTAAAACAGCTCCACATAATTAAGTGACCACTATGCAGCAGTCTTCAGTGGGTGAACATAACCCATGATCTTTGCTTCAGACTCGGTAGTCCGGTTAAACGGGTGAGCGTTTCCTCTCGTTCCCAAGCTCTGGCTTGGGAACGCCCTCATGGGAACCGAAGCTGGAGCTTCTGCACATGTGTGTTCCCAAGCTGGAGCTTGGGAACAAGGTGGAATTTCCAGAGGATTTTAACATGTTACAAAAGAGTTTGATTCTGTGGACCTGTACTTAAAAGATAAAGGTCCGACATTCCGGCGAACCCCGGATCGGAGTCCGGGGCAGGCGCCTGAATCCAGTTAAACAATCATGGGATACGAATCCTGCCAATTTCGATTCTCTTTTACCCATTCTTCAGCCTTGCTGACGTCTCCAACTGGGCACGGGCCAAGCGAAATGCTTCCTTGACGATCTCGATAGCGCATGTTTGCTTCATCACCGGGTCTCATTTACGCTTTAGTTTCAAAAGCTCTGTATTCAAAAGAGAATTTCTGAACCCCTATTTACAGGGTTCTTGGCCTACCCCGGGAATCGTTGAGATACAACAAAGATCCAAATATCAAAAATCAGGCGACAATATCAATAGGAGTGTCAAGCCAAAGCTAGAATTGCTGCTTGTAGGCGATTCTTTTTGACAGACTTGATCGTGCTGTGCTAAATGATCGCGTCCTCACAATACTACATCGTGGAGGTTTCCAAATGTTCGAGATTCTAAAACGCCACGAAATGGCAGATGGTACAGTGGTCATGAACGAGATCAGCGCTCCCAAGATAGCAGCAAAGGCCAGACCTGGTCAGTTCGTGATCCTGAAGGCCAACGAGACTGGGGAGCGGATCCCCCTTACCATGGCGGACACTGACCCCAAGAAGGGCACGATCACCGTCATCTACCAGGTGGTTGGGAAGTCAACCGCGCTTTTCAGGGGCATGCAGGTAGGGGAAAAGTATCAGGATGTGATCGGCCCACTGGGACAGCCTACTCACTTGGAAAAGCTGGGCAAGGTGGCTTGCGTGGGAGGAGGCACCGGCATAGCCGTTCTCCATCCAATTACCAGGGCACTGAAGGAGATAGGCAACTACGTGTATGCCGTCATAGGGGCGCGCACCAAGGATCTTCTTATACTTGAAGACAAGATGAAGGCTGCCAGTCACGAGCTCGAGGTGTGCACGGATGACGGGACATACGGCCACCACGGGTTTGTCACCGACGTGCTCAGGGATCTCCTGGAAAGGGAGAACATCAAGCTGGTGGTGGGGATAGGCCCTGTACCCATGATGAAATTCTTATGCAAGCTCACCGCAGAGTACGGAGTCAAGACCTTGGTCAGCCTGAATCCCATAATGGTGGACGGGACAGGCATGTGCGGGTGCTGCCGGGTGACCGTTGGCGGCAAGACCAGGTTCGCCTGTGTGGATGGACCGGAGTTCGACGGTCATGCGGTGGATTTTGACGAGCTGGCCAAGAGGCTGGACGCTTACAAGGAAGAAGAAAGAATGGCTTATGAAAAGTTTATGAAGGAGCGCCAAGCCGGCTAAGGCCTGAGCTCTTGGATATAGACGGTACGGAGGAAGCGATGGACGAGAAGAGCGCCAAGAAGGAGAAGATCCCCAGGCAGCCCATGCCTGAACAAAAACCCGAGGTGAGAAAGAGAAACTTTGAAGAGGTACCCTTGGGATATGACGAAGAAACTGCGATCAGAGAGGCCCAAAGGTGTCTCCAGTGCAAGAGTCCTGCTTGTGTGCAAGGTTGCCCGGTCTCTGTGGATATTCCGGGGTTCATAAAGCTGATACGGGAGCGCGAGTTTACCAAGGCTATCAGGCATATTTGGGAGAGAAACAGCCTGCCGGCGGTGTGTGGGAGGGTGTGCCCTCAGGAGATTCAGTGCGAAGGCATGTGCATTTTGGGCAAGAAGGATCGACCTGTGGCCATCGGCAACTTGGAGCGGTTCGTGGCTGACCGGGAGCGGGAGCATGGAACAGGTGATCTTCCGCCGAAGCAGCATCCCACAGGGAAGCGGGTGGCGGTGGTGGGATCCGGTCCCTCTGGTCTGACAGTCGCCGGGGACCTGATTCTCAAAGGCCATGACGTGACCATATTCGAGGCCTTTCACAAGCCGGGCGGGGTGCTGGTTTACGGCATCCCGGAGTTCCGGCTGCCCAAGGAAATAGTCTACTCCGAGGTGAATTTTCTGGAAAGGCTTGGTGTGCGGTTGGAATGCAACGTGGTTGTAGGGCGCACCGTGAGCCTGGACGAGCTGTTTGAGGAGGGCTATGACGCGATCTATATCGGCGTGGGGGCGGGTCTACCTCGCTTCCTCAACATTCCAGGGGAAAACCTTATAGGCGTCTATTCTGCCAACGAATACCTCACCCGAGCCAACCTGATGAAGGCTTATCTGTTTCCGAAGTATGATACCCCGATTGTAAGAGGCCGGAATGTGGCTGTATTCGGCGCCGGGAACGTGGCCATGGATGCGGCGAGGACGGCGATGCGTCTGGGCGCGGAGCGGGTGAGAATAGTCTACCGGCGCTCGCGCGATGAGATGCCCGCCCGCGCGGCCGAGATCCACCATGCCGAAGAGGAAGGGATCGAGTTCCATCTGTTGACCGCGCCTAAACGCTTTATCGGCAACGAGAGCGGCAGGGTGACCGGGGTGGAATGTCTCCGGATGGAGCTGGGCAAACCGGATGAGTCGGGTAGGCGGCGGCCGGTGCCGGTTGAAGGGTCCGAATTCGAGCTGGATTGTGATCTCGCGGTCATCGCGGTGGGAGCTGCGGCAAACCCCCTGCTGACCCAGTCCACTGAAGGACTGGAGATCAATGAGCGCGGTTATATTGTAGCTGATCCCGAGACAGGCAAGACCACAAAGCGAGGTGTATGGGCCGGGGGAGATATAGTGACCGGCCAGGCTACAGTGATCCTGGCCATGGGTGCGGGGCGCAAGGCATCGGACTCCATTCACAAGTATCTGACATGGGGCTGGTGACAGGCGAGCCGGCCGCTTGTTACGGGGATCTGAACGCTGTTTCACGGTAGTAGCGCAGCTCTTTAGGCTCCGTCCAACATTGACTTTGGGTGCAGATCTTTTGCTTCTTGTTCCCAAGCTCCAGCTTGGGAACACAACTGTGCAGAAGCTCCAGTTTCGGTGAGCCCGTTCCCAAGCCAGAGCTTGGGAACGAGGGGAAAGACCACTTCGAGATCCTGGCGAGCTCCTTAGAAAGACAGCGCGTTTCAGCTGTAGCAGGAGGGAAGCTGGAGCTTCCCGGGCAGGGCGTTCCCAAGCTGGAGCTTGGGAACGAGAGGAAAATATTGTGAATTGTGGGTTCGACCACGAATATAAAAAGTTTGGTAGTGTAGAAAATAATAGACCTAATATTTGATGGGTGCAGATCTTTTCCTTCTTGTTCCCAAGCTCCAGCTTGGGAACACAACTGTGCAGAAGCTCCAGCTTCGGTACCCATGAGGACGTTCCCAAGCCAGAGATTGGGAACGAGGGGAGAGATCACTTCGAGATCCTGGCGAGCTCCCTAGAAAGACAGCGCGTTTCAGCTGTAGCAGGAGGGAAGCTGGAGCTTCCCGGGCAGGGCGTTCCCAAGCTGGAGCTTGGGAACGAGGGGGAACGGAGCTGATGCGCTTGCTGCTTCAAGGCCATCTGGATCTACCTCAGAGGGTCCACCCTGGATGTCGTTCTAAAAGATCCGCACCCATATTTGATGCCAAATTCTATTTCCCCTCCCCTTGTGGGAGGGGATTAAGGGGAGGGGGGAGAGGGGGACTTTTTGACCTTCGTTATCCTTTTTGCTTAAGGTCTCCACTTTAGAGCGCTACCAAAAGTTTATGACAGCTGGCATGCTCAACATACCTAAATCACTTTAGTAATTGGTTATTTTCATATAAAATCGGGGTGACTGATTTTTTGCAGCAAGGTAATGGATTCCGGCGAAAGCCGGAATCCGAAAGGTTTGCCCCTGATTATTGAGATGTTACGTATTTTGTTTGATTTTCAGCCGGAAACATTTCTTAGAGTTTGTCCTAAAATCCCGGGTCCTCAAGGGGCCGGGCTAGCTGATCGGAATGGCGGAGAGAGAGGGATTCGAACCCTCGGTGCGAGCTTCCCCGCACACTCGCTTAGCAGGCGAGCGCCTTCAGCCGACTCGGCCATCTCTCCAACACCTTTTTGTGGCGGAGGGAGTAGGATTCGAACCCACGGGCCCGCTGCTAACGGGCCAACGGTTTTCAAGACCGCCGCCTTAAACCACTCGGCCATCCCTCCGTCGACAGGCTATGAAACCGTGGATAGGGAACCTACCATCCGGGGTTTCGGGTGTCAAGGCGCTTAAACCGACAGTTTCGGTATGTGAGTTGACAAGGACCATCTGCGTTGATAAGGGACCGATGCAGGATCGTACGTTCCCGGAGTCTCTTTCTTTCACGGTGAGATCCAGCGGGTATGAAACAGGCCTTTCCATCGGAACTTCCCGTAATCGCGCTGCGCCATCCGGTCATTCTTCCGGCCATGATTCTCCCGATGTTTGTTGGAGAAGACCGCGAACGGCTCGCCATGGAAGCGGCACGGCTTTGCGGGGGTTATCTGCTCCTTACGGGATGTTGGGACGGAGCGGCCGAGCTCCACGGAAAGGACGCTTCGGCCGCGGGACCGCCGCCCTTCGGCTGCGTGGCGCTGCTTCTTCGGTCCACCGAACTGGAAGACGGTCGTTTGAAGGTACTGGTCCAAGGTATCGCCAAGGCGCGAATCCTCGAAATCACCAAGACCGAGCCTCACCGCAGGGCTCGCATCGAGCCGGTGGTCGAGGAAGAACCCCCGGTCGATCAAGAGTTGGTCCAGCTCATGGAGCAAGTCCGCCATGCCGCCCGAAGACTTTTTCTCATCCGAGGTATCAGTTCGGGGGATGCGGGAGCGATCCTCGAAGGCGTTCGGTCGCCCGGCAGATTAGCCGACCTCATCGCCATGAATCTCGATCCGGAAGGCGGCGTGTGCCGTGAGTTCACGGCCCCCGGTGATCCGGTTCGTCGGCTCCACCAGGTCCATGAACTCCTCCGTAGGGAACTGGATCGAATGGAAGTGAGGGTCGAAATCGAACTGGAAGCGGAAAACGCCCTGCGACGCCGCCACAAGGAGCGGTACCTCCGTGAACAGCTCCGGGCGATTCGAAGGGAATTGGGAGAGTGGAACGAAGAAGGGGATGCGGTCCTTCTGCGTGAAAAGATCGATGAGGCGGGCATGCCTGAAGCCGCCCGCCGGGAAGCAATCCGACAGCTCCAGCGCTTGGAACAGATGCCGCCGGATGCAGCGGAAAGCGCTGTGGTTCGCACCTACCTGGACTGGCTTACGGAAATGCCCTGGAACAAGGTCACGCCGGATCGGCTGGACTTGAAGGAGGCATCCAGGGTCTTGGACGAAGATCATTACGACATGGAGCGGGTCAAGGAACGGATTCTGGATTTCCTGGGAGTCTGCAAGTTGAAGCGTTCGGTGCGCGGGCCCATCCTCTGTCTTGTGGGGCCGCCCGGGGTGGGGAAAACATCGCTGGGCCGTTCCATTGCGCGGGCCATGGGTCGCCGGTTCGTTCGGATGTCGCTGGGCGGCATCCGCGACGAAGCGGAAATCCGAGGTCATCGGCGGACCTATCTCGGCGCGCTTCCAGGCCGGATCATTGAAGGCATCAGGAACGCGGGCACGCGGAACCCCGTATTCATGCTGGATGAAATCGACAAGGTGGGGCGGGACTTCCGGGGGGATCCGGCGGCGGCGCTTCTCGAGGTCTTGGACCCGGAGCAGAACCGGAATTTTTCAGACCATTATCTCAATGTGGCCTTCGACCTCTCCTCGGTGCTGTTCATCACCACGGCCAATGCCGCCGATTCCATACCGGCGGCGCTTCTGGACCGCTTGGAAGTGATTCATCTGACCGGGTACACGGAACGGGAAAAAATCGTCATTGCGGAAAAGTTTCTGTTGCCTCGGCAGTTGTCGGCACACGGTCTTTCTCGGGAGGTCCTGGCGGTGCATTCCCGTACCCTGGCCGAAATCGTCCGGCGTTATACCCAGGAATCGGGCGTGCGGCAGCTGGAGCGGGAGATCGCGTCGCTTTGCCGCAAGGTAGCCCGGCGAATGGCCGAGGGGGCTTCGCCGCCCTTTCGGGTCACGCGACGGGCGCTCAAGGGATACCTCGGCCCGCCACCGTTTGCCGAAAGCGAAGTCAGAAAAGACAACCCCCCCGGGGTGGCTTTGGGACTGGCTTGGACACCCCATGGCGGCGAAGTGCTCACCGTGGAAGCGTCGGTCATGCCGGGAAAGGGTGAGCTGATCCTCACCGGCCATATGGGGGAAGTGATGAAGGAATCGGCTCGGGCGGCGCTCAGCTATGTTCGATCTCGGTCCGAATCCTTGGCCATTCCCAGCGATTTTTATACGAATCAGGACGTTCACCTTCACGTACCGGCGGGAGCGATTCCCAAAGACGGTCCGTCGGCGGGGCTCGCCATGGCGGTGGCTCTGGTTTCCGCACTTTCCCAAAGGCCGGTTCGAGCGGGGGTGGCCATGACCGGTGAAATCTCGCTTCTGGGTGACGTTCTTCCGGTGGGGGGGCTCAAGGAAAAGGTGCTGGCGGCGCTTCGCCACCAAATCCGGGAAGTGATCGTTCCGGCCGGAAACGAAGCGGATGTGCGCGAACTGCCCGCTTATTTGAAACGGCGTTTGAAGGCGATTCCGGTACAGCATCTGGGTCAGGTGTTTGGGTCGGTTCTGGGGAGCACAATCAGCGGCGAGAGGGGCGACGTTTGATGAAGACGGTGCATTTCGACTGTTTTTCCGGGGTAAGCGGAGACATGGTGTTGGGGGGTCTCCTGGATGCCGGCGCGCCGGTAGATGGTCTGCTGGAAATACTCCACAAGATGCCGGTTTCAGGGTTTTCGGTGCAGGTCCGAAAGGAAAAGAGAGGGGCCATCGAGGGTACCCGGGTCCTTTTCCGGCTCAGCGGGCAGCCTCGCCGGACGTTCCGTGAGTTGGAGGCGATCATCCAGGGGAGCGAGTTGGTGCCGGGAGTCGCGGCGGCGAGCCTCAAGATCCTGAGAACGCTCGCGGAGGCGGAGGCCCGGGTCCACGGGGTGTCTGTCGAAGAGGTCCACTTCCACGAAATCGGTGCTCTGGATACCCTTCTGGATGCGGTGGGGACGGCGGCGGCCCTGCACCTCCTGGAGGTTTCGCGGGTGACGGCTTCGGCGATTCCTCTGGGATCAGGTTGGGTGAAAACAGAGCACGGGACCCTGCCGATTCCGGCTCCCGCCACCGCCGTGCTCCTGGAAGGTGTTCCCGTCTTTCAGGGAACCGAACGGCGCGAAGTGACCACTCCGACAGGTGCGGCCATTGTGCGCGCGTTGTGCGAAGCGTTCGGCCCGATACCGTCCATGACTCTCGAGCGCGTGGGTTACGGGATCGGAAGCCACCCGCAGGAGGACCCGCCCAACCTGCTGAGGGTTTTCCTCGGCCGCGCATCGGAAGTCCTGATTCAGCGGCGGCTTCTTGTGCTGGAAACCCAGATCGACGATATGAACCCGGAATTCTACGATCACCTTCTGTCGAGACTCTTCGCGGAAGGAGCCATCGATGCGACGTTCACCCCGGTGCACATGAAGAAAAACCGGCCTGGAATCCTGGTGAGTGTGTTGGCCGAACCGGCCTCGGGGCGACGCCTGATGGAGGTCCTTTTCCTGGAATCCTCGACCCTCGGGGTCCGAGCCTTCGAGGTGGAACGCTATGAGTTGCCGAGGGCGGAAGTGTTCGTGACCACCCCCTACGGGAAGTGCCGGGTGAAGGAGGTGGTGCTTCCGGACGGTTCACGGCGACGGATTCCTGAATATGAAGACTGCCGGCAGGCTGCGGAACGCCACAAGGTTCCCCTTCGGGAAGTCTACGAGACGGTTCTTTTTACTGTTCGGACGCCATTGCCGATCCATGAGGCATGAGGGTTCGCTGGATCATGGAGGGTTTCGTGGAACCCAAAATCGTCTGCGGGTCACTCCTTTCCATCGGTAACGAGTTGCTGCTGGGCGACATTCTGGATACCAACGCCCATCATATCGCCCGTGAGCTTCGGGTTCACGGTTTTCGACTCCGGCGGGTAGTGACCGTGGAAGATGAAGAGGATGAAATCGCGCGCTACCTGCTGGACCTGCTGGACCGGTCGGATTTTGTGATCATCACGGGGGGACTGGGCCCCACGGATGATGATCGGACGCGCCAGGCGGTGGCCGGAGCGCTGGGGCGGCCGCTCACGGGCAATCGCGAGCATCTGGAGCGGCTGCATCGAAGGGTTGAACGAAAAGGCATCCCGTGGTCCGAGCACACGGGGCGGCTCGCCTGTTTCCCCGAAGGAGCGGTCCACATGGCGCCGGAACTTCCCATGGCGGGGTTTTTCCTCGAGCACCGGGGTGTGCCTTGCTATTTCCTTCCGGGCGTGCCCCATGAAATGGAAACGCTTCTCGCCCGCAAGGTGATTCCGGACCTGGATCGCCGATTCCCGGGCCGGCCGATTTACGTTAAGCGGGTCCTCCGGGTCCAGGAGCTGGTCGAATCGGAAATCAATCGGAGGCTGGCATCTCTGGAACCGCCATCTCCGGGGATCGAAATCGGTTACCTGCCGCAGATCGGGGAGAACTGGGTGACCATCCTGGTTCGGGGAACGGACCTGGATGACGTGACGTCCCGGCTGACCGAGATCGAAGAACGGGTCGTGGCTCTTTTGGGCCCGCAGTACGTGAGCGGAAGCGAAGACGAGCCGATGGAACTCACGGTGGGAAGGCTGCTGTCGGGGAGGCGATGGAAGCTTGCAGCCGCGGAGTCGTGTACGGGCGGGTTGCTGGCCCGGCGTGTCACGGCGGTTCCGGGCGCTTCGGACTACTTCGAGCGAGGCTTTGTGACTTACAGCAACGAAGCCAAGGTTGAACTCCTGGGTGTGTTCCGGTCGCTGCTTGACGAGCACGGTGCGGTGAGTGCGGCGACGGCCGAAGCCATGGCTCGGGGGGCGCGTGAATCGGCCGGGGTGGACGTGGCGGTTTCCATCACGGGGATCGCAGGCCCGACGGGCGGGTCGGCCGAAAAGCCGGTGGGGACGGTGTTCATGGCCTGCTCGACGGTGCGTGAGACCGTGGTTCGGAAGCATTTGTTCTGGGGAGGGCGCACCCAGATTCAGGAAAGAGCCGCCCATGCGGCCCTTGTCCTCTTGTGGAGGGTTCTTTTGGGATGATTCGAACGTTCGTTGCCGTGGACCTCCCTCCAGGTGTTCAGGAACAATTGGCCGGCTTCATGGAAAAGCTTAAGGGCTCGAAAGCCCAGGTCACATGGGTGAAGGCCGATCGCATCCACCTCACCCTGAAGTTTCTGGGAAACGTTTCGGAAGATCTGATTCCCGCCGTTTCGCAGGCCCTGGACCGCGCCGGGGAGGCCATGGAGCCGTTTACCGTGACGGCGGGGGGATGCGGGGCGTTTCCGTCCATCAAGAACATGCGTGTGGTGTGGGTGGGGATTGAAAGCGGTTTCGAACGGTTGCAGTGGCTGCAACGACAGGTCGAGGACGTCTTGAGCGGCCTCGGTTTTGAAACGGAAGCTCGACCGTTCAAGGCGCACCTGACGTTGGGCCGGGTCAAAGGAAGGACCCGGTTGGAGCGCCTCCAGGAAGCCCTGGTCGCCCAGAAAGGGTTTCGTACGGAAGCTTTTGACGTGTCGGAAATCGTGTTGTATAAAAGCGACTTAAGGCCCGAAGGACCCCGATATACCCCACTTCACCGAAGCCCGTTGCAAGGTCGGCCCACCTGACGGCCCATCACAGGTATCGAGAAGAGGAGCTATCCATGGCTACGGCAGACGATCGCCAAAAGGCCATCGACATCGCCATGAGTCAGATCGAACGGCAGTGCGGCAAAGGCGCCATCATGCGCCTGGGAGAAGCAGCCCATCACGTTGAGATTCCGGTGATTTCCACAGGCTGCCTGTCCCTGGATCTCGCGCTGGGAATCGGGGGGGTGCCCCGAGGCCGTATGGTCGAGATCTTCGGCCCGGAATCTTCCGGAAAGACGACCCTCGCGCTGCACATCATCGCTGAGGCTCAGAAGAAGGGAGGGCTTGCGGCCTTCATCGATGCGGAACATGCCCTTGATGTCCATTATGCGCGAAAGCTCGGCGTCAAGGTGGACGAGCTGCTCATCAGCCAGCCCGACTACGGGGAACAGGCGCTGGAAATTGCGGAGATTCTGGTGCGAAGCAACGCCATCGACGTGATCGTGATCGATTCGGTGGCGGCTTTGGTCCCCAAGGCGGAAATCGAGGGCGAAATGGGCGATGCCCATGTGGGCCTCCAGGCGCGCCTCATGAGCCAGGCACTGCGGAAGCTGACGTCGGCTATCAGCAAGTCGCACACCTGCGTGATTTTCATCAACCAGATCCGTATGAAGATCGGCGTCATGTACGGTTCCCCGGAAACCACCACCGGCGGCAACGCGCTCAAGTTCTACGCCACCATGCGGCTCGATATCCGCCGAGTGGGGGCGATCAAGGAAGGCCAGGACGTGGTGGGAAACCGGACCCGGGTCAAGGTGGTCAAAAACAAGATCGCTCCGCCGTTCAAGGAAGTGGAATTCGACGTGGTTTACGGGCGAGGCATTTCCAGAGAAGGCGACTTACTGGATCTGGCCGTTTCGTCCAACGTGATCGAACGGTCCGGAACCTGGTATTCGTACAACGGCGAACGCCTGGGCCAGGGCCGGGAAAACGCCAAGAACTTCATGCGGGAAAACCCGGATCTGGTCGCCGAGATCGAGCAAAAGGTGCGGGAAATTCATTCATCTGTGATCGCCGCTGCGGAGCTGGGAAAATCCGGTGCTGAACGGCAAGGAGACGGTCCATGAAGGCCAGTGAGATCCGGTCGAAATTCTTGAGCTTTTTCGAAACCAAGGGCCACACCGTGGTGAAGAGTTCCTCGCTCATCCCCCACGACGACCCGACGCTCCTTTTTACCAACGCAGGGATGAACCAGTTCAAGCGTTGTTTTCTCGGTGAAGAAAAACGGGCTTACGTGCGTGCGGCCAGCAGTCAGAAATGCATGCGGGCCGGCGGAAAGCACAACGACCTGGAAAACGTGGGGTATACGGCCCGGCATCACACGTTTTTCGAGATGCTCGGAAACTTTTCGTTCGGCGATTATTTCAAGGAGGAGGCGGTGGCCTTTGCCTGGGAATTTCTGGTGGGCCGCATGGGGCTTCCCCAGGACAAGCTCTTCGCCACCATTCATGAAGGCGACGCCGCCATGGGGCTCGGTCCGGACGAAGAGGCCCGGCGGTGCTGGCTGCGCCATTTGCCCGACGAGCGCATCCTCACGTTTCCCACAAAGGACAACTTCTGGGCCATGGGGGATACGGGCCCCTGCGGGCCCTGTTCCGAAATCCTGATAGATCAGGGAGAAGCCATGGGCTGCGGTCGTCCCGACTGCCGCCCGGGATGCGATTGTGACCGCTACCTGGAACTGTGGAACCTGGTGTTCATGGAGTTCAACCGGCGGGAAGACGGTGCGCTGGAGCCCCTTCCCAAACCCAGCATCGATACGGGCATGGGGTTGGAACGGCTCGCCGCGGTGATCCAAAAGGTTCCTTCCAATTATGACACGGACCTCTTCACGCCCATGATGGCGGCCATCGGGGAGATGAGCGGCCATGCCTACGGAGAAGACCCCGAAAAGGACGTTTCCTTCAGGGTCATCGCGGACCACGGCCGGGCGGCGGCGTTCCTCATAGGCGACGGCGTGTTACCGTCCAACGAAGGGCGCGGTTACGTGCTCCGGCGGGTCATTCGGCGCGCGCTCCGGCACGGCCGCTTTCTGGGGCTGGACCGGCCGTTTCTCCATCAGGTGGCGGTGGCCGTCATGCACGCCATGCAGGACGCCTACCCGGAACTTATGGAGAGCAGAAACTACATCACCCGGGTGATCCTCCACGAGGAGGAACGCTTCAGTGAGACGCTGGACCATGGACTGAAGCTGCTTCAAAACGAAATGGCGCGCCTGCAGGACGAAGGCGCACGGGTGGTTCCTGGAGAACTCATCTTCAAGCTCTACGACACCTACGGCTTTCCCATAGATATCGTGACCGATATGGCCAGAAAACTCCATTTCCAGGTGGACGAAGAAGGCTTTGCGGAGCGGATGCAGAAACAGCGCGAACAGTCCCGCAAGCATTGGAAGGGAAGCGGAGAACGGGAACTTTCGGAAGCCTACCGCAAGCTTTCGGCCGACGAGGTTCGATCGGCGTTTTTGGGCTACGATCAGCTGGAAGCCGAATCCCGGGTCGCGGCGCTGGTGGTGGAAGGCCGATTGGTGGAAGAGGCGGGCGTCGGCGCCGACGTGGAAGTGGTCACGACCGAAACCCCCTTTTACGGCGAAGCGGGCGGCCAGGTGGGAGACCGGGGAAGAATCCTGGCCGCCGCGGGAACCCTGGAAGTGCGCGATACCCTGCGACTACCGGGGGACCTCATCGTTCACGTGGCGCGTGTGGTGGAAGGAAGCCTGCGTGTCGGCGAAACGGTTCGGCTCCAAGTGGACGCTGAGCGGCGGAAAGACACGGCGCTCAACCATACGGCTACTCACATCCTTCACCGTGTGCTCCGCGATGTGCTCGGAGATCATGTCAAGCAGTCGGGATCCCTGGTGGCGCCGGACCGACTCCGCTTCGACTTCACTCACTTTGCATCCCTCACGGCTGCAGAACTCGCCGCCATCGAAGAACGGGTGAACGATGAAATCCGAAACAACGATTCGCTTCGCGTCCAGGTCATGGATCTGGAAGAAGCGTTGAAGAGCGGAGCGGTCGCGCTCTTCGAAGAGAAGTACGGGGACAGGGTACGGCTCGTAGAAATCCCCGGTTTCAGCCGCGAACTGTGCGGAGGGACACACACGCAGCGAACGGGGGATATCGGCCTTTTCGTGATTGTTCAAGAAACGAGCGTCGCTGCCGGGGTGCGCCGAATCGAGGCCCTTACCGGGCGCCACGCTTACCGGCACGTGAAAAGGCAGCTGGAGCAGCTGGAAGAGGCGTCCCGCCGGCTGAAAGTGCATCCCCTGGAAGTGGTGGACCGGATCGAGAGACTTTTCGCGCAGCAGAGACAGTTGGAGAGGGAACTGGAAAGTCTTAAGGCGTCCCAGGCGGCCAGGCGGTCTGCGGACCTTCTGGACCTGGCGGCGGAGATCGGCGGCGTTCGGGTGCTGGTGACCCAGGTGGAAGCCGACAATCCCAAGGCGCTTCGGGAAATGAACGATCGGTTCAAGGAGCGTATGGGAACCGGCGTGGTGGTTTTGGGGGCGGTCCATGACGGCAAGGTGTTCCTGCTGGCGGGAGTTACCGATGATTTGACCAAGCGCCTGCACGCGGGCCACTTGATTCGGGAAATCGCGGCGGTGGTCGGCGGAAACGGCGGCGGCCGTCCGGACATGGCTCAGGCCGGCGGAAGCCGACCTGAGAAGCTCACCGAAGCATTCGACGTGGCACGCCGGATCATCCAGGAACGCCTGGAAGGGAGAGGCTGAAAGGCCGCAGGCGGAATCCGGTCCCGCAGGAGGGCCGCCATCCGGGGAAGGGGCGCCGATGCCGCGGTCGCGCCTTGCGGAGCGCCCGCTCCGTTACAGGCGGTCGACTCGGATTTCGGCCAGCTGCGCCTCCAAGTCGTCGTCCCAGGTGGAGCGAAGATCTTCCAGCCGGTAGTCGATGCTGCAGGACCTGCAGCGCCATATCACCTGCCTTCAGCTCTTTACCCATAACAGCTCTTTTCCGCATCGCGGGCACTTCATCGGGTTCCTCTCGACAGTTGAAGATCGGATGCCATTCAATGATCAAGCAACCCTATATGCGGTTCGGCCCGGATTGACAATAGGTTGAGGTCTTAACGACTCATCAAAAAGACGGTGGTGGCGTTGAACTAAGTGGACGGGGAACAGGATTTGGAAGACGTCGAAGCCTTTCTGGAGCTTTCCGGATTGGAACTGCCGTGTGTGGGAGTTTCGGCGCGCACCGGCCGGAACCTGCACCAGCTGCTGGAAACACTTTATCGCGAATCGGGCGTTATCCGCGCCGACACCAAGGCGCCGGGAAAAGAACCGGACCGAGCTGGGTGCGGGATCGGTTGACCAAGGTGGGAATCATTCTTATGATTTAATGGGTTCGTTGCGATGGGGCTGTTCAGGTATGACCATTAGAAAGAAAAGAGAAACACGAGTCAAGAAAGGAGGGGTCGAGTCGAGAGCACTGAAAGCCCGTGGGACAGACCAGCCGAAGGCAGGTAACCCTTGGATTTCCCACGAAAGGGGGATGATGATGAAACAATACGATCATGATCCGTATCCTCCCTTCCGATTTATGGTGAAAAAGGGGGAGGAGGCGGACGATGCCTTTGAAGGCCTCCTTGAGAAGGGATTCCCGGGGTCGAGCATGGCGGAAGACGAGCCCCCTCTGAAGGATATCGTTTGCATGGAAGACAAGCGTGAGCCGATTGCTGAAGCGGAAAACGAAACGGAATGTGACGACTCCGAGAACGAAGAGATGCCGGATGCCAATGCGGAGCGCGAAGACGACTTCGACGAAGACCACATATCCTGTTACCTGAGAGAAGTATCTTCCTATCCGCTCCTCACTCCCGAGCGTGAAGTCGAACTGGCCAGGACGATCCGAGAGGGGCAAGACGAACTGGTGCGGTTGGTGGCCGAGCACGCGGTCGAAGACCCGGTGATCAAAGACCTTCATGAAAAGGTCGAGAAGCTTTTGGCTCATGAAAAGAGCTTTCCAGGGGTCCGCGACAAAGTGCTGAAGGTCATCACGCGCACTCTGGAAAAGGCCAGCCGTGACAACCCGGGCCAATCCATGTACAGGGAGCTTTACCGGCGGTGTCAGGAGATCATGCAGACCATCGATACGGCGAAGCACCAGATGGTCAAGGCCAACCTCCGGTTGGTGCTGAGCATCGCCAAGCGGTATCGGGGTCGTGGTATGAGCTTCGACGATCTTATCCAGGAAGGCAACCTGGGGCTCTTGAAGGCGGTCGGGCGCTACGACCACACCAAGGGAAACCGGTTCAGCACCTACGCCACCTGGTGGGTGCGCCAGAGCATCATCCGGGGCATCTATGACAAAACGCGGACCATCCGGTTGCCCGTCCACTTTATCGAGCTCAAGAACCTTTTCTTCAAGGTGTTTCACGAGTTGGTGAAAGAATTGGGGCGGGAACCGACGCCGGCCGAGATCGCGGAGCGCGCGGACATTCCTCCGGACAAGGTTCAGATGGTTCTGAGCTTGGTCAGCCAGCCGGTGTCGCTGGAGACGCCCATCGGCGAAGATGACCAGCGGCTGGCGGATTTTATCGAAGACGAGAACGTGGAGTCGCCGGTGGAAGGCTGTGAAGCGAGGGAGTTGGGCGAAATCACCCGCGACCTGCTGGCCGGTCTGCAGCCTCGTGAGGAGAAGATCCTTCGCCTCCGTTTCGGCTTGGACGGACAACCCGGGGAAACACTCGAAAAGATCGGCAAGAACTTCAAGGTGTCCAAGGAACGGATACGGCAGATCGAGAAGAAGGCTTTGAGGAAACTCAGGCATCCGAGCCGCCAGGAGATGCTGAAAGCCTACCTGGAATAGGCTTCGCCTTCCGGAAGAGTTCGTGGATCAGGCGACGATTGACAGGGGCGCTCGAATCCTGTAGAGCGGTTCACGCTTGAAAGGTTCGAGCGCCCTTGTGCGATTCAGGCGTAACAACACGTCGGTTGCCGGGAGCCGCCGAGAGGTTTGGAAGATCAGGCGACAAAGGGGCCGCCCCGCGGGGGCTTGACGGGAGCTGACTGGGTGGCCTGGAGTGGACCCCTCAGCCGTTCCTCTCTATTTCGAATCCGGTCACCGGCCGAAGGTCAGACTTCCGGCATGAACCGTACCTCCTTTTGCAAAACGGCAAGGCCGGCTGACGATCCCATGGGATTATGCCTTTTTCAGTTTGAGGCACAAGTCGGCGACGCGGCGGCCGAGCTTTTCGGCGTTTTCGGCGGTCTTTGGGTCCGGAGGCCCAACGCAGGCCACGCCATAATGCCCCGTGGCATCCAATGGGTCCCCGATCACGATCATGCCGTAAATGAGCAGACACTGGATGATGGATATCATGGTGGTTTCTTTCCCGCCCGTCGCATCGCTGGAAGTGGCGAAAGCCGCTCCCACCTTGCCTTCCATCTTTTTGCGAACGCTGATGAAATCGTCGAAAACCTTTTTGAGTTCCGCCGCCATAACGCCGAAGTAAACGGGCGAACCCGCGATTATGCCGTCTGCGTTCACGAAGTCGTCTTTGGTCACATCTCCGGCGGATTTGAGGACGGCTTGAACCCCGTTGACGGAATTCACCCCCTGGGAAATGTGCTCCGCGAGTTTTCTCGTGTTGCCTCCTTTGGAATGGTAGAGCACCAGTACCTGCATCGTCTTCCTCCTGGTTTTCAGGGTTGTCCAAGGGCGGCCCCGCGGAAACGCAAGGGCCGGTCCGGGCGGTGCTGGAAGTTGCTCCCGCGGCCACCACACGCCCATTCTACCATGAGAGGCGGTAACTTCAAGACGTCCCGCGGTTCCATGGACAGGTGTCGGCCGGCGGAAGGTATCCCCATTGTGGCAACCGGGACATCGATTCCCGAGGTGGCCGCTTCGATTCCGGCCGCCCTGCGCGGACAGCGGGATATTACCGTCGAGAATGTGGTGGGCAGCAACGTGTTCAACCTGCTTGGTGTATTGAGTGCTTCGACGCTGGTCTGGCTCCGTCTATAAATAACAGTTACTCTTTTGTCCGGGTGATTGTGGCGATGGAGTAGTTCCAGTCACCATGAGAAGCATTTCCCCCTTGTTCCCAAGCTCCAGCTTGGGAACAAGAAGCAAAAGATCTGCACTCGATTGCCCTGTAGTAGCGAAAGTTGAGTATGGCCTGAGGAGAAAAAGCGGCGTATTTTGAGAACCTTCTATGTGAGTTGCGCCAGCTTCATGATGAGCAAGATCGCCACAGGGGGAGGACAAGCAATGATTAGCGGGCAAAACTGGCATGCGTTGGAAGTTGAAGACGTATTGCAGACCCTGGAATCCAGCCGTAACGGCTTAAGCACAGCGGAAGCACAGAAGCGGTTGGAAAGTTTCGGCCCTAACGAGCTGGCGGAGAAAAAGCGGGTTTCTCCCTGGATGCTCTTTTTGGAGCAGTTCAAAAGTTTCCTGATCATCATCCTCCTTATCGCTGTTGTGCTCTCAGCGGCGCTGGGTGAAGTCGTTGATGCGATCATCATTGGTATCATCATCCTTTTTGCTTCCGGTCTGGGCTTTTTCCAGGAGTACAAGGCAGAGCGGGCAATGGAAGCCTTAAAAAGAATGGCGGCACCTACGGCATCCGTGTTGAGAGACGGCAAAGAGATCGAGGTGCCTGCCCGAGAAGTAGTGCCGGGAGATATCGTTATTATCGCGACAGGGGACAGGATACCGGCCGACGCCCGCCTCATTGAAGCTGTCAATCTCAGAATAGATGAAGCCTCCCTCACCGGTGAATCGGCTCCGGTGGAGAAAATAAATACATTGGTAGAGGCAAAGGCCGATCTGGGTGACCGGTTAAACATGGTCTATATGGGGACAACGGCCGTCTACGGCAGGGGTGTGGCTGTAGTCACCGGTACCGGCATGGCCACAGAATTCGGTAGGATTGCCGGCATGCTCCAGGAGGTTAAACAAGAGGCGACCCCCTTGCAGGTCAATCTCGACCGGACGGGAAAGTGGATTGCCACAGGCGCCCTGTTCGTGTGTGTCGTGCTGGCCGGGTTTGGTGTTGCCAGAGGTCACGAGATTCTGGAGATGTTCATCTGGGGGGTGGCGCTGGCCGTTGCCGCCGTTCCGGAAGCCTTGCCGGCCGTGGTGGCCATCAGCCTGGCACTGGGCGTGCGGCGGATGGCGAAACGCCACGCTTTGATTAGAAGATTGTCAGCAGTGGAAACTTTGGGCTGTACCACTTTCATCTGTACAGATAAGACCGGCACGCTAACCCAGAACAAGATGACCGTTCGCCGCATATACACGGATGGTAAGCTGACCGATGTTACCGGCACTGGATATGAACCGGAAGGCGAATTTGTGGTAGATGGTATAGCCTTTGTGCCGAAAGAGGGAGACAGTCTTTACGTCCTCTTGAATACCGGCATCCTATGTAATGATACTTCACTCAATAATATCGATGGTGCCTGGACAATCAAGGGAGACCCCACCGAAGGCTCTTTATTGGTAGCCGCCGCCAAAGCTGGTTTGTGGAAGAAAGACGTAACTGAGCGGTTTCCCCGCATCGGAGAAATCCCGTTCTCTTCTGAAAGGAAAAGGATGACCACCATCCACCGTACGGGGGATGGGAAGATAGCCTATTCCAAGGGAGCACCAGAAGAGATTTTGAACGCCTGCGATTGCATCTACATAGAAGGACAGGAAAGGGAGTTGACCGCCACAGAGAGGGCAAACATACAGGCCATTGCTCAAGCTATGGCAGATGATGCCCTCAGGGTTTTGGGCATGGCATACAAAAGGCTTCCCGGTGACCTTGAAATTGACCAGACCGTGGAACAGGAAATGGTGTTTGTCGGACTGGTCGGCATGATTGACCCGCCTCGAGAAGAGGCTAAAGAAGCCATAAAGCTTTGTGACCAAGCCGGTGTGAAAACGGTGATGATAACCGGTGACTACAAGATCACAGCCGTCGCTATAGCGAGAGATCTGGGATTGCTGAAGGGAGGGCTGGTCCTGACTGGTGCCGAGCTTGACAGGCTGAGCCATGAAGAGCTTGAAAAACAGGTAGAGAACATAGAAGTCTACGCACGGGTCTCTCCAGCCCACAAGCTCCGGGTGGTGGAAGCCTTGACCAAGAGAGGTCACGTCGTGGCCATGACCGGGGACGGGGTCAATGACGCCCCGGCCTTAAAAAAAGCGGATATCGGCGTTGCCATGGGCATTACCGGCACCGACGTCGCCAAAGAGGCCGCCGATATGATTCTAACTGACGACAATTTTGCCTCGATAGTGGCCGCCGTGGAGGAAGGCAGAGGTATATTTGACAATATCAAGAAATACCTGATGTACCTGCTTTCGGCCAATGTGGGGGAGATACTGGTGATGGCTGGGGCTATCCTTTTCGGACCGCTAATCGGACTCCCGGCCGGAGCCATTCCGCTGGTTGCGATTCAGATATTGTGGGTCAATCTGGCCACCGACGGTTTACCGGCCATCGCTCTTTCCGTTGACCCGCCCGATCCGGGAATCATGACGCAGAAGCCTCGCCCCCGCGGGCAGGGTATATTCACCAGGCCGGTGGTATTGCTGATAGCTACCGGAGGAATTTGGTCATTTCTGGTAAATCTGAGCGTATTCAAGTGGGCGCTGGATGCAGGTAGAGGCATGATAGAGGCACAAGCTTTATGCTTTCTCACCCTCGCCCTTATCGAATTCTTCAAATCTTATGCTTTTCGTTCTGACAAGCGTTCCGTGTTCACGCTTGGTTTCTTCAGGAATAAGTGGCTTAATCTGGCGATAATGTGGGAAACCATGCTCCTGCTCCTGATAGTGTATGTTCCGTTTTTACAGCAGCCGTTTCACACGTTTTCATTAAGCATCTCTGATTGGGGTGTAGTGCTTCTCGCCGCCGTAACCATATTACCTGTTCTTGAGGTGACCAAAGCGCTTATTAGATGGCGCGGAAAATGTGAAGGAGTCGTTGGAAAAGGAGGTGCGCGATGAAGAAATCCTTCGGTCCCGAAACCATTGTCTTCCCTACCCCCGTCTGGTGCGTGGGTTCCTACGACAAGGACGGCAATCCCAACATCATGACCATCGCCTGGGGCGGCATCTGTTGTTCCAAGCCTCCCTGCGTGACCGTTTCCGTCAGGAAGGCCGCCTACACCTACGGGAACATCATGGAACGCCGGGCGTACACCCTGAACGTGCCTTCGGCGCGCTATGTGAAGGAAGCCGATTACTTCGGGATCGCTTCGGGAAAGTCCGCTGATAAGTTCAAGGTGGCGGGGTTGACTCCCGTGAAAGGCGAATTAGTGGATGCTCCGTACGTCAAGGAATTTCCCATGATACTTGAATGCAATGTGGTTCACACCTACGAATTGGGGCTCCACACCCAGTTTGTCGGGGAAATCATGGACGTGAAGGTGGACGAATCGTGCTTGGACGACGAGGGCAAACCCGATATCTTGAAAATCCAGCCCATCGTTTATACGCCTCAGGCCCAGAAGTACTATGCGATCGGTGAATTTCTCGGCAAAGGATTTTCCATCGGAAAGGAGCTGACCTGACGAGGCTGGACGAAGGGCGGCGATCGGAGTGCGGGTGGTAAGCGCCGGAGATGGCCGTGCCTCAGATTGAAGTGGAGAATCTGCAGAAGTTCTACCGGGTCCACCATAAGGAAGAGGGGCTTCTGGGGTCTGTGCGAAGCCTGGTGAACCGCCGCTACCGGGATGTAAAGGCCGTCGACGGGATCACCTTTTCCATCGAATCGGGAGAAGTGGTGGGCTTCCTGGGTCCCAACGGGGCGGGAAAGACCACCACGCTCAAGGTCCTATCCGGCCTCCTGTATCCGACCGGCGGGCGGGTCTCGATCTTAAACGGCAGGCCTCATGAGAGGACACCTTGGTTTCTCAAGCAAATAACTCTGGTCATGGGCCAGAAGAATCAGCTGCTTTGGGATCTGCCGGCCATCGAAACGTTCCGGGTGAACCAGGCCGTTTACGACATCGAAGAAGGAGACTTCCAGGCTGTGCTTTCGGAGTTGGTGGAACTTTTGGAGCTGGAGCCCCTGCTCAGAAAACAGGTCCGAAAGCTGTCCCTGGGGGAGCGGATGAAATGCGAACTGGCGGCGGCGCTCCTCCACCGCCCGCGGGTTCTGTTTCTGGACGAGCCCACCATCGGCCTGGACGTCACCATGCAGGTGAGGATCCGCGAATTCATCGCCGAATACAATGCGCGGTTCGGAGCCACGGTGATACTCACGAGCCACTACATGGCCGATGTGACGGCACTTTGCCGGCGCGTGATTATGATCGACCTGGGCCGACTGGTCTACGACGGCGACCTGCGGCTGTTGGTGGAACGGATGGCGCCTTACAAAGTACTGAAAATCGTCCTTCGAACCCCTTGTCGCCGGGATGAGTTGGAAGTCTTTGGAGAGGTTCGGCACTGCAACGGCGTGAAGGCCGTCTTGAGGGTGCCGCGCAAGGAAGCAGCGGAAGCTGCGGCCAGGCTGCTCACCACCCTCGACCTGGATGACGTGACCATCGAAGAGCCGCCGGTCGAAGAAATCGTCTCCCAGCTGTTCGGACGCCGGCCGCCCGCGACGGAACCGGGCCTGGAATAGCGGATCGATCTCATGGTCCGGAAATACCTCGCCCTGTTCAGGGCCAACTGGGAATTGATCCTCGAATACCGGGCCGGAATGGTCATCTGGATCCTGGCGAATATCCTCCCCTTGGTGATGATGACCGTCTGGTTGTCGCTGGCACGGTCGGGTCCCGTCGGTTCCTACGGGGCGGGCGATTTCGTGAGTTACTACCTGGCCATCCTGCTGGTTCGGCAGCTGACGACCGTCTGGGTCGCCTGGGACCTGGACCGCGAGATTCGCCTCGGGGAGCTTTCCCCCAAACTCCTGCGGCCCATCAATCCCATCCACGACCACATCGCCTTGAACTTGGCGGACAAGGTTTTCAGGATCCTCACCGTGGTGCCGTTGATCGCGGCCGCCGCTTTGCTGGTCCCGGGAACTCGTTACGCAACGGAACCGGTTCACCTCGCTGGGTTCGGAATCTCCTTGGCCGGGGCTTGGGCGGTCCGCTTTCTATCGCAATACTGCATCGGGCTGTTGAGCTTTTGGATCACCCAATCGCTCGCCTTGAATGAAATGTGGTATGCGGGACTTCTCATGCTGGGGGGCGTTATTGCGCCCTTGGATCTGTTTCCGCCGGGCGTGAAAGAATGGGTGCCGTTGCTTCCCTTTCGTTACATGCTGTCGCTCCCGGTGGAAATCCTGCTGGGGCGCCTGGGTTCCGACGCGTTGTGCCGCTCGCTCATCATCCAGGCGGCCTGGGTGATCGCTTGGTGGGGCCTTTACAAGGTCCTGTGGAAAAAGGGCGTCCGGCGCTACGGTGCGGTGGGAGCGTGAGAGGTGAAAGCCGCAGGTGAATATCACCGACCGCCTCACCGGGGAGGGACCGGCTTTTCCAAGTCGGTGCGCCTGGTGGGAATCTTTTTCAAGAATTCCCTCCTCGTGGAAATGGAATACCGGGCGAATTTCGCCGCCAGCGTGTTGATGAGCGTCTTCTGGACCGCGTTCGCGCTTTTGGGACTCCAGATCTTTTTCCATCACCGGGATTTCGTGGGAGGCTGGAGCTACCACGAAGCCTTGCTGGTGGTTGGATTCTATACACTCTTCAATGGGCTCATCGAGGCCGTGCTTCAGCCCAACCTCGTGCGCGTGGTGGAACAGGTGCGGCTGGGCACCTTCGATTTCGTTCTGGTCAAGCCCGTCAACAGCCAGTTCATGGCGACCTTTCGAAACCTGGCCGTGTGGCGCCTCGCCGATGTTCTGGTGGGAATCGCCGTGTGCCTGTACGGGCTCGTCGGGCTCAGGCTCGTCCCCCGAGCGCCAGATGTCGCCCTGTTCGCCCTCTTTCTCCTGAACGGCTCCGTCATCCTCTACAGCATCTGGCTGGCGATGATGACCACCTGCTTCTGGTTCGTCCGGATCGACAACATCACCGAGCTGTTTCTGGCCGTGTACGAAACGGGACGCTTTCCCGTGACCGTTTATCCCGAGTGGATGCGTGGGCTTCTCACCTTCGTAGTGCCCGTGGCCTTCATCACCACCTTCCCCGCCGCGGCCGTGCTCGGCCGTGCCGGATGGCTGCTCGCCTTCGTGTCCACCGTCATCGCCGCCGTGTTTTTCGGACTCAGTGCCTGGCTCTGGCGTTACGCGGTCCGCCATTACAGCAGTGCGAGCAGCTGAAGAACCTCTGCCGGAACCGCCCGACGCCTCCTGCCGGAACGGCAACGCCGCTCAATCCCATGCGAAGGAACGATCCTGCTGCAGCACATGACCTTCGCCGAAAAGGATGTCGCACTGCAAGATGTTCAGATCCAGGAGGGAAGCCCGGTGATGGCTGCGTTTTTCTGGAGCACGTATCGGCTCCGGAAGAATCTTCGGCATGAGCCCCTCCAAGGCCTGCTCAGGATCCTGTAGCGCCTCACATCTTCGGCATAGCCGTCAGGGAGCCGGAAAACAGAGGATCTCGCCCAAGAAAATCGGTAGCGTTCTAAAGTAGACACCTTAAGCAAAAAGGTTAACGAAGGTCGAAAAATCCCGCTGTCCCCCTCCCCTTAATCCCCTCCCACAAGGGGAGGGGAAATAGAATTTGGCATCACATATTACGTCTATTATTTTCTACGCTACCAAGAAAATTGCCGTTGCGTTATCCCGCGGACTGGATTAGGTTTGCCGTCCGGTAGATCGGGAAGAACCGCGTCGGAACGTGCGTCCATGGCGGAAGGCGGTAAATCCGAAAAATCGATGATGGGTGTGCTCTGGTTAGCGTGTCCCTTGTTCGGGGGGATCGCGGCCCTGCTTTTCGGCCAGGACGCTAACTGGGACCTCAGGAACTACCATTTCTATATCCCGTATGCGTTTCTCGAGGGCCGGTTCGACCACGACGTGGTGCCGTCCCAGGTGGCCAATTTCTACAATCCGCTGCTTTACATTCCTTTCTATCATGCTGTGGCGGCTCTTCCGCCCAAGGTGGTGGGGTTCGCGATCGGAGCCTTGCAGGGGCTGAACGGACCGCTCATTTACGCCGTCGCCCGTAAGTTTTTGACCGAGGGCTCATGGGGTGTCCTTCTTGTCATGGTGGCGGGAGTTACCGGTGGCGGATTCCTCGGCGAACTGGGGACCTCGTTTGCCGATACGATCCTGAGCTGCCTGGTTCTGTGGAGCCTGTGGCTGAATTTGGGGACGGTGGAAAGGTTCAAGGAAGAGCGGGGAGCGGCTTGCCGGAAAGCCGTCTTATTTGCGGGCTGCCTTGCCGGATGCGCCGCGGGACTCAAGCAACCCACGGCGGTCTATGCCGTGGGTCTGTGCGGGGCCTTCTTGGTTGCCGGACCAAGTCTGCAACGGGGTGTGCTTACGGCCTTTCTTTTCGGCATAGGGGTTCTGGCCGGTATGGCCGCCACGGGAGGCTTCTGGTTCACTGAACTCTGGCAGCGCTACGGCAACCCACTCTTTCCGTACTTCAACCACATGTTTCAATCCCCCTGGGGCGCCGCCGCCGACTACCGGGACGCCCGGTTCCTTCCGGAGAACATGGCTGCGGCCCTACGGTTTCCCTTCAACTTCGCTTTCGATCCCTACCGAACCGGAGAGGCCTTTTTTCGAGACTTCCGGATTCCGGTTCTGACCGTTTGCCTGGCGGGCTTTCTCCCGACTTGGATTCTTTGCCGGCTGAAGCGAGGAAAGACTCCGGGGAGCGCGACGCCGGAATCCGCCCTGAAGTCCAGATACCTGCTGGGGTTCGGAATCATCACCTTTGTGGTCTGGCTGAAGGTGTTTGCGATTTATCGGTATCTCCTGGTTCTGGAAATGCTGGCGCCGCTCGGGATCTGGCTGATTTTGAAGGTTTTCCTGGGAAGCCGCCGCTGTTTTGCTTACCTGAGTTCCGGCTGCATGCTTTTTCTGATGTTGAGCAGCCAGCCGGCGGACTGGGGCCGCGTGCCTTGGGGGGACGATTATTTCGGAGTCCGGCCGCCGGAATTGGAAGCTCCGGATCGAACGTTGGTACTCATGGCGGGAACGGAGCCCATGGCCTACCTGGTCCCGTTTTTTCCAAAGGAGGTACGTTTCTTGCGTATCTTGAGTTACTTCACGGGCCCTTCTTCCTCGCCCAATCGCTTTGACGAAAGGATGGAAGAGGCCATCGAGGCTCACGGAGGAAGCATTTACGTCATCTATCGCGAATATGAAGAAGAATCGACGGACGCGGCGCTCGAAGCTTACGGCCTGGAAAGAAAGGCGGACGGATGTGTTCCCTTGCGGCCGCATATCGAGCAGCGCATCGAGCAGCCGCTCCTTTTCTGCCCTGTGGCAAAAGTTGGAGGGGATCGCTCGAACATATGAACCATCGCAAACCATTCAGTCCCTACCGCCTGGCCGTCCTCGTTCCCTGCTACAACGAAGCCCGGTCGATCGCTGCGGTAATCCGGGATTTCAAGGAGTCTCTTCCCGGGGCCGAGGTGTACGTGTATGACAACAACTCGTCGGACGGGACCGCTTTGGTGGCACGCGAAGCCGGTGCCGTGGTCCGAAGCGTCATTCAGCAGGGTAAGGGGAACGTGGTGCGGCGCATGTTTGCCGATATCGATGCCGACGTTTATGTGTTGGTGGACGGCGACGATACCTACGACGCCTCGAGTGCTCCCGTCCTGGTGAGCAAACTGTTGGACGAACAGCTCGACATGGTGGTCGGAACACGCTTCGGGCGCTTCGAAACCACTGCATTCCGGGCGGGCCACAAGCTGGGAAACCGCCTGCTCACCCGGTGCGTGGCGCTGCTTTTCGGGCGCACCTTCACGGACATGCTTTCGGGATACCGTGTCTTTTCGAGGCGGTTCGTCAAGTCCTTCCCGGCGCTCGCCCAGGGTTTCGAGACCGAAACGGAACTCACGGTGCACGCGCTGGAACTCAGGATGCCGATTGCGGAGATCGAAACCCCCTATCGATCACGTCCCGAGGGCTCGACGAGCAAGCTCCGCACCTACCGAGACGGCTGGCGCATTCTGATGATGATTCTCACACTCTTTCGCGAAGAACGGCCGCTCGCCTTTTTCATGCTCGTTTTCGGAGCGCTGGCTTCCACATCGTTGGCGCTCGCCGTACCCATTGTGGTCACCTACCTCAAAACGGGGCTGGTGCCGAGATTTCCCACGGCGATTCTTTCCACGGGCATGATGCTGCTGGCGTTTCTCAGCCTTACTGCGGGATTCATCCTGGATACAGTGACGAGGGGCCGGCTGGAAATGAAGCGGCTGTTTTACCTGTCGGTCCCGGCGGTGGGTAACGGAAAAGACTCGGCATGACGTTTTCCGCACAGTTTCTTCGCTTCTGCATGGTGGGGACCATCGGCTTCGTGGTGGACGCCGGGACGCTTCACGTCATGGTCGAGGTTTTTTCCGGCGGCCCTTACGATTCTAGGGTCTTATCCTTCCTTGTTGCGGCGACCGCCACCTGGGCTTTAAACCGCCGGTTCACATTCAGATCTTCCGTGGCGCATCGTGCAAGAGCCCGGCAATGGGGTCTTTACGTGACGGTCAACGCAATGGGTGGCGCCGTCAATTACGGGGTGTATGCCCTCTGTGTGCATGGTTCGCAACTGGTGTCGTCATATCTCTTCCTCGGTGTCGCCGCCGGATCCCTCGCCGGACTGCTGGTGAACTTTCTTGCTTCCAAGTTCCTGGTGTTCCGGACGGCGGCGGTGAGTTGAGCGGGCTGCAGGGTGGATTCACCTGTGCGCCGCATGAGGGTTGCGGCATCAAACGAATGATTGCGGCACCGATAATGAATGATCCAATGATACGGCAAACCGGCCAGGGCCGGAATCCGGTGGGCTTGGGCGCCGGCGGCATGGGGCCGGCTTTGACTTGTTTGAAGGGATGGTTTGTCTTAGAGTGCCGAGGCTGAATGCCGGAGGAGTCCAGCACGGGAAAGTCTTTTGGATAGGCCGTGACCGACGAATCCGCGGCGAGGGCGTTGATTTTTCACGATAAGTGCTCATGTGGAGAGGCTTTTGCATTCATCGAAGACCTGCGCGGTGCGGGAACAGCCGTCAAAAGCATGAAACGTGCGTGTTTCCGGGACAGGAAGACTTCATCTTTCAAGGATACCGAGACCATGAAACGAAATAGCGATATGACGCGAGCCAACATTCTCATCGGTCTGTCCATAGCGATCCTCACCGTGGGCCTTTGGGCCTACGCGAACCGACCGGAAGAAGAACCCGTGTGGCCGAAGCGGATCCAGGGGTTCTCCTTTTCGCCCCTGAGAGCCGACGACAGCCCCTTGACCCGGGACTACCCGAGCCTGGAAGAGGTGGATGCGGATCTGGCTCTTCTGGCGGGAAAGACCAACGCGGTGAGGACGTACACGCTGGAGGCCGACGTGTACACGAAAATTCCGGAACTGGCGCGAAAGCACGGGATCAACGTGGCTCTCGGGTGCTGGATCGATAAGGACTTGGAAAAAAATGAACGGGAAATCAAAACGCTCCTGAAGGTGGCCGGTTCCAACCTAAACAACGTCGTCCGAATTATCGTGGGAAACGAAGTGCTCCTGCGCGAAGAGATCCCGGTCGAGCGGTTGATCGGCTACTTGGACCGGGTTCGGAAAGCGGTGGGCGTCCCGGTGAGCACCGCCGAACCCTGGCATGTCTGGCTGAAATATCCGGAACTGGCCGATCACGTGGATTACCTGGCGGTCCACATGCTTCCGTACTGGGAAGGCGTACCTGTGGAAAGGGCGGTGGATTATATCGATGAGCGCTTGGCCGAGCTGAAAGCCAAGTTTCCGCGCAAACCCATCGTGATCGCGGAAGTCGGCTGGCCCAGCAACGGGCGTATCCGCCACCAGGCGGTGGCTTCGGAAGCCAACGAAGCGGTCTTTCTCCGCAGGTTTCTGGCCCGGGCTGAAAGGGAAAACTACATCTACTACGTGATGGAGGCCTTCGATCAGCCTTGGAAACGGGACACGGAAGGGGCCGTGGGGGCGTACTGGGGTGTGTACGACGTCTATCGGAAGCCCAAGTTTCCGTTCACCGAGCCGATTGTCGCCATTCCGAACTGGCGGGTCCTGGCGGCGATATCCGTGCTCATCGCAGGAATCACCCTTTCGGTGCTTCTACTGGACAGCGGAACGTTGGAAAATCGTGGAAGGAGCTTCCTGGCGATCATCGCGTATGCGGCGGCCACCGTCGCCGTGCTCATCGTCTACCAGGTTACCGACCAGTACCTGACGATGACTACCATCGTGGTCGGGAGCCTCATGATGGCTGGCATGATCGGAGTCATCGTGGTGCTTCTGACCGAAGCCCACGAATGGGCTGAAGCGCTTTGGGTTCGCGATCGGCGCCGGCCTTTTCACCCGCTCACCTTGGAAGAAAGAGCCCTCCCCATGGTTTCGATCCATGTCCCTACTTACAATGAGCCGCCGGATATGGTGATCGAAACGCTGAACGCTCTCGCTCGATTGAATTATCCTACGTACGAAGTCTTGGTCATCGACAACAACACCAAGGATCCCGAGGTGTGGCGGCCGGTGGAAGCCCATTGTTCGCGTCTCGGCGACCGGTTCCGCTTCTTCCACGTCGATCCGCTGGCGGGATTCAAGGCGGGCGCCTTAAACTTCGCTTTGGCCCGGACCGATCCGGCAGCGGAAGTAATCGCTGTCATCGACAGCGACTACACGGTGGATGCGGATTGGCTGCGGGATCTGGTGCCCCAGTTTTCCAATGCCAGGGTCGCGGTTGTCCAGGCGCCCCAGGATTACCGGGACGACCGGGCGAACGCCTTCAAGGCCATGTGTTACGCGGAATACCAGGGTTTCTTCTTGATCGGGATGGTCACTCGGAACGACCGGAACGCCATCATCGAGCACGGCACCATGACCATGATCCGGCGATCGGTTCTGGAAGCGATCGGCGGCTGGGGCGAATGGTGTATCACCGAAGATGCGGAACTGGGCCTTCGCGTGTTCGAGCACGGCCACGAGGCTGTCTACATCCCGTGGAGTTACGGCAAGGGCCTCATGCCGGATACTTTCATCGATTACAAAAAGCAGCGGTTTCGATGGGCCTACGGGGCGGTCCAGATCCTTCGCAGGCACGCGGGAGTGCTCCTGGGGCTTCGTCCGAGCCGCCTCACCTGGGGGCAGCGCTACCATTTCATCGGCGGCTGGCTTCCCTGGATGGCCGACGGCGCCTGTTTGCTGTTCAATATCGGCGCGCTCTGCTGGTCGCTGGCCATGGTCGTCGCTCCGAAGCGGGTGGATCCGCCCATGATGGAGTTTTCCATCCTTCCGCTAGCCCTTTTCGCCTTCAAGCTGGGGAAGCTCATCTATCTCTACCGGACCCGGGTCCATGCGACGATCGCCCAGACCTTCGCGGCCGCCCTGGCGGGCCTCGGACTTTCCCATACCATCGCCAAGGCGGTTTGGCTGGGGGTTTTCACCAAGGACAAGCCGTTTTTCCGCACTCCCAAGATGGCGGACACCCATGCGGTCCTTCGGGCCATTCATGCGGCCCGTGAAGAGACCCTCATGCTCGTCGCGCTGCTCCTGGCGGCGGGAGCCATCGCCGACCAGCAGGCGTTCATCACGCCGGACCTTCACATGTGGACGGCGGTTCTCGTCATCCAGTCCATTCCCTATTTGGCGGCGCTCGTGGTTTCGCTGATCAGCGGGTTTCCCGGCCTGCCGGCCGGCCTTTTCGGCAGGCCGAAACGCGGTGCTGAAAGGGCTCGGCCGGTACCGGCCGTCGTCCCTGCAGAAGGGGAAAAGTCCCCGGCTGTTCCCGTTCCCTCGTACCTGCCACCGTTTCCGGCGGTTAACCGTTCGATGGCATACACTGAAACGGTGAAACGGCGGTGAACAGCGGCCTGTCATCCTTATGACATGACAATGAGATACGAAAGTCATAGGCCTGCCATATGGGGATGAAAGGAATCGTTTTCGCGAGCAGAGGCGGTGCGTCGCACTGCGTGCAGCTCATCAATACCGAGCGGGAGTCAATGCAAGGCACAGCAAAACCCCTGCGATCCTTTGAGGTGGAACTCAAAGGCAGCATAAAAACCTTCCTCGAACGAGCGGAAAAAATCATCGTCCACGAAAACGGTGGTCGCTTTTCCGGGGACCGAAACGGGGGAAGCTTTTCCGTTTTCGGAGTCCAGGGCCGGTACTGGGTCAAAGATGGCTCGGTCCATATCACGATCCAAAAAAAACCCGTCTACATCCCCTGGTCGCTGTTGGAATCGAAAATCATGGAGTTTTTCGGTTGATCCGCATGCCAGCCGCGTGTGCGAGGAGGAACCGAGGGACACTACCTTCATCGGTAACCAGCGTTCAAGCCCATCAGGCGTCGCGGATCTGTACTTGGCCCTTGATACCCAGGTCATCAAGGATCTGACGTAGGTCCGACGTCAGGCTTGTCGCCACATCGCGGTTGACTGTCACGGAGAAATCGACACCGACCTTGAGGTCGGAGCCCGAGCGGAGCTTCGGCAGGAGTTTCGTCCCCAGCCGATTCCACAGTTCGGGCGGCACGGTACCGACCAGCCGGATGGTCTTCTGCTCCGTGCCCGACAGGGGACTCGGGCTGGGCTCGGTTTCGTAGCCTGGTCCTGGGCCAGGGCTGGTTTGGGGACCGTACCCCGGACTTGGCAACGGTTGGCCCGCTTGCGATTTTGGTCCGGGGGGAGGCGCATGGACACCGGCCTTGAGAGCCTGCGCCTTGGCCTTCGTCAGCAGGAAGACGCCGGATTCGAAGGCCACCTCATCCGCGCTGACCGGTTCCTGGAACCAGACCCGTTCGTAGGTTCCATCTGCCTTCTGGCCCGAGGCGAGTCCGAAATCGCCCTTTCCGACGAACTCGACGATCTTCCCCCGCAGGGTGGTGTCGGGATCGAGCAGCCGCGTCAACGAGCCGTTCAGGAAACTTTGCCGCAGGCTTGTGAGCGGCCACGCCCCCGATTCCTTCAGCGCCGGCGGCCAGTTCCGGTCAATGTAGCCGGCGCCGACGGACTCGTTGAGCAGCGCCTCTGATTTGAGTGCAGCGATGACCCTGCCGCACAAGGTCTCGCCGCTTGAGGAGTGACCGGCTCCGAGGTCGATGGTCTTGAGGCCGTCGGCCTCCTGGTGGTCGGCGATCACCGCGAACCGATAGCCGCCCCAGACCTCGTCCTTGGCGGCCTCCTTTGCGGCCTTGACCTTCGAATGCAGATCGGTGCGATCCGTCCGGTCGAAATCGCCTCCCAGCGTTCCGTCCGTCACTTCACGGTCGACTCGCTCCCAGGCGAGCCACAGCTCCACCTTCTCGCGCAGGTCCCGGCCCGGCTTCTTGATGCACCACACGAGCGATCCCGGGTAGAGGCGCGGGGACTTGCCGCGCTGCCTGGTCCATTCCGCGATCTGGCTCCGCAACGAGCCGCCGCCGGTCCACTCGGCCTCCGGCGCGGTGATCACGAGCGTCAACCTTGGCGTGTCCGGGACTTCCGCGCCGTCGTTGGGAAACGGCAAAACGGGAATACTGGCTCCTCGGCGGAATTCATCCTCGACGAGCTTGCGAATGGCGGGCTTGATCTCGGACTCTTCGTCCAGTGACGCCCGCCGGTCGTTGACTACCTTCCTCAGCGTAGGCTGGTGGCCGATCTTGAACCCATCGGAGCCCACCTTGCGAATGAAGTAGGACTTGTCCTCCAGGGCAAACGCGGCGTTATCCACCGAGGTCGTGTCCACCTCCGGCTCGCCGAGGGCGAAGCGAAGCTCCGGGAGGTGCGCAACCTTGTCTGTCTGTCCGCCGGAGGACTCAAAGAGGATCGCCGTTCCTACACGACGATGGATGTCGCGAAGCGGCCCTTTCGTGTCGGCGTCCAGCGCCTTCGCGTGGGCTTGTTCGCCAGCGATGTCCGCGTCGATGGCCGCAACGAGTCGGGACTCCCCCAGTTGGCCGAGGATCGTGCTGCGGAACCCCATATCGTGAAGGGGGGCAGACCCAAGGGTGATTAGCGGCTCGCGCCGGGCGGAGGTAAATCCGTCCCGATAGGCCCAAACAATCCATTGGGCCAGCATCGCCAGTGTGCCGCGCGTCTGCTGGTACTGCGACAGCGCCTGCCACTTGCGTTGGAATACGGAGAGGGTGGCCGGATGGAAGGGGTAGCAGGCCTCGAATCGCCGCAAGAGGAACTCTCTCGCCTTCGCCTCCGTCGCCGCCGTGTCCACGGCCGTCCATTCCGGCGGCAGTTGCGCCCTCCGTTCGAAGCACCAGTCCGCAAAGGCTTTGGCCACGTTCTTTCTGGTGCGCTCACTCCCCAGGTCCTCGAAGAGCCTCCGCCGGACAACTTCGCTGATCTCCGACTCGTCGTTGGCGATGAGGTCCTTGGCGACGCGCCGGACGACCTTGGTGATCTTGTCCTGCCACTGCATGTCCCAGCCGGTCATCTCGACCTGGCTGCGCGGAAGGCTGATCACCGCCACGGCGTGCGTCGTTCCCGTGGTGGCGACCGTGAGGTTCTGGATGAAGGCATGGAACGACTCGGCCATGCCGCGATGCCGGTTGAGGAAGTTGAGGACTTCATCGAAAAGAAGGAGCACGGGCGCGTTCGCCGCCTGAAAGACGCGCCCGATAGACTCTGTCCCCGGTGGGGTCGTCTTCGCGGCGGTCCCCAGCGCTTCGACGCCCTTGTCGCCTGCGAGCTGGCGGGCGATGTCAATCCACGGGGTCTCCCGGCCGTCCTGAGGATCCCACGCGTTCCCTACAAACACGCCCACCCGCACCTTCGGAACCGACGAGATGCCGGCGTTGCGCAAGAGGTCGGAGATCCCCGGGTAGCCGGCCGCCTGTTCGCCGCTCGTGGCGAGGTGGTAGAGGGTGGTCAGCGTGTGCGTCTTACCGCCGCCGAACTGGGTGATCAGGGTCAGGACCGGAGCGGTGTTGTCGGTCTTCCCCGAGAGCCTTCGAAGCACCATGCCGGCGTGCTCCCGCAGTGCCCTCGTGAAGCAGGTGCGCGCAAAGAACTGCTTCGGGTCACGGTAGTCCTCGGGAGCCGTCTTCGCCACGACCTGTTCGAGGGCGATGGCGAATTCGTCCGGGTTGAAGGACCGTCCTTCCCGGACCTCTTTTCGTGGCGTGGCAACTTTGTACCAGGGGTCCATAACGGTCATCCTATAGTCGCTTCACGGCATGGCTTGGTACTCGATCTTGCGGGCGTCGGTGACGCGCTTCGACGCATCGAGAATTTCGAGCGAGATCAGATCTCCCTGCTCATCGTAGTCCAGGATCACGCCCGGTTTGTCCTCATCGCTCTCGGACACCTGCACACCCTCTTTGAGCACCACGCTCAGGGTGTCGGTCCTCTGATCGTAGGAAACTTTCATGGCTCGTTCCTCCAGTATTTGTCTATTTTACTGCTTCGGTACGCTGTAACCACCTCATTCGGCTGCTTGTCCACATCAACGATCACCCGGAGTACGTAGACCCGGGGCGGTTCACCCATCGAGATTTTTGACTGCAACACATGTCTTCCGGGCTGCAAGTCCCACCGCTGCCCCGGTGCTTCCAGCACGCCGCGGACAAGCTCCTCGCCCAACCCACGTCGCTCTATTTCGAAGCGCGCATGGGGCGTGAACACGTAATCCCTGAGCGGTTCTGCAATCATCTTGGCACCGCGAGCAACATCGCGTCAAGCAGCCGCTTCTCTTCGCTTCCCTTCGGGTACAGGGCGGAGAGCGCGTTGGCCAGACGGAGGAAATCATGCCCGCGCTCCTGTTCAGCCTTCAGGAGAGCCCGCAGGGCGCTCGCTCGACCGCCGGCCTGAAGCAGCATCGCCATGTGGACCCGGTCAAGCGTCGTGGCTTCGCGGCTGATCTCCAAGGCCTCGCGTGCCTGCGCCGCGTCCCGGGACGCGGCAGGCAGGTTCGTCACGTTCACGTCAGCCTTTCTACGTCTGTTCCTGCGCCCCTTGCCCTTTGCCGCAGCATCCTCCGGGAAGAGCCTCAGCTGGTGGAATCCTGTGACAGGGGCCTTCTCCAGCCGGTGGGCCACGGCCTCGGCCCCGTCCTTGCCAAAGAGGATCAGCGCGCGTTCGGTGATGGGCAGCAGGCGCACGACCCCCTTCTTTATCTCGATAATCCTGCCTTCCCACTTCGGAAGGTTGATGCCCAGGGGCTGGGCGAAGCGGCGCACCACGTCGAAGACGAGCGAATAGCCCTTTGCCTTTCCGGAGGCGATCTGCTGTTCGTCTTCATCCTCGGCGGGGAGATCATCCTCGTCGGTTTCGTGGGGGTCTGCTCCCGCAGATTCCCCATTGGTGCTTTGGAGCGTCCAGAGGAACAGAGCCGTCAATCGCGCGTCTTCTTCCAAGCCTCCCTGGAGTGGGACAGGTATCTTGCCTGTCATGTCAGGCTGGAAGCCTGACCTACTGCCAAGCACCTGCTCCAGCGCGGTGCGGCCCACAACCTCCCACACCTTCTCCAAGTACTCGGCCAGCCTGATTTCTCGGCCATCGGGGGTCTCCACCCTGCTGTACCGGCTAAAGATCTCCAAGGCGGGGCCGATGCAGGCAAAGACCAAGTCCGCGCCTCGAATGCCTTCCTCCTGGAGCCGCTCCATCCAATCGCCGACGCGCTTCGGGAGCTCGCGCAGCACGTGGGCCCAGTCGCCGACCGGCGCATCCTCAGGCCGCGGGCGGCAGACGAGATGGACGCTGGTGGCGAGCGCGGCGGAATCCTGAGAGCGCAGTCGACCCGGTCTTTCCGTGGCGATGGGCCAAGAACCGGTGATGGTCCAGCCCCCGCGGATCATGCCGTAGAGGAGCGCCTCCCACCCTTCGGTGGTCTTGTGGGCGAAGACCACCGAGCCAATGCCATCCTTCCGCAGGACGCGGCGGCCCTCGGCGAAGGCCTTGGCCATCGTCTTCTCGAACCAGGCACGGTCCTTCGCGCGGCCATTGTCACATTTGGTCTCGTCCTGCACGGCTTCACGATTCTTGGGCGTCAGCGAGTTCGTCGGATCGAAAGGATCGCGCAGCAGTGGATGACCCGGCAATGCGCGCTTGAGCCAGACGAAGAAGAAGTCCGAGAGGTCCGCATAGGGGACCGCGTCGTAGTAGGGCGGGTCGGTGAACCAGACGTGGGTTGTTTCGTCGGGGAGTAGATGCGCAGTCGCGTCGGCGGACTGAACCTGCCCAGCGTGTGAAGGGGGCCAGGCGTCGACAACCTTCGCGACCAGATCCAAGCCGCTCAGAAAGTTTCCGGTCGAGTCGGAAAATATCGAGACCTCTGCGAAGTCCCACACTATCGGCAACGCTTGCCGGCCGAAGACGTGTTCAATCTTCTCGCCGATCTGATTCCAAACGGCGAGCGATGCGTTCTTGTCCGCCAGCCGCGAGAGCGCAGCGGCACCCGTTTCGCCAACGCTCGATGGTGCACTCCTCAGGCGCGAGCCCAGGTCAAGCAGCGCCACCTTCTGCCGCGCCGTGAAAAGGTCGCCCCACTGGAGCATGCCGTAGCGCTGAACGCGAAAGCCAAGAGTGCCAATCGGCGGAAGCGGCTCATCCGGCACTGGGCAAAGGCCCTTCCTACCGCTGCGTTCCCATTCGTCGAGGATCGCCTTGAGGCGCTCCTGGGCCTTCCAGACGGCCTGATAATCCCGCTCCGTCGGCAGGCGGTAGTGCCTGCCGGTTTGGCCGGGCTTCAGCGTCACCACCGCAAGCAGTCGCGCACCACCGGTTCTGCACCACGGAGACACAGAGCATACAGAGTGTTTTTTCTGGCTTTTCTCTGTGTTCTCGGTGTCTCTGTGGTGAAAAATCACATCCGCACCGCCGCGCTGCGCCGCGAGCTGTGCGCGCACCCGCTCCGGCGGCAGGACCGCCCCGCAGCAAAGGCAGGTCGCCTTGGCCCGCGCGACCGTGCCGTTCGGAACTTCCTTCTCGCTCTTCGGCTCGAAAACCTCGAACTGGACAGTGGGACAGGCATCCTGCCTGTCACTTCTTGCCCAAAGCCATTTGTATGCTTCCGGCCTTTCTACCAGACCTTTCTTCACCGCATTCTGCCGAATGTACTCTATCTTTTCAGCCCACTCCTCCCCGTTCCGAATGATGTGGTCGAAACTCTCGTCCTGCCACAACGAGCCTTTCCGCTTGAGCAGTTTGTTGACCTCATTGGCCGAGAAGCTTTTGATACTATGTAATACCTTGCTTAATGAAGGAGAGGTATCTTGCCTGTCGGAATCAAGCATCAACCTGAAGATCATGTGTACGTGATCCGGCATGACTACAGCGGCATCCAAATCGATTCTCTCGCCATGCCAGTGGATTACCGAGGACAGGACAAGGTCGCGGGCCGCTTCCGGTAGCTCCACCCCCTTCGCACAACGGAAGGTCACGAAGTATGTGGCATCCGGAGTTTGCAGGTGCGGAAGGTGTCGGGATTGAATCCCCAGTTCAGGGTTTTTCCAGGGATTGACAGGCTGGAAGCCTGTCAATCTTGGCTTCACCACCTTGTACCGTAGCGCTCGTTTTCGATTGGCCTTCTTGCAAAGCCACAACGAGCGCATAAGCGGAATCTCCGCCCCGCAGTTGGGCGCCTCGCAGCGCACGGTGCGCGCCCAGAGGTAGGCGATGGGCCGGGCCCCATCGGGGTCGGGCGGGTAGAACTCGGCCAGTTCCTTCTCGGCCTGGCGCTTGATCTCCGCCCCGACGCGCCGCAACTCCTCTGCCAGCTCCCGCCCGTGCCGAGGAATGTCTTCGAGCATGACCTTGAGGATGAGGCACGCAACGGGGTTCAAGTCGCTGGCGAACGCCTCACAGCCCAGTCGCAGCGCCTCGAGCGGGATCGATCCACCGCCGGCAAACGGGTCCACGACCAGCGGCGGCTCCTCGCCATGCGCAGCCCTGACCAGCGCCCGGCTGACGCCAAGATAGGCGCGATGGGATGCCAGGTCCCAGTTGGCGAAGTCCGCAATGAACCTCAGCAATGCCTTGCGCAGGTCATCATCCGTGGGGCCGACCCTGCCCGGGACTGTGGGTAGCAGTTCCCGGGCCTTCATCTTGAAGCCCTCTGGGCAAACCGGATCGCACGGATCCGGCAACAGAAGCGCCAGCAACACGGCCCGGCTAGAAGCCAGCGGCCGCCGCGCCCACCACAGGTGCAAGGTGCTCGGATGGCCGTGGCGAATGGACTTCTCCCGCGCCGCGTGCTTTGACACCTCGGCAATCGGGAAGTCCACCTCGGCCAGACGCCTGCAGTCTTTGGGGATCATGCTCTTTCCTCCACAAGCCTGCGCAGGCATCGTATGGCGCGAGCGAGGCTGTCGGCGCGCCTGGCCGCTTCGTCAGGTCGCCAGTGCCGGCCGGCAAATTCGATCAATCGCGAGGTGTAGGCGGGACCGACCGCCCGACCGCTGGATTCGCGCGGCACCATGTCCTGTCGGATATCCTTTCGGCGCGAGCGACGCGCCAGGCTCACCAACTCGACCTTCGGATCAGGCAAGCCCTCCGGATTCGCAGGCACTCGATTTCGTGCCACAGCCATGAATTCGGCGATCCGCTGCGCGTCGGCGAGCAGCCACGACTCGACGGCACGAACCGCGATACGAAAACACAACCGCGGCGGGGGATTGGGTAGCCACGCAGTTTTCAGTGGCGGCGCACAGTTTGCGTCGCGATCGAGATCCACCAGAACAAGCCACGAACTGTGTCGCGCGGCCTGGCTGTAAGCGTTGAGCCTTTTCCGGAGGTGGGGTTTGCCGTTCTTGCCGTATACGGTACCGACTTTGGCCCCGACGTGGCAGATCAGACGCATGGCGACAGCTTCGTCCGTCGGTCCCTCGACTGCCGCGTTGATGACGACGCTCACCTTACGCTTCCCCGAACGACGTGAGTTGCGACGCGCGCTCGGGCTTGGTGAGCGGGATCACCGCCTCCGCAAGCGTAAGACCGCCTTCGAGGAGGTCGCGGATTTCCTGGTGACTGCCGGCCACAGAAACCTTGGTGCCCTCCGGCGTGGGGCTTAGCAGCAGGACTTCGTCGAGGCCGATCCCTTCGTCGCAAAGGAGTGCTGGCGAATGGGTGCTCAAAAAGATCTGCCGCTTGGTGCGCCGCTGGACGCGCGCGAACATCTGCGGCAGAAAACGCACCACTTCCGGATGAAGCGATAGTTCCGGTTCTTCCAGCAGCAGCGGCCCGCCGCTTTCGAGGGCGACCCAAAGAAGTCCCATCAGGCGCAGCGTCCCGTCGGAAAACTGTTCCTCGGTCTGCCAGGCACCTTGCGGCCGCCAGTGTTGATATTTGCCTCGCAGGTGCGGGGTGCCGCGTTGATCCCGATAGAGCTCGATCTTCTCAAGCTGCGGCACGGCCACGCGCAGCGCTTCTTGAATCTGCTGCAAGCGTTTATTCCTGGTCTTCTCTGGAATTTTCGCCACCTGCTCCAGAAAATCGCCCCCGAACGGATCATTGGCGCGTCCCACGGAGCGATCCGGCTCGCGCACGAGCTGCGGTACAATGTGCAGGTACCGGATCGAGGCGAAAAAGGTCGCAAGGGCGCGGAACGGCTGATTGACGTTGACCTGCTCCAGATAAGTCTGCGTAAGCCGCGCGGGGTCTTTCTCATCTTCGTCGGTCGGTCTACTCAGGAGGATGTCGTCGCCCCGGCGCACCCGTTCCGAACGCACGGCTGCACGGCGCTGCTTGTCCTGGTTGAATGAAAGCTCGTATTCCCACTCTTCTGCGCCGTTGCGGACGACAACGCCTAGCGTGATGTTCGAGTTGCGTCGCGCAGCCAAGCAGCGCAACGCTGTCACCCCGCCGCGGCGCTCAACAGCCACCTGAAATCCGCCGCCGGTAGACGCCAGATCGCGCAGGAAACGGAACGCATCGAGGAAATTGGACTTGCCCGAGGCATTCGGTCCGACCAGAAACAGCCGATCGTGGATCTCGACGTCAGCCTCGGTGAAGTTCTTCCAATTCCTTAGCGTGAGCTTTTGAATCTTCATTGTTTTTCTCCGTATGGCAGCAGGTCTTCGCGCACCTCCATCGGCTTGGTCAGCGCATCCACCGACAGGTAATAGTGAGCCACCTTGGTGACCTCGTGCCAGTCGAAGCGGGCGGGGTCCTTGATCGGTTCCTGGAGTTCGGGCTGGGTAGCGCAGCTGGTGACGACGTAAAGCCAGTAGCAGTCGCGCCGGTCCTCGGCCACGCGGCGTTCGTTGGGGGTGAGGAGGATGGTGCCTGTAGCACCGACCAGGCCTTTGACCTCGATGAGGCGTAGCTCCCCGGAGTCGAGGTCCAGGCTGGTGACGTCGTAGCCCAAGTTTTTCTCGTGGACGTCGTAGACCTGCCGGCCCTGGGCACGCTCGTAATCCAGCACCACCCGCATGGCGGTAGCCTCAGTCTCCGGGTTGGGCTGGAGGCGCTGGACCTCGGGGGCCTCCCGCTCGGGATGGGGCAGGACGAGAACGCTTGCGATGCGCTCCACCCCCTGGAGGGAAAGCGCCCGCTGCTGATCGATCTCCCGGCGCCGCCGCTCGCGCCGTTCGCGCAATTCGTCATGCCGTGCCTCCGCCTGAGTGAGACGGCCTTCGGCACCCTGCTCACCGCGGTCCACGGCCTCGTGCGCCCGGCCGATTTCGTCGTCGGCCCGCTGTAGGAGCTCCGTCAGCGACAGTTCGATGTGCGCCGAGATCCGTTCGACCTCGGCCAGGCGATCCTTGCGCGTCTCTTCTAGGAACGGCGTGAGCGCCTGTTCGTTGAGCCAGGCCGTTGCTTCGGGAAGTGTAGCGACCGTCGGGGATTCATCGGGAGCGCCCGCGGGCGTGAAGTTCCCGAGGATGTTGGGTTCGCACAGGCGCGGTTTCACGTCGGCCGAGATCTCGACCGCAAAGAGCCGCTCGTGGATCACCTGGCCGAGGCCGTCGACGACACGTGCGCGGTAGAAGTCGATTCGCGCGGGCGCATCATGCTGGAGGGAGTAGAAGGTCGCCCCTTTCCCGAACACGTCGAGCGCCTGCGCGTAAGTGTGCCTCCGGATCGCCTCGAAGAGAGGGTGGCCGGGCGTGACCCATTCCAGGCTGTGTTTCTCGGCCGTCTCCCGGTCTGTGGAACAGCGGGGGTACTTGGCCGCCAGCGCCGACAGCTTCCAGGTCGGGTCGCTCTCGTAGCGGCGCAGCACCGGCGGGGTCCTGCCCGGATCGAAGGTGTGGGGAAGATGCGGAAAGGTCTTGAGGGTGAGCGGAACGTACTCGGCCGCCTCCCGGATGAACCGCGCGATGGTCTCGGGCACGACGCGCCGTTCCCGGGCCCGCGCACGGCGCTCGATGAGCATCTCCAGGTTGAGCTTCTTCGAGGCCAAACCTTCGAGGGCGTTCTGGCAGATGTTGCGAAAGTGGCCCTCGTCCACGTTCCGCAAGAGCCGTTCCTCAAGGTCTGCGTCGCCGAGACGTCCGGCGTAGTAGTCGCGCAGGATACGTTCCACCTGGGATGCTGGGAGAACCTCACCGACCACGTTGAAGACCGCGTCGTCATCGAGCGCGTCCCGGATCTCCTGGAGCTTTTCCAAGAGCCGCTTGAGCACCCGGCCCTCAATGGTGTTCGTAGCCACGAAGTTGAAGATCAGGCAGTCCTTGCGCTGACCGTAGCGGTGGATGCGGCCCATGCGCTGTTCAAGGCGGTTCGGGTTCCACGGGATGTCGTAGTTGAAGAGGATGTTGCAGACCTGAAGGTTGATGCCCTCGCCGGCTGCCTCGGTCGCTACGAGGACCTGAATGGCCCCTTCGCGGAACTGCTGTTCCGCATAGAGCCGGGTGCCGGGATCGTCGCGCGATCCCGGTTTCATGCCCCCGTGGATGAAGCCTACGCGGAAGCCCCACGATTTGAGGCGATCCACGAGGTAGTCCAGCGTGTCCTTGAACTCCGTGAAGATGAGGAGCTGTTTCTCCTGGTTGTCGAAGAAACCTTCCTGCTGGAGGAGCTCCTTCAGCTTCGATAGCTTGGCCTCAGCACCGGAATCCTCCACCGCATGGGCCTGGCCGGCCAGCGCCCTGAGTGCCTGAATCTCCTCCTGGACCTGTTGGGCGTTGCCCGCAAGCGTGACGGCCTCAAGCAGCTCCTCGAGGCGCTCGCGCTTGCTTTCCTCCATTTCGTCCAACTCATCCGGGTCGGGAAGCTCCGGAGGAGCCACCCGTGCAAGGTCCTGAGCACGCTTCAAGTCATCTTCCAGCCGCTTGGCCCGGTTTTCGAGTGAGTGCCGTATGGCGTAGGTGCTAGAGGCAAGTCTCCGCTGGTAGAGGGACATCAAAAAGCCCACGGCGCGGGCGCGCGGGTCGTCACCCTGCGATGCAGCTTTGGTGCTCTGCTGCTTCACAAAGCGCGTGATGTCGCGGTAGAGGTCGAACTCCGCCCCGTCGATCTGGAACTCCACCGTGTGTGCGATGCGCTTCGTGAAGATTTTCTGTGCCGCCCACGTTCCATCCGGTTGCGGCTGCGGGAAGTAGACCATCGCTTCCTTCGTGCGGCGCAAATAGAAGGGCGCACGGCGACGGTCCATCGCCTTGCGGATGGACCGGACGTCCGCATAGGCATCCGCGTCGAGGAGCCGAAGGAAGAGGCTGAAATTCTCCGGATCGCCCTTGTGTGGGGTGGCCGTGAGCAGGAGCATGTGGTCCGACGTGTCCCGCAAGAGCTCGCCCAGCTTGTAGCGCAGGCTCTTGTGGGTTTCGTCGGCGGCCGACATGCGGTGCGCCTCGTCGACGATCACCAGGTCCCAGTGGACCTGCCGAAGCCCCGGCAGGATGTCCGACCGTTTGGCGAGGTCGAGCGAGGTGATGACACGCTTCTGCTCCAGCCACTGGTTGACGCCGAACTGGTCCCGGATGTTGCTGCCCTTGAGAACGAGGAACTTCTCGTCGAACTTTTCCTTCAGTTCACGCTGCCATTGGAACGAGAGGTTGGCGGGGCAGACGATCAAGATGCGCTCGGCGAGACCGCGCAGTTCGAGTTCGCGGATGAGGATCCCGGCCATGATCGTCTTCCCGGCCCCGGCGTCATCCGCGAGCAGAAACCGAACCCGCGCGAGCTTGAGCAGATAGTCGTAGACTGCCTCGAGCTGGTGCGGCAACGGGTCCACACGAGAAATCGAAAGGCCAAAATACGGATCGAACTCGTAGGCAATGCCAAGGGAATAGGCTTGCAAGCCGAGGCGCAACAGCCGGCCGTCGCCATGGTAGGTGGGCCGCGCCTCCTGAATCGTGAGGCTCTTGAGGTCACGCGTCGTGAGGGTGACCTTTCGGAACCGCTCCGACTGCGTCCCGACCAAGCCCGCCACCCATGTGTCCGGGCCGTTCGCCCGCACGGTCTCCACCCGCATCGGCTCATTGAAGAGCGGGCCGGTAAGAATCTGGCCTTCGTGGAGGAGCATGTTACTCATTTCAGCGACTTCTTCCGTGGGCCCTTCGCCAATGCCTGCCGCGACGCTCGCGGCGCAGGCAGGTCCTGGAAATCCAATTCCGTTTTCATCTCAACAACTCGCTTGATGAGAAAGGACAGGGGAATGCGTTTGCCGTTCTCCGAATGGTTCACGGTGCTTTATGTGACGCCGACCCGCAGGGCGAACTGTTCGTGGGTAAAACCCAGCCGTTGTCGAATCCTGCGAATGACTGCCGGGATGTGCTCCTTACTTCATGGCGTCACATCGAACCCTCGTCTGCGAATGCGCCGAGAAATATACATATATGATGCAGGGTGCCTGTCAACGGCTTGTTTGCGTCCACCATCTTTGGCCCTGGGCCGGCAATTCCAGGAGCCCCTGTGAAGGCTTGAAAACCGGGACTTGAAGGATTTCGTTTTCGCAAACGCGGCGGGTCCTTTCGGGCTCCGAAGGAAGTTTCCGGGGTAAACTTTGCCGAAGATGCCCTCAGTACAGCTCCACATAATAAAGTGGCCAGTATGCAGCAGTCTTCAGTGGGTGAACATAAGCCATGATCTTTGCTACAGACTTGGTAGTCAAGTTAAAGTGATGAGCGTTCTGATTCCCTTCGTTCCCTAGCTCCGGTTTGGGAACGGGCTCATGGGAATCGAAGCTGGAGCTTCTGCACAGTTGTGTTCCCAAGCTGGAGCTTGGGAACAAGGTGGAAGCGCGGGTCGCCCCCCGCGCGGGGGCGCGGATTGAAACCAAGCAGCCGAAAGTGGCCTGCGTGCCCTCTTGACATACACCTTATAGACACCTATGCTTCACGTGAGTGTTGGGACGGTGCGGCCGGCGGGTCGTGGAGGTTCCATGGGGAACTCCAGTCGCCTTATCGTAGTGACAACCGAAAATTCCCCCGCCTCGATGGCTGAAAATTCCCCTACCCTGGTCAAGTTTTTGGCAAGGGTCTTGGGGCGAGACCGGTGTTGGGGGAGTGGGGAAACGGAAGGAGGCGACTGGAGTTTCCCCACTCCGCCGGCCCCGATCCCGACCCAGGATCAGGAGGAAAACAAAGACCCAGGGTGGGGGAGATTTCGATGATCACGGTGGGTGATTTGTAGGTGGTCACAACGACCCCTCCCCGCGGTCGGGAAGGAAAGGAAAGAACGGCATGGGACTGACTCCGGCTCAGGAAAGAGTCTACCGGTTCATTCGAAACTACGTGGAGTGCCACGGCTGCGCACCGTCTTACGAGGAGATCCGGACACACCTCGGCTTCAAGTCTCCGAACGCCGTGACCAAGCACATCCGGCAGTTGGAATCGCGGGGCTATGTGCGCCTGCCCGGCCGTTACCGGAAGCGCGCGCTTGAACTTGTCCCCTTGCAGGCGGGCGCGGAAACCGCCTCCATTCCCTTTCTGGGAGTGGTGGCGGCCGGAACACCCATCGAAGCCGTGGAAATTCCCGAATCCATCGACGTTCCGGAAAGCTTCCTCGGTAAGGGCGACAATTTCGCCCTTCGGGTTCGAGGCGATTCCATGATCGAAGAGGGCATCCGGGAAGGGGATATCCTCATCATCGCCCGCCGGCCTCACGCGGAAAACGGACAAACGGTGGTCGCCCTGGTCCAAGGCAATGCGACCGTGAAAAAATTCTACCGGAACGAAAACGAAGTGGAACTCCGGCCTGCGAACCGCCGGATGAATTCCTTGAGGGTTCCCGCCGACCAGGTGGAAATCGTCGGCACGGTGATCGGGCTTTTACGGGACTACCGGCGTCCGCCTTTGTAGTGATCCTGTGAGAATGCTCGCGCTGCGGCAGGCTTTCTTCAAGAATCGCTTCAGGTCTCCGGGAAAGAGTTTCCGGTGGAAGGAAACGGCAGTTGACGGCCATGGTTGAAGGGCTTCATTCCCGGCTCATCGTCCATCTGAGCGTTCCGGACTTTTGTGCCGCTGTGGAAGAACGGCGCCACCCGGAACTGCGGCGGCGCCCCTTCGTGCTTTCGCAGATTCGAGATCGGGCCGTGGTCCAGGGGGTCAACGCCGCGGCTCGAAAGGAAGGTGTCCGGGAAGGGATGCCCCTCGGGGCCGCCCGGAGGCTCTGCCGCCGCCTCACGGTGCTCCCCCCCGATCCGGGCCTTTACCGGGAGCGCCACAGGGGGCTTCTTGGAGAACTGGAGCGTTTTTCGCCGCTTGCCGAAGGACCTGCTCCTGGAAGCTACGTGGTGGACATCACGGGAACCCGTCGCCTGTGGGGGCCGGCGCCGGACGCCGCCTGCCGCATGGCGGCCGAGCTCGTTTCCAGGTCGGGTTTTTACGCGCGCGTCGGAATCGCAGCCAGCAAGCTGGTGAGCCAGGTAGCGGCTGAGGTCGTGCCTCCCGGGGATTTGAACTGCATCTTTCCCGGGGGCGAATCGGCGTTTCTTTCCCCGCTTCCCGTAAGCTGTCTTCCGGGAGTCGGTTCCAAGACGGCGGAGAAGCTCGCCGATCTCAACATCCGCCGCATCGCCCAGCTGGCCTCGCTTCCAGCGGAAAGCGTCTTCGGCGTTTTCGGGCGCCAGGGGCTTCGGCTTATCCAGTTGGCCCGAGGCGTGGATCCCTCCCCCGTGCTGCCTTCGCTTCGGATGCCTCGACTGCGGTTCGCCTGCATCCTCGACCGGGACGAAATCGACAGCCACCAGCTGGAAAGCCGTCTTTTTCGACTCACGGAAGAAGCCGGCTGGAACCTCCGCCGCTGGAATCGTTCCCCCGGAAGGCTCACCCTGGAAGTCCATTATGCCGACGGCGTTTCGGCCTCGGCCCGGTGTTCGCTCGCTTCCGTTCCGGCATCCCTGGATCGGAGGCTCTTTTTCGCGGCCCGTTCCGCCGTGGCAAAGGCCTTCCGGCGGCGGACGGCCGTCCGCCGGATCGTATTGGAGCTTTGCGATTTTTCCATGCCGGCTCGGCAGCTTTCGCTTTTTTCTTGGGAAGACGCTGCGCTGGACCGGGAAGAAAAACTTCAGAAGGCACTGGACGCTGTACGGAACCGCTTCGGCCGGGAGGCCATCGCCTGGGGCAAGGGATTGGGCGATCCACCGGCGGTCCAGGGAGCCGCGGGCGAGGGGTTTTCGAACCGGGGGGCGCCGCAGCGGAACCCGTCCGGGGCTTCGGGTGGTCCGGCGGCGCCCGGGAACGCCACCGCGGGGAGGTGAAACCCATGACGGCAGCTTTCGCCCATCTCCATGTTCATTCGCATTATTCGCTCCAATGGGGGGTGAGTTCCGTTCGTGACCTTTGCCGAACGGCTGCGGAAGCGGGATACTCCTTCCTGGCTCTTACGGACACCAACGGTCTTTACGGCGCGCTGCATTTCTTGGAAGCGGCCCGGGAGGAAGGGATATGCCCCATTGTGGGCGTTGATTTCCGAAACGGCGGTGAAACGGCGGTCGTTCTGGCCAAGACGGCAAAGGGCTTCGAAGTCCTTTCGGAAATGGTTTCTTGCCGCCACCTGGATCCCCGTTTTTCACTGTGCCGTCATGTTTCCGCCGTCCCGGACGACCTGGCCGTCCTGGCCCGCGATCCGGAACTGCTTCGCGCTCTGGTGCCGCGAGCCGATTGTTACGTGGAAGTGATTCCGGGGTGTTCCGAGCGGGAGGCGCTCCGGTCGGCCGGCGAACTGGGGGTGCCGCCGGTGGCCTCCAACGCCGTTTATTTCGCCCGGGTCGAAGATCACCCGCTTCACCGCCTGGTACGGGCCATCGGGCTCAACAAAACCTTGAGCACGCTGACAGCCGAAGAGGTGGTGGGTCCCGACCGGTGGCTGAAGCCGCCCCGGGACATGGCCGCCCGATTTTCACACTGCCCGGAAGCGCTGAGAAACGCCTGGCGGCTGGCCCGCCGGTGCCGAACGGACTGGGATCGGTTTGAACCCGTTTTTCCGTGTTACCCGTGCGGCGAAAGAAATTCGCTGGACATCCTTGTGGAACGGTGCCGCGAAGGCATCGGGCGCCGCTACGGAAAAAGCGATCCGGCCGTGGAGGCTCGGCTTTCGGAGGAATTGGAACTCATCGTCGCCAAGGGGTACGTGGACTATTTCCTCGTGGTGGCGGACATCGTGAAAGAGCGGCCGATCCATTGCGGACGGGGAAGTGCGGCGGCGAGCCTCGTGAGCTACCTGCTCGGGATCACACACGTGGATCCAATCCGCCACGGGCTGCTTTTCGGCCGGTTCCTCAATCCCGAACGGAAGGACCCGCCGGATATCGACGTGGATTTTCCGTGGGACGAGCGGGAAGACGTGCAGCAGAGTGTGCGGCGGCGCTACGGGGATGAGCGCACGGCGCGGGTGGCCAACCACGTGGGATTCGGCGCCCGGGCCGCCGTTCGCGAAACCGCCAAAGTCTACGGTGTTGCGGCTGCGGAAATCCGGGAAGTCACCCGGCGGTTGAGTTATTGGACCCACCCGTCGGGGATCGAAGATCGAACCCGGAACCATCCCCGGTTTCAGGGATTTCCGTTGGACCCGCCCTGGCCCGAAATCTTTCGGCTGGCGGCTCGGCTGGAATCCATCCCGCGGCACCTGGCCGTTCATTGCGGCGGCGTGGTGCTCACCCCCGACCGGGTGTCGCGCCACGCTCCGGTGCAGCGGAGCGCCGGGGGCGTCCCGATCATTCAATGGGAAAAGGACCAGGCGGAAAAAGCCGGCCTGGTTAAGATCGACCTGCTGGGCAATCGGTCGCTTGCGGTCATCCGGGATGCCCTGGCCGCCGTAGCTCGAAACACTGGAAAGACGATCGATTACGCGGCCTTGGATCCCGTGGAAGACCCGGCGACCCGCGATCTTCTGGCGCGGGGCGACACCATGGGCATCTTCTACGTGGAATCCCCGGCCATGCGGCAGCTGCAGCGGAAAACCGGTCGAGGCGACTTCGAACACCTGGTGATCCATTCGTCCATTATCCGGCCGGCTGCAAACCGCTACATCAACGAGTACGTACGCCGCCTTCGCGGCGAACCTCATGCCTACATCCACCCGGCGCTGGAACGGCTTCTTTCCGAGACCTACGGCATCCTGGTCTACCAGGAAGATGTGATCCAGGTGGCCATGGGACTCGCCGGCTTCAGCTGGGCGGAAGGCGACCGGCTGCGGAAGGTGATCAGCAAGAAGAGTTCGGAGGTCCTGGAAAAGTTCCGGCAACGGTTTTTTGAGGGTTGCGGCTGGCGAGGGGTTTCCCCGGAAGTCGCCGGAAGCGTCTGGGACATGTTTCTCTCGTTTGCCGGTTATTCCTTCTGTAAACCGCATTCGGCATCCTACGCGCTGGTGAGCTTCAAGGCGGCCTATCTCAAGGTGCATCATCCGGCGGAGTTCATGGCGGCGGTTTTGAGCAACGGCGGCGGCTACTACAGTACCTTCGCCTATATCTCCGAAGCACGGCGCATGGGCCTTGACGTTGTGGGGCCGGACGTGAACGGGAGCGACTGGAGTTACACGGGAAAAGATCGGACCGTCCGGGTGGGGCTGCAGCAGATCCGGGGCGTACGGCGGGAAACCCTGGAAAGGATCCTCGATGAGCGGGGGCGGAACGGCCCCTTCACGTCGCTTGCCGATTTTCAACGGCGCGTTCCCTGTCACCCATCGGACGTTGCCGGGCTGATCAAAAGCGGCACGCTCGATTCCCTGGCGGGAGGACTCAACCGGCCCCGGCTGCTGTGGGCGATGGCCACGGGGCTCCATCGACGGACTTCCCGTTCCGAGGGTCCTCCCGCCCAGATGCGGGCGCCTCTCCGCCCGCCCGGCGCTTCTCTCGAACCAGCCGCCCCTGCGCTTCCCGACTTCACCCTTCGGGAAAAATGGATCCAGGAACGGGACGCGCTGGGTTTCGTCCTTTCAGTCCATCCTCTGGCACTCTGGGATGGCGGTTGGCCGCACCCGGTGGTTCCCGCCGCGAAATTGGAGCATTTCGCGGGCCGGCGGGTCTGGGTGAAGGGGTGGCCCATTACGAGAAAAGAAGTTCTGACCCGGGACGGGGAGCCCATGGAGTTCGTTTCGTTCGAAGACGAGTCGGCCATTTACGAAACGATTTTCTTTCCCGGAGCCTTCCGGCGCTTCTGCCGGGATCTGGTCATGGAACGGGCCTACCGGCTTTACGGAGAAGTCGAAAGCGAGTTCGGAGCGGTCCACCTGAATGTTCAGCGGTTCCATGTTCCAGCCGGAGTTACGTCTTCACCTCAAACACCACGGCCCCTACGGGCGTTTCGTTGAGTCGGCGATTCCCGGAGCGGATCGTCTTTGGGTGAAGAGCGGGCATGAAAAGAGGGTCGTCGGGTTTGCGAAAACGAAATCCTTCAAGGCTCGGTTTTCAAGCCGTTACAGAGGCTCCGCGAATTGCTTTTTGAGGAGGGAGGCGTCTGTGCTATATTCAATGTTGCTCGAACATGCTTTTCAATGAAATCTTTCGCGCGGGGGGCATAAGCGCTAAGTTGTTTTTTCCTGTATCGACTGGAAAAGATGAACATCGAACATTGAACATCGAACATTGAACATCGAACATTGAACATTGAACATCGAACATCGAACATCGAACATCGAACATCGAACATCGAACATCGAACATCGAACATCGAATGGTGAATGGTGAATGGTGAATGGTGAATGGTGAATGGTGAATGGTGAATGGGAAATGAACATCGAAGGTAACCCTCTGAGGTAGATCTAGATGGCCTTGAAGCAGCAAGCGCATCAGCTCCGTTTCCCCTCGTTCCCAAGCTCTGGCTTGGGAACGGCCTCACCGAAGCTGGAGCTTCTGCACAGTTGTGTTCCCAAGCTGGAGCTTGGGAACAAGAAGCAACCCGGTTTTTTTTCATTCGATGTTCAACGTTCGATGTTCGATGTTCGACGTTCATCTTTAAAAACAACCCAACGGCATAAATGCAACCCGGTTTTTTTCATTCGATATTGAACGTTCAATGTTCGATGTTCGACGTTCATCTTTGAAAACAACCTAATGGCATAAATGCAACCCATGAATGTTGACAAAATAACTTAGTGCTTATGGGGGGATCCAAGGGTTCCATGATCACGTGGTTCAAGCGAAAACGCCGAGCCGAAATGGACGAGGCCTGTTCGGAGTCGGACGGCCGGGCGGCCGGCGAAGACGCAGTCTTGCCGGAAACGGCTGCCGCGCCTGGAGAGTACGACCCCGGTGCAGCGAAGGATGCCGGAGTACTTCCAAGAGGTTCCGGTTCTCGATCGGACGCTTTTCCAGACGTGGTTCCGGATGACGGCGACCCTGAGAAAGAGGTTCCTGTCGCGGAAGAGGGCGCGGGCGAACGGGGGGAACTTCTAAGAAGGGGGCATTTTTTCCCGAAGCTCCGAGAGCGGCTGCAGAAGACCCGCGAGCGGCTCGCCGACCGCGTGGATCGATTGGTACTTGGGAAAAAACACATCGATGACGAGCTGCTGGAGGAACTGGAGGAGATCCTCATAACGTCGGATTTGGGGGTATCGGCGACCCGGTTCCTCCTGGAACAGGTTTCCGAGCGCGTTCGGCGCAATGAATTGAAAGACCCGGCGAGGCTGCAGGAAGAACTTCGAAGTGCCGTCGCCCGCCTGCTCCAGGTACCGGCTCCCCCTTGGGACCCGGCGGCGGCGCGTCCTTTCGTTATCTTGGTGGTCGGGGTGAACGGTGTCGGAAAGACGACCACGATCGGCAAGCTGGCGCATCGATTGAAAGGCGATGGGTTTCAGCCCTTGCTGGTGGCGGGGGATACCTTCCGCGCCGCCGCCATCGAACAGCTGGTGCTCTGGGGAGAAAGGATCGGGGCTCCTGTGGTGCGCCAGAAGCATGGTGCCGATCCCTCGGCGGTGGCCTTCGATGCGCTGGAAGCGGCAACATCCCGTGACGTCGACGTGGTGATTCTCGATACCGCCGGCCGCATGCACACCAAGGTGAACCTCATGGAAGAAATCAAGAAGGTTCACCGAGTGATCCAAAAGAAGATGCCAGGCGCTCCCCATGAAATCCTTCTTGTCCTCGACGCGACCACCGGCCAGAATGCCCTTTCGCAGGCGCGGCTCTTTAAGGACACCGTGGGCGTCACTGGTCTGGTGCTCACCAAGCTGGACGGTACGGCCAAAGGAGGGGTGATCGTTCCGGTCTGCCACGAACTGCAGCTTCCCGTCCGTTTTATCGGGGTCGGCGAAAAAGTGGAAGACCTCCGACCCTTCGACCCTGGGGAATTTGCCCGGGCCATTGTGTGATCACGTACAAGGAGGGATCTATGTCCGGACCACTTGCAGGATTTCGCGTACTCGATCTTTCGCGGCTGCTCCCCGGCCCGTTTTGCTCCATGCTCATGGCGGATCTCGGCGCCGACGTCATCAAGGTTGAAGATCCGAAGGTGGGCGACTACATCCGCTGGTGGCCGCCGCTCCTGGGGAAAAACAGCGGTTTTCACACGGTTCTCAACCGTAACAAGCGCTCGGTGACGATCGACCTGAAGTGCGAAGAAGGCCGGGCTGTTTTCGAGGCGATGGTAAAGCGCGCCGACGTGGTGCTGGAAGGGTTCCGGCCGGGGGTGATGGAACGGTTGGGTCTGGGTTACGCGGCGTTGAGGGTCCTGAACCCAAGGATCGTTTACTGCTCCATTTCCGGGTACGGTCAGGACGGCGAACGGGCTTTGCGTGCGGGCCACGACATCAATTACCTGGCGCTTGCCGGCGTGCTGTCCTATAGCGGGCGGGATGGCAAGCTCGTTGTTCCCAACGTGCAGATCGGCGACCTGGGCGGCGGGGCCCTCATGGCCGCCTTCAGTATTACGGCCGCGTTGCTGGCCCGGGAACGCCTGGGCGAAGGCCAGTACATCGATATTTCAATGACCGATGGCGCCGTCGCCTGGAACTGCCTGCGCTGGGGAAAATTCCTGGCCGACGGCGTCGTGCCCCGCTCCGCCGACGACATGCTCAACCACGGTTACGCCTGCTACAACTTGTACGAAACGAAAGACGGCCGGTGGATGTCGCTGGGTGCCCTGGAACCTCAGTTCTGGAAGGCTTTCTGCCGGTCGGTGGGTCGAGACGACTGGGAGCAGGCGGAGTATTTCAAACCAGGCCCGCACCAGAAACGTCTTGAAAAAGAGGTGGCGGAGGTCTTCGCCGCCAAAACCCAGGCGGAATGGGTGGAACACTTCCGGGAAGTGGACTGCTGTTGTGAACCGGTTTTGAACCTGGACGAGGTGATGGCGGACCGGGCCGTTCGGGCCCGCGGCATGGTGGTGGAGCTCATCCACGAAGGCTTCGGGGCCTACCGGCAACTGGGCATCGCTCCCAAGTTTTCCGCAACGCCGGGAAGCCTTCGGACGCCCGCCCCGGAACTGGGGGAGCACACCGAAAGCCTGCTCTTGGAACACGGTTATTCTGAAGGTGAAATCCAGCGCCTTCGAGAAGCGGGCGTGGTTTGACGGCGTTCGAAAGGGCCGTCGGCCGGCGCACGTTGAGACGCCGAACCGGTTTCGGGCCTGCGGTCCGGGGTTACCCGGTTGCGGCGTCTTTCGGGCGTCACCGGGTGTAGCCGGGAAGATCGATGGTGGCGCAGCTGCTTTCAGGTCCGCAGGTCCTGGTGGTGACCCTGGGGGATTCGCCCCCGGAAGAACCCATGGTGTAGCTCACGCGGCTGAGCACGCGGACCAGGTCCTCGCCTCCACAGGCCTTACATGCCATCTTCACTTCGCTTTTCGAATTCGAAACAAGCACTTCCTGGATTTCGCCGCACCGGACGCACCGAAACTCGTAAATGGGCATGTTCGATCCTCGTTTGTCCATTGAGTTGTTTGAAGGGAATCCTTATCCGATCGGAGGTTCCCGGCCTTCATATCAAAATGCCGATGTTGAGTCAATTCGACTGATATCCGCTTCAGGCCGATCGACCCAAATCGGGGCCGTGATCCCCGGGAATCGGGGCCGTGATGGATGTGAGTGAAAGGCAGAACCGCCCGAGCTCCGGCGGAGATGAACGGACGCTTTGTGCGCCCGACGGCGAGCCGCGCTGTTTCGGCTGCTGTCCGCCGATCCGGCCGGCGGGATACGATCCGTTGGATTGGGCGGGGAGTCTTCGGCGGGAATTGAGCGACCATCGTTCCCGTTTCCTGGCTGGTCCGACCGCCTGGGGGCGGCCCGTGGTGGGCTTCACCTGTTGGGCTTTGGGCTTCCTGGACCGGAAGGGCCGGCGGGCCGGCTGCCTGCTTCATCCCGCCCAAAACCGCGGTACCGATCTGCGCTACCTCACGGGCTATCAGGCCAAGTGCGCTCGGGAAAAATGTCTGGCCGCCGGGGTCTTCGAGGTGCTTCCTCCAGAGGGCCAAGAGTTCTGGCTGCCGGTGGCGGCTGGGTTGAGCCCTCTCTATTATTCCAGCCGGAGAGCCAACCCGTTGTTTCACCTGCTATTGTGGGGCTGCCGCGTATTGGAAGACTTTCGGTTCCGGGCCGGGAGTCTGGGCTGGACCGTGACGGAACTTCTCTGGCATGTCCCCGAACTTCTGGACTCCTCATGGAATCCCCGCGCCGATCGCTATCTCTTGGGGCAAGTGATGGCAGCGCGCGCCTGTTCCACTCAAAGCCAATGGATGAAGTGGATCTTCGTCGCGGCGGAAGAGTTGAGGCTTCGCGCGGTGGAGCGCTTCGTCCGGCCGGGCCGTCCGTCTCACGGTTCGCCTTGCGGACAGACCTCAGGGGGGCGGCCTTTTGTTCATCGGCTTCCCATTGAAGCGGAACTGGCCGACTTTCTTCGCCTGCGCTTTGGATGGTACCGCGCTTCTCTTGAAGAAGTCCGGAAGGTCCAAGACAGCCTTGAAAATTGGTTGAACGGGTTCGGCGCTTCCTGACCTGCGCCATGTCGGTTCACCGGCCCATGTTGCTCATGGTGCTTTCTTCAAACAGTCCAGCAACCGGTCGGTCAGCTGTTCGCAGGCGAAGAGGAGAGACTCCAGGTCGAGGACCTTGAGGACGGAGGCATCGAAGAGGAATTTCACTCGAGGAGGGAAGCCTTCTTCCGTATCTTCGTCCCACCACAACACCCGGAAGGACAGCTTGGGAAGAATCTGGAACTGAGCTCCGAAATCCACGCCCTGCTCTGAAATTTCCAGGGCCGGCCCGACACAGCGGGTGGTCTCCGGCAGCAGCTCGAGTCTTCCGGCGAAGGCCCGGGCGAGCGGTGCTTCGCAATGAGCGTTGAGACTCTTGATTTTGGAAATGGAGTTGGGAAGGCTTTCCATTCCGACCCAGCGCCCTGCCGGTTCTGCGGCGCCTCCGATGACGTAATTGTAGAGAAGAATTTTTTCCCAGGGGTTTAGGGGTTCGCCTGAGAAGCCGGTCACGTCTTCGGCGCTCAGAATGACCGGTCGGCCGAAATAGGAAAACCGCAGCGCCGCTTCTCCCGGCTCGTCGACCAAAACCGCACCCAGGCTCCCAGCGATCCCGGGAAAATCCCATTTTCGGACTTCGGAGCGGAGGAATTCGAGAGCCTTGTCGAAGCCTTCCCGCTTGACCCCGATACCATCGGCGTGTTGATCTTCCAGCCGGGCCCGGAAGGCTTCCTTCTGCTCGGGGTCCAGGTAGGGGCAGGCATCCATGTCGGAATGTCCGACGATCACTTGGGTGGCATAGGCCAGGCATGTCGGATGGCCGCATTCGCCGCAGTTGGTTTTGGGGGTCAGCTGGTAGAGCTGGATGGGTGTCAGCCGGTTGGCCAGTTTCTTACGTCGTTCGTCGTCCATGAAATCCCCTTTGCTGTGATACCCTCCCATACGGCTGGGGTTTGATAACGATGGTAGGAATCCTGCCGCGCCCTGTCAATGCAGCGGGTTTTCGGGGCGTCCGGATTCCCTTGACAGACCTGAAGCCCTTGCTTAACCTTACTTTCGCTGGACCAACTACTTGTTATTCAACCGAATATGGAAAGGACAGGCGTGGTGAAAGCGAGTCGGCAGGGGATCATGGACGAATTGCTTCAGATGAAGCAAAGGATGGACACCTTGTATTCAGAAAGTGTCAAGTCGGTTCGCCATGCGTCCGCCGAAGCTCCCGAGGCGCTTTGGGTGCCCCCGACGGATGTTTGGGAAACCGAAGAGGAATGGACGGCGGTATTGGATCTCCCCGGAGTGGATCAAACTGATCTGAAAGTGCAGATCAAAGGCGAGGTGCTCACCGTAAGCGGGAGGCGGAACAGCCGGCGGAGACCTTTCGAGGCGAAGGCGATTCAGAACGAACGGCCTCAGGGGTTTTTCAAGACAAGACTGATGGTTCCAGCGGATGCCGCCTCCGACAAGGTGGATGCGGAACTGTGCCAGGGAATTCTCACGGTAAGAATTCCCAAGATATCGCAAAATCATAAGAAAATCACAGTCGGATCGGCCTAGGCGCGACGCGGCGCCCGGGGCGATTGGGCAGGAGGACAAGAAACGATGGGCAATCGGTTGAGAACCACCTTCTTGCTGGCGTTGCTGACCGTCCTGATCGTCTGGATCGGGCGGGCGCTGGGCGGCCCTCATGGAATGGTGATCGCATTTGTCTTGGCGGCCGTCATGAATTTGGGGAGCTACTGGTTTTCCGACAAGATCGTGCTCGGGATGTACCGGGCTAAGCCTCTTGATGAAAGCGACGCTCCGGAACTGTACCAGATAGTGAGGGAACTCTCGATGAACGCGGGACTTCCCATGCCCAGGTTGTTCGTCATCCCCAGCGAAACGCCCAACGCCTTCGCCACCGGCCGGAACCCGGAGAAGGCGGTAGTGGCGGTGACGGAAGGGTTGCTGCGCATCTTGAACCGTGAGGAGGTCCGCGGTGTGCTGGCCCACGAACTGGCTCACGTGAAAAACCGGGACATCCTGGTGGGTTCCATCGCGGCCACCTTGGCCGGCGTGGTGATGATGCTTGCCGACATGGTGCGCTGGGCGGCTATTTTCGGTGGTTTTCGGGGCGGAGACGACGAAGAGAGCGGCGGCGGGCTCATCGCCGGCCTGGTGATTTCCATCGTGGCTCCTATCGCGGCGATGCTGATCCAGATGGCTATTTCGCGTTCCCGGGAGTACTTGGCTGACGAAACGGGGGCCCGTTTTGCGGGAAATCCACAGGGCTTGGCTGCTGCACTGGAGAAGCTGGCCGCGGCCTCCCATCGGCTTCCCATGACGGAGGCAAAGCCGGCGACAGCGCACCTTTTCATCGTGAATCCGCTTTCGGGAAGAGCATTCGCCAATCTTTTCAGCACGCACCCGCCCATTGAAGAAAGGATTCGACGGCTGCGCTCTATGGCGGTCTATTGACGCCGCACGGTTCGCTGGGGTACCCACCCGAGCCGGTGGCTCCGGTTCGGGTGTTTTTTTTTTGCGCGTCGAAGCCAAGTCGGCGGTGTGCTGTGTCGATAGTTCGGAGTTTTCGCACTTCGCCAAGTGGAGCCGTCCGCAGTGCCCGCCGCGGGGCAAATCACCTTTGACAGATCCGCGCGATTTCATTAGAAGTGGTGATGTGCGGATTTTCACAGATTCGCCGCCCTGCTTGCCCGACCGGGAAAGGGGAGGCGGATCGTCACCTTTAGGCTGCAAGTTCAGAGCGTTGGAGTTCGTCATTTCATGGCCAGTATGATTGTTGTTGGAGTTCAGTGGGGCGACGAAGGCAAGGGGAAAGTGGTCGATCTCTTGACCGCTCACGTGGACTGCGTGGTGAGATTTCAAGGTGGCAATAATGCCGGACATACGCTCGTCGTGAACGGCAGGAAGATCATCATGCACCTCATCCCGTCGGGGATCCTCCATCAGGGCAAGACCTGTTTCATCGGAAACGGCGTGGTGGTGGACCCCGGGGTCCTCTTGGAAGAACTGGATCGGCTGGCCCGTTACGGGGCGCCTGTGACGCCGGAAAGGCTCATGGTGAGCCGTTACGCCCACGTGATCATGCCCTATCATCGGATGTTGGATCTCGCCCGGGAAGCGCGCAAGGGAAAAGGGAGGATCGGAACCACCGGTCGCGGCATCGGGCCGTGCTATGAAGACAAGGCCGCTCGTTCGGGCATCCGCATCCATCACCTACTCGACGAAAAGAGCCTTAAAGAACTGGTGGAAAGAAATCTGGAGGAAAAAAACTTCCTCTTGAAGCATTACTTCGGGATGGAGACGGTGGACGCGGAAGCGGTGCTGGACGAGTACGCGGCGTACGGGAAGAGTCTGGAGCCTTTCGTGGGGGATGTGGGGCTGCGGCTGCACGAGGCCATGGCTGCAGGTCGAAACGTGCTTTTTGAGGGCGCTCAGGGCACTCACTTGGACATCGACCACGGGACCTACCCGTTCGTCACCTCGTCCAACACGGTGGCGGGAAACGCCTGCTGCGGTGCGGGCGTGGGCCCCACGCGCATCGACAAGGTGCTGGGAATCCTCAAGGCCTACACCACCCGGGTGGGCGGAGGTCCGTTTCCAACGGAACTGGACGATTCTGTCGGGGAGTGCATCCGGAACCGGGGCGTGGAGTTCGGGTCCACCACCGGTCGACCCCGCCGGTGCGGCTGGCTCGACATGTGCGTGGTGAATCATTCCGTCCGGCTGAACGGACTGACCCGGCTGGCGGTGACCAAGCTGGACGTGCTCACGGGAATTCCCACCCTGAAGATCGCCGTCGCCTACCGGTGCGGTGGGGAGACCTTGACGAGTCTTCCCACCGAGGGGGACCGCCTCGCATGCTGTGAACCCATTTACGAAGAATTTCCGGGTTGGGAAGAAAACCTGCAGGGTATACGTCGGTTCGAAGATCTGCCTCAAAATACCCGAAACTACCTTCATGCCATTGAAACCATGTCGGGAATCCCGCTGGCCATCGTGTCCGTAGGGCCCGGGCGCGACGAGACGATCGTGCGGGAAGAGATCCTCTGACGGGCGTGGGTCCTGAAGGTCGGCTCCTTAGTACAGGTCCACAGAATAGAGTGTTCATTGTGAGATGTTAAAATTTCCTGGAAATTCCACCTTGTTCCCAAGTTCCACCATCCCCTTCCCCTTGTTCCCAAGCTCCAGCTTGGGAACACAACTGTGCAGAAGCTCCAGCTTCGGTTCCCATGAGGCCTTGACCCATGCGAACCCGCTACAAAATCCATGGTAGCGTAGAAAATAATAGACTTAATATTTGATGCCGAATTCTATTTCCCCTCCCCTTGTGGGAGGGGATTAAGGGGAGGGGAATGTAACTGATTGACATACGTTGATTTTCTCACCCTCACCCCAACCCTCTCCCATCAAGGGAGAGGGGGATTTTTTGACCTTCGTTATCCTTTTTTCCTAAGGTCTCCACTTTAGAACGCTACTAAATCCTTTACAGCGAGGCGAAGCCGGAGCTTCCCGGGCAGGTCGTTCCCAAGCCATAGCTTGGGAACGAGGGGAAACAACCTGGGAGCGCGGGCGTCTCGCCCGCAGTGAACGCCATGGAGCCTAAGAGTTGCGGGCGGGGACGCCCGCGCTCCCAGGGACGAACTCCTCGTGGCCGCTACCTTAGCTTGATGCCGTATGGGGGCGGGCCCCCACCGGCCGCCCGCGGCCTTTTCGCGCCCACGCCCGGGTTCCGACTTGACTCTGAAGACCGACCCATCCATTATGAAATCGGTGTTTCCAGAGGAAAAGATCCGCAAAAGATCGGTTCCCGGCAGCCAAGACCGGCTGTGCTACGAAATGTCATGTGAAAGGCGCGGCTCCATGTATCTTGGAAAAGGCTGGCAGCCCCTTTACCGACGCAGGTTGGCGAGTGCCGAGGGAATCCTCGACGAGCTGCTTGCCGACGGCCGGCGCATCTGGATTGGGCCTGCGATGGGTGAACCCCGCCATCTCACGAGGACCCTCACGGGTTGCTTGACCCGCTATCGAGACCTGGAGCTGATCCAGAGCCTTTCCATGGGGGAACTTCCGGAAGACTGGGGTGATCTGTATCAGCACTGCCGGCTGCGAACGTTTTTTGTGGGCCCGAGAAGTCGCAGGGCGGTCAACAGCGGGCTGGCCGATTACATCCCCATCTACTTTTCCCAGGTGCCCAAGCTTCTCCGGCAAGAAGGTCCCCTGGGGATCGATATCTGCCTGGTACAGGTGTCGCCTCCCGACGAACACGGGTTCTGCTCGCTGGGCATTTCCGTGGAAATGACCAAGGCGGCGGCGGAGCAAGCCAGGATCGTGGTGGCGCAGGTGAACCCCGCCATGCCACGGACCCTCGGCGACAGCTTTCTTCACGTGAGCCAGATTGACCATTTCGTGGAGTATGAAGAACCGCTCATCGAGTTCACTTATGATGAGCGCAGCGCCATGGCCGAACGGATGGCCAGGTATGTTTCGAGCCTCGTGGAGGACGGGTCCACCATCCAGGTGGGGCTGGGGCGGATCACCAACGCCGTGCTCCGGAACCTCGAAGACAAGAAGGATCTGGGGGTTCATTCGGAAATGATCACGGATGCCCACCTTCACCTGATGCGAAAGGGTGTGATCACGGGAAATCGAAAGAACCTGCACCGGGGGAAAATCATCGCCAGCTTCTGCCTCGGATCCAGGGAACTCTACGATTTCGTCCACAACAACCCGGAAGTGGAGCTCTATCCCACCGAGTACGTGAACAACAGCAGCATCATCAGCCGGAACCACCAGATGGTGGCCATCAACTCAGCTCTCGAAATCGATCTCACCGGCCAGGTCTGCGCCGATTCCATCGGTCACCGGGTCTACAGCGGCATTGGCGGCTACGTGGATTTCATGCTGGGGGCGGCCTATTCCCAGGCGGGTAAGTCCATCATCGTGATGCCTTCGACGAGCCCCGATGGGCAAAAGTCACGAATCGTGAGCCATCTCACGGGCGGTGCGGGGGTGGTGAGTTCCCGGAGCGTGGTCCAGTTTGTAGTCACCGAGTTCGGCATCGCCAATCTGCACGGCAAGACCATCCGGGAACGGGCTCTGGCGCTTATCAACGTGGCGCACCCCAGGTTCCGCGAGCGGCTGCTCTTGGAAGCGAAAAAGCTCCGTTACGTCTATCAAGACCAGATTCTTCCGCCCATTTTCGAACCGCTTTACCCCGGCCAGTGGGAAACCTATCAGATCTTCCCCTCCCCAGAGGGAGACCAGCGGGTTTTCTTCCGGCCCATCAAGCCCACCGATGAACGGGCGCTCCAGGAGTTTTTTTACTCGCTGCCCGACCAGGACATCTACTATCGGTTCCTTTCGGCCATGCGCGTGTTTCCCCATCGCAACACCCAGGCCATGTGCAACATCGATTACGAACACGAAATGGCCATTGTGGGGACTGTCGGCGAGATCGGGTCGGAAAGGATCATCGCGTTGGGCCGTTACATCGTGGACCAGAAAAGCAACATGGCGGAAGTGGATTTCGCCGTGAGAACCGAATGGCAGCGGCGGGGCATCGGAACGTTTCTACTTCACTGCCTGTGCGAAATCGCCAAGAGCAAGGGGGTCAGCGGCTTTACGGCCTACGTGCTCGCCTCCAATCGGAAGATGCTGGCCGTTTTCCACAAGGTGGGTTACGTGGTACGTAGCGTATTGGAAGACGGTGTCTATGAAATCTCTTTCCGATTTGACGAACCGGCCGACGTGTGTTTCACCGAATCGAACGATGGAAAAACGTGAAGCGGAAAGCGGCGAGGCGCATCTGACCTTTCCCGCACGAAGAGAGAAGGCCTCAGCGGCCTTCGGTCATCATACCATTGACGTTCGCGAAGTGGCCTTCGATATCGACGGGGTGGTGGCGGACACCATGGCGCTTTTTGTCACCCTGGCCCGGGAACGCTTTCACCTGAACTTCCTCACGAAAGATCACCTCACCTGCTATGACCTGCACCTGTGCGTCCCTGCGGCACGGGACGTTGTGGACGAATTGATCTGCCTGACGCTGGACGACGAACACACGCCGCTTATTCCCGCCATGCCGGATGCCGTTGAGGTGCTTACGGAACTGGCGCGATGCGGACCGTTGCGGTTTGTCACGGCTCGGATCTGGCCGGAATCCATGGTCGCCTGGCTGGAGCGGAATCTGCCGGAGGTGCCGCGGGAGCGCATCCAGGTCATCGCCACGGGGGATCCCGACGCCAAGTTGGAAGTACTGCAACGGATGAACGTGAGGTATTTTCTGGAAGACCGTCTGGAAACGTGCCATATGCTGGCGAAAGACGGCATACAGCCCCTCCTTTTCGATCAGCCGTGGAACCGGCAGTGGAGCCCGTTTCCGCGGATCGTCGCATGGCGGCAGTTCCGGGATCTGATCGCACTCCCTCATGGAAGGGAACCATGATCACAGCCAGTGAAAAAGATGCCGTCTCCTTTCTGCAGATCAAGGCGGACCGCGACGGATTTCTCTTGATTCCCCATCCCGAGGCGCCGCTGCGGGACGTGGTCCAGGCGCTGAAACAGAAAATCGAGGATTCGCGGAGTTTCTTTCAGCGTTCCAAGATGATCCTGGATCTGGGAAAGCGGGCGTTTCGCATCGACGAAGTCCAGGTCATTCGGAAGGTGCTTCAGGTGACCGCCGACGTGGTGCTGGCGGAGGTGCGTTTGGGCGAAGACTTGGAGCCTGTGCTGAAGTGGGCGTCGGAAGCCGTGGGGGTTCCTGTTCGGGCGGGCGCCGGTCAGCGGCCTTCCGGCGAGCTTGCAGACCGGGAAATGGAAGAGAAGCCGGGTGGCGCGGTGATTGTGCGAAGTACCTGCCGGTCGGGAACGCGCATCGAATCGCCGGCGGATTGCGTGGTTTTGGGTGATGTGAATCCCGGGGCGGAGGTGCTGGCAGTGGGAGACATCGTGGTATTCGGGAGCCTGCGCGGGGTTGCTCATGCCGGCATGACCGGCGACCGCTCGGCACGGATCTGGGCGCTCAGCATCGAGCCGAACCAGCTTCGGATCGCGGACCTGGTGGCCTTGCCGCCGCGAAGCGGTTCCAGGGGCGGGTCTTCGCCGAAACGTTTTGAAGTCGCCGAAATCACGGCCGATCACATTGAAGTTGTTAGTGTGTGAGGCGTCTCGCACCTTCAGGCAAGACGGCACCGGCAAAAAGGATGAACTATGGCGGGAAAAACCTTGGTGGTGACTTCGGGCAAGGGCGGCGTCGGCAAGACCACGACCGTCGCCAATATCGGCACGGCGCTCGCCAAGAAGGGCTACAGCGTAGTCCTGATCGACGCTGACATCGGGCTTCGGAACCTGGACGTGGTGATGGGCCTCGAAAACCGCATCGTCTATAACCTTGTGGACGTCATCGAAGGAACGTGCCGCAAGGAGCAGGCCATGATCCGGGACCGGAAGCTCCCCAAGCTGAACATCATCCCGGCGGCTCAAACCCGGGAAAAGGACGCCGTCCACCCCGAACAGATGAAGACGTTATGCGCCGAGCTGGCGGGCGAATTCGACTACATCATCGTGGACTGTCCGGCCGGGATTGAAAGAGGCTTCAAGAACGCGGTGGCGGCGGCGGAAACGGCACTGGTGGTCACCACGCCCGAAGTATCCGCCATCCGGGACGCCGACCGGGTCATCGGGCTTCTGGAAGCGAACCTTTTGAAAGACATCCACCTCATCATCAACCGCTTGAACCCCAGAATGGTCAAAAAGGGCGACATGATGTCCACGGCCGACATTGTTTCGCTCCTGTCGGTCCCGCTTATCGGGGTGATTCCCGAAAGTGAAGAGGTAGTGGTGTCCACCAACCGAGGTGTGCCTCTGGTGCACGAGCGGTCGAGTCGGCCCGGGAGGGCTTTCCAAAAGATCGCCGCGCGGCTGAACGGAGAAAGCGTCCCCTTCGACGATGAAGATGAGGAGGACGGGTTGCTGAGCCGGATGGTGCGGTTCTTTCGGAGCTGACAAGGAGTGGAATCATGCTCAAGGCGATCCAGCGGTTTTTTACCGATAGAAGCAGCGCCAAGGTGGCCCGGGAACGGATGCAGGTGGTCCTCATGCACGACCGCATGGACCTCACCCCCGACATCATGGACAGTCTCAAGAACGACATTCTCGCGGTTCTGTCGCGTTACATGGAAATCGACCAAAACTCCATCCGCGTGGATCTGGAACAGGGCAAGGGGTACACGGCGCTCGTTTCCAACGTTCAGGTGAAGCGCGTCTACCGGCGGCGGGCCGCGAGCACCTGAACACCCAAGATGGAGCCGCGAAATCATGGCCGTGCATGTGCTGCTTGCCGCAACCCTTCGAAAGCATCTTCCCGGCTACGATCCCCTGACAGGCCGCCGGGTCGAGGTTCACCCCGGAACCACCGTCCGCGAACTGGCTTCCAGCTTGAACCTCCCGGAAGACGAGGTGAAGCTCGTTATGGTGAACGGCGTCATTGCCTCGCTGGATCAGGTGCTTCAAGGTGACGAACGGGTGGCCTTCTTTCCCCCCGTGGGCGGCGGCTGACCCTCTCTCGATTTCTCCACACATCGGCCCTCGCCGGCGGTACTTCCCTCGTCGGCGCCTTCGGTTTGCCGGGCACGTCCACCCGGCGGCTTTCCCACGGCACGAACCGAAAAACTCCACATCTTCGCCTTCATGCCCCGCCTGTTTGGGAAGGTCGCAGCACGCCATCGAAATTACAGGGTTCGTTTTTGATCCCTCAAGGCGCGGGCGGTGGCGGAACGATCGGCCAGGGCAATCAATTCCCGGGGCGGACCTTGAGCCGCCACGCGGCCTCCGTGTTTCCCGCTGCCCGGCCCCAGGTCAATGACGTAATCGGAAGCTCCGATGAAGTCCAGGTTGTGTTCGATCACCATCACCGTGTGGCCTTGGTCGACGAGCGTGTGGAGAATCCCCAGCAGGCGTTTCACATCGGCGCGGTGAAGCCCGGTGGTGGGTTCGTCCAGCAAGTAGAGAGTCGCCGAGCGGTGGTTGCTCAGTTCGGCGGCCAACTTCATGCGCTGGGCTTCGCCGCCGGAAAGGGTCGGACTCGGTTGCCCCAGGGTGAGGTAGCCCATCCCCAGGTCGGTGAGGACACGGAGAGGGCGGGACACTTTCGGGACCGCGCCGAAAAAGTCGGCGGCTTCGGAAAGCGTCATTCCGAGCACGTCGGCGATACTTTTTCCCTTGTAGCGGATGGACAGGGTTTCGCGGTTGAAGCGCTTCCCTTGGCAGTCGGTGCAGGGAACATACACATCCGGTAGGAAGTTCATTGCCACCCGAACCGCTCCTTGCCCCTGGCAGGATTCGCAACGTCCGCCCTTGACGTTGAAAGAAAACCGACCGGCGGCGAAACCCATGGCCCGACTTTCCGGTAATGCCGCGAAGAGCCGTCGGATTTCGTCCCAGACGCCCACGTAGGTGGCGGGAGTGGACCGGGGGGTCCGTCCGATGGGGTTGTGATCCACTTCCACCACCCGATGAAGCGGCTGCCAGCCTTCCAGGCGGTCAAAGGGTGCAGTTCCCGCAAAGTCCAAGCCCAGGCATCGCCGGATCCCGGCATGGATCACGTCATGGACCAATGTGCTTTTTCCCGATCCCGAAACTCCCGTCACGCAAACCAGGCAGCTCAAGGGTACCCGGACATCGATTCCCCGGAGGTTGTGGACCCGCGCTCCGCTCACTTCCAGCCAGCCCTTTTCGCCGGCGGATCGGGCCGAACCGCGGTCGAAGATCGAGGCGGCGGGCGCTCCGAACCATTGGGCGGTGAGCGTATCCGCGCGGTGCACCAGCTCATCGAAGGATCCCTGGGCGACGAGCAGTCCACCGTCGCGGCCGGCACCGGGTCCCAGTTCGACCACCAGGTCGCCCTGGCGCATGGTTTCCAGATCGTGTTCCACCACCACGATGGTGTTTCCGCGGCGCTTCAACTGGTGAAGGCTTTCCAGGAGCCGGGCGTTGTCTACGGGGTGCAGACCGATGGTGGGTTCATCCAAGATGTAGCAGACGCCCCGGAGGTTGGAACCGAGCTGGGCCGCGAGCCGTATCCGTTGAGCCTCCCCGCCGGAAAGGGTATCGCCCGAACGGTCCAGTTCCAGGTAGTCGAGCCCCACGCGCATGAGAAAATCGGTGCGCTCCATCACTTCACGGCTGATGGCGTCCCAAACGGGCCGGCTTTGCGCATCAAATCGAAAGTCGGCACAGGTTTCGCGAAAATCGGCCACGCTCAGGGCCACAAGGTCAGCGAGCGTCCGGTCCTGGACATAAACGGAACGGGCCTGGGCGTTCAGGCGCTTTCCCTCGCACTGCGGGCACGTCACATCGTCGTAGAGATCCTGAGCCCCGTTTCCCGAAGAGCCGTCCTTGGCCATCTGTTCGAGGAGTGGCACAACGCCCGTGATGCGGCCTTTCCCACCGTGGAGCAGTTCCTGCCGCTGTTGCTCGTCGAGATCCTCAAAAGGTCGATCCAGGTCGATGCCAAGCTGCCGGGTCCACTGGCGTTCCAACCGGGAAACCTTGTTGCGCCAGCGGCGTCGTGACTGGAGGAAGGCGAGAAGTCCCTGGCGGATCGAGCGACCAGGGGGTCCGATGAGACGGTCCGTGTTGAGTCTGCGGATCCGGCCGAGGCCGTCGCAGCGGGGGCAGGCCCCATGGCGGCTGTTGAAGGAAAAGAGCCGCGGGTCCAGCGGAGCCAGGCCTTTGTCGCAGCGAGGACAGTAGAGGTGGCGGCTAAGGATTTTCTGCGACTCGCCGGTCATGATTTCGATGGTACCGCCGCCGAGACTCAATCCTTGGAGTACCGCGTCGCGGAGACCCATGCCTTCCCCGGTGGCCTCCTCCTGATCCGTGACCACCACCGCAATGTCGTGTTCCCGGTGCCGGTGGAGGGATGGCGGGGGGGCCAGTGGGAGGAGGACGCCGTCCACCCGAACCGTCGTGAATCCCATCCGGTGGAGTTTTTCAAAGAGGTCGCGGTAGATGCCCTTGCGCCCGTGAATGAGCGGTGCCAGAAGGCGCACGGGGCCGTCGGCGGCCGCCCGTTCGACCATGGCGAGGATGGCGTCGGCGCTCAACGCTTCCAGCGGTAACCCGCAGTCCGGGCAGTGCTGGCGGCCCAACTTGGCGTAAAGGAGCCTCAGGAAATGATAGATCTCCGTGATGGTCGCCACGGTGGACCTTCGGCCCGGTTGCGAGGAGCGTTGTTCGATGGCGACCGTCGGCGGAAGCCCGAGAATCTGGTCCACGTCGGGCTTTTCGAGAATCTTGAAATACTGGCGTACGTAAGAGGAGAGGCATTCCAGGTATCGGCGCTGACCTTCAGCGAAGAGCACATCGAAAGCCAGCGTGGATTTTCCGGAACCGCTCAACCCTGTGATGACGGTCATCCGGTCCCGGGGCAGGCTCACGTGGTCCAACCGGAGGTTGTGCTCCTTCGCGCCTCGCACAAGGATCCGTGGGGGAGCCGACAGCCGCGGGGCCGTTGCGAAGGCGACCCCGTCCGATTCGGTCTCGACCGGCACATTGCTTTCACGGAGGGGTTCCCGCGCTTCCCGCCCTTGATGTCCCATGCGGCCCCGGAGGAAACGGCCTGTAATGCTTTCCGCGGTATTACAGATCCTTTCGGGAGGTCCAGCGGCCACGACATAGCCGCCTTTTTCGCCGCCTTCCGGCCCCAGATCGATCAACCAATCGCAGGAAGCGAGGAGATCCAGATTGTGTTCCACCACCACGGCGGAATGCCCTCGGTCCACCAGGCGATGGAGCACGTCCAGGAGCCGCTTCAGGTCGTGGGGGTGGAGGCCGGTTGTGGGTTCGTCCAGCAGAAAGAGGCAGCGGGGGTCATCTGTGGATTTTTGCGGCGTCAGATAGCGGATCAGCTTGAGGCGCTGGGCTTCGCCGCCGGAAAGGGTGTTCAGGGGTTGCCCCAGTCGCAGGTAGTCGAGCCCGATGGCGACCACCGGTTCCAGGGCTCGAACCACCGCAGGTTCGTCACCGAAACGCTCCAGCAGTTCACTCGCTGTGCACTCCAGGACGTCCCCGATGGAAAGGCCCCGGAGGCTAATGGCGAGGATGTCGTCCTTGAAACGACGGCCGTCGCAGCGCGGGCAACGGATCAAGACATCGGCCAGGAACTGCATTTCCACGCGCTGATAACCTTCGCCTCGGCACGCGTCGCAGCGACCGCCCGGGGTATTGAAGGAGAAATGGCGGGCCGTGAAGCCGCGCCCCTGCGCTTCGGGCGTTCGGGCGAAGAGTCTGCGGAGCGGGTCGAGCACCCGGGTGTAGGTGAGGAGGTTGGCGCGGGGAGTCCGGCCGATGGGCTGTTGGTCCACCAAGACCAGTTCGTCCACGAGATCGAAGCCCGTGATCCGCCGGCATCGACCGGGGCTTTCGGTGGGAAGCCCCCGGGCGCGAAGCCAGCCCCGGTGGAGGATTTCATCGATGAGCGTGCTCTTTCCGGATCCCGAGACGCCACTCACCCCCACCAGACATCCCAAGGGGAAAGCGACGGTGACGCGCTTCAGATTGTGTTCCGCGGCTTCCTCGACCACAATCGCCCGATTCCAGTCCGGTGGCCTCCGCATCCTATCTTGCACCGGAGAAAGCCGCCCGGCCAAATAGGCCCCGGTCAGGCTCCGCGGTTCGCGTTCCAAACCGGCCGGCGCTCCCTGGTAGACCAGCTCGCCTCCCTTTTCGCCCCCTCCCGGGCCGATGTCCACCACGTGGTCGCAGAATCGGATCATGTCCGGGTCATGTTCGACCACGACAACCGTGTTTCCCAGTTCTACCAGCCGGCGGAGTTGCTCCATGAGCCTTCGGCTGTCCCGGGCGTGCAGCCCGACACTGGGTTCGTCCAAAACGTAGAGTACATCGGCAAGCGCCGAACCCAATGCGCGGGTGAGGTGGACTCTTTGAACTTCGCCGCCTGAAAGGGTCCGCGACTGGCGATCCAGGGTGAGGTAATCGAGGCCCACTTGGTGGAGGAAATCGAGCCGGCTTCGGATTTCATCCACCAGCAGGCGAGCGGCGGGGTCCTTTTCCAGTTCCGGCCAGGGCTCGCTGAAGAACCCGCGGCATTGATGCACCGGCCAGGCATTGATGGCGTCGATGGTTCTGCCCCGGAGGCGGTACCACCGGGCGGCATCCTGAAAGCGGGTCCCGCCGCAGGTGGCACAGGGCAGATACGCCCGGTAGCGTGAGAGAAACACCCGCACGTGCATTTTGTATGTCTTGGTTTCCAGCCACTGGAAGAATCCGCGGACGCCGTAGTAGCTACGGGTGCCGTCGAGGATCTTTCGCTGCTGGTCTTCCGCGAGATCTTCGAAGGGAACGTCCACGGGAATCTCTTCCCTGCGGCAGAAATCGAGAAGCTCCTCGTACTCCACCCGGTCGGGACTCCACGGTTTGATCGCGCCTTCGCGGATGGAACGCCGCCGGTCCGGAATCACGAGGTCCAGGTCCACCCCGATGATGCGTCCGAAACCCCGGCAGGTGGGGCACGCTCCCAAAGGACTGTTGAACGAAAAAAGATTGGGAGAAGGCGGTGGAATATCCAGGCGGCATCGGGCGCATCCGAAATCCTGGCTGAACCAGTAACGTTCGTCGGGGAGCGCCACCACGCACAACCGGCCGCCGCCGCGTGAAAAAGCGGTCCTCAGGGAATCCGAGACCCTCTCCGGAGCGGCCTTCGGCCATTGAAGCCGGTCCACGACCACGAGCACCTCACTTCCGGAAAGCGCGGCTTGCTCCCTTTCGTCCAGTTCATCCAGTTCCACCGTTCGCCCGTCGCGAAAAATTCTCAGAAATCCTTGGGAAATCAGGGCCTCGGGCCAGCCGGCCTCGGGCTCCGCGACAAACGGAAACGTCACGAGTACCCGACTTCCGGCGGGAAGCCCCTTCAGCCTTTCGGCGACACTTTCCGGAGTATCTTCAGCTATGGGTTGGCCGCAGCGCGGGCAATGGGCCACCGCAAGCCGCGCGAACAGGAACTTCAGGTGGTCGTTGATTTCCGTCATGGTGCCCACGGTGGACCGCGATGTGCGAACCGTGGTTCCCGATTCGATGGCGATGGCGGGTGGAACGCCTTCGATACGGTCGGCGTTCGGACGGTCCATCCGTTCGAGAAATTGCCGAGCGTAGGGGGAAAAGGTCTCCACGTAGCGGCGCTGCCCTTCGGCGTAAAGCGTGTGCAGGGCGAGGCTCGATTTCCCAGATCCGCTCACCCCCGAGACCGCGATAAGCCGATGAAGCGGGAGGTCCAGGTCGATTCCCTTGAGGTTGTGCTGTGAGACTCCGCGCAGCCTGATGGCGGGTGCCTCCTCATCCGGTATTTGTCCCGAGGGGGACATCGACCGACTCGTTTCCACTTGAGCTTCCGCCTCCTTCATGAACCCTCGGTTCCGGATCATGGCTCATGCCGCCGGAATGGAATCCTTAACCGTTTTCCCATGGGATCTTCAAGCTCCATCCGGTGAACACGGAAAAGTCTAACGAACCCCCATGCCCGGGCACGGGCACAACGAAGGATGAAAAATTCCCCCTTTCCCCCTCCCCTTAATCCCCTCCCACAAGGGGAGGGGAAATAGAATTTCCCGCTCGTTTCCAAGCTCTGGCGTTTCCCCTCGTTCCCAGGCTTTGGCTTGGGAACGGCCTCGTGGGAATCGAAGCTGGAGCTTCTGCACGGTTGTGTTCCCAATCTGGAGCTTGGGAACAAGGTGGAACTGTGGAAGGGCCGAGGCGGGATCCCCGCAGCTCCCTTCACACGATGAGTTCGGCAAGCCGTAGGGATCGAAGGATCAAAGCATTTTGAGGGATCGTCACGTAAATGTAACAATAAACACGTAGGAAAAAGGTTCCGGTCGCTCACCCACACTATGAATCGCTTCCCGGGTCCAAGCGGGCTGGTTTCTGAATCGCCTGAAACAAACAAATGCAGCCAAGGAGTGCGTTGAACCTTGGGGTACATGAAGGTGGAAGGACGTGCTGAAAGTTGTTCATGACAAGGTTGCGGGCCGGATCCGCCTTCATGTCCAAGGCCTTCGGGATTCTCGGACGTTGAAAGATTATCTGGAAGCCGGCCTGAGGCACAGACGCGGGATCACTCATGTCTCGGCGAGCACCATCACCGGAAACGTGTTGCTGTCTTTCAATTCGAAACAAGATCATGCCACGATCATCGACACCGTCTACCAACTCCTTGATGGTTGGACCGAAACACCGCCATCGGCATGCAGTAAGGAATCGAAAACCCCGCCGTTTGAGCGGAACCCTGGAGGCGGACCGGTACAGCAGGCGATGCGAGACCGCACTCCATCGGGAAAAACGGTGGCGCATCAGCTCTTGAGGCGCTTCAAAACCGAATCGGAGTATCCCTCAGAGCCATGGCACACCAAATCGGTGGAAGAGGTGGCGGCGGTACTCGACACCCATGTGACCTACGGCCTCAGCGAGGAAGAAGCCGGAAGGCGCCTCCAAACCTATGGACCGAACCAGCTTCCGGAGCCTTCGCCCCGTTCCAAATGGACGCTCTTTGCCAGCCAGTTTCTTTCCCTGCCGGTGGCTCTATTGGGTACTGCCGCCGGCCTTTCGGTGGTGACCGGTGGACTGTTCGAGGCGGTGGCCATCATGGGGGTCGTCGTCGCGAACGCTATCATCGGCTACGTCACCGAAAGCGAATCGGAACGCACCATCCAGTCGTTGCAGAAGGTTGTGAGACCCCACGCCTCCTTGGTCCGCGCAGGCCGACTCCGGACAATTCCAGCTCATGAATTGGTTCCGGGAGACCTCATCGCGTTGAGTCCGGGAGACTTCATCCCGGCGGACGCTCGCCTTGTCGCCTCCGATCAACTGACTGTGGACGAATCAGCGCTCACCGGGGAAAGCATCCCTGTAGCCAAAACCGTAGATGCCCTCTTGTCGGCGAACGCCCCTCTGTCGGATCGGACGAACATGGTTTATATGGGAACTCTCGTCTTGAGCGGGCGGGGCCTTGCCATTGTGGTCGCCACGGGTCGCCATTCCGAGATGGGAAGCATCCACATCCTGCTTCAGGAGACGACAGCGCCGGAGACACCCATCGAACGACAGCTGCGCCAGATGGGCGATCATCTAGTCCTCTTCGGTCTGAGCATCTGCGGCTTTGTCTTCGTTGTGGGGCTGGTACGCGGTTACGGGCTGTTGATGATGCTACGAACCGCCGTGTCCTTGGCTGCCGCCGCCATTCCGGAGGGGCTCCCAGCCGCAGCAACCACGACCTTCGCTTTGGCTATCCGAGGCATGAAAGAACACGGTGTGCTGATTCGTCATCTCCACGCGGCTGAAACCCTGGGAGCCGTTCAAGTGATCTGCTTCGACAAAACGGGCACCATCACCCAAAATTGGATGACCGTCATGGCGCTGGATTGCGGAAGAGGCCGCGTAGACGTTCGTGACGGCCGTTTCATATGGCGAGATCAGGAGATCGAAGCGGCGAAGGACGAATGCCTGTGGCGGCTTCTTCAGGTGGCCGCGCTTTGCAACGAAACCGAAATCGAAAACGATTCCAAGAAAGAACGGTCTTACAAGCTGCGAGGTTCTCCCACCGAACGAGCCATTATGGAAACAGCGCTTGAGGCCGGACTCGATATCGTGGCTTTTCGACGGAGCCATCCCGTGCTCCACACCCGGCACCGCGCAGAAAACCGCCTTTTCATGAGCACCACACATCAACGGCCGGAAGGAGGTCGCCTGCTTGCGGTAAAGGGCAATCCTGTGGAGGTCCTGGAGCAGTGTGCGTGGAGACTGGAAGCGGGAGGCACCATTGTGGCGATTTCCGAAGAAGACCGCCTGCAGATCCAAATGGAAAATGAACGCATGGCCGGCAATGCCTTGCGTGTTCTTGGAGTGGCGTATGCCACCTTCGACGGGGATCAGCCGGAAGATGGTCTCACGTGGCTCGGACTGATCGGCATGGCCGACCCCATCCGAGAAGGCGTCAAGGAGCTGATTGCTGTCTTTCACCAAGCGGGGATCGATACGATCATGATCACCGGTGATCAGAGCCCCACGGCCCAGGCGGTGGCGCAGCAGCTGAACCTGAGCCGAGGAAAGCCGTTGGTGATTTTGGATTCCTCAGAGTTTTGGTCCTTGAGCCCCGAAATGATGGAAGCTTTGGCGACCAAGGCGCATGCCTATTCGCGGGTGAGTCCGGCCCTCAAGCTTCAAATCGTGCAGGCGCTTCAGTTGGGCAATCGCGTCGTGGCCATGACCGGCGACGGCATCAACGACGGGCCGGCACTCAAAGCCGCGGATATCGGCATCGCCATGGGCCGGAGCGGCACCGATCTCGCCCGGGAAGTCGCCGACGTCGTCTTGGAAAACGACGATTTGGAGACTCTGGTCACCGCCTTGGCGGACGGACGAACTATTCATACCAATATCAAAAAGTCCGTCCATTATTTCCTTTCCACCAATTTCAGTGAAATCATGGTCATGGCCTCCGCCATGGCCATGGGCATCGGCGCGCCGCTCAACACCATGCAGCTCCTTTGGATCAACACCGTGTCGGACATCTTTCCGGGGCTGGCGCTGGCCTTGGAGCCTGCGGAACCTGACATTCTGAAGCAACCGCCTCGCGAGGCTCAAGCGCCGCTCTTTTCCAAGGAAGACTACCGGCGAATGACTTGGGAATCGGCGACCATCAGCGCCGCCGCGATGGGGGCTTATGCCTACGGTATCAGACGATATGGAATGGGCCCGGCTGCTGGCAGCTTGGCATTCCAAAGCCTCACCCTCGGCCAACTCCTTCACGCCTTCAGTTGCCGCTCGGAACACCATTCCCTTTTCAAAGAAGACGCTCGACCGCCGAATCCACATCTCAACTGGGCGATGGCCGGCACGTTGCTCCTTCAAGCGTGTACCTTCTTCGTTCCATCGTTGCGACGCCTGCTGGGCATACCGGCCCTGAATTGGCTCGACGCGGCCGTGATCGGCGGAACCGCTCTAGCCTCGTTTCTCGTCAACGAATCCACAAAAACAACGAAAGCTTCGGGAATCCAGCCATGAGAGAAGACTTCGTCTTTATATCCGAATCCGTCACTTCCGGTCATCCCGATAAATTATGTGACCAGATCAGCGACGGCATCGTGGATCACTTCCTGATTCAGGACCCCACATCCCGAGTTCGCGCCGAATGCGCGGTCTCCAAGGCCGTTATTTTCATCGCTGTTCGCTACGCTTCGTCCGCCGGCGTGGATTGCGCCCACACCGCTCGGCAGGTCATCCATTCCGTCGGCTACGATCTACCCGATTTCAATCCCAAATCCGCCAGTATCCTCACCACGTTGCAGGAAACTCCCGCAGATCCCGCCTACGCCTTCGACGAACGGCGATTGTCGGAAGAAGAAATCAATCGGATCGCGGTCAAGAACCAGGCCACGGTTTTCGGCTTCGCCTGTGACCAGACTTCGGCCTTTTTGCCGCTTCCGTTGTATTTGGCTCATCGTCTGTCTCGAAAGCTTGGATCCGTCCGTATGGACGGAACCCTCCCTTACCTCCTGGCGGACGGACGAGTTCAAGTCGGCGTCGAATACCGCAGCCGCCAACCCGTCAGAATCCAAAGCATCATTATTACCACGAGTCAGGAAAGACCCGACCATCCCAAGGCCCAACGCGTTCAAGACGATTTGATGGACACTGTCATCTCGCCGGTTTTCGGAAGCGAGCCGATCAAACCGGATGCTCGAACGAAGATCTTCATCAACCCCGATGGTCCCATCATCGGTGGGGGACCTGCCTCCCATTCGGGGCTCACCGGAAGAAAAAATGCCGTCGACACCTATGGAGAATACTGCCGCCACAGCCAGAAGGCCCTCAGCGGGAAGGATCCGACCCGGATCGACCGTTCCGGGGTGTATGCGGCCCGATATGCCGCCAAAAACGTGGTTGCCGCCGGACTCGCCCGCGAATGTGAAATCCAGCTGAGCTATTCCATCGGCCTGCCGGGGCCTCTCAGCCTTCAGGTGGAGACTTTCGGAAGCGGCGCCTTTCCCGAAGCCCGGATCGCGGAGTTGTTGAAGCGGCATTTCGAGTTCAGGCTCGCAGGGATTCTCAAGAACTTCGAACTGCGCCTTTTGCCGGCCCGCTACCCCAAAGGCTTTTACCAAAAACTCGCAGCTTATGGGCAGGTGGGAAGAACGGATTTGGATCTGCCTTGGGAAAAGACCGACCGCGCCGCAATCCTTGCCGAAGATGCGGGCCGCCCATGAGTTCCGGCCAGGGGATGGCGTGTCCGTTTTTTGGACAAGTTCTATACGCTGTCGCGAAGCGGTACCATTGAGAGAGATCGGCGAAGGGCGCCTTGAGAACCCGCCTCCCGCGTTCAGCCGCCGATTTCCAGATGGAGCAGCGCTGGAACGGCTTCCCAAAGGGCCTGGGATTTCCCGAGCGTTTCCCAACCTCTCTTGTCGAAGCGCTTCCACACGTCGGACAATGTAAGCCGGTCGGGAAACGTGCCGATGAGCTTCACCGAATGAGCCGTTTGGATGCCGCGGTTTTCCAGAAAGGCTTCAGCGCGTTGCTGAAGTGCTTCTCCCGCAAGAACCAAGGAACGGCGTCGCCCCTCATGTTGTGGATCATCGAAGACGGGTTGGAACGCGTCGAAGTAAGCCGATAGGATCCCCGAATCTTCCATCGCCTCCATCATGTCCGTGAAGGTCGCCGCGTCCAGGCCTTCCAAACTGGGAAACGTGCATAGCTCGTAAACCAAAGGCTCCCAGGCTTCACCACTTCGTTCTCTCTCGGTCTGAAAGGGATCCATCAATTCGGTTACCACATCTTGGTGTATCGCGACGAAAACCGGGGCCTTCTCCGGCGGCCGTAGACTCAGCAGACGAAAAGCCATCCCGACCCGGCGCCTCATTTCGTGTGAAAAGTGTCCCCAATCCGGAGCCAATGGCGGGTTTTCCGTTTGGACCGCATGCTGAAGTTCAGCTTCCTCTTCGTCGGTGGCCCCAAGGATTTTACGGAACGCCTCTTCCAGCCGCCCCACTTGAGACAGACTTTGCATGAGTTCCAGTTCCTTTTCGTCCAGCTCTCGAGCCAATTCCAGGAAGACCGCGGCCTCCAACGCCAGTTCACGGGCGGGGTCCTCCGCTGTCGCCGCGCGTCCCCGAAGCTCCGATTGGATGCGGAATCGCGTTTCCGATAGGTCGTCTCCCTGGAGACGCCCTTGGACGAAGGTGAGTATTCCTTCATCGCCATAGACCGACGCTATACCGCGATACTGTTCGAGCAAACTCCGGACGGGCTGCCGCCAGGATTCGTCGGCGAAGACGGGCCAGGTGTGAAACCGCGCTTGTCCCCAGCCGGGAACGACCGCAGGCTTCAGAACTTCCAGCAGGCGCAACGGCGGAAGCATAAAGAAAGACTGACGGAAAAGGGTTTCGGGCAACGTCGTATGAGGGAACAAGAAAACAGGTCCTGCGGCATTCTCCATGGTGTGCTCCTCCCGGTGAAAGCATTGAGTGAAGCCGGTCGTCGGGCGGTCGGGACATCATGGCTCGTCGTCCCAGAAAATCGATAGCGTCGGCGAAGCCTTTCCCGCCAGCCGGAGTCCCTCATCCAGCAACCGGCGCACCGCCCGCTTCCCTTCTCGCCCCACGTTCATGCTGAATTCATTCACAAAGGTGTCTATGTGCTGTCGGATGACCTCCGGAGCCATTTCCTGGGCGTGCCGTGTGACATAACGCCAGGCGCGTTCCGGTTCGCGCCGTCCCCAGAGCAGGCTTTCCCGGATGAGCTCCTCCACCGCCCGAGCCGCTTCTCGTCCCAAGTCACGGCGCATCACGATGCATCCCAAGGGAAGCGGTAACCCGGTCTCATCCTCCCACCACTTGCCCAGGTCCAGTACTCGATGCAACCCCCACGACGGATAGGTGAAACGGCCTTCGTGGATCACCAGGCCGGCGGCAACATCGCCGGAGGCCACGGCAGGCATGATCCGATCGAAAGGCATCACCACCCGTTCGCCCCGATGGCGCCCGGTAGCCTGCAGCAGCAGGTGCGCGGTGGTGAGGCGGCCTGGAATGGCGATGGGCTGGTCGGCGAGGTCTTCCAAAGACACGGGTCGGCGAGCCACGATGAGCGGCCCGCAGCCCCGGCCCAAGGCGCCTCCCGAACGAAGCACCCAGTAATCTTCGAGGCATTCCAGCAAAGCGTGGAAAGAGATCTTGGTGATTTCCAGTTCACCGGCGACCGCCTTGCGGTTCAGCATGTCTACGTCGGCAAGGAAAGGGTTGAATCGGAACGGATCGGTGGGAAACCGTTCCGTGGCCAGGGCCCAAAAGATGAAAGTGTCGTTGGGGCATGGCGAATACCCCAGGCTGAATCGATAAAGAGCCATGACGATCTCCGACAAAAAAAGCCGGCCGGGCTGCATTTCCAGGCCCGATGTGGTGGGCCCCCGGCCCAGGCGACAAAATGACTCATGAAACGGGCCGGAATCCATCAGCCGGGCCGTACCCTTCAAGGCGCCTTGTTCGAAGTTCCTATACACCAAACACGCGCACCTGAAAAAGGAAGTTCTCCCCTCGGGTTTGCCTCGCTACCCGAGCTTCTCAACGCGTCCTTCGGGCGTCGCGGCACTATAAGTTTCCAGCCAGACGCGCACCACGCCGTAGAGGTGCTCCAGCGCCTCGTCCAGACGCCAGCGGTCTTTTCGTCGATCGCCCGCGAAATTGCTGATGCCCCGGCATTCCAGGAAGGGGACCCTGAAACGACAACAAACCTGGGCCACGGCGCTTCCTTCCATGTTTTCAGCCCAGGCTCCGTACATCCGGTAACGGTCGCATGCCGTCTGTCGGTCGCCGCTCACGAGGCTCACGGTCACGCTGGGCCCGAAGAAAAGCCGGAAGTCTGCCCCCGCATCACGGTCTTTTCTTATGCCCGGGGAATCCGTTCCGAATTCACCGGAAGCTTTCAGTGCCCGACCTTCTTCCAAGCGATATCGGCCCGCCGGAGTGATTTCCCGAACTCTACGAAGGGCGGGCGAAAAATCTATGGGAAGGGTCTCGAAGAAGGGCTCTCCGTCCCGGTGAAAGAGTGGGATACCGATGGCCCGATTGCCGAGCGTCCCGTCGGACTTGAGGACCCCTTCGTCGCCGCAGAAGATGGTTTCCGAAACCAGAACGTCACCTACCTGCAGGGGGCCTTCCCGGTAGGCTCCCGCCGAGCCCACGAGCCACAAGGATTTCACCGGATAGCGGGTAAGGAGTGCGGCGCTGAGGGCCGATGCGTTCACCTTTCCGACACCGGAAACGAGGAGGGCCACGCCGAGTGCTCCCACCCGACCGCAGACCCCCGTCGCGCCCGGAAATAGATCCAGGGCGAAGGGGCTGCGCAGCATCGTGGCAAAGCGGTCCACTTCGCTCGAGACGGCGCCCATCAACGCTACATCGACGGGGTTGAGGCTGTCGGGCATGGAAATCCTAAAGGAGGCTCGCTCCCATTTCCGCCACCCGCGAACGTTCTCCCTGGAAAAGCGTCACGTGCCCCGCCAGGTTTTCGCCCTTGAGCTTTTCCACCAGATAGGTGAGGCCGTTGCTGCTGGCGTCCAGATAGGGATGGTCGATCTGTTCCGGATCCCCCGTGAAGACGATCTTCGTCCCTTCCCCCACCCGGGTGATGAGCGCCTTGATCATGTTGGGCGACAGATTCTGCGCTTCGTCGCACAAGATGAACTGGCTGGGGATGCTGCGCCCGCGAATGTAGGTGAGCGCTTCCAGTTCCAGGGTTCCCCGGTGGAGGAGGTCGTCGATCAGGTCCGATGGGTCGTCGGCATCTCGAAAGAGGTACTCCAGGTTGTCGTAAATGGGCTGCATCCAAGGGCGAAGCTTTTCTTCCTTGGTGCCCGGAAGAAAACCCAGGTCGTCTCCCATGGGGATCACGGGGCGGGTTACCAGGAACCGGCAGTACGCGTTTTGCTCCAGGACCTTTTCCATGCCGGCCGCTAGAGCGAGAAGCGTCTTTCCGGTACCGGCGCGTCCCACCAAGGTGACCACCTGGACGGAATCGTCCAGCAGGAGCTCCAGGGCGAATTTCTGTTCCTTGTTTCTCGGCTTGACGCCCCAGGTCACGGCCTGCTCGTGGCGGAGTGGGTGCAGGTGCCTGCCGATGTGGCGGCAGAGAGCGGACTGCGATGGGTTGTCCAGGCTCTTGAGGACCACAAATTCGTTGGGATAGAAGGCGGTTGGGCCGTTCCACGGCAGCCCGTTTTCCTGGTAGAATGTATTCAGCTCCTCGCTTGCCAGAAAGAGCTCCCTAACTCCTTTATATAACTCATGATAGTCCACCTTGTCGCTGTAGAAGTCCTCGGCGGCCAAGCCCAGCACATCGGCCTTGATGCGAAGGTTCAGGTCCTTGGTCACGATGATGACGGTCTGGGCGCTCTGGCGCCGGAGTCCCTGGGCCAAGGTGAGGATACGGTTGTCATACTTGCCGGGGTCGAGCCCCGGCGGACAGTCTGCCAGTTCCTGGTGATTCAGTTCGACGCGAAGGGTCCCTCCATTGGGCAACGCGATTCCCTCCGAAAGATGTCCCAGCGCCCGCATTTCGTCCAGGCGGCGCGAAACCAGGCGGGCGTTGCGCCCGATTTCGTCTTGGCGGCGCTTCTGGTTGTCGATTTCCTCGATGACCGCAAAAGGCACAATGACCAGGTTATCGGCGAAAGCAAGAAGGGCATCGGGGTTGTGCAGCAAAACGTTGGTGTCCAGGATATAGGTTTTGGGCATTTTCCGTGTGGTTTCCTCATCGAGGTGGGGGTGAGAGTTCGATCCATGGGAGCGCAAACGATCTTCGCCTTGCGGGCTCCGGTGTCGGGCCGTTCAGCATTTAAGACTATAACGCACCCCGGGGACGGGAACAACCAGAGAGACCAAAGGAGCGGCTGAACCGCTCAACGAAGACCCCAAATGAGGCAAGATCGGCGGCGTTTCCGTGACGGCTCGGTGACATTACAAAGAAGTCCGCCCTGTGACTCAACCGTAACCTGTCCGCGATGGTGCCGAAGACAAGGGCTGCCATAAACACCCCAAGTCAATCAGAACGTAAGATTCTCAGGGGCAAGGCGGCGGAGGACACATGCCGGAACATGACTCCGTCCATAGAGCATTCCACCACCAGGAGAGACTGCAGCATGAAAGCCGACCTTCACGTACATTCCAAGTTTTCCAATCGGCCGTCTCAATGGATTCTCCAGAAGATCGGTTGCCCGGAGAGCTTCACCGAACCCCTGGAGCTTTATCGCATCGCCCAGGCCAAGGGCATGACGGCGGTGACCATCACCGATCACAACACCATCAGCGGTGCCCTGGAGATCGCGCACCTGCCCAACACCTTCATCGGTGAGGAGGTGACCACGTACTTCCCCGAAGACGGCTGCAAGATCCACGTGCTCGTCTACAGCATCGACGAACGGCAGCATGAGGCGATCCAGAAGGCGCGGGAGAACATTTTCGATCTGATAGGCTACCTGCGGAGTGAAAAGATCTTTCACGCCGTGGCGCACCCGCTCTATGCCATCAATGACCGCCTGACCACCGACCACTTCGAGAAGCTCCTACTGCTCTTCAAGTACATAGAAATCAACGGGGCGAGAAACGAAATCCAAAACCAGGTCTTGGAATGCATCGCGTCCCGCCTGAATCCCGCGGTCATGGAGCGGCTCGAAGAAAAGCACGGCATCCGCCCGGCGTTTGACCTTCCTTGGGAAAAGGTCTTCACCGGCGGCTCCGACGATCACAGTTCCCTCAACATCGCCCGGACCTGGACGGAAGTCCCCGGAGCATCCGATGCCGGTTCGTTTCTACGGGAGGTACAGGCCGGTAAGGGAACGGTGGGCGGGGTCTCGTCCACGCCACTCACCATGGCTCACAACCTCTACGGAATCGCCTATCAGTTCTACAAGCACCGCTTTCATTTCGAACGCCAGGTGCACCGGGACCAACTGCTCCAGTTTCTCGAACGGGTCCTGCAGCGTTCGGAAGGGGCGCGCCCTGGCGATTGGAGTCCGCGCCTCAGGTTCCTTCCCCGTTACGGCAGGGTATTCAAACGTTCCGGAAACGATAAGAAACCCTCGGCGGCTGCCGCCCTATGGCAGGAATCCCACCGGCTCATTTCCAATATTCCGGCCTTGAAGCGCATCGCCGATTCCCGGGAGGCCGAAGGGGCCTCTCACGAAGAAGCCTGGTTCGATTTCGTCAACAGGGTGTCCAATAATGTGCTGGCACAGTTTTCCCGGCGAGTCCTTGATCAGATTGCGGGTGCTGATTTCTTCGATGTTTTCAGTAGCATCGGTTCCGCCGGAACCCTCTACACCCTTCTCGCTCCCTACTTTGTTTCCTTTTCTCTCTTCACCAAGGACATTCAGATCGCCCGAGAAGTCAAGGCCCGATTTAAGCTGGAAGAAAATGCAGGGGGCGGTGACGGCGCAGATACCATGGTGCTGGCTCACTTCACCGACACGCTCTACCAGATCAACGGTGTAGCCCTCACCATCCTGCAACAGGCGCAGCTCGCCGCGGAGACCGGCAGGCGACTGACCGTGATCACCTGCCACGATGGACACCATGAATCCCGTACGGGGGTGCTGAACTTTAAGCCCGTCGGCGTGTATCAACTCCCGGAGTATCCTGAAATCAAACTGTATTTTCCTCCGTTTCTCGACATGCTTCGCTACTGCTTCGAAAAGGGCTTCACCCACATCCTTTCGGCGACGCCGGGCCCCATCGGCTTGGCCGCCCTCGCCGTCGCCCGCATCCTCAACCTGCCCATCAGCGCCACCTACCACACGGCCCTTCCCCAGTACGCCCGGCACATCACCGGCGATGCTTTTCTGGAAGATATTATGTGGAAATTCGTTCTCTGGTACTACCAACAGATGGACACGGTCTACGTTCCGTCTCGGGCCACGGGGGATGAACTGGTCCGCAAGGGAATAGCGGCGGAAAAAATTCAGACCTACACGCGAGGGGTCGACATCGAGCACTTCCATCCTTCCCGGTTTTCGGAGGACTTCGAGCGCCGCTACGGACTGCGAGACCGTATCAGGCTCCTGTACGTCGGCCGAGTCTCCAAGGAAAAGGACCTGGATCTCCTGGTCCGCGTCTTCAAAAGGCTGAACCGAACCATTCAAAACCTGTCACTGGTTGTGGTGGGAGACGGACCCTACCTGAACGAAATGAAAGCCGAACTTGAAGGCATGCCCGCCGTTTTCACAGGATACCTCTCCGGGGCTGAACTGGCCGCGGCCTATGCTTCCTGCCACATCTTCGCCTTTCCCAGTACAACGGACACCTTCGGCAACGTGGTGCTGGAAGCTCAAGCCTCAGGACTTCCCGCCATCGTGACCGACGCCGGCGGTCCCCAGGAAAACGTTATCGACCGAAAAACCGGCTTCATCGTTAAGGCCGACGATGAACAGGCCTTCTATCAAGCTGCGAGGAAACTTTTGCAGGATCCGGATCGCCGCAAGACCATGGCCGAGGCGGCCCGGAAGGCCATGGAATACCGTTCTTTCAGAAAAGCGTTCGAAATGACGTGGGACCTCTACCGTGGTATCCGTGGCCAAACGGCAGATGGTATCGTCCTTCCGGAAGCGGTCTGATGCTCCAGAGTCGAAGACCGCTTCCCCTACAGCGGCTCCGCTGATCCGGGCCGCCCCGCCGCTTCCACCGCTTAAGTCAAGAAAACGTTTGCTGTTTTCCTGTCCGCCGGATTAGGAAAGAGTAAACGGGAGTCATTTTTCAGAACCTTACGCTTCCTCAATCCCTGAACCCGCAAACCCTGACCGCCCCGCGAGGCGAGCGTAACCGTATTGTCACCGCCGTGCGGTGCGCGTGTAACATGGGTTGGTAAAAATAAATGTTTATCCGTAGGCAAGACATGATTTTCCCCATTGCTCACTACCATTGCGCCATGATATGTAATTCACAAATCTTGCGGGTTCGAGTGTGTCGGAAGCCGATTGATTTGGCGTTTGGGGCCGAGCAAATGGTGGGAACAAAGCAGCCGGCTGAGTCACCCGGCCCTCGCAAGAGTCTCGTTAGAGCGATTATATAAAGTCCCAAGGCACGAGGCCTTCGAGCGAAGGGCGGAGTGCGAAGAAGGAGAAGACATGAAGCTTTTCAGCAATGGTTTCAGCGCGAGCACAGGAATGATGGTCGGGATCGGTGCGGTGATTCTTGCCCCGATAGTCATCCCCGCGGTGGCGGCTGTTTTGAAGCCGGTGGCTAAGACGGCCATCAAGGGTGGCATCTTGGTCTATCGAAAGGGCCGGCAGGCTGTTGCCGAAGTAGGCGAAAGCGTCGAGGATCTGGTGGCGGAAGCCAAGGCTGAGATCAACGCTCCCCCGATGGAAGCCACGGAAGCCTGATCACTGGATGAAGGTCTCGCCTTATCCAGTAGTTTGGGGAGCAGGAACGGATCGGGATCTGTTTCGCCCTTGAGGAGCAGACGGAAGGCGTGGAGTGTGCGCTGACGTCGGGCTCTGCCGTCCTTCGGCAGAGTCCCTGGGAAGCCCGGGTGTATCCATTTGGTCGAGACCGTCTGATGCGGGATCGGGGATCGGCGGGGCGTTACATTAGAGCTGAAATGTAAGGAGTTAAGCATGGTGGACGTGCCGCAGGGCCGCGTGACCCATTGGACCCCCACTCGACTTCGCATCAAGGTCCCTGCTCTGCGGGACAATCCACATCAGGCCCCGGGGTTGGCTCAAAAACTCTTGGAATGCGGTCAGATCGAAGAAGTCCACGTCAATTTGCATGCCGCCAGCCTGCTCCTCCGAGGTTCCTCGCTGAATCTGGACGATATCGGAGCCTTCATTCGAGACCATCGGCTCCTTGCCTTGGATTTGCAAGGCGCTCGGAGGGTTCCGGTCTCAAAACGCATCGTCTCGCCCCTGCTGCAAGCGAATCAGAAGCTGAATCGCTTTTCCGGTGGCGAACTGGACGTGGCCGGCCTTGCTTTCTTGAGTCTGCTGGTGATTGGAGCGTATCAGATCTTGCGGGGGAGAGTGGCCGCGCCGCCTTGGTACACGGCGTTTTGGTATGCCTTCGGGGTCTTTACCAAAGTCCTCATCGACAAACACGAAAGTCAGAAAAACGCTCGTTGAATCGGCATGCGGTATTCCCGCGAGGACATACTGCACGATGGGTGACATACTCCTCCCCAAGGCTTGGGAAACCTCGAGGACTCGTCCTCATCAGGATCAGCCGGCCCGATCGGCGTGTTTCAAATGAACGCCGCAAGCATGGAAAGAGCACTTCCCTCGAAGGCTTTTTCCACCGCCATGCCAAAAAGCGTTTTCCCGATTATGCGGCTCGCCTTCACGGCCGCATTTTCCACGAGCGGGTCGTTGGGCAGGACCTTTTGCTCATCGAAATAGCCATGCTTCTGAAGCACCTCTAGAATTTCCTCGCAACGACTCCACTTCGGATCGTAGCGGACCACAACGCTTCCTGTCACCGGGTTGACTTCCACGTGCCGGACGCCCCTTATATTTTCAACTATTTCGACCACTTCGCGGCCCGCCTCGGGTTCGCACCTCACCATGGGAATCTTGACTCGCAAACGACCGGGTACGCTGTGCACATAGTAGCTCATGACCGACTCACCTCCGCTCGAATCTTCAAGTAGGTCCGGCACTCCGGGTACCGGGTGCACCGAAACCGAACGACGCCGCCACGCCGCATATAAACGTGCATGGGTTGTCCGCATCGAGGACACGACGGTCGAACTTCCGGGGGCTTGCGAGCCGGATGCTCGACGAACTGGTGTTGACAGACTACACACAAGTACCGCTGCTTCCCCGACGGCGTGAAGCCGTAGCGATAAAGAGCCTCACTTTGGCACCTGGGGCATCGTAGCGAATCCTTCATTGTCATGCGCGTTTGATAAGGGCTTCGTGTTAAGGCGTCATGGAGAGCCTGTTACAAGTGTGTGAAACGGCCGAGTCGGCGGAAGAGACCTCCTGGATGAAATCGATGATCTTCCGGCGAATGTCGTTTCGGATCTTTCGGAGAGCCGCCGCCATTTCCTCTTCGGAACCGGCGAGCTCCTCCGGATTGGGAAAAGGCCACCGAAGTCGGCAGGCGATCCCCGGGAAGACGGGGCAACGCTCTTCCACGGCTTCTTCACAGACGGTGATGACATAATCATATAGCCTTCCTTGGCGGAAAAATTCGAAGACACTGTCCGAAGAATTTCGCGAGAGGTCGTAGCCGAGTTCCTTCATGACGGTGATCACCTGGGGATGGATCGGTCGAGGTTCCAAGCCGGCGCTCTCCGCCACAAAGCGACCGCTTCCCAAATCGTTCAAAAACGCCTCGGCCATTTGACTTCGGCCGCTGTTGTGCACACATATGAAAAGGACTCGAGCCTTGTCGTCTGCCATGACTCCTGCCTTATTTTCCCTCTGATTTCGGGTAGCGTAGCCGCGAATCTCACAACAAGGACCCAAAAATTTTAGCGGAAGCGTCGTGACGGTCGCGTCACCGGCAAGTGACCGTTGTGTGACAGTGGCGATCTGCGGCGCGTGGTTCGATATGGGTGCGGATCTTTTAGAACGACATCCAGGGTGACCATCTGAGATAGATCCAGATGGCCTTGAAGCAGCAAGCGCATCAGCTCCGTTTCCCCTCGTTCCGAAGCGCTGGCTTGGGAACGGCCTCACCGAAGCTGGAGCTTCTGCACAGTTGTGTTCCCAATCTGGAGCTTGGGAACAAGAAGCAAAAGATCTGCACCCATTCGGTATGCATCAAGCTAAGGTAGCGGCCACGGGGAGCTCGGCCCTGGGAGCGCGGGCGTCCCGCACGCAGTGGACGCCATGGAGCCCAAGAATTGCGGGCGGGACGCCAGCGCTCCCAGGTTGTTGCCACCTGATTGTGGGGTCATGCGCTTAGCTTGATGCATATGGCGCGTAGCCCGGGGTCGCCTGTTGGCGCTGAGACGTGCGGAAGCAGCGGCGATTAAAGAGTCGCAATGCGAACGCTACTACGCACTTCACCCAAAAGAAAGGCCTGTGTCACACGCGTTTCACATTTGGGTGAGAGTAAACCTCTGGAACGTGACGAGGAGGCGCCGGCAACAGTCCCTTGACAGTCCCTTGAGTGTGAAACCCGTGGCGATCCCCGGGACCGCAATGAAGGAGTCGACCATTGATGAGTTCTTCCCATCGCCCCAAGATCTTCACGCTCCCTACGGTCTCGGAAGCGAACCCGTGGCGGCGCGCCCTCTACAGCTTGCTCCGCGGCTCACTGGAACACCTGCTTTCCCTGAACCGCCTGAACCGTGCCTACCGCCGGGTTTCCAGAGTGGATGGTCCCCTCTCCTTCTTAGACGAAGTCTTGGCCATTCTCGACGTAACCACTCAAATCGCCGAACGAGAGGCGGTGAGGATTCCGGCCACCGGACCCCTCATGGTGGTTGCGAACCACCCCTTCGGTGCCATTGAGGGCCTTATTTTGGCGCGACTCCTGTTAGGCGTGAGGTCTGATGTCAAGATCATGGCCAACTACCTTGTGGATTGTATTCCGGAACTAGGGGACTTGTTCATCCCTGTGGATCCGTTCGGCCATGGTTCCGCCAAGGAAAAGAACGTGCGCGGACTTCGGGAAGCGCTGCGCTGGCTCAGAAACGGCAAGACGGTAGCCGTCTTTCCGGCGGGAGCGGTGTCTCATCTTCACGTCAGGAAACGAACCGTCACCGATCCCCCATGGAGCCCCACGGTGGCCCGATTGATACGTAAGGCCGAGTGCGCGGTCCTTCCGGTGTATTTTCAGGGGTGCAACAGCGTCTTCTTCCAGGTCATGGGGCTGCTGCATCCGCGGCTGCGCACTGTGATGCTTCCGCACGAGGTGACCAACAAAGGCGGCAAGCCCATCACCGTCCGCATCGGGCGTACCGTTTCCTTCGAGAAACTGGCTCCGATGAAAAGCGATGCCTGGATGATGGAGTACCTGAGGCTCAAGACGTACGCTTTGGGAGTCCGGACCGCCGGAGCCGATGCTCGTCTTGAAGATTCCTGTCCGCGGCGGAGAGCCCATCGGGGGAACGGGGTTCCGAAACCGATCGGTGGGCCGGTGGAAGCGGGAGAACTGGTCTCGGAAGTCGATCGGTTGGGTCGCGACCGACTTCTCCTCGAAAGCGGTCCTTATCAGGTCTTTCATGCGGAAGCCCAAAGGATACCCCGACTGTTACAGGAAATCGGTCGGCTTCGGGAAATCACGTTTCGCGAGGCGGGGGAAGGAACCGGAAAGGCCATCGATCTCGACGGATTCGACCCTCATTACCGCCATCTTTTCGTTTGGAACCGGGAGCGGCGGGAACTGGTGGGCGCTTACCGTTTGGGCCTTACCGACCACATCTTGCAACGATTCGGAAAGAACGGTCTCTACACCAGCACCCTTTTCACTTTCAAAAGGCCGCTACTCGACCTCCTCAACCCCGCACTGGAACTGGGCCGCTCCTTTGTGCGTCCGGAATACCAGAGAAGCTATTCCCCCATGCTGCTTCTGTGGAAAGGCATCGGGCGCTTCGTCGCCCAACACCCGCGCTATCATCTGCTTTTCGGCCCGGTGAGCATCAACAGCGAATACCACGCCCTCTCCAGGCACCTGATGATGACCTTCCTCAGAACACACCGTTCACTTCCTCGGCTTTCCCGCTTTGTCAGAGCCAAAAGCTTGAGGCGGATCGCTCCGCCTTTGCCCTGGGATAGTCGCAGAGTATGCTGTGTGCTTTCCGACCTGGAAGAACTGGCGGCCCTCATCTCCGACATCGAAGCCACCCAGACGGGGCTACCCATCCTGTTGAAGCAATACTTAAAATTGGGCGGACGTGTTCTCGGGTTCAACGTGGATCCACGCTTTTCCAACGTTTTGGACGCCTTGATCCTTGTGGATCTGACTCAGGCGAAACCCGAATGGCTGGCCCGCTATATGGGGAAGGAAGCCTTGGCCCGCTTTCACGCCTATCACGGTACGCTCCCCGCTGCGAAAGACCTCGCACGATGCGCATGAACGGAGGCCCGCCTCGTAAAGACGGACCGCCTTGCCTCAGAAACCCCAGGATCTTTTTGGATAGGGCATCATGAAAATCTGCGACATCGTTCAATTCCACAGTCCGTTGAGCGGCGGCATCAAGCGTTACGTTTCCGACAAGATTCGCTTTGTGGCCACAAGAGAAGACATGGAACATGTGGTGATCATTCCCGGAGCCCGAAACCGGGTGCGCGTTGAAGGACGATCCCGCATCCACGAAATCCGATCTCTTCCCATGATCGGATCCACGAGCTACCGGATGCTCCTTTCCCGCAAGCAAATTCTGAGGATTCTGGACGAAGAAGCCCCTGACCTCATCGAAGTCGGCGATCCCTACCGGTCAGCTTGGGTGGGGGTCGAGTACGCCAGAAAGAGGGGGTGTCCGGTGATCGCCTATTACCATTCGGAGTATCCCCGGGCCTTCGGCCGGACGGCGGAAAAATTCCTCGGTCCTATCGGTCGCGATGCCACATCATGGTTCATCGACGGCTACCTGGCCCGGCTCCACAACCTCATGGACGTGACCGTGGTGGCCACCGAGCGTGTGAAGGAAACGTTAAAGGCCATCGGCATCCAGCGCATCGTACGCATCCCCTTGGGGACCGATACGGAAGTGTTCCGACCGTGTGCGACGCGAGAAGAAATCTTTGAGGATCTGAATCTCACCCGGTTTCGGCGACTCATTGTCTATGCCGGGAGGATCGCCCGGGAGAAGCACGTGCTGAAGCTGTTTCCCATGATGGATCGACTGCGAAGGCGGATCCCAGGCTGCCACCTGCTCATTGTGGGAGACGGCGAAGAGCGGCGGAAGGTCGAGCGGTTGGCCGCAGGACGAAACGACGTCACCTGGCTTCCCTACCGTGAATCGCCGAGAGACCTGGCCAGGTTCTATTCCGCGGCTGATTTGTGTGTCTATCCGGGAGACAGCGAGACCTTCGGGCTGGTATCCATAGAAGCTCAATCCTGCGGCGCCCGCACCTTGGTGATTCGAGGCGGCGGCGCCGACGACACGGTGGAGGGTGAAACCCCGGCCGTACTCGCCGACGCCCCCACCGGGGAGGCGCTCGCCGAAGCGGCAGCCCGACTGCTTTCCATCCCCGAAACCGCCGAAGATCGACTGCGACGGCGCGCCCGCATCGTCGCCCACTTTTCCTGGCGGAAGACCTACACCGATCTGACCGAACTCTACCGAAGACTGTGCCGGAGCACGAAGCGGCTTGCGGCCTGAAATTTCCTCAAGGGCCGAAACGGGACGGCGGCGCTTGGGCCGGTCAGCCGCTCAGTCACGAGGCGACGCACCGAGGCCGCCAGGTAGGGCCTCTGCGCTGGATCGGTCGGCAAGCCGCGAGGGAGGGAAAGCCTCCCCCCAAACGCTCGGGTCGCTGGTCGGTTCCCGAAGACTATTGCGCTACGCCTTGCAGGGCGCCACCCTGGCCACGCTCACTGCCGGCATCATCGTCTTGACGACGTCGGAACCGAGCACGTGGAAACGACTGCATGCGTTCCCGTGGTGGGGATTTCCGTGCCTGTTCTTGGTGGTCGCGATGTCCTGGGTCGCCAATGCCGCCCGTTTGCGGTTGATCGCCCAAGGTATGGGATATGCGCTGCGTTTCCGGAATGCCTTGACCATCGTTCTTTCCGCGGATTTCGGGATCGCAGCCACGCCGGGTGGTGTGGGCGGTGCGGCGATCCGCATCGGGCTTCTCCGGCAGTTCGGCTTCGCCATCCCCATCGGCTGCTCCATGCTGGCGGTGGACATGATGGTGGATTGGCTGCTGTTCGGCGTCCTCCTTCTTTTCGCCATCGCCGATGCTTGGGACAGCACCCGCTGGCGCTCTCTTGTTTTCGCTTTATGGCAGGCACTCCCGAAACCGATTCTGTGGGGAATCACTGCAGCGACGGTCCTCTTGCTGGTATGGCGGTATCTGCCGCGACGGCACCACGGATGCCCGGCCGGCTTGGGCAGGCTGCCCGGCCGTTGGGTCGGTCTGCAACGGCGACTCAGAGCTGACGGCCGTGAACTGCGTTCGAACCTCCGTCTGGGACGGTCCGCCATATCCCTTCTTTTTTCGAACCATCGGGGACTTGTCGGATGGGTCGTCTTTATGTCTATGGTTCAGATGGGCTGCCGGTACGGGGTGCTGCCCCTGACGATCGCCTTCTTCACCGCAGGAGAGGATCCCTTCGCCCTGATGGCCTTTCAAGGGTTCGCTTTCGGTCTTTCCATGCTGCTCGTGTTTCCAGGGGGCGGTGGAGGTGTCGAGCTGCTCACCCTATATGTCCTTTCTAACCTTATCCCCAAGCCTTCCGTAGGTGTCGTCCTCTTCCTGTGGCGCCTTTACACCTATCATCTCTACCTCGCAGCCGGGGGCCTGGTCTTCTTCCGGACCCTGAGCCGCCTCGATGGGGTTTCCCCTCAAGTCGACGCGAATCGCCGCGCCGACAGGGGGATAAACGGTGTTGGCCGCCCCGGGCCGGCGGACGGCTGAGAGAACCTGCCACTTCAAAGAACCGCAGCAGACCTCATCCGCCGGAGGCGCCTTCGGCAAAACCGGTGGACGGCGAGGCACCGGAGCGCTATCATCGATGACACGGCGTCGTCGGTCTGTTGCAGGCGCAAAGCCTGCGCCACCCGCTTCTTTTTCGTACCGTCGTCGGGAACCGTAGACCACGGGCCCCCCGGTTCCAACCGGGATATTTTCAGCATCCAGAGGAAAACGCCATGCCCTTCAAAATTCCGCGACATCTCAATATCCGCCAGAAGGTGATCGTCGGGCTGACCCTGGGGACCATCGGCGTGGCGGCCATCGGCTGGCTTTCCTACGCCCACCTTCTCGAAATCGAAAGGAAGGTCCACTTCGTCGAATTCGCCGACGACTTGAACAACATCATTCTGGAAATGCGCCGTTACGAGAAGAACTTCTTTCTGTATGGACTTCCGGACGCCTTGGAAGAAAACAGGCGATTCACACAGAGCGGGCTGGAACTCATCGATGAGATATCGCCGGAGGCCGGTCGGTTCCGGGGAGCTCCGCAACTTAAAAGAATCCGGAGCGAAATGCTGGCCTACCGGGACCTCATAGAACGGATCGCCTCCTACGAAAACCCCGCCCACAACCAGGAACTGGAAGCTCTGGAAGAAGCGATCCGGGAGCGGGGAAAGACCCTGGTGGACCTGGCTCACAGCTTGGTGGCCTTTGAACGGGAACGCATCCTTCTGATCATTCGCTCCCTCAAAACTCAGCTTCTGGTTTCCATGGCAATCCTTGTTGTTTTGGGGATCATCCTGGTTCCGTTTGTGAGTCGGAAGATCATCCGCCCTCTGAGGGTGATCGAAAAAAGCACCCTTCGGATCGCTCGGGGGGATTTCCAGCCGCTGGAGGTTCTGGATACACGAGATGAAACGCAGCAGGTGGTGGAAGCCTTCAATCGTATGGTCGTTGAACTGGAGCGCCGCCAGGATCAGTTGGTTCAGGCCAAGAAGCTCTCGTCTCTCGGCATCCTCACTTCGGGTATCGCCCACCAGTTGAACAACCCGCTCAACAACATTTCCACTTCGTGCCAGATCCTCCTGGAAGAACTGGGGGAAGCGGACCCTGAGTTTCTGCGCAGGATGCTCACCAACGTGGAACAGGAGGTGGCGCGTGCCCGGGATATCGTCAAGGGCCTGCTGGAGTTCTCCCGGGCCAAGGAATTTTCCATCGCCCCGGTGGCCCTCACGGAGGTGGTGGAGCGCACCGTTCGTCTCATTTCCAGCCAGGTTCCGCCGGGCATCGAGCTGGTGCGGCAGGTGCCGGAAGACCTGGTTATCCCCATGGACACCCAGCGCATGCAGCAGGTCTTCCTGAATCTGTTCATGAACGCGATTCATGCCATCAAAGAACCGCCTGGCGAAATACGAATCCGGGCTTGGGAAGATCCGGTGAGCAACCAGGCGACGGTGGTCGTGGAAGACACGGGTTGTGGGATACCGGAGGAAAACCTGGGAAAGATTTTCGATCCTTTCTTCACCACTAAGGAAGTGGGAGCCGGAACGGGGCTGGGCCTTTCCATCGCGTACGGAATCGTCCAGCAGCACATGGGGTCCATTGACGTGGAAAGCCGTGTCGGCGAAGGGACCCGGTTCACTATCCGATTGCCCCTGAAAGCCCCTGAAAGTTCCACAAGGCGAAGCGCATGACCACTGCGGATGTCCTGATTGTGGACGACGAGCGGATCGCCCGTGAAAACCTGGAATACGTCATCAGGAAGGAAGGCCACCGCGTGGTGGCGGTGGACAGCGGCATCCAGGCGCTTCGGGAATTGGAAAGACACCCCTTCGACCTGGTGCTCACCGACCTGAAGATGGACCGGGTGGACGGGATGGAAGTGCTTGAGCGCTGCAAGGAACTTCACCCCGATGCCGAAGTGATCATGATCACCGGCTACGCCACCGTTTCCACGGCCGTGGAGGCCATGAAGCTGGGTGCGTATCACTACCTTCCCAAGCCGTTCAAACTGGACGAGGTGCGTCACCTGGTGCGTAACGCGCTGGAACGGCGAAACCTTCGCCGGGAAGTGACCGAGCTTCGCCGGCAGGTGGACGACCAGAAACGTCCTCCCCTGCTGATTGGGAAGAGCCCGAAGATGCAGGCCCTGGAGCGGATGATCGAACAGATCGCCCCGGCTGACTGCAGCGTGCTCATTCTCGGTGAGACGGGTACCGGCAAGGAACTGGTGGCCAAGGCGATCCACCAGCTGAGCCCGCGGGCCGAAAACCGCTTCATGGCCATCAACTGCGGTGCCTTTTCGGAAGAGCTTCTAGCCAATGAACTTTTCGGCCATGAAAAAGAAGCCTTCACCGGTGCGCGGGGAGTGAAGCGCGGCCTGTTGGAGGCGGCCTCGGGAGGGACCGTCTTCCTGGACGAAATCGGAGACATGCCGCCGTCCATGCAGGTTAAGCTCCTCCGCGTGCTCCAGGAGAAGCATTTCATACGGGTCGGCGGAACGGACGAAGTCCCCGTGGATCTTCGCGTGCTCGCGGCCACCAACAAGGACCTCCAAAAGGAAGTCCGTGCGAACCGCTTCCGCCAGGACCTCTTCTACCGCCTCAACGTGGTCACCCTCCATGTGCCGCCCCTTTCTGAGCGAAAGGACGACATTCCCCTGCTTTGCCGCCACTTCCTGGAAAAGCACGCCGGGAACCAGGGCAAAACCGTCGATGAAATCTCGGACGATGTCCTGGAGGTCCTCGTCAACTACGCGTTCCCGGGGAACGTGCGCGAGCTGGAAAACATCATCGAGCGGGCGGTGGCTCTGGCCCAGGGACCGATCATCCAACTGCAGCATCTGCCCGCCGACCTTCAGCAACTCACCCTACGCATCCAGCGCCCCGGCCACCGCGAATTCATGACCCTCGAAGAAGCCGAGAAGGAATACATCCTCTGGGTGTTGAAGAAAGTCCAGTGGAATAAGACGCGCGCGGCCGAAATCCTCGGCATCGACCGCGTTTCCCTGTGGCGGAAGCTCAAGCGCTTCGGCGTGCAGGAATAGGTCGAGATCCCGTCATTCTTCCCATGAAATGCACTCTACAGGACAGGTGGCGATGGCTTCCTCGATGCAATCTTCCGGTCCGCCTTCCGGCTTGATGACTTCGGCCTTCTCCGCGTCCGCATCAAAGGCGAACACTTCCGGGCAGAGCTCCACGCAGCTTTGACACCCGATGCATGCTTCCCGATCGATCACCACGCGCCTCGCCATTTTCGGCTCCTTTCTCTTTGAATGGAAGGGTTCCCGCCCGGCGGGCGGGAGTGTCCATCGCTGTGCGCCGCTTTCGTCTCGGTCCCTCATACGAGGGCACGCTCTACAACGTCCTGGATCTCCTCGGCCAGCACGATCTCCAGACCTTCGGTCACGTCGGGGTTCAGGGCGTCGATTTCCGGTGCGTTTCGGTGCGGAAAGATCACCGTACGGAGTCCCGACCGCTGGGCCGCCAGAAGCTTCTCCCGGACGCCGCTTACTGGAAGGATTCGGCCGCTCAAGGTGATCTCCCCGGTTGCGGCCACGTCACGACGGGCGGGCCTCTGGGTGAGGAGCGAGATGAGGGCGATGGCGATCGTCAGCCCGGCGGAAGGGCCGTCTTTGGGTATGGCGCCCGCCGGAATATGGATGTGGATGTCGGTCTCCCTGAAGAAATCGGCATCTATCCCGAACCACTCGCAGCGGCTCCTCACAAAGCTCAGAGCCGTTTGTGCGGATTCCTTGAGGATGCTTCCCAAGGATCCGGTGAGGATCAGCTGCTGGGATCCCCGCATCCGTGTGGCCTCGATGAAGACAATTTCGCCCCCGAAGGCACTCCACACCAGGCCCGTGGCGACCCCCACCCGGTTCTTCGCGCCCGCCGTTTCCCGGTCGTAGCGCCTGGGTCCCAGGAGCTCTTGAATGTCCGCCGCGTCCACATCGCCCGGTTCCCCACGGCCGCCGCCCGCAAGATAGGTGCGCGCCAGTTTCCTGCAGATGTTGGCGATTTCTCGTTCCAGGTTTCGAAGGCCGGCTTCGCGGGTGTAGCCCTGAATGATATAAGCCACCGCTTCGTCGGTGAACTCCAGCTTTCGACCCGCCAGTCCGTGTTCCCGAAGCTGCCTCGGAATGATGAATTGCTTGGCGATTCGGATCTTTTCCTTCTCCGTGTAGCCGGGAAATTCGATCACCTCCAGCCGATCCAGGAGCGGTGCCGGCAGGCGCTCCACAAGGTTGGCCGTCGCGATGAACATAACCCCTGACAGATCGAAAGGCACATCCAGGTAGTGGTCCAGAAACTGGCTGTTCTGTTCCGGATCGAGGATCTCCAGGAGCACCGACGCCGGGTCGCCTCGGAAGTCCTGGCCGATCTTGTCGATCTCATCCAGCATGAAAACGGGATTCTTCACGCCCAACCGGCGGATTTCATGGATGATGCGCCCCGGCATGGCTCCGACGTACGTGCGGCGGTGACCTCTCAGTTCCGCTTCGTCCCGAAGTCCGGCCAGGGACATCCGCACGAATTTTCTCTCCAGCGCCTTGGCGATGGATTGACCGATGGAAGTCTTTCCCGTGCCGGGGGGGCCCGAAAAGCAGAGCACGGGGCCCCTGGCCATCTGCATGTGCCGCTTCTTTTCCTTGCTCGCCTTGACGATATGCCTCAGTTCCTCGAGGTTGATGGGCTTCGAAAGGTAATGGACCGCCCCTTTTTTCAGGGCGTCCACGGCGGATGTCACGGTGGCGTAGCCGGTGATCATGACCGTCTCCGTGTGCGGCGCCATCTTCCGAACCGCCTCCAGCAACTGCAGCCCGTCCATTTTTTCCATTTTGAGGTCGGTCAGGATCAAGTCGAATTCCCTGTGCTCGAGCTTTCGGAGCGCTTCCAATCCATTGGTCGCCGAATCCACCAAGTAGCCTTCCTTGCGAAGGATATATTCCAGATTGGTGCGGGCGATATCTTCGTCATCCACCACGAGGACGTGAAAGGCCTGGATGGAACACAGGGTGCGGACCGCCAGGTATTCCAAGATGCGTTCCTTCACGTGGCCGAGCCCATGATGCTCGGCGTTCATGATTCTTTCGGCGCGGGCGAGGTCCAGGTTGTCTTCCGTGAAATGGTTCCAGGGGAGGGAAACCAGGTAATCCAGGTAGTTGAGTCCGATGGTGTATTCCGCGGTCGACGGATCGGTGCTTTCCAACCGATCCAGTTCCTTTGAAGCCACCACCGAGATGTGTTCGGGCAGCCGGGCTTTCTCGATCGCCGTCCGCAGGTCTTCGAGATCCTTGGAAGGACGGTGCCCTTCCTCTTCCTGTGGCTTATGAAAAAAGATCATGCACCGCCCTTTCCGTAGCGAAACGAGGGAGAACCGGATCCTTCTATAGTGCAAAACGCGCCTGAAGGCAATGGAACCGGCGAGTTCGCTCCCGATATTCCCGTGCCGCGTTGGCCGCCGTACGTTCGCATTCCTTCCTAACCGTTCGGCCTGCCCGGCCGTCCCCGCGCCTATTGCAACTTGCAACAGCCTCTTGCCGCTCCTGCAACACCCATCTAACACACTAACATCGTTTAGCAAATCGGAATCCCCGTGTCGCATGTTGCTAAGTGCAACGTATGGGGGGGCGGTGCTCCGACCGAGGATCTGCCAATGTTTGTCAGTAAAGACAGATCGTTAGGAGGCACTGGCGTTGCCCGGCACAAACCTTGATCTATCAGGTGCACAACGCGGATCGTAACCCCCGGGGAGTTCCAACGGGGGCCACACGAAGAAAGGAGAGCGACATGAAGCGGTGGAAGGAGAGATTTCAGGCGATGGCGGCCGCGATCACCTTTGCCGAAGCCGGCGAATGGAAAACGGCCGAAGGTTTCGTGGAGCAAACGCGGGAAGTCAGGAATCAACAGCGCAGCGAAAAGCGCAAGGACCGGCGGCAGCGCCCGCGTGCTCGAGTGTACCGGACCTGAACTGCGGGGCCGCAGCCGGTTTAAGAAGCGGGCCTCATTAATGGAAGGAGGATTTTCATGCTGAAGAAGATCAAGGGCTTGGTCACGGGGAAGCGACGACCTGATGGACGGCAGGTGGATATTACGAAAGCGGGGAATATCAAGGAGTCGTTCGAGATCCACATGGAGGCGGCCACCTATGCGGAAGGGGGGATGCATGAAGCCGCCCGTCAGGTGATGAACGCCGTCGATTCAGCTCGCCGGAAGGTCTTGGTGGTGGGACATGAAGACCGCTTTTCCAAAGCGGTCATGGATTATGCCTTGGGTTTCGCCGAGCGCATGGGATACGAAATCGTCGCGCTGAACGTGCTGCCCCTTCCCAAGGAATCGCCTCGGGTCGCTCCGTACTGCTCGCTGATCAGCCGGGAATTCACGAGTTCGTGTGAAGAATGCGCTGTGGCCTTCCGAAGGGAATGTGAAAGGCGGGGTATACCTTTTGTGCACGAGGTCAGGATGGGCCGGGTTGAAGATTGTATCCGCGAAGTCCACAACGAGACCAGGGGGATCGAGTTCGTGATCAGCGAACCCGACGTTCCGCCGGAAGTGGTTCAGGACGGCGAGCGGTGGGTGATTCCTGTTTACTCGCTGGCACATTGACCGCCGGTTACGGGCGGCGGGCGGGGCCATGACCGGCCGCCGTTCGCCTTGGCAGGACACTCGAGTTCAGTGACGGAGATCAGGATGGATCGGCAATTTCTGCTTGGCTTGAGCATTGTCGTGATCACTTTTGTCCTTTGCTACATGTTTCGAAACGAGCAGACGAAATGAGACGCGGCGACGGGTTCCCGTGTTTCGGCACTTGATCTGAGGGGAAGGAAGGAGAGTTGTATTCAACAGCAGGAAACGGCATTAAGCGCCCTCATAGGGGGGTCACCGGCGACGTGACCCCCTTTTCTTGTGATGGGTGGGGACCGCCGTCATCGGCTGGATGCACCCGCTGAATGGGCAACGAGGGATCGGCCTGCTTGGCTAGGAGCTTGTCCGAGAATGCCGATTTTAGCGGTTTTGGGTACGCTGAGTGTGCTAAATTGTGTTGTCCCAAAGGGTTGATTCTGAGTTTTCGGACGCGCTCCTAGAGGGGAGAGGAGAATCCGCATGACCTACGATATGATCCTGACGCTCGTGGTTCTGGCTTTCGTGGTGATCCTGTTTGTGTTCGAGTGGGTTCGGGTGGACGTGGTCGGTATCATCATGATGGTCATTCTGCCTTTGATGGGACTGGTCACGCCGCAGCAGGCTTTTTCCGGGTTGAGCAGCAACGCCGTGGTGTCCATCATCGCGGTGATCATCATCGGGGCCGGTCTGGACAAGACCGGAGTGATGAACAAGGTGGCGAATCCCATCATCCGGCTGGGGGGGCGGAGCGAGCGGCGCATCATGGCTTTGATTTGCGCTACGGTGGGGATCATCTCGAGCATGATGCAAAATATCGGCGCCGCGGCGCTTTTCATGCCCGCCACTCAGAGGATTTCCAAGCGGCTGGGCATCCCCGTATCGCGCCTTCTCATGCCCATGGGGTTCTGTGCCATCATCGGCGGAACCCTCACCCTGGTGGGGTCCAGCCCCACCATCCTTTTGAATGATCTTCTGGTTCTCAAGGGAGAAAAGCTGGCGCCCTTCGGGCTGTTCACCCAGACCCCCATCGGGGTTTGCCTGCTGTCGACCGCCATCCTTTATTTCGCCGTCCTGGGGAAAGCCATCCTTCCCGCCAGCCAGGGGGAATCGGACCGGGGCATCACGGCGAGGCTCCTCGAAGCTTACAGCGCCCTGGATGTTCCCCATGAAGTGCACGTTCCCGACACCTTCGAAGGCCCGAAGACCTTGGAAGAGCTCGGCATCCGCCGGGACTTCCTGGTGACCGTCGTGGCCATCGGAAACGCTAAAACGGGAACTCGACGGCTCACCATCCGGCGCACCGATACGGTGGCTCCCGGCAACGATCTCGTGATCATCGGGGATGTGGAGCGCGTGAAGAAGATGGCTGCCTCCTTCGGGTGGACCCTGAAGGCTGGTTTGGATTATTTCGCAGAAGATTTCGCGCGCACCAATTCCGGGCTCGCCGAAGTAGTGGTGTCCCCGCGGTCGGAACTCATCGGGAAAACCGTGGGTGAAGTCGACTTTCAGGATCGCTTCGGAGTGAACCCCATCGCCGTCCAGACAGGAGACCGGACTTACTATTCCGGGATGAACCACGTGCGACTCAAAAGGGGCGACATCCTGCTGCTCCAGGGGCCCTGGAGCCACTTTCACAGGATCCGTAACCTTCCGCAACCACGCATGCTCACTTTCGCCACCCCTCTCGAGGGCGAAATCCTCCGTCCGGAAAAGGCCCGGCTTGCCGTGATCTGGCTGGTCATCGCGCTGGCCCAGATCATCTTCTTCGATGTTCGCCTCTCGGTGGCCCTCATGTCCGGAGCTCTGGGCATGATCATCACCCGGGTCTTGTCCATCGACGAGGCTTACCAATCGGTGGACTGGATGACCGTCTTTTTGCTGGCCGGGCTTATCCCGTTGGGTATCGCCTTCGAGCAAACCGGAACCGCCGCCTATATCGCCAACAAAATCCTGGACATTGTCGGGGAGGTCCCGCCCATCGGCCTGCTGACCGTGGTCGCGCTGCTCACCTCCTTTTTCACGCTCGTCATTTCCAACGTGGGTGCCACCGTGCTCCTAGTGCCGCTCTGCATGAATATGGCGGTCATGGCTGGCGCGGATCCCAGGATGGCGGCTCTGGTTGTGGGACTTTCCGCCTCCAATACTTTCGTGCTTCCCACGCACCAGGTGAATGCCCTGGTCATGCGCCCCGGCGGCTACAGGACAATAGATTACATGCGGGCCGGAGCCGTCATGACGGTCTTGTACCTGGTGGTGATGCTCGGTGTCATATACTTATTTTATGGTGTGAGCTGACAACGGAAGGGTCGGACACCGGCTTCGGGCCTGTCCGGCCCTTGTTTTATGTCCTCGTGCAAACTCCCTCCGCCTGCTGGTTTTCCCCCCTCTGCTTGCTTTCCCGCTGGTTCCCAAGCTCTGACTTGGGAACGAGCGGGAAATTCTATTCCACCTCCCCTTGTGGGAGGCGATTAAGGGGAGAGGGGGATTTTTTGACGTTGTTCCCAAGCTGGAGTTTGGGAACAAGGTTGAAGTTCCAGAGAGTTTTAACATCTTACAATAAACACTTTATTCTATTGAGCTGTACTGAGAAGGCTCCGCGGGCGTTGCAGAGAGCAACATTGTGTTTGAGATTCCTAATACGTTATTCTACAAACTGTGTGAATTTCATCGCGGCGAGGGCGCCGCTCCTACATGACCGCGGTTGCCTTCCACCTTGTTCCCAAGCTCCAGCTTGGGAACACAACTGTGCAGAAGCTCCAGCTTCGATACCCTGGGATGATTTTCATGAGTGGGGGTGACCAAGTCCTGGTCATGGTGGTTTGGACAAGCTCTAACGAAGCCGGTCTCCAATCGAGCGGCACTCTCCCCCTAGGACGCTGCGGATGTCCTTGAAGACGCTTGTGAAACCGAAATTTTGGGACCACGAAGATGTGGCGGCGGGCCCTTACCGGCATCTGTTCAATTTTCGCCTCATTTGGAAGCAGGCGGTCTACCTGACGGTTTTCGTCACTCTCACCCCGCTCATTTTCATGGCCGCCATCGGCTACCGGATCAGCAAAGAATCCACGGATTCGGAGATCGTCCTGCGCACGGTACGTCTGGTGTCGAACACGAGAAGGTCCATCACCTACTTTCTGGATGAAAGAAAGGCCGCCCTCGATTTCGTTGTCCACGACAACTCCTTCGACGATCTCAATGATCCCAGGAGGCTGGCGAGACTCCTGGAGAACCTGAAGACGGCCTTCGGGGGATTCACCGATGTGGGTGTGATCGATTCCAGCGGGGTGCAGAGGGCGTATGTGGGGCCGTATCCGCTGGAAGGGGTGAATTACCACGATGAGGAATGGTTCCGCCAAGTGATGGAACAGGGAATCTACATAAGCGACGTGTTCATGGGCTTCCGCCAGGTCCCGCACTTGGTGATCGCCATCCGGCATAGGTGTCACGACGGATCCTGTTACATCCTGCGGGCGACCCTCGATACGGCCAAGTTCAACGAGTTGCTTTACGAATTGGACGTGAGCGGCAGAGGAGACGCGTTTCTTGTGAATCACGACGGGGTTATGCAGACCCCGTCCCGCTATTACGGCAAGGTGCTGGATCAGCTCAACCTGCCGATACCGGACTTTTCCGAGCGGTCCGAAGTGATGCACTACAATCCGTCGGACTACCAGTCGCTGCTGATCGGTTACGCTTACATCGAACAGACACCGTTCATCCTGATGATCGTCAAAGAGAAGGACGAACTGCTGAAGCCATGGCGCCAGGCTCAGATGAAGATCCTCATGTTTCTCGCCATCAGTATCGGCGTGATCCTTGTGGTCATCCTCGGGGTTTGCACCTTCCTGGTGAACAAGATCTTCGAGGCGGATCAGAGGCGGGTGGCGGCGCTTCACCGTGTGGAATATGAAAACAAGATGGCTTCCATCGGCCGGCTGGCGGCCGGGGTGGCTCATGAAATCAACAATCCGCTCGCCATCATCAGCGAGAAGGCGGGACTCATCCAGGACATTTTCACCATCAAGGAGCAGTACGCCAGGGACGAAAAGCTCCTGGGACTTGTGGATTCCATTTTGAAGGCCGTGGAGAGAGGGGCGACCATCACGCGGCGGCTCCTGAGTTTCGCCCGGCACATGGGTGGGGAATCGAATTTCCAGAGGCTTCATATCGGGGACGTGATCGAGGAGGTGGTGGGTTTTTTGAGCAAGGAAGCCATGCACCGTTCCATCGAACTGTCCGTGAGGGTGAGCCCTGATGTTCCGGATTTCGAATGCGACCGCGGAAGATTGCAGCAGATCCTTTTGAACCTGCTCAACAACGCCTTTGCGGCGGTGAACGACGGAGGGCATGTGGCGATCTCGGTGGAACGCCGGGATGAGGACCACATCCGCCTTATCGTTTCGGACGACGGCTGCGGCATCCCCGAATCGGATCTGAAGCGGATTTTCGAGCCTTTTTTTTCCACCAAGGCACAGCAGGGCGGAACGGGCCTGGGGCTTTCGATCACCTACGGGCTGGTGAAGGAACTGGGCGGCGACATCCAGGTCGAAAGCCGTGTGGGCCAGGGGACGACCTTTAGCATTACGTTGCCGATAACGGGAGGAAAGGACAGGGGAGGAGCGAATGCGGGTGCTGTTGGTGGATGACGAGCAGGAACTGGTCGTCACTCTGGCCGAAAGGCTTTCGTTACGTGGGATCGATGCGGACTGGGCGGCCACGGCGGAAGAAGCCTTGGAAAAGGTGAAGGACCACACCTATGATGTGGCCGTCCTGGATGTTAAAATTCCGCGCATGAGCGGACTGGACCTGAAGCGTCATATCGAAAAGATTCAACCCGGCATCCGGTTCATCTTCATGACGGGTCACGGTTCCGAGAGGGATTTCGAGATCGGGGCGGCCGAAGCCGGTGAGGAATATTACCTGGTCAAGCCCGTGAAACTGGAGCTGCTCATCGCAAAGATGAACGAATTGATGAAAACGGAGGGAGGACAATGAGCGGTGCACAGGAACTTTGGGACCTGGGTTCCCTCCAGTTCTTCGGCAAGGTTTCGGCGTCCATCTCCCATGAAATCAAAAACGTGCTGGCCGTGATCCGTGAGACTTCGGGGCTCATGGAAGATCTTATCCTCATGAACCGGAAGGGAAAACCTCTGGATGTGGAACGACTGAAAAACCTGGCCGAGAAGATCCGCCGGCAGACCGGCCGGGCCGACGAGATCGTGAAGAACATGAACCGGTTCGCTCATTCCGTGGATGAGCCCGTGAAAACGGTGGCTGTCAAGGACTGCGTGGAACTGATCCTTTCCCTGTTCCAGAGGTCTGCGGGGATGCGGGGAGTCGTGTTGCAGGCGGACTTGCCTGAAGATGCCGTGACGGTGACCGCAAATCTTTTTTTTCTTCAGAACCTCTTGGGGAACCTGGTCGAAATAGCGGTGGACGGGGCGGGAGACGAGAAACGTATCCGGGTGGGCGCAAGAAAGTGTCCCGAAGGCGTGGATGTGATTTTCCGGGGGCTCCAGCCTTTTTCCCCTTCCGAGATGGAAGAGAGCCTCGATGTTCCAACACGGCGCCTTCTCGCTTTGCTCGAGGCCAAGCTTAACTTCGACGTCGACCAGCAGGCCCTCGTTGTCCATTTCCCGGTGAGTCGGTCCTCCCTGGGAGGGGAAGAAGGCCCGGGTCCAGGTTGATGCTTCCGGTCCGCTGGTGTTCGCGATTCGGCATCGGCAAAGCCGAACCCTTAGAAGCCGAAGGGCCGGATTCACGCAACCTTTTCGGTTACCATGGACTGCCAATGAAGGAGGTCGTCATGTCGGAAAGAGTATTGCTGGTGGACGACGAGGTCGATTTTCTGGAGACACTGGCCGAGCGCCTGAGGGCGCGGGGCATGGACGTGGCCACGAGCACTTCGGCGGAAGAGGCCCTGGCGAAAGTGGCGGAGCAGGCCTTTGACGTGGTTATCCTGGACCTCAAGATGCCCGGTATGGACGGGATCCAGGCCCTTAAGGCACTCAAGGAACAGAAGCCCGAAGTTCAGGTGATTCTGCTGACCGGATACGCCACGGTGTCCAAGGGCATCGAAGCCATGAAGATAGGAGCCACCGACTTCGTCGAAAAACCGGCTGACATCGATGCGCTCATGGAAAAGATCCGAGAGGCCCAAGCTCAAAAAATGATCCTTGTGGAAAAGAAGACGGAAGAGAAGATCCGAAAAATCATTATGGAGAAAGCCTGGTAACGATTTTCCTTTCGAACGGAGCGAATTTCTGGGATAAAGTTGCTTGTGAAAATGGGAGCACATTCGGTAGGATCTGTCTCGCTCCCGCCGGCGGGTTCGAAATTGCGAGCGCGGCGGGGGCGGTCTAAAACGGAAACCGCTTCCTCAGGAAGGGAACCGACCATGAAGGAATGGTCCAGGAAACTTCAGGACTGGTTTTCCGCGGTTGCGTTCGCTGAAGCCGGAGAACACGAAGCGGCCATGGAAATGGCGGGCGTGAGCCCGCAAGTGGCCGCCGAGGAGACCAGTGTGCTGGAGACGCTGAATAACACTTTCGCAGCAGCGGCTTTCGCTGAAGCGAACTGCCATGATGCCGCCGTTGAATTGATGCGGGGAAGGGAGAAGCACAACTCCTTCCTCGAAGCGGTGGGACTGAAGGGGGTTAAGGTCTGGTACGGGAAAGTTCCGCTCTATGAGAGATCCTTCGCTGAGTCTGTCGGACTTGCCGGAGCGAATCTCAGGCTGTTCACCGTCAGGTTGTGACGCAAGGCAACTTCCCCATCCGAACTTCCCCTCTTTTGCCCCTGGAGCCGCCTCTCCGAAGCGCACCGGAAAGGTTCGAATGCGTCTTGGAGTAGGCAGCGACGGGGATTCCACCTCGAAATTCGACGATCCAGATCATGGCCGTAGCCGCCCCTGGGGATGATGCACGGGGGCGCCGTGGTGTTCCGCGGGTGTACGCTCGACGGTTCCCCCGGGACCCTTCCGATGGTGCGACGATAAAGCGCCACGAAGAGGACGAAATGACTATAGGAGGCTACCGATGAAAGAGTTCAAAGTGCTCATGGTCGACGATGAAGAAGATTTCGTGAAGGCTCTGGCCGAACGCATGAAAATGCGCGACCTGGATTCCAACGTGGCCCTCAACGGCGAGGAGGCCCTTCAGTTGCTCCAGGAAGACCAGGTGCCCGACGTCATGGTGCTCGACCTCAGGATGCCGGGGATCGACGGCATGGAAGTGCTGCGGCGGGTGAGGCAGGCTTACCCGCAGGTCCAGGTGATCATCCTGACCGGACACGGTACGGAAAGAGACGAGGAAGAGGCCAAGCGCCTGGGCGCCTTCGCGTATCTCCAGAAACCCGTGGAGTTGGAAAAGCTCATCCAGACCCTCAAGGACGCCTACAAGAAGAAGATCGAAGATTCCATGATGGCCGCGGCGTTCGCCGAAGAGGGCGAGTTCGAAACGGCTCGTTCCTTTATGGAAGAAGACAAGAAAAAGAAGAAAAAGTAGGGTTGGATCCGATGGAGGCAACGGGTCGCCGACCTTGCGGGAGGCCATGACGCTGCGGAACGCATCGTGGGGTTGGGAAGGGGTTTCTGGGTCGCGGGGGACACCCTTGGAGGGGCGGCGGGCAAGGTTTGCGCATGGCGTTATGTGAAAAATAGCACTCATTGCCGGCCTGCCGGTTTTCACTATGCATTTTTTCACGTACCAAAGCCCGGGACCAAGGACTCAAAAGGGACAGAAGGAGGACGAATGAGTCGACGTGGCAAAATCCTGTGGATGGGCGTAGTGAGCGCCGTGCTGCTGCTGGTGGCGGCACATGTCGGAATGGCATCGGAAACTGCGGAGGCGCAACCTGTGAAGATGGGAGCCAACTGGCCCTGGTGGCTCTGGCCGACGGTGCTTTTCGTGGTCACGTTCGTCATGGGGGTGGCGGCGGTCCTCGGGGGCGTCGGGGGCGGCGTGCTTTTCGTTCCCATCATCAGCGGCTTTTTTCCCTTTCACCTGGACTTCGTGAGAGGCGCCGGGCTTCTGGTGGCGCTGGCGGGAGCGCTCGCCGCCGGGCCGGGCCTGCTGAAGATGAACCTGGCAAGCCTTCGGCTTGCCATCCCCGTGGCGCTCATCGCCTCGGCGTTTTCCATTGTGGGCGCCATGATCGGCCTGGCGCTCCCTACCAACATTGTCCAGATCGCCTTGGGAGCCACCATCATCGGGATCTGCATCTTGATGTTCACCGCCAAGAAGTCGGAATTTCCCGAAGTGCCTCAGGCGGACCGGCTGTCATCGGCGCTCCGGATCTGCGGCATTTACCGGGAAGCGAGCACAGGGCAGGTGGTCGACTGGAAGATCCACCGAACGCCTCAGGGGCTTTTGTTGTTCATTATCATCGGTACCATGGCGGGCATGTTCGGTCTGGGGGCCGGCTGGGCCAACGTCCCCGTCCTCAATCTCCTCATGGGGGCCCCGCTCAAGATCAGCGTCGCCACCAGCAAATTTCTCCTTTCCATCACAGACACTTCCGCCGCCTGGATTTACCTGAACCAGGGCTGCGTGATCCCTATGATCGTGGTACCGTCTCTGGTCGGTATCATGTTAGGTTCCTTTGTGGGCGTCCGGCTCCTCAGGGTGGCCAAGCCGGCGCTGGTGCGGTGGATCGTCATCATCATGCTGGGGTTTGCCGGTTTGCGAGCCCTTGCAAAAGGCCTGGGTTATTGATGCCTTATCTGGAAGCATCACCGGAAATGCCAGACTCATTATTCAATGGATGGAGGGATAACGATGGCAGTCGCCTCTGACAAGCCGAACCCGGCCGGCAAGATTCAGGCCGGACCCGAACAGGTTCTGTACGCCAAGATCCTCGAAAAAGGGATGTATTTCGGTCTCTTGGCCCTGATCATCACCTTTGCCGTTTACGTTTTTCGTATCTTGAAGCCCTACACCCCAATGCGTGATCTTCCCAAGTATTGGTCCATGGGCGTAAACGACTACTTGAACGCCACCGGGATCCACGCGGGGTGGTCCTGGATGGGCATGCTTCGTTACGGGGATTTCCTGAATTTCATCCCCATCGCCGTTCTTGCCAGCGTCACTCTCGTCTGTTTTGCTTCCATCGTGCCGCTCTTGTGGCGTCAAAACGACAAGGTGTACGCGATCCTGGCCGTGGGCGAAGTCATCATCCTGACGGTCGCCGCCAGCGGTATTCTGGGTACCGGGGGGCATTGAGGAGCGGGCGGCCAGGGCGCGAGGAGCGCCGATACCATGTCAAGGGGAAGAGACGTCAAGGACAGGCGGAAAAGGAGATTATTTCCATGCCCATCACCAAAAAAGTAAGGGATATCATGGTTCCGCTTTCGGATTATGCCGTTACCAACGTGAAAAGCAGCCTGAAGGAGGCCGTTCTGAGTCTTCGGAAGCAGTACTGCCAGGTCGAGGAAGGCCGGTGCACGGAAGCGGGGCATCGAAGCGTCCTCGTTCTGGACGATTCCGGAGCGCTTGTGGGCGTGCTGGACTTTCGTAGCGTTTTGCGGGTGCTCATCCCGGAGATTGCGGGAGGTCTCACGGTGCGTCTTGAATCGCTGGGAGTGGCGGCGGCGTTTGCCGAGGCCGGCGCCGCTGATCTGGATGAGAGTCGCCTCGACTTTTACGGCAGGGTGAGGAAAAATGCCGAAACCAGGGTGAGTGAAATCATGCTGAAGGTGCGGGGAACCATTGATGCCGAGGCGGACCTGATGGACGCTTTGCGACTCATCTATCGAAACAAGGTTCACATGCTGCCTGTTTTTGATGCCGGGAAATTGGTGGGGGTTGTTCGCGATTCCGATCTCTTCCTGGTGGTGGCCGATATTTTTAGAACTTGAGACCAGCGGAGCGCAGACGCCGGAGGGATCTGACTCGTGGCGCCTCACAGGGCCGGGGGCGGCCGCACCCCTGGCGGAGGCTGGGAGTGGTCGGAAGGTGTTCAAGCGCCATGAATATCGCTATCGCCACGGATGCTTGGCATCCACAAATCAGCGGGGTCGTCACCAAGCTGGTGCATACGGCTGCGGCGCTGGAAGCTTTGGGGCATGGCGTTCGGCTGATTCACCCCAACCTTTTCCGCACCTTTCCTTGCCCCACCTACCCGCAAATCCGTTTGGCCCTCAATCCTTGGAAGGAGGTCTCCCGCCTATTGGACCGGGCGACGCCGGATGCGATTCATATCGCCACGGAAGGACCCATCGGCCTAGCGGCACGCTCGTATTGCAAGACTCGAAAGCTGCCGTTCACCACCTGGTATACGACCCGGTTTCCTGAATACGTGGCCATGCGGTTTCCTATCCCCGCGGAATGGACCTATGCGGGCCTTCGTTGGTTCCATTCCGCCGCAACCCGGGTCCTCGTCGCCACCGAAGCCCTGAAGCGGGAACTGGCTGAAAGAGGATTTGCCCGTGTGGTGGTGGTCCCGCCGGGCGTGGATACCGAACGGTTTCATCCTCGTGTCAAAACCTTCCCCGACCATTTCCGCCCGGTCTTGCTCTATGTGGGGCGAGTCGCCATAGAAAAGAGTATCGATGACTTCTTGAATTTGGAGGTTCCGGGAACCAAGGTGGTGGTCGGCGACGGCCCGGATTTGAACAGACTCCGGCGGGCCTTTCCGAACGCGATCTTTCTAGGCCCTCGAACCGGTGAAGAACTGGCGCGGATCTATGCCGAGGCCGATGTGTTTGTTTTTCCCAGCCGAACCGACACGTTCGGCTTGGTCCTGCTGGAAGCCATCGCAAGCGGCGTTCCAGTGGCCGCCTATCCGGTTCGCGGGCCTTTGGACGTCATCCGCCCCGGGGTGACCGGAGTCCTCGACGAAGACCTCGCCCGGGCGGTGCGAGAAGCCTTGGCCCTGGATCCCCAACGCTGCCGTACCGAAGCCCTGCGTTGGACCTGGGAAAACAGCGCTAGGGCTTTCCTCGAGCATCTGGAACCGCTGCACCGGAATCCATCATGAAACTGTTGATTGAATTCAGTGAACCCGAGGCGCTGTCGCCGGAAAAGGTGGGGCATAAGTTCGCCGCCTTGGCGCGGGCCCATCGAGCAGGCTTTCCGGTACCGCCCGCCTTCGCGATTTCCATGGACGCGCATGCTCACTTCTTGGCTTGCCATGAGCCCCCGGAGGGGCTGGCGGACGCCGTCCGGCGGGTCTTCCCCGGGCTGGCATCCTCGGAGGGCGTGGCCGTACGCTCTTCCGGCATCTGGGAAGATACAGAAAACCAAAGCTTTGCGGGACAATACCGGACGTTGCTCCGCGTTCGTAACGCGACGGACGCGATGACGGCCATTCAAGACTGCTGGGAAAGCGCCGGTCGTTACGCTCTGAATCGCACCGAGGGGCAGGCGGAGCACGAACGCCCACCACCCACGATGGCAGTCATTCTGCAACGGATGGTCCCCGCCCGTCTGGCCGGCGTCGCTTTCACCCGAAATCCTGTTTTTCCGGCGCTTGATGAGGTAGTGATCGAATGGACAGAGGGCTCAGCCGAGAATCTCGTGAGCGGGCGCATCACGCCCTGCCGCGCCTATGTTGGATCGTCCGTCCGCCTGGACCGGGAGACTCTGGATGGCCCAACACGAGACGGTAGTCCGCCTCTCGAAGTCCTCGAGCGTATCGCCGCGTTGAGCCGCCGCTGTGAAGCCCTTTTCGGGAAACCGCAAGACGTTGAATGGGCAGCGGACTTCGATGGGCGGATCTGGCTCCTCCAGTCGCGTCCCATCACCACCCTTGCCGCTCCTCGCACAGACGTCCCGCCCGGCTTGTGGACCCGGAAGATCGCAGAAGACCTGTGGGCGGATCGCCTGACGCCGTTTCTTTCGGACGTCATGGAGCGCAACGCCGAACGTTTCGATTTTTCGGATACCCTGAAGGCGCTGCGGCTTCCAACCGTAAGGCCGACACTCGCCGTTGTGGACGGTTACTTGTACGTCAACGGTGAAAGTCTGCAGTCGCTCCTCATATGGATCCCCGCGGGATTCACACCTTCCGTGATACGCAGCCTATTCCCTCCCGGTTTCGATTTCAGTGCGGTCCCAAGGGCTTCTTGGCGGGAAGTCCTGCGATTGGGGCTGCGGCTTCTGGCCCTGATTGCAAACGATCGGCAGGCCAACCCCTTCACCTGTCGAAGGGAGACCCAAAAGCGGCTGCGTGAGCTCGAGAAACGACTGCAAGGAACACCTCCGGACGAGGTTAGCACCGAGACCCTGCTGGAGCGGGTCCGACACGATGTGGCTATCATGGCCGAGCTTCAGGCGCTCAATCAATTTCCCTACGCTTACGCCACGCTTTACGTCTGGTTTCTGCGCTGGCTTACCGTGGAGGTCTTCCGATGGGGGCCTGGAAGCTTTCTCCACGCCCTCCGCAAACACGCACGGAACGTCACCGTGGAAATCGAGCGGGCGGCAAGGTGTATCGCCCGTCAGATGGCCCGAGCGCCGGGGCTCGTCGATGCTGTCCGCCGCGCGCCTGCGGATCGTTTTCTGGAATCCATACCGGAGACGATCCGGGAGGCGGTCCTCGATTTTCTTCATCGCTATGGGGTTCGTTCAGCCGATCGCTCGCTCATGAGCCCTCGATGGGCGGAGAAGCCGGAACAGGTCTTCAGCATGCTTATTTCGCTGGCTGTCGCCGAGTCCTCGGAAGAGGCGGCGCCTCGGTTTCAGTTCGCCCATGCCGCGCCACCCCACGGTACCGCCCCCACCGGGTTCCCCTCTTCTCAGAGGAGCGGGCTTTCGGAAGACCGGTCCTCCGAGGCGAGTCAGGCGCCGCCGCTTTTCACAAGGATTCTTTCAGCACCGGCTTTTGCTGGAGCTCAGCGCTATTTGGACCTTCGGGAAGCGCTCCGGTTCTTTCTCGACCACATCCTGTACGACCTTCGTCTCAGCTTGTTGGCCCTCGGCGATCGACTCCGGCTTGGTGACCAGGTATTCTTTCTGACACTGAAGGAAGTGGAGGACCTGGTGACAGGTCATCTGTCGTTGGAAGGCGCGGCGGAACGCAGCCGCAGCCGCAGGAGCGCCTTTCAATCCTCCAGGCGACCCCCGCGATTTTTAGTACATGGGGTTCCTGTGGACGAACTGGAGCTGGGACGCCGGCCGGTGCTTCGAGGTGTTGGAACCAGCCCCGGTCGCGCTGCGGGGCGAGCGCGATGGGTCACGGACCCCTCGGCGGCCGACATCGAGCGGGGTGACATTCTTGTAGCCCGCCACACGGACCCCGGGTGGACACCGATCTTCAGCCTGGTGGCCGGCGTGGTCGTCGAAGAAGGCGGATTGCTCAATCACGCGTCCATCGTGGCCCGCGAGCTGGGCATCCCTGCCGTGGTGGGTGTTCGGGAGGCGACTCGAAGGGTGCCCGACGGGAGCTCCATCGTGATCGATGGAAGCCTCGGTATCGTGCGCCTGGAGGAGGCGGGGCGAGCGCCATGAGCTAAAGATGTGTATCGGGCTCGGTGGAGCGGGTTTCTTGAATGGGACGGCTCGGTTCTCAGCCGGCACATCACGCGGCAGGGTGCCCCGCGTAGGCGGCCCCGGTCACAATGAAGTGAACGTTTTCGGCGAGGTTTTTTACGTGATCGCCGATGCGTTCGCAGCAGCGTCCGAGGAAGATCAGGCCCGTTGCGGCCCGAAACCGCGCATCGTCTTTTTCGAGAACCAATCGCACTTCCTCCAGGAGCCGGGTGTACATCCGGTCCAGCTCCTCGTCGGCGTGCCAGACGGCAACGGCTTTCTCCAGATCCAGCCGGCGGTAGGCCTGCAGGACATCGGAAAGCATTCTCTGGGCGGTTTCGATCATCCGAATGACCGTCGAAATGGGCGGCAAGGCGTCCCCCGGGCCCAGGTCTGAGACATGCCGGGCGATGTTGGCTGCATAATCGGCGATACGTTCGAGATCGGCGGCCATTTTTAAGGCCGCCACGATGTTTCGAAGGTCTACGGCCACTGGTTGTCGCATGGCGAGTAGCCTCACCGTGAAGTCGTCGACGGCCCGTTGGAGGGCGTCGATCCTTTCGTCAGATCGAATGATGTCCCTCGCCAAAACCTCATTGTGCTCTTGGAGGGCCGACAGCGCCCGCTGTAGTTGAGCTTCGCACTCCTCGGCCAGTTCCAGAACCTTGTCTTTCAGTCGTTCCAGTTCTTCTTCGTAGGAGCGGACGATATGCGGTTGCGGCATGTCTTTCCTGTGGGATCTCTCGGTAAAGTAAAGGAATCAGCCGAAACGGCCGGTGATGTAATCTTCCGTGAGCTCGTGGCGGGGATTGGTAAAGATCACAGCGGTGGGTCCGACTTCGATCAAATCGCCCAAGTGAAAAAACGCGGTGCGTTGGGAGACCCTCGACGCTTGCTGCATGGAATGGGTGACGATGGCGATGGAATACTGTTGTTTGAGTTCGTCGATGAGGTCTTCGATGACGGCCGTGGCGATGGGATCGAGAGCGGAACAGGGTTCGTCCATGAGGATCACCTCAGGGCTAACAGCGATGGTGCGCGCGATGCACAGGCGCTGCTGCTGGCCTCCGGAAAGGCTGGTTCCCGGTTCTTGGAGCCGGTCTTTGACCTCGTCCCAGAGCCCAGCCTTTCGCAAGGACGTCTCGACGATCTCGTCCAGTTCTCGACGCGTTTCCGCCAGGCCGTGAATCTTCGGGCCGTAGGCCACGTTTTCGTAGATGGATTTGGGAAACGGGTTCGGCTTCTGGAACACCATGCCCACTTGGGCTCGGAGCGACACAACGTCCACGCTCTTGTCGTAGATATCTTTGCCGTCAAGAGTGATGCGGCCTGTCACGCGGCACCCTTCGATGGTGTCGTTCATGCGATTGAGGCATCGCAGGAAGGTCGATTTGCCGCAGCCCGAGGGCCCGATCATCGCGATCACCTGGTTGCGTCCGATGTCCAAAGAGATGTTTCGGAGTGCCTGCTTGTCTCCGTAGAACACGTCGACGTTTCGGCACGTCATCCGAGGATCCTCGTGAAACGGCTCTCCGACCGTTTCTCGAACCTCCCTGGACGTCCTAAGGGCTCTTGAGGTACCCACCATTTGCGACCGCTCTTCCCTGACGTGGTGGTTCGTTTTCGGCATCTTGTTTAAGGCATCGAGCATGGGCTCTGTACTTTCTGATGGAATTGTTGTCCCTCGGGTGCGGATCTTTTAGAACGACATCCAGGGTGAGCCTCTGAGGTAGATCCAGATGGCCTTGAAGCAGCAAGCGCATCAGCTCCGTTTCCCCTCGTTCCCAAGCTCCAGCTTGGGAACGCCCTGCCCGGGAAGCTCCAGCTTCCCTCCTGCTACAGCTGAAACGCGCTGTCTTTCTAGGGAGCTCGCCAGGATCTCGAAGTGATGTTTCCCCTCGTTCCAAGCTCTGGCTTGGGAACGGCATCACCGAAGCTGGAGCTTCTGCACAGATGTGTTCCCAAGCTGGAGCTTGGGAACAAGAAGCAAAAGATCTGCACCCTTGTCCCTCTCTGGACCCAATCCCGCCGATCTACACTGACGACGGGCTCCAAAAGCTGTAGCCCCTCATGCGAACATTGCATCACAGAACCCGGCGGAGAGCCGGCGGCGGCGGCCACCGGCTTCCCGCCTCGGAATCCGTTAGTCGATCGATTTCAGCGGACGCAGTTCTTTCGCGGTTTCGGCGAACTTGGCCCGTTCATCGTCCGGCATGGGGATCAGTCCCTTTTCCGACAGGTAGCCGTTGGGGCCCCACGCCTTATCGCTGGTGAATTCGGCGAGATATTCGCGAATCCCGGGAATCGTGTCAACATGAGCCTTCTTCACGTAGAAGAAAAGCGGGCGTGAAACCGGATACTCACCGCTGGCGATCGCCTCGAAGGTGGGCTGAACGCCTTCGATGAAGGATCCCTGGATCTTGTCGGTATTCTGGTCGAGAAAGCTGAACCCGAAGATCCCCAGGGCGTCCGGGTTGGCGACCAGTTTCTGAACGATCAAGTTGTCGTTCTCCCCGGCTTCGATGTAGGCGCCATCTTCCCGAATGGTGTGGGCGATCGCCTTGAACCGCTTCTTGTCTTCGTTCCTAATGGCAGCGATCCAATCAAAGGACTTGGCGCCGGCTTCCATCACCAGTTCGGAGAAGGCGTCCCGAGTACCGGAGGTGGGGGGCGGGCCGAGCACCTCGATCTTCTTGGCCGGCAGTGCGGGGTTCACGTCTTTCCACGTTTTGTAAGGATTCGGAACCAAGGTCTTGGATCCCTTCGGATCGGGAACCTGTTTGGCCAAGGCGAGGAAAATATCCTTCCGGGTCAACTTGAAGGGTTCCGCGCTTTTGGAATTGGCCACCACGATACCGTCGTAGCCGATCTTGACTTCTACGATGTCCTTTACGCCGTTCGCCTGACACTGATCGAATTCCGACTTCTTCATCCGGCGGGAGGCGTTGGTGATGTCCGGATGTTCCACCCCGACACCCGCGCAGAAGAGTTTGAAACCGCCGCCGGAGCCCGTCGATTCGATCTTGGGGGTCTTGAAGGGGGTGGTCTTTCCGAACTGCTCAGCGACAACGGTCGCAAACGGATAGACCGTGGACGACCCCACGATGCTGATGTAATCCCTGGACGATTGAGCCTGAGCCATCAATGACAACCCCAACACAAGTGCCAAAGCAACCCACAGAGACGTCTTCTTGAACATTTCTTCTCCTTCTTTTCTTGTTTGGTTTCAACACAAACTGATTTACCCTCTCCGACCTCCATCGGCTCGGCCCCTCACACCGCGCGAAGGGCCGGCCCGCCCCCGGCCCACTGTTGCATCGCCCCGTCGGAGCGGGAGGGCCGAGGAGCCGATCCGCGACACTTTAAGTTACCACCTCCGTTCGAACCGCCTGCGTAAGATGACCGCCGCAGCATTCATGAGGAGCAAAAAGGCAAGCAGCACAACGATCGCCGCCGAGGTCCGTTCGACGAACGCGCGTTCCGGACTGTCGGCCCACAAAAAGATCTGGACGGGCAAGACGGTGGCGGGATCGTAGAACCCCCGGGGAATATCCACGATGAACGCCACCATCCCGATCATGAGAAGCGGCGCCGTCTCACCCAAAGCGCGCGCCATCCCGATGATGGCTCCGGTAAGCATGCCTGGGAGCGCCAAAGGCAACACGTGGTGCATCACCGTTTGGACTTTGGAAGCTCCCACACTCAAAGCCGCTTCGCGAACCGAGGGAGGAACCGACTGCAACGACGCACGGCTCGCGATGATGATCACCGGAAGGGTCATGAGGGAAAGCACCAAGCCGCCCACTAAGGGTGCGGATCGCGGGAGCCCGAACAAATTCAAAAAGACGGCAAGCCCCAAGAGGCCGAACACGATGGAGGGTACGGCGGCCAAATTGTTGATGTTCACTTCGATCAGGTCGGTCCATCGGTTCTTGAAGGCGAATTCTTCCAAATAGATCGCCGCCGCTACGCCGATGGGGAAGGAGAGAACAGCCGTTACGATAAGTGTGTAGAATGAACCCACCACGGCGCCCCAAATGCCGGCGAGCTCAGGCTCTCTCGAGTCACCGGAGGTGAAAAAGCTGTGATTGAATCGCTTCTGGATCCTGTGTTCCGCGGCCAGCCGTTCGAGCCATGCCACCTGGCGTTCCGAAAGGCGCCCTCGCCCGGCTGCTCCTTCCTGGTCAAAATGCCCTTTGAACCACATATCAACGTCGTCGTCAGCCGGCACCCACACGGATACGGTCCGGCCGATGACTTCGGGGTTATCCATGGCCAATCGGCGCAACTGGAAGACCGCCCCGGTACTCACCAGCGCATTCAGCTCTCTCCTGGCGCTCCTTCCCTCCACTTCAGGAAAAAGCCCCCCCAACGACCGCGCCACCAACCCATGGTAGTCGGCTGTCTGAACCGTCTTGGGCGTAAAGACCTCGGGATCGAACGTAACGTCCAACCGAATAGCCGTCTGCCAAAACGCTGTGTAGCCTTTGACAAAGATGCTGACCAGCAGCAGCGAAAGGAACGTAAGGCTCGCGATCACCGCCAGAAGCCCGTAGAGGCGGAATCGTCGCTCAGCCCGATATCGTCCGGGAAGACTTCGGTTCACAATCTCGATAGTGCGGATACGTGAACCGGAATTGTTGCGGCGTTCACCACTGCCGTTATTCATACTGTTCCCTGTAGCGGCGCACTACGTGAAGCGCGATGATGTTCAGGACCAAAGTGACCAGGAAGAGCACCAGCCCCAAGGCAAAAGCGGCCAGGGTTTTCGGGCTGTCGAATTCCTGGTCTCCGACGAGCAGGGTCACGATCTGGACGGTCACGGTGGTCACGGCTTTCAGTGGGTTGAGGGTCAGGTTGGCGGCAAGTCCCGCAGCCATGACAACGATCATGGTTTCTCCGATGGCTCGGCTGACGGCGAGCAGAATGCTGCCCACGATACCGGGCAGAGCCGCCGGGAGTACCACATGCTTGATGGCTTCGGACTGGGTGGCCCCCAGGCTGTACGCACCATCGCGGAGCGACTGAGGGACGGCGTTGATCACGTCATCGGAAAGGGATGAGACGAAGGGAATGATCATGATCCCCATAACCAAACCGGCCGCCAAGGCACTTTCCGAAGCCACGTCGAGCCCGAAATATTCACCGGCTCGGCGCACGAAAGGTGCCACCATCAACGCGGCGAAGAACCCGTAAACCACGGTGGGAATGCCAGCCAGGATTTCCAAGAGCGGTTTTGCCACGTCGCGAAATTTCCGATGGGCATATTCGGAAAGATAGATGGCCGAAAAGAGCCCGATGGGAACCGCCACCACCATGGCGATCAATGTGATGAGCAGCGTCCCTACGAATACGGGAACGGCCCCGAAAGCGCCCGACGCCCCCACTTGGTCGGCGCGGATGGCGATCTGCGGGCTCCACTGGAAGCCGAAAAGGAATTCGCTGAGAGGAACCGCCTTGAAGAAGCGCAAGGCTTCGAACAACACAGAAAACACGATCCCCACGGTGGTGAAGATCGCAAGAGTGGAACATGCCACCAAAAACACCACAAGCGCTCGTTCGACGTAGTTTCTGGCACGCAATGCCGGAGAAATGCGCCGCGCGACGACAACCATGGACAGTCCTGCCGCGGAAAGCGTAAAGGCCGTCAAGGCCTTGTGGCTGATGTCCATGTACTCCCGGTACCGTGCCGCGGCCGTCAGGATGCTCGGCTCCGGCCGACTGGAGACGATATTGCCGTTCACGAGATTCCTGATGTCATTGATCACGAGACTCAACCGTTCTTCCGGAAGATTTCTGAAGCTTTGGGGCAAATCGGAAAGAACGAGGCTCGTGATGACGTTGTCTTCAAAAGCGATCCAGGCGCCGAAGACGAGCAAGGCCGGAACCGCACAGGAAAGCGCCGTCAGGCTGCCGTAATAGGTGGGGCGCGAATGCAAATGGCGGCTGCCGCCGATTTTGCCCGCTACGGCAAACGCCCGGCGGCGCCCCAAGTAGTAGGCGAATGACGAGAGCAGCAGGAGAACCACAAGCAGCGACGCCGGTGACATCGGTTTCCTTTCGACCTGGATTTCCCGGTGAAATCCAACCGTCCCTTCAAGGAGTTACACTATCATTTCGTTCCGACCGACTCGGAGAAGATTCGAGGGTGCTCGTCATGTGCCGAGCAGCCTGAAGATAGAATCGTGTTGTTGTTGTAGGGTTACGCTAATGTTACATTCCTGTGCCGCCCGGCAACCATAGGGTTTCAACTGCATCGCTGGTCCGTGTAGACGCTGTTTCCGGGGATCTGCTTCGCCTTCTTTTTCACTTCTGAGGCCACCGAGACCAAGTGGCCGTAAGAAGAGAAGACGCGATGCTGATTGGTCAGGATCGCGATGGAAAGAGTGAGCAGCGGGAACTCCTGAAGATTTCCATGCCGGTCGAGCCCCGTGTAATAGCCGCGCTGGACGGTTGCGGGATCATGAAGCGAGGCGATCTCGGCCTCAAATTCCAGCAAAAACTGCCGACAAAATGCTTCCACACCTTGAGCGCGGCAGACGGCCACAAAGTCGTCTCCGCCCACATGCCCGATAAAAGCCCTCTGATCCCATCGTTTCAGCCGCTCCCTCAAGAAATTCCCGAGAAACCGGATGACCCGGTCCCCGTGGTCGAACCCGAAACAATCATTGAAGGGCTTGAAATGATCCAAATCGAAATACAGGACCGCAAAGATCTCGTTTCGAGCCAAGCGCCCCGTGATTTCCTCCTTGATCAGATTGTTTCCTGGAAGGCCTGTGAGGGGATTCGCCTGGAGCGCCATTTGCAGCTTCTGTTCCGTTATGGCCTCCAAAATTCGGAAAACCTTGACGATGCCTACGTACACTCCGCCTCGGACCACGATCATCGCGTCATAGACGTTTTGCTCCTCCCGGCGGAGGACCGTGCGCGAAACATCGTCGAGCAAGGTGTTCCATTCCAAGATCAGCGCGGGTTCCATCACGGTCTGTACGGGTTTGTTCATGTGGAGCGAGTAGCCGTAACGCCGCCCCAGCATTTGAAATAGATTCATCCTGTGTACGATGCCCACCGGGCGGTCTCCTTGGACCACGGGAATCGCCGAAAGATCTCCATTGCTTTCGAAACGTTCGACCAGCTTGGAGACGCAGTCGGAACCGACGGCCGGTTCGACCGGTTCGGCGAGGCTGCCGAGGTGGTTGTCCGGGTATCTTTCGCCCGCGAGCAGGGTTCCGCGTCCCATAATGCGTGAGCGCACCACATCCGGGCACGTTTGGCGTCCTGCTTCGGGTCGGCCGAGCAGATAGCCCTGGCCGAAATCCACGCGGAGGTCCAAGAGCACGTCCAGTTCCGCTTCCGTTTCAATGCCTTCGGCGACCACCATGGCGCTGATCTTATGACAAAAAGAAACGAGGGATTCGAGGAGCATCCGCTTCTGAGTGGACTCCTGGATGTCGGAGACGAGAAACCGGTCCATCTTCACCATGGCGGGTTCCATTTGAGCGAGCATCTTGAGGCCGGTGAAGCCGCAGCCCAAATCGTCGATGGCTATGCGAAACCCTTGGTCCTGATAAAATCTTACGTTTTCCACAAAGAGGGAATCGTTTCGAATAAAGAAGCGTTCCGTGAGTTCCAGCACGATCTTTTCCCGGACCGCGTGCAGCTCCTCAAGAAGAGGCGAAAGTCGCTGCGGATTTCGGTCCTGCAGAAGCAGCGAAGGGCAGATGTTCAAACAAATCAGCTGATCGATCCCCTGTCGTAAGGCGCTGTCCAACGCGGTTCGAAGACAGAGCTCCTCCAACTGCGGGGTCTTCCCAAACCGGGAAGCCGCCCTGAACAAAGCCTCGGGGTTCTGGAAAGGCGAAGGGCCCACCACCCGGCTGAGGGCTTCGTAGGCGAAGATTTCACCCGAATGGAGATTGTAGATCGGTTGAAAGACCGTTTGGATGCGCCGCCGATTCAAGATGTCCAACAGGCTGGCATGCGCCGCATGTTCTTCGGCTTTGTCCAGACAGGACTGAAAGCCGGTGGAAACGGCGGGCCATGGAGCCTTAAGCGCATCCCTGCCCGTGCCGCTCTCTACGACCCCACTCTGCGGCACTTGGTTCATGCTTCGCCTCCCTGCGCCATCGAGTCAAACCGTGTGTGTCCAACGAAATCACCGTTTCTAGAGTCGACCGTCATTCGGTGTTTCTTGAGAGTATCCGTGTGACATTTTTGTGGCGTTTCGGGTTTGGACTCGCTTTCTGGATACAGGCGGGTGTGGCGGGGGACCCGCAGGTCATCGAACCGCGGCGCGTCGCCGTATGGGTGGTATGGACTCAGCAAGCCAATTCGGTCGAACGGCGCCCCAGAGACCCCCCAAGGGGCCCTGGATGGCTCAGCGCGGGCTTGTGTGGGAAGGTTGCACTCGAAGACAAGGAGCGTACAAGATGCGCCGTTCGGAAAGGATTGACGCGACGAGACCGACATGCCAAGGACGATTGCGATCATAAAGGGCGTCTGGGGATCTGAACGGCTCCACTCATGGAGTATCGCCACGGATCGGAGGTTTCGATCCCGCCGGGAATAGTCGCCCAGCTCTCCGCTCTCGATGCCCTCCTTCCCGAAGCCTTTTCCGCGCGTTCGATTTCCCGCTGGCAGGAGAGGCAAAGTACCGCCGTCGGTTGCACCATGAGGCGTTTATAGGATATGGGATCGCCGCAGGATTCGCAGATCCCGAATTCGCCCTTCTCGATCCGCTCCAAGGCTCGATGGATTTGCCAAGCGAGTTTGCGGTTCCGATTTTCAATATGCCGCAACACTTCCCGATGATGTTCCAAGTCAGCCTTGTCCGCTTCATCCATGGGCCCATCGGGCGCGGGCTGGACTTCCGGGCAGGAAAACTGTCCCTGGACGGCTTCATGAAGGCCGTCAAGGGCTCTTTCAAGCATTTCCCTGAAGTAACGCAGTGCTTTTTGGTCTAAACTCATGGCTTACCTCCACAGTGGGTGCTTTGGTTCCGAACGTCCGTTGGCATGCCGGTCCTCAGTCCTTTCCGCAGGTGTTCATCGGACGCCGCTGGGGTCCGGCGCCTGCGGCAACTCATAAGCTGTGGAGGTGACGTTTTGGAGGACGCCCGTTGAAAATGGTGTGACAAAATATCCGAAAAAAAAGCCGCCCCGGGCGAGGCGGCCATGGTCTGCGAGTCCCGTTTTCACGCGGGGTATGCTTCGCTATCGTCCTTTTTCTCTCCCACACGGTCCAGGAAGGCTCGGCGCACGTGCTTCGGCCACTGAGAGCAGAAGACGGGCTTGCCGCTGGTGGCTCGCTTCAGGCAAAGCGAACAGGTGGGTTCGCAGCGGCGGATCGCTTCATCGATGGTCTTTTCCGCTTTTTTCGGCCACTCGGGGTCCGCGAAAAGGACTCGGGCCAATCCCACCAGGTCACAGGCGCCTTCGGCCAGCAGCCGCTCAGCCGTCTCGGGCCTTTGGATCCTTCCGGCAGCGATCACCGGAACCGACACTGCTTCCTTCACACTCTTCGCGAAATGCGCCATGAACCCTTCTTCCTTTTCCTTGGCCATGTAGTCGGGAGTAAAAAAGGAGTCATAGGTGCCGGCCATGACAGACAAATATGCCGGCGAGCGCTTCTCCAATTCCCGGGCAAAGGGGATCGTGTCTTCCAAGTGAAGACCGTCGGGGAGCCATTCGTCGGCGAGGAACCGATAGCCGACCGGATAATCCTCCCCCACGGCGGCCATGACCGCGTCCACCACTTGGAGTGGAAACTTCATCCGGTTTTCGAGCGCCCCGCCGTATTCATCGTCACGGTGGTTGGTTCGCGGCGAGAGAAACTGGACCAGCAGGTAGCCCGTACCGCCGTGGATTTCCACTCCGTCGAATCCGGCTTCCTTCACCCTTCGGGCCGCCTCGGCGAAGCTCCGCACCGTTTGCCGGATGTCGGCTACCGTCATGGCGCCGGGGGTCACGTCCCCGGTCTTTACGGGAGACGGAGCCAGCCGTTCGGGGAGAAACGCATAGCGGCCGGCATGATTGATCTGGAGCACAGCCAGCGCACCCTCCTCGCGGATCGTTTTGGCTAGTTGGGCGAGCCCGGCCATATAGACGTCATCGTCCACGCGCAGCATGAACGGTGAACCCGAGCCTGTGAGGTCCACCGCCGCGTTTTCCACAACCACCATGGCCACGCCGGATGCCGCCATCATCCGGTAATGATCGATCACGAGAGGGCTCACCGTACCGTCCGGGTTGGCGTAACCCGTGTACATGGGCGCCATGATGATGCGGTTCTTGAGTCTCAACCCGTTCATCTCGTAGGGACTGAAAAGCATCGACTGAACTTCCATGGTGACTACCTCCCTCTCAGAAACGCAGGTAGGCTTCCCTGACCTTCGGTTCCTTTTCCAGGTCCCCGCCCGACCCTTCTTTCACCAGTGTGAGATCCTGTAGTCTTTCATCGAATATCCAGCGCTGTAACTCTCCGATTGCGTTCGCCGCCCGCATCGGCTATATAGCATGGAATACGAACTTTTTCCATTCCGCCGCCGACGCGGGCGCAAAACAGGCAAATGGGCAAACAGCACAAGAGGGCCAAAAAGGCCCGCGCCAAACAGAAAGAAAAAATCCAGCAACCTCCCGCAGAACTGATCCGCCAGGGTGTGGCAATGCACCAGAGCGGCAACCATCGGGAGGCGATCGTCCTGTTGAAGGCGGCCCTGAAAGCCGGTGAAACGCCCGAGGCGATCAAACCGCTTCTGTTTCGGGCCTACCTGGCCAGGGCCGCCCAACTGGAGCAAAAGGGCATGCGGGTGGAAGCCGAGACGATCCGGCAAAACGCCCTGGCCTATTTGCCGGACGCCTCGGCCATGACGGACGATGACCTCGGTCAATTGCTGGATGCCGCCCCTCTGGAAACCGTCTTGGCCTACTGCCCGGGGTGTTTCCAATCTCGCAGGCTATCGGCTGCGGTGTTGGAAAAAATCGCAGGCCAGTTGATGCTGACCCGCCGCTGGGATTTGCTGCCGAAGCTGTCGGCGGCGGAACCGCTTTTGGCCGATGCGCCGGCGGCGCGCCAGGCCGCCGACCGGATGCATGCCGGAGACTGGGAATCCGCCGCCGAGGCCTTGAAGCCGGTGCGACGATCGTCTCCCTTCGCCTCGGCGCGCATGTTATGCCGGGCCATGGTCTGTTTTTACGCCGGCGACGACGACGGGATGCGACGCGCCCTGGCCATGATCCCCGAAGGATCGGTCTTCTCCCCTCTCGCCCGGGCGCTGGCCGAGGATCCCCGCCGCATCGACGTGCTCTGGGACCGTCCCGTTTTTTCACAAGAAGATGTCGCCCTCCTGATGGATCATCTGAAACGAAACCGCATCCCTCAGGCTGCCGCGGCGATCGGCAAGATGGCGTCCATCCTGTCCCCGGATACACCCTGGCGCGGCGCCGCGGAAATTCTCATGGCCCTGCGGCCCATGACCGTCAACGGCGAGTTGCACCGCGACAGCTTTGTCCATCTGGCCAAGTCCGTACTGCCGGCGCCCCAGGCCCGGTGCGTCGTAGCGAAGATGGATTTTTGCCACTCTAAGAACGGCATCGTGGACGCCGCCCGCTATTTGAAAGAACTCGATGCCGAGTTCCCGGAGCCGGGCCAACGCGCCCGGGCGGCATCTCTGGTGCTGACGCGCACGGTCAGAAAGATGGAAGCGAATGTCCGTGACCCTATCCCGGCGACCTTTAGGCTGCCCCTACCATACTGGGAGATCCTGGGCCTGCACAGCGTTGACCCCGCCCTCAATCCACTGGAAATCCTGCTCAAGGCCATCGAGCTGGATCCCACCAACCGCGAGGCCTATACCCTCCTGGCCGGCAAGCCCCGCACCAGCCGGGAAGCCAAGGCCCTGGTGATCCGCGGCCTGGAAAAAATGATGGACGCCTTTCCCGAGGATCCTTTTCCCTGCCTCGAGCTGGCCGACGTTTACGACGAAAAGAACGCCTACCGCAAAGCCGAGCAGGTGTTGGCCGAAGCCAAGCGGCGCGCCCCCTACGACCCGCGGGTGGCCGACCGGCACGTCACCGCCTTGCTGGTCTCCTTTGAGAAACGGCTCAAATCCGGCAAGCTGCACCTGGCCGAAGAAGACCTGCAAAAGGCCCGTGCGTTGTGCACCGACCGGACCCTGCCCCTGGTCACCGCCAAGACGATCCGTTTTAAGGCCGAAAACACCGGACAGATGACTCTCTTTTCCGGGGCGGCCGGTCTGGACCCGGACCAGTTGGCCGACGCCGCGGAGCGGGCGGTGGGCGCCTTCCCGCCTTACCAACGTCTCACCACCCTCGGCCTCATCGCCCTGGACCTGCATGGAGGGCCGCCCCGCCGTCACGGGCCCTATCGGAAAACCATCGGTCGCCTCTTTGGACGCTCTCGCGGCGATACTTATCGGAAAACCATCGATCGCCTCTTTAAACGCTTTCACGGCGATACCCAGCGGTTGACCAGCGCCGAAGCCCGGGACCTCCTGCTCCCGTTGGGAAAGGCGTTCGCCCCGCTGATGCCCACCCTACAGCGGGCGGGGGTCTACCTGCACTACTATCCGCGCCTGCTGGAACGTATCAAGGACGAGGACCTGCCGGCGGTGTTGGAAGCCCTGGCGGCCGCGGAATGCCTGAAGGCGGCGAAAAAGGAAATCCAACGGCGCCTCAAGCTCGAAACCACGTCGATGCGCAACGTATTTGACTTCTACCTGATAGTGGTCCGCCACCTCGCCGGAGAAATCGACGACGCGGCGGCCTTTGAAAAATCCGTGCGGGCGGCTAGCGACAAAGAAAGAGAAATGCTGCGGGCCGCTTCCCGGCGTCTTGCGCCCTACGCCAAGGGCCGCCTGGCGGATGCCTTGAGGCAGTTCGATTTCGAGATTCTGAACCGCCCGGAGTTTTCCCCGGCCGATTTTGACGACCGCTTCGAGGACGACGAGGAAGGCCCCGATTTCGACACGGACATTCTTGCCTGTCTGATGGATCAAGTGCTCAGCGATCCGGACCATCCGCCGCCGCCCCCCGAAGTGCTGAAAACGCTGGTGGAACCGATGATCCAAAGCGTGGAAATTCTCATGGACCAAATGAGGCTGCGCGGTCTGCCCCGGGAGATCATCCATTTGATTCGGGATAAAATGAAAGGAGAGTTTAACGGCGAATGGATCTTCGATCATTTCACGCCCTTGCTGACACCAGCGCAGACCGAGAAACTCTCCCCGGAAGCCTGGGAGTTTCTGTTCGGCAAATGACCGTCCGGCGTCCGTCGAACTGAAAGGAAACGTGCATGCTGATCGACTATCTGAGACTGGGCGTTCGCCCGGATGCCACCGACGCCCAGATCCGCAAGGCTTACCTGGCGCTGATCCGGACCCATACCCCGGAAAAGGACCCCGCGCGATTCAAGGAAATCGCCACCGCTTACGAACGCATCAAGGATGAAACGGTCCGCTTGGAAACGGCGCTTTTCGGCCCGACGCGGATCACCGACACCCGCGAGGCCCTTGAAGCCCTGGCGCGCGCCGCCACCCCCGGCCGGCGACGGGTCGGTTTGGGTACCTTGTGGCAAGCGGCGGGCCAAGTGTCCCGCCGGCATGCGTCGTCCCCCTTGCCATCGTCACCGGATACGGAGAAAAAAAGATGATTTGGCAGCGGGTCATCGAAACACTACGGTCAGGGCGGCGCCTGGCCGTGACCCGGATCGTTCACCCCCTGCTCGCGGGCGCCGCCGCCCGCCTGGGCCGCATGGCCGGCGTGCGCGTCACCCGGCCCCTGGATGCATCGCCGGCCGCATGGAAGCAGCAAGCCATCGAGGACTTTCGATCCTGGCTGGCCGACCTGCCGGAAACCCTGCCCGACTTTGAAAAGACCGATGCCACCACCTGCGACTTGTACACCTTGCTGATGGAGTTCATCGCCCTGCGCCAGGAGATCAGGTACCAGAACCGGGAGCAGCATGCCGCCATCAAGGCTCAGCAGGATTTTATGGCCGGCCAGCGGGAAATGATGGCCTTGGTTCAAAAACGCTTCGAGGAATTGGATCGACTGGAAGAAAATATTCGCCAAGCCTGTGAGCGGCGCACCGCGTCCTTTTTTTTCGACGTCCGCGACGCCCTGCGGCGCGGCCTGGCAGCCAGTCGCCGCGTCGCATCGACCGGCGGGTTTTTCAGGCGCCCGCCCAGGGGGATCGAGGGGATTATCGAAGGTTATGAATTGGCGCTGCGCCGTTTCGACCGCGCCCTGAGCTACCTGGACATTCAGCCGGTGGAAACCATCGGACGGCCTTTCGATCCCACCCTCATGGCGGCCGTGGACCGCCGATTCTCGCCGGGTGCCGGGGACAACGAAGTCCTTGAAGAGGTGAGCGGGGGCTTCGTCCACCGTGGCACCGTGCTTCGCAGCGCGAACGTCATCGTCAACAAGGCGCCATCCAAAAACCCCGTAAACGACTAATAACCAATGAGCAGCGTTCGCTAGAGGAGAAGAAAATGGAACCGATCATCGGCATCGATCTGGGCACCACCAACAGCGAAGTGGCGTTCGCCGCTGACGGTCGGGTGACCGTGATCTGCGATGGGGACGACGGTATCGTGCCGTCCTGCGTCGGCCTCAATGACGATGGCGCCGTCATCGTCGGCGTCGAGGCCCGCAACCAGGCCGTGGCCGCCCCGGAGCGGACCGTGATGTCCATCAAACGCCGAATGGGCTCCGATGAACAGATCGCCCTGGGGCCTCACCGCTTCTCCCCCCAGGAAATTTCAGCCTTCATTCTTAAGGCGCTTCGGGAGAGGGCCGAGCGTCACATCGGAAAACCGGTGACCAAGGCGGTGATCACCGTGCCGGCCTACTTCACCGACGCTCAGCGCCAGGCCACCCGGGAAGCGGGAGAAATCGCCGGGCTCGAAGTGGTGCGGATCATCAACGAACCCACGGCGGCAGCCCTCGCCTACGAGAGCCACAACCCGGAAGACCGCTGTATTCTGGTCTACGATCTCGGCGGCGGCACCTTCGACGTGTCCATCGTGCGCATCGAGGACGGGGTGGTGGAGGTGTTGGCCAGCACCGGCGACAACCGCCTGGGGGGCGACGATTTCGATCGCCGCATCGTCGGTCACCTGCTGGCGCATCTGGCGAAGGAGGTCGGGAAAAACCCACCGGAAACCCCGCAGCTTCTCGCCAGGCTCAAGATGGCGGCGGAAAAGGCCAAGATCGCCCTTTCCACAGCCCCCTTCGCAATGGTGGAGGAAGACTATCTGTATCAGAGCAACGGCCGAGATGTCCATTTGCGTCTGGAACTGGCCAGGGAAAGCTTCGAGGCCATGATCGAACCGGACCTGAGGCGCACCATGGAGGCGGTCAACCGCGCCCTGAAGGACGCTGAGATGCTCCCCTCGGCCATCGATGACATCATCCTGGTGGGCGGGTCCACCCGAATCCCCATGATTGAGCGGATGCTGGAAGAAAAATTCAACAAGCGGCCTCGGAGCCACATTGATCCGGACCTCTGCGTCGCCATGGGCGCCGGGATTCAGGCGGCCCGGGAAATGGGGTTGGAAGGCACCGGCGTGTTGGTGGACATCACCCCTTATACCTTCGGCACATCGGCCATCGGCGACATCGACGGTGTTCCGAGCGCCACCATGTTCGTTCCCATCATCCGGCGCAACACCAAACTGCCGGCCACCCGAAGCGAGGTCTTTTACACCGTGCATGACCGCCAGGAAGCCGTAGACGTACGCGTTTACCAGGGCGAGCACCCCGACGCCGAGGACAACGTGCTGCTGGGAAACTATATCTTCAAGCTGACGCCGGCACCGGCGGGCAGTGAGATCGTCCTGCAGTTCGACCTCGATCTGAACGGCATCCTAAAAATTCGGGCCCTGGAGAAAAAGACCGGCAAGACCATCGACGCCACCATCGAAAACGCCATCTCCCGTTTCTCTGACGATCAATTGGCGGAAACCCGCAGTCGAGTCGCCGGCCTTTGGTCCACGCCGGACGATTCGACAGGTCCCGCCGGCGGAGCCGCCGAAATGCCGGTCGAGGAAATCCCGGAAGCCTACGCTCCGCTCTTTCGCAGAGCCGAAACGTTGTTGGCGGACCTGGATGAAGAGGATCGCGACGAGATCGTGAACCTGGTGGAAGACATTCGGGAAGCGTTGCGGGAAAACCGCACCGCGGACGCCGAAGCGCTTCGCTCCGAACTGGACGATGCCCTGTTCTATCTGGAGGGATGATCGCGTGAAACACTGCCCGGTCTGCCGCGCCAACCTGGAAGGGGCCGCCACATGCCGGCGCTGCGGCGCGGATCTGTCACGGCTTATGGATGTCGAGGAAGCGGCCCGGACCCATTACCGTGACGCCCGGGAGGCTTTTTCCCGGGGCGATTTCGCCGCCATGTACGCCCATGCCCGCGAATCGGCCGCCAAGCGCAAGGTCCCCGCCACCCGCCGCCTTTTGGCCTGCGCGGCGCTGCTCAACGGCGATCCGGCAGAGGCGCTGCGTTTATGGCGGCGGCTGAATCCCTGACCGCCGCCGCCCTCCGGCATTTTCTTTTAAGGAAGGGAGGAAGGAAGGATATGAAGATCGGACGCAATGCTCCCTGCCCCTGCGGCAGCGGCAAAAAATATAAGAAATGCTGCCTTCCCAAGAAGGTCACGGCCCAGGAGGATCTGGATTACAGACGACTGAGCGAGGCCTACAACAGACTGTTCGATGATACGGTTGAATATGCCGAACGTGTGTTTGGGGAAAAAACGTTGCAGATGGCTTTGCTTGAATATTTGTTGTGGCCCGACGAAGATGAAAGGGAACTGGATGCTGGGCTTATTGAGCGGCAAATGCCGCTTTTTTGGCCCTGGTTTGTGTTCAATTGGGAATATGTATATGATCCGATGATGGAAGAAGTCGAACTTGACGTCTCGTCGGGACGGACGCCGGCAGAGTTGTATGCCGAGAAGCAAGGTTCCAAATTAGGCTCCCTGGAGCGCAAACTGATCGAGGCAGTCAACCGCAAGCCCTTCAGCTTTTATGAAGTCGTCGAGGTGGAGTCCGGCAAGCAGATCCTTTTGCAGGATATTCTAGCGGGCGGTCGGATCATGGTTCAGGAGCGGAGCGGTTCGCGCCACCTCAAACCGTCGGACATCGTTTTCGGCCGGGCGGTGAGCCTCGACGGTGTCGGCATGATCATGGGACTCGCCACCTATGCCATTCCCCCAGGCCACAAGCCAGCGATCATCGAACTGCGACGAAGGATAAAAGCGGAGGAGCCGGTAATCTCAGACCAGGTCCTCAATGACTGGGACTTCGAAATCCGGGAGCTCTACCTGGCCATTGACCACGCCCTCTTTACAAGACCGAGAATATACAACTCCGACGGCGATCCGTTCGAGTTCCACAAGCTTGTCTACGACATCGATTCGGCCGAAGAAGCCTTTGAAAAGCTCGTTTCCCTGTGCGTTACAATGGAAGCGCGCGAGCTTCGAGAACAAGCCGAAAGGGATGCGCACGGGCGCATCCGGCGGGCCGAGATCACCTGGGACCGCAAGGGACACAAGGCAGGAGCCGGATTGACCAGCACCACGTTGGGCCGCATTTTTATAGATGAAGGTCGTTTGACGGCGGAAGTCAATTCGGCGCAAAGGGCCGAGGCACTTCGCGAAAAGATCGAAGCCGGGCTTGGCTCCCGCGCACGCTTCAGGGTGGATGAAATCCGCAGCCTCGAAAAGATGATGCAAGATCGGGAGCAGTCGGGACAGGCGGCAAGATCCTCCGCCGAGCATGAAGCACTAATGCAGGAGCCTGAAGTGCGCCGGCAGGTGGCTCAAATAATAAGACAACATTGGGAAGACTGGGTCGATATGGAACTGCCTGCGCTGGGCGGCAAGACGCCGCGTGAGGCGGTGCGGGACGAAGACGGCGTCGAGGCGGTGGAGGCCCTGCTGGCAGATGTCGAACGCCACGGGCAAAACGACCCGTACATGAAGCAGATGAACCGCGATGGGGTCCGGCTGGTCAGAGAGCTCCTGGGAATGCCAAAGCCCGCGCCGGAGGATAGATAGTGCCTGACTCCTGAGGTACTGTCACAAAAAATAAGAAAATCTGTTTGCGCCTTTGCGCGAGACATTTTGGTTGGGTGCAGATCTTTTGCTTCTTGTTCCCAAGCTCCAGCTTGGGAACGAGGGGAAGCAGGTATATGACCTGGAAGAAAGGCTGCTTGATTATTCGGTGCGAATCATAAAGATCATGGAACAGCTTCCAAATAGCAGAACAGGCAACCATATTGCGGGCCGATTTTCCGGTTGAGGTTGCGTCTGTACCCCGAGCTTTCCTTCGGCGGTTCAACGTGCGGGAAGGCCTCACGGTCGTCGACGACCAGGTTCTCCGGCGTCTTTTGGAGGAAAGTCTTGAAGGCGGCATGGGTATCATCGAGGAAGAAATGAACCGGCCGGTCCGTGGTTATGATCGGCTTCGCGGCTGAAACGCGGAGGGCGCTCCGCAGGACATGGGCTGAAACCGAGCGGGAGCGACATGGCCGGACCGGGGGCGGCCGCAAAGGCGGTCCCGAAGATCAACCACTCAGCCACAGGAAGATACGGTGAACGACGAGACCCGGAGAGGCTTCAAGATACTCGTGGGGTACGATGGAACGCGAACTGCGAAGGAAGCCCTGAAGCTGGCCGTTTTCCATGCGCGCCATTTCAAGGCCAGGGTTTACGTGGCTTGGTCACTCATAGGCGGCCATGAGGATTCCCTGGAAAAAATCGAAACGGCCCGTGACGGGCTGCAGCAGGCCGAGAGCCTTTTCCGCGACGAGGGGATACCCTACGAAACGCATCTTCTGGTGAGGGGGCTTTCGGCCGGAGAAGACCTGGTTCAGTTCGCCGACGAAAACCATGTGGACGAGATTGTGGTGGGTGTCCGGAAACGATCCCAGGTGAGCAAACTGCTTTTCGGGTCCACCTCCCGCTTTGTGATCCTGAACGCTCCCTGTCCCGTGGTGACGGTGAAGTAGGAGCTGTCCGGGAGTTTTTCAGCGGGTTCGGAGGAGAATGCCGACATGTACCGGGTGCAGTGAGGTGGCGTCATTGAAGATTCAGAAGGTTCTGAAAACGGAAAATGCATTCAGAGTGACGCCGCTTCGGATCGGTGAGCTTCTGATCGATCCCCCGCTTGTGCTTGCGCCCATGGCGGGTGTAACCGATCGGCCCTTCCGGAGGCTCGCGGCCCGTCTGGGCGCAGGGCTTGTGACCACCGAAATGATCAGCAGCGAAGGGCTCATCCGCAACCATTCCGGAAGCTGGAACCTGTTCAAACGGGACCCGGAAATCGGTGTTCCCGTGGCCGTCCAGATCTTCGGTTCCGACCCGGAAACCATGGCCGGGGTGGCCCGGAAAGTGGCTGAACGGGGCGCCGACAGTGTCGATATCAATGCCGGCTGCCCGGTGCGGAAGGTGGTCCGGCAGGGGGCGGGAGCGGCCCTGCTCCGCACGCCCGGTAAACTCTTCGCCATGGTCTCCGCCGTGAAACGGGCGGTGGACATCCCCGTCACGGTCAAGATCCGCATCGGCTGGGACCAGCGGGCCGTCAACGTGGTGGAAGTGGTTCGCGGCCTGGAGGCCGCGGGAGCCGATGCCGTGACGGTCCACGCCCGGACGGCCAAGCAGCTTTACGGCGGCGAAGCCGACTGGCGGCAGATCCGCCGCGCAACGCAGGCCGTGAGCATCCCGATCATCGGAAACGGCGACGTCATGGATCCTTCGGACGCGGATCGGATGCTTTCGGAAACGGGCTGCGACGCCGTCATGATCGGGCGGGCGGCCCTCGGCAATCCCTGGATCTTTTCCGCCATCGCCCGTCATTGGGGGCGAGTCGGTCCGTGGAACCCCGAACCGACCTGGAAGGATTTCCGGGAAACCGTTCAGGCTCACCTGCAAGCCTTCCGGGCGGAACGGCCTCTGCCTCCCGGTCACTACCGAAAAGTGCTCATGTGGTACTCCAGGGGACTCCCCGAATCCTCGCCACTTCGTGCCCGACTCATGACGGTGCGCACCATCGGCGCCATGGAAGCCGTTTTCCGAGACTGGATCGATGCGCTGGCTTCCGGCGACCTCCCGTTTCACGTTTGCAAGGCCGGTGAGGAGAGCGCCCGATGCAGGTGATCGTCGCGGAAACCGCCGGGTTCTGCAAGGGAGTGCGAACCGCCCTGGAACTGACGCTGGAAGCCGCGAGGAAAGCGCCGGAGGGGGAGATCCTTTGCACCTTCGGGCCGCTCATCCACAATCGCCAGGTGCTTGAGATGCTCGAAGAACGGGGCGTCCGCGAAGTGCGCACCGTGGAAGAATGCGCCGGAAAGAAGGTCATCGTTCGGGCCCACGGCATCCCCCCCGAACAGCGCCGAGAACTTCGAGCCGTCAGCACCGGGCTTGTGGACGCCACCTGCAAGCGTGTCGCGCGGGTCCAGGCCATCATCCGAAAGCATGCGCGGAAGGGCGGTCACACGGTGATCGCCGGCGATGCGGACCACGCCGAAGTGATCGGGCTCATGGGCTATACAGAAGGCTTGGGGCGGGTGGTGCGGCAACCCGACGAGATCGATTCGCTTCCCGCCCATTGGGAACGCGTGCTTCTCGTGGCGCAGACCACCCAAAACGAAGAAGTGTTCCAGGAAATTGAACGTCGTTTTCGAAAACGGTACCCGCAGGGGATCGTCCACAATACGATCTGCGGCGCCACTCATGAGCGGCAGGCGGAAGTGAAACGCATCGCCCGTCAGGTGGACGCCATGGTGATCGTCGGGGGATTCCACAGTGGAAACACTGTGCGCCTCGCGGAAGTGGCGCGGGAATGCGGCGTCCCCACCTACCACGTGGAAACCGAGCAAGACCTTTCTCCCCGGCAGATGGGTCGCTACGCCAAGGTCGGCGTTTCCGCAGGGGCTTCGACGCCCAACTGGATGATCCGGAACGTGGTGCGTTTCCTGGAAGGCATCCGGAGCGAAGAGGCGCTGGGGCGCCGATCCTGGGCCCGCTGGGCGGAAATCGCCGCCTACAGCAATCTGGGCGGGGCCTTGGGCGCCGCATGGCTCACCGCCGCCGTTTCGGCGTTGACGCGGCTTCCGTCGACGCTCCAAGACGCCTTCATGGCGGGAGCCTACGTTTTCGCCATGCACACTCTGAACAGGTATCTGGACCGTGAAGCCACCCAGCTGAATGATCCCGAAAGAGCGGCTTTTTACCGGAGGTGGAGACTTCCGCTCATGAGCGCGAGTCTCCTGGCCGCCGCATTGGCTCTTGTTCTCGCCTTTTGGCGGGGGCCGCTCTCTTTCTTCGCCATGGTGCTGCTGGTCTTCTTCGGCATGATCTACACCGTTCCCATCCTTCAGCCGCATTGGCGCCAGAGCCTTTCCGCGCTCAAGATCAAGGATATACCGGCGTCGAAAACGCTTACGGTTCCGCTCGCCTGGGCCAGCGTGACCGTGTTCATCCCCCACCTCGACCACATTGACGACGCCTTCGGTTCCATTCTGCTGGTGTTCATTGTGGTCTTTCTTCTGGTATTGATGCGCACCGCCTTCATGGACTGCCTCGACATCCAGGGCGATCGACTGGTGGGACGGGAAACAGTGGTGGTGCTCTTGGGGGAGAATGAAACGATCCGATATCTTTGGATCGTGCTGGCCGCCCTTTCGGGCACGCTCCTCGGCGGGGCCTGGCTGGGAGCGCTCACGCCCTTTGCGTTTTTCCTGCTTCCGGCCGCCGGCGTCTACGCGTGGTTCCTCAGGACAACCCACGGCAGGCGTATCCATCAGGCGCCGGTTCTCGAAATCCTCATCGAATTGGTAATCGTCGGAATCGGTGTGATGGGCCTTGTCTGGAACTTCATTACGTGACGGGTATATCGGTCATGGTGAGTGTGGTGATCCCCGTGCACAACCGGGCCGGATTGGTGGAAGAAGCGATCCGGAGCGTCTTAGGCCAGCGGGGGATTCGACCGGAAATCATCGTGGTCGACGATGGATCCGACGATGCAACCCCGGAGGTACTGAAGCGCTATGGGTCGGCGGTCACCGTCATCCGGCAGGAACGGCGGGGGGTGAGCGCCGCCCGGAACCGGGGCGCGCAGGCGGCGTCAAACCAATGGCTGGCTTTTCTCGATTCCGACGATCTGTGGCTCTCCGAAAAACTTGCCGAACAGACCGCCTACCTCCGGCGGCACCCGGAACTTGAAATCTGCCAAACCGATGAAATCTGGATTCAAGACGGCCGGCGTCGTAACCCCGGCCGTAGGCACGAAAAGCCGCAAGGTCACTGTTTCTCTCGGCTGTTGGAGCGGTGCCTGGTGAGTCCCTCCGCGGTCATGATCCGCCGGTCGCTTTTCGAGGCTGTCGGCGGCTTCGACGAAGCCATTCCGGCTTGCGAAGATTACGACCTTTGGCTCCGGATCGGCTGGCGCCACTCCATCGGCCTGGTTCGGAAGCCGCTTGTGGTCAAGCGTGGCGGGCATCCGGATCAACTTTCCAGAACGGTCCCGGCGCTTGACCGATTCCGCATCCGCGCCCTGGAAAAACTCCTGCGCGGTACGCCGCTTTTGCTCGACCAAAAGCACCTCGCTCTGCAGGTTTTCCAAGAAAAATGCCGCGTTTACGGATCAGGCTGCCTGAAGCGTGGAAAAACCGCCGAAGGAACCGCCGTTCTTTCCCTTCCATTTCAGGTCGCGGAAGAATTGGGGCTTTCGCCCGCCGACGCGGTACATGCCGGCGGTCGTTCCGACGAGGAGACCCTCTTTTCCAGCACCTGATTCAATGTGGCTCGGAAATGGTTCAAGTCCAGCGGCTGCACTTCCTCACCTCGATGGAACGGTCCGATCCGAGACACGCTTGAAGCTCATCCGCAAGCACCTTACAGACGATGAGGACCTTCTCCTTATTCACGACGGTCTCCTTTGGGGCTATCCGCCCCTCTACCGCCACCAGGATCGACGGGATCGCGTCAGGTATTGTCGAAGCCGACCCAGCGGACCACGTTTTCTTTGCGCGGCGGAGCGGGAGGCGACTGGTCGGGGTATCCCAGGGGCACGATGGAAACGAGTTCCCTGCCTTCCATGCCGAGAAACGCGTTGATTTCTTCTTCCATGTACTTGGGGCCCGTCATCCAGCAGGTGGCGAGTCCCCGGCTATGGGCGGCGAGAAGCAGGTTCTGGATGAGTGCCGCGGCGCTCAGGAGGCGGCTGTAGCGGTTGAATTCCAGGTAGTAGCGCCCGCGTGGATCCAGGCCTTCGGGGATGTGAACCGCTTCTTTGGGGATGGTGACCAACACCACCACCGGTGCCCCTCCGAGGTTCTTGAAGACCTGAAGAGAAATATTGATCATCTTTTCAGAAAAGAGTTCCTGGAGGTGAGGAAGGACGTATTCCTGGGATTTGGAGACGATCTCCAGCAGCCGGTCCCGCGGTTTCCCCTGGACGACCACCAGTTCCCATTCCTGGCGGTTCATCCCGGAAGGAGCCCAAAGCGCCAGTTCGATCACTTCCTGGAGTACCTCGCGGGGGACAGGGTCCGGGCGAAACTTTCGAATGCTCCTTCGTTCCTTTATGACGCGATCCAGATCCATGAAATACCTCCTTGTGGGTGATTAGGTCCTCGTGGCGTCTTCCCCACGTTACGACACTAATTCTTGGACTGATGATTCTTGAATAACCGCGATGGGAAGACTTCGGCTGTAGCGCTCGTTGCAAAAACCATCAAAATCTTCCACACCACCGCAGGTCGCGCATCGACCGAATGGAACCATGCCCCTGGATTTCTCAGATCAGTGATGCTACCTTCCATCGTACGGCATATCCTGTCTTTCTGTTGGATTTGGGGATTTCGCCACCCCGGATGATATAATGTTTATTAGCTGTCGGACCACACACAACTTCTGATAAGAATCCCACTGGTTGACGGGGAAGTTTTTCTTCTTGTTTCCAAGTTCCAGCTTGGGAACACAACTGTGCAGAAGCTCCAGCTTCGATTTCATCGCGGCGAGGGCGCCGCTCCTACAGATGGTTTGCATCGCGGTCGAGGCCGCTTCTACAGGAACAAGGAGCCCCTGCCTGGAGGAAGGCGGGTCAGGGCCCAACGTTCGTGAGCCTGTTTTTGGGCAAGCGCTTTGTGTGTGAGCAAGGCGTGAGACCGGTTCGAGGGGGATCATGAACCATTCGAAGAATCTGAATTTCTGCGGCATCCAGGTCGGGGAAAAAGAACTGGAGTTGATTCGGGACACAGTGCACGATTGTGCCGGGTTGAGTCGCACCGAGTTGGCACATACGTTGTGTGAACTGCTGGAGTGGCGCCGCCCCAACGGATCGCTCAAGGCTCATGAATGCCGGCGTTTTCTGGAAGAACTGGAAGCCCAAGGCTTTCTTCGGCTTCCGGAATCTCAGAGCCGTACTCGAAAGGCCGCGACCATCATGCCGCCCGCCGACGCGAACCGCGTGGCACCTTCGGAGTTGTTCGAGGCCGGCCTTCGGGAAGTATCGCCGGTGATCTTGGAGATCGTGGAGACCCCGGAAGATCAGCGCCTGTGGCGGGAATGGGTCGGACATCATCACTACCTGGGCTTCAAAGTGCCTTTTGGTGCTCAGCTCAGATACTTTATCCGCGTGCACGGCTCGGAACCTCGCAGGGTAGGGTGCTTGCAGCTTTCAAGCCCTGCCTGGCGGATGGCGCCCCGTGACCGCTGGATCGGCTGGAACGAAGAAGAACGTGTTCGCGGCTTGCAACGGATCGTTCAGAACAGCCGCTTTTTGATCCTTCCGTGGGTCAGGATCCCTCACCTGGCCAGCGCTGCTCTCGCTCAGATGGCGCGGCGGGTGGCGACCGATTGGGAAGCACGTTACGCGGTTCGTCCGTTGCTGCTGGAAACCCTGGTGGATTCGGCGCGGTTTCGCGGCACCTGTTACCGGGCGGCCAACTGGATTTTTCTCGGCACAACCACCGGTCGGGGACGCATGGACCGGGAGCATCGCCGGGACGGCGCTGCTCCCAAAGACATTTTCGTCTATCCGCTCTGCCGCGGGGCCCGGGAAAAACTGCGCAATCCCTGAAGCGCCACTCGCAGGCCGGCTTTCAGGGCGACTGCGTTCTCAGAAAGCCCTGAGGATCTTCTCCAGCACCTTATCCATCTCGCCTTCAGGATACTTTTTCGCCGGCCAAGGCACTTTGAAGCCGTCACCGGCACGGCGCGGCAGCAGATGAAAGTGAACATGGTCGATTTGTTGGCCCGCGATGGCGTAATTGTTCTGCAAGATGTTCATGCCCTCGGCGTTCATGCCCTTGAAGACGGCCTGGGCCACCTTCTGCAGCGCTCCACCGCAGGCCGCCACCGCTTCGGGGGGCATGTCGAAGATGGTCACAAAATGTCTCTTAGGAATGAGCAGTGTGTGGCCCCATACGAGTGGGTTGATGTCGAGGAAAGCCAGGGAGTATTCGTCTTCGTAGACTTTGGCGCAAGGGATTTTGCCGTCGACGATCATGCAGAAGATGCAATCCGCCATTGCTCACACCTCCTGGTGCTGTTGAACCCATAGTGCATCATCCCGTTCAGAACCGTTCGTTTCTCCGGTGTTCTTCCATGCGCGCTTTCAGCTTCCGGAGCCACCGGTTTCTGAAGATGCTCCGGAAGCGCTCCCGGTCTGTAGGAACGGCATGGCTCAAAAGAATCGTTTTGCCCTGCCGGAGGCGAATGCCGCCCGTCGCCGGATGCACCCATTTGTCCCGGCGGCTGGCCCGCGTTCACGCGCCCCCGAACCTTTTCAACCTCCAGAGGTTCCCTGCAGGCGTCGCATCGCGGGTTCATGTGGTGGATCCCGAAAACCCGGCCACAGCCGGTGCATGTGAGCTTCCAAGCTTTCAGCATGGACCTATCCTTCCACGGAGCTAAAAATCACGGGCGATCTCCCGGGCTTTGTCCAGAGCTTCCTGTTTCCTTCGTTCGGCCTCGTCGGGACCTCCGGCGAGGGTCGGTTCGACCACGAGTGTTCGTACGTCGGTCAAGCCGATGAATCCCAGGATCATCTTGAGGTAGTGGGTCTGAAAGTCGAGGGCTTCGGCTTCACTTCCCGGCGGGTAGGCACCGCCGCGGGCACAGGCCAGAAACACCGGCTTTCCCGTGACCAAGCCCTCGGAGCCTCCCTCCGGAGTCACGCGAAACGTGTAAGTGGGCTGGATGAGTACGTCCAAGTAGTGTTTCAGCTTGTAAGGAATTAGAAAATTCCACATGGGGACGGCCAGCACGTACTTGTCGAAGGATTTGAACTCTTCGATAACCTGTTCCACGGCCCGCCAGGCGGCAAGTTCTTCTTGCGAGTGCTTTTTCCCATGCAGGATGGCGTACTTGCCCTGGAGTGTCAAGCCGTCGAAAGGCGGCAGTTCCTTTTCGAAGAGGTTCACCGTGACGATTTCATCTTCGGGATGCAAGGCCTTGTAGGCGTCGATAAAGGCATCGGCGGCGGCGATGGAATAGGACCGCTTGCCTCGCGGGGACGTTTGCAGGTAAAGTACTTTATACATGATCACCTCCGTCGGTTCCGGCTGGATGAGGTTGTGGGCGCAATGGCTCGGGGCCGGCGTTTACTCCGGCGCGGAGCCCACCGGGAAAAGTTGCCTATAACGTAGGCCTTCCTCCGTTTATGTCAAGTTGACTGCTCGCCGCGAGGTTCGGACCCATGGATGTGTCGCTAGCCTTGAATGCGGAATTCATCGACCGGCAGTATCGGAAGTGGCGTGAGGAGCCTTCGAGCGTCTCCAGGGATTGGCGGCTGTTTTTCGAAGGATTTGAACTGGGAACGGCACCGGGCGAAGCTGTTCCCGGTGTATGCGATAAGGCGCAGGTGCTCCGTCAGGCCCGGGTTGAAACCTTGATCCACCGGTATCGGGACATCGGGCATCTGCTTTCCTGCCTGGACCCCCTGGCTGAATGTCCCCTGGATCATCCGCTGCTCCGGCTTGAAGCCTTCGGGCTGGACGAAGGTGATCTGGAGCGCGTCTTTTACACGCCGGAAATTTCCCTCTGGGAAGAGGCGCGGCTTCGGGACATCGTGGATCTCCTGAAGGAAACCTACTGTGGATCGGTGGGTGTCGAGTACCTGCACCTGCAGGATCCCGAAGAGCGGCGATGGCTTCAGGAGCGCATGGAGTCCGTTCGCAACCATCCCGAGTGGGACTCAGCCGTTCAAAAGCAAATTTTTCGAAAGCTTTTTGAGGCCAACCTCTTCGAGCAGTTTCTTCACGCCAAGTATGTGGGTCAGAAGCGGTTTTCCATCGAAGGGGCGGAGACGGTGGCGGCCATGCTTGAGGCGCTGGTCCTTCATGCCGCTTCCGGCTCGTGCCGCGAGATCGTTCTGGGGATGGCTCACCGCGGGCGCCTCACCGTGCAGACGTGCGTCCTCGGAAAGCCGTCTGAAGCGGTTTTTTGCGAGTTCGAGGAGAACTACGATCCGGGGGCCCTGGTGGGAAGCGGGGATGTCAAGTACCATCGGGGCTGGATGTCGGACCTTTCGCTTCCCGGGGACCGATCGCTCCGGGCCGTTCTGGTTTCCAACCCCAGCCACCTGGAATCGGTGGATCCGGTCGTGGAAGGCATGGCCCGGGCCCGCCAGGACCGGCTGGCTGACCGGGCGCGCGAAGCCGTCCTTCCGGTCCTCATCCACGGTGACGCCGCCTTTTCCGGCCAAGGCGTGGTCTACGAAACCCTTAACCTGTCTCAGCTTGAAGGCTACACCACCGGCGGGACGCTGCATCTGGTCATCAACAATCAAATCGGTTTCACCACGGTTCCTGAAGAGGCCCGCTCCACGCGATATGCGACCGACGTGGCGAAGATGCTTCTCGCTCCCATCTTTCATGTCCACGGCGAAGACCCTGAAGCGGCCGTCCACGTCGTGCAACTCGCTTGCGATTACCGCAACCGGTTCAAGAAGGACGTGGTGGTGGACGTGATCTGTTACCGCCGCTACGGCCATAACGAAGGCGATGAACCTTACTACACCCAGCCGCTCATGTACGAACGGATTAAGAACCGCCCGCCCGTGTCCGAACTCTACGCCGACCGTCTGGTGAGCCGGGGGACCATCCGCAGCGAGGATCCGGACATCCTTCGAAAAGACATCAACGCGCGGCTGGAGGCGGCCTTGGAAAAGGCTCGAAGCCGAACGTGCGAAGCTCCCCTCAGCCGCTTTTACGAAGAATGGGAAGGGATCACCGGCGGTTATTCCCACGAACCCGTGGAAACGGGTGTCCCGGAAGCCGTCTTGGAGGAGCTTGCGCCCCGGCTTTATGCCGTGCCGGAGGGGTTCACCCTGCACGAACGTCTTCAGCGCATTCTCAGGCGGCAGGTGGATCGGGTGTTGGAAGGCGAGGGGATCGGCTGGGCCACGGCGGAACTGCTGGCCTTTGCCACACTCCTTGTGGAAGGGACGCCGGTGCGGCTGAGCGGCCAGGACAGCCGCCGCGGGACCTTCAGCCAACGCCACGGTGTCCTGGTGGATGCGAAGACCGGCGACCATCACATCCCGCTGCGACATCTCGACACCGATCAGGCGCCCTTCGACATCTACGACAGCAGCCTCTCGGAAAACGGCGTTCTGGGTTTCGAATACGGCTATGCTCAGGCGAGTCCCGATCGGCTGGTGATCTGGGAAGCCCAGTTCGGCGACTTCGCCAACAATGCTCAGGCGATCATCGACCAGTACATCGCGAGCGCGGAAGCCAAATGGCGGCGGCCGAACGGCCTGGTGCTGCTTCTTCCGCACGGATACGAAGGACTCGGTCCGGAACACTCCAGCGCCCGCCTCGAACGTTTCCTTCAGCTCTGCGCCGAAGACAACCTTCAGGTCGTTTACCCCACCACGCCGGCACAGTATTTTCACCTTCTTCGCCGCCAGATGAAACGGCCCTTCCGTAAGCCGCTTGTCGTCATGGCGCCCAAGAGTTTGCTGAGGCATCCGCAGGCCGTTTCTCCCCGGCGGGAATTTGCGGAAGGCCGTTTCCAAGAAGTTCTGGACGACGGGGTCGACCCGGCGAAGGTCCGGCGCGGCCTTCTGACCACTGGAAAGCTGTACTACGATCTGCTGGAACGCCGGGAAAATACCGGCCGGGACGACATCGCCCTTGTGCGCCTCGAACAGATCCACCCCTTTCCCGAAAAGCGGCTTCGGGAGGTTTTCAACCGATATTCCGGGGTCTCGGACTGGTTCTGGGTGCAGGAAGAACCGAAGAACATGGGTGCTTGGCCGTTCGCGGCCTTCAGGCTGGAAGACCTTCTCGGCGAAAGGCCGGGGTGCATCGCGCGGGCCGAATCGGCGAGCCCCGCCACCGGCTATTACCTCATCCACAAACAGGAACAGGAAGCCATCGTTACGGAGGCCTTCGGAAAGCCGGCGACGTGAATCACGGGCCGGCTCATGTCCACGACCATCCATCGGGGGAACCATGAAGATCGAAGTCAAGGTGCCGGAAGTCGGCGAGTCGGTCAAGGAAGCCGTTCTCGCCCAATGGTATGTGAAAGAAGGCGAACCGGTTCGCAAGGGAGCGGTGCTCTTCGTTATCGAAACGGATAAGGTGACGCTGGAAGTGGCGGCGGAAGCGGACGGGGTGCTCCACATCCTGGTGCCGGAAGGGGAGACCGTCCCCATTGGAACGGTCATTGCGGAAATCGATACGGAAATCGTACCCGCACGTGGGGAAGGAGAACCCGAAAAAGCGGCGGAAGAGGCCCCGAAGGAAGCGGTTCTCGAAGAAGAAGGGTTGCGAGAACCGGTGGAAGCCGGCGGTGAGGAGGCGGAGCGAAAACGCGAGGGAGCCGCCGCGGAAGAAGCGGTTGCGGCAAGCATGGCCCACGCCGTTGAGGGCGGTCCGCCCGAGAAAGCAGGTCCGCTGCTTCCGCCTTCGGTCCGGCGGCTGGTGGCCGAAAAAGGGATCGACGTCTCCCGCATTTCGGGGACCGGACCGCGGGGCCGGATCACCAAAGGTGATGTGCTCCTGTACCTGGAGCAGGCGGGTGAAACGCGCCGGAAAGAGGAAGAACCGAAGAGAGAAGTGCCCGCAGTGGGAAGGGCTCCCCGGGAGGCCGCTCAGGAGGTTGAGAAAGTCGGGAAAGGAACTCCAGGGATTTCAGGAGAAAGGACCGGGGCTTCAAAACCTGAAGAAGAAGCGCGCGTGACCCGGAAGCCCATGAGCCGCATCCGGCTCCGAATTGCGGAACGCCTCCTGGAAGCCCGCCGAAATACGGCCATGCTCACCACCTTCAACGAAATCGATATGAGCGCCGTTCAGAACACCCGAGCTCGCTTCAAAGAGCAGTTTCGGGAACGACACGGGGTTTCGCTGGGGATCATGTCCTTTTTCATGAAGGCCGTCACGACGGCCCTCAGGGAAATCCCGGAACTCAATGCTTTCATCGACGGCACCGACATCGTGTATCACGGCGACGTGCACCTGGGGATCGCCGTGGCGGGGGAGCGCGGCCTGGTGGTTCCGGTCATCCGGAACGCCGATCGGTTGGGGTTTGCGGAACTGGAACGGGCAGTCGTGGACTTTGTGGCCAAGGTGAAGGAAAACCGGCTGGAGCTTTCGGACTTGGAGGGTGGCACGTTCACCATCACGAATGGAGGCGTCTTCGGTTCCCTTCTCAGCACCCCGATCCTCAACACGCCTCAAAGCGGTATCCTCGGGATGCACAAGATCGAAGACCGTCCCGTGGTGGTGGACGGCCAGGTGGTGGTGCGGCCCATGATGTACGTGGCTCTGAGCTACGATCATCGGATTGTGGACGGCCGGGAAGCGGTGGTCTTTCTTAGGCGCGTCAAGGAATGCGTCGAACATCCGGAACGCATCCTTCTGGAGGTTTGAGATGGCGCAACGGTACGACCTGGTGATCATCGGTTCCGGGCCGGGCGGCTACGTCGCCGCTGTCCGCGCGGCCCAGCTCGGTTTCAAGACCGCCTGCGTGGAAAAAGATGAACGTCTCGGCGGCGTCTGCCTAAACGTGGGCTGTATCCCCAGCAAGGCTCTGCTGGATTCCAGCGAATTTTACCACCTGGCAAGGGAAAGACTGGCGGTTCACGGTGTCCGAGTGGGTGAGGTCAGCCTGGATCTTGCGGCCATGATGGCCCGCAAGGAAAAGGTGGTCAAGGAGCTCACCGACAACCTGCGAAAGCTTCTGGACGGGAATCGCGTGACCGTCATACGGGGTGAAGCGCGGCTGGCCGGCGCAACCCGTGTGGAAGTGAAACCCGCCGGCGATGCGGGCGGCGACCCCTTGAGTCTCGAAGCCCGCTTCATCCTCCTCGCCACGGGAAGCGAACCGGTCGCGGTGCCGGGGATTCCCTTCGACGGGCGCCGCCTGGTGGATTCCACGGGAGCCTTGGCGTTCACCGAAGTTCCGAAGCGACTCGGGGTCGTGGGAGGCGGCTACATCGGCCTGGAATTGGGATCGATCTGGCGGAGACTGGGGTCCGCGGTGACCGTTATCGAAATGATGCCCCAGATCGCCGGGCTCCTGGATGGGCAGGTGTCTCGAACGCTGGAACGGATTCTCAGAAAGCAGGGGTTTCAGTTGGCATTGAACGCCAGGGTCCTGAAGGCCGAAACCGACGGCGACGGCGTGAACCTCACGTGGGAATCGGGCGGGAAGGAACACCGAGGGGTCTTCGACAAGGTGCTGGTTGCCGTCGGCCGCCGGCCGCTCACCCGGAATCTCGGGCTGGAAGATGCCGGGGTGACCGTCGATCCCACGACCGGCCGCGTGATCGTGGACGCCTCCTTCCGTACCGAGATCCCTACCGTTTACGCTATCGGCGACCTCATTCCCGGGCCCATGCTCGCTCACAAGGCGTCCGCCGAAGGGATCGCCGCGGTGGAAGCCATGGCGGGGTATTCTTCCGAGGTCAATTACGAAGCCATCCCGTCCGTGATTTACACGTTCCCGGAAGTGGCGAGTGTGGGGCTTACCGAAGAACAGGCAAGGGAGCAAAACATTTCTTATTGTGTCGGCACCTACCCGTTTACCGGGGTCGGGCGGGCCCGCTGCATGGGAGAAACCGAAGGGTTCGTGAAGGTCCTGAGCCATTCCAGGACCGACCGGCTGCTGGGCGTGCACATCCTCGGCCCCAGGGCTTCGGACATGATCGCTGAGTGTGTTCTGGCCATGGAATTCGGTGCCGCAGCCGAAGATATCGCCCGCGCGGTCCACGGGCACCCCACTTTTTCCGAGGCGCTCCAGGAAGCGGCAAAGGTTGCATGGGAGTGCATCTCCCGCGTTTGAAGGAAGGCGTTCTGAGAAGCCCGGGCGGGGATCTCCGACCGGTGTTGGCGCTCCTTTTCCACGCCATGGGCGATTTCGGCGGCCAGCCGTTCCACGAGACGACTCAGGGCTGTGACGTAGTCCTGTGCCGAGCTCCCTTTGCAAGACTCCTTGGCCTCGAAATGGTTCCACGGCACCACCGCCTGTTGTTCCTTCGCATTGCGAATGGACCACCGGGCGACCAGGTCGACCTCGCCGCCGCAAGTCCCTTCGAAGCGAATCACCTGCGCCGTCACCTGAACATCGATGGGAATCGATCGTTTCCACGGGTAGAGGTAGACGTTGTCGGTTCCCAGGAGCATGGATAGATTTTCGGCGAGAACGCGGGGTAAGGCTTCCCTCAGCGGCTCAGCCCACCGGTCGAATTCCGCCAGTTCCGCCACGGCCGGAGCAGGCCGAGTGACGATTTGGGGCCGATCCAGATACGAAGGGATTTCCACGGGTCCGACCCCCAGGACGAGCTTTCCAAACCCCGCGCCGTGGGATTGAGCCGCTCTGAGGGCTTGAGAACTTTCGAGAACGTAGTGGCGCGCAGGCGGGCTGACGGCCCAGATGCAGCCGCACAGGAAGGGCAGGAGCAGCATCGGGGCGGTGAGCCGCCGCAGATTCCAGAAGCTTTGACGCATGAAGCGCCTCCCTTCAGTCGCCCTTTCCGTGAATCAGGGCTTCGGGATGGTGTTCCAGATACTCCGCCAGCACCCGCAGGGCGCGGGCCGCTTCCGAGAAATCCTCCAGGGATTGAGTGAGCGCCTGCACGATCGGCGAATCTTCATCCAGCAGATGACCGAGTCTTTCCATGGTTTCCCTCGTCTCGGCGGAAGTCTGTTCCAGGTTTGAGGAAAGCGGCCCCATGCGGGCGTCCACGTCTTTTACAAGCCCTCGGGATTCGGTCAGAAAGGCTTCGAGTTCCCGGTTCAGTGAAGCGCTTCGGGCGTCCAATTTACGCACGAACTCCGTGATTTGGGCGAGGGTTTCTTCCAGGTTTTTCGCCGCCGGTTCCGCTTTTTGGTTGAGGGTTTGAACGAGTTGCCTGGATTCGCTGAGTGTTTCGTTCAGCCCTTTCAGTGCCCCTCTGAGTTCAGGCGAGCTCATGACCTCCTGCAGGGCCGCCAGCGTACTTTCCAGGTTGGCGAGGATCCGTTCGATGGGCGCTTCCTCGAAGCGTTTGAAGAATTTTTCCAGGTCGGTGGGTACGGTGGGAATTTCCCGGTGTTCCGCGATCGCTCCGACAAGCTTGATCGGCGTGCCCGGGTGGAAGTCCAGTTCGACCATGAGTTGGCCGGTCACCAGGCTCTGGATGGCCAGCTGGGCCCTGAGACCCTGCTCGATCCACTGGTTGAGCAGCTCGTCTTCGATCCGAAGCGCCCGGTCACCGACGCCGATCTGCTGCGGGTCGATCTCGATGAGCACCGGGATCCGGACCTTTTCGGCCTGAGGATCAATGTGCAGGAGGATCTGGGATACCTGGCCGATCTGAACGCCGCGAAAAGCTACGGGCGCTCCAACCCCGAGTCCTCTCACGGATTCTTCGAAGAAGACCACGAAGGTTTCCTTCGTTCCAAAGATCTGCCTCGAGCCGAAAATGAGAAGGGCCGCTACGGCGAGGGCGACGGCGCCGGCAACAAATACTCCAATGATTTTGGGATCGGCCTTCTGGCTCATGACGGCACTCGGTCGCTCAAGGTGCCTGCGGACGCGGAGGGTGCGTTGGTGTTGCGCCCGCCGGGGGGTTCGAATGTCGGTCTGGAAGAGGCGTGGGACCCGTCGGCCCGCCCGCGCGTGAGAAACTCTCTTACCTTGGGGATGTCACAGGTTTCAAGAAGTTTTCGAGGGTGTCCTTGGGCGACCATGGTTCGCAGTTCACCGTCCAGAAAAACGGCGTTGTCGGCGATGGTGAAGATACTTTCCAGTTCATGGGTCACCACCACCACCGTGGTACCCAGGCTGTCTCGGATTTCCAGGATCAACTCGTCCAGTCGATAGGCGTTGATGGGGTCGAGGCCGGCCGACGGTTCATCGAACATGAGAATTTCCGGGTCCAGCGCCATGGCGCGGGCGAGGCCCGCCCGTTTCCGCATGCCGCCGCTGATTTCCGACGGGTAGAATTCCTCGAAACCCGAAAGCCCCACCAGGGCCAGTTTCAGCGAAACCATGTCCTGGATCTCGGCGGCGCTGAGCGTGGAATGTTCCTGGAGCGGCAAGGCCACGTTTTCCGCAAGGGTCATGGAACTCCACAAGGCGCCGCTCTGGTAGAGCACCCCGATCCTTTTCATGATCCGGTTGCGGTCTGCGGGCTCCGAGCCCCAGAAATCCATGCCGTCGTAGAGAATCCGGCCCTTTGTGGGTTTGATCAATCCCACCAGGTGGCGAAGGAGCGTACTTTTGCCGCATCCGCTGTCACCCATGATAACGAAAATCTCGCCCCGCCGGATCCTGAAATCGAGATTCCGCTGGATGACGAAACTTCCATACGCCATGTCCAGGTCTTCCACCGAGATATGAATGTTCGGTTCAGCCACCGTCCCTTGTCCCTTCTTGGTCAGATCCCGATTACGCTGGTAATCACCGTGATAAGTGCGTCCGCCACCACGATCCACACGATGGCGGTCACGACGGCGGACGTGGCGGCGGTGCCTACCGCGTCCGCGCTCCGGCCGCATTGTATCCCGCGGAGGCATCCTGAAAGAGCGACCAACACCCCGAAGACGCTGCTCTTGAAAATGCCGATCCACAGATCGGTCAAGGTCACCGCGGCCCGGGTCTGGCTCACGTACTGGGCGTAGGTGATGTCGAACATGCCGATCCCGACCGCCATGCCTCCGAGCATCCCAATGAAATCCGAGTAAACGCAAAGGAACGGCATCATGAGGGTGATGGCGATGACCCGTGGAATCACCAAGAAATCCATAGGGGAAATGCTCAGGGTCTTCAGGGCGTCGATTTCTTCGTTGACCTGCATGGTGCCCAGTTGGGCGGCATAGGCGGCCCCGGTCCGCCCTGCCATGATCACCCCCGTCATCATGGCTCCCATTTCCCTGACCATGCCCAACCCCACGAGGTCCGCGATGTAGATCTGAGCTCCGAACAGTTTGAGCTGCACCGCGCCGACGAAAGCGAGGATCAACCCTACCAGGAGACTGATGAGCGAGACGATGGGAAGCGCCTGCGGCCCGCTTCTCTGAACGAACAGGGCCAGGTCGGAAAAACGCCATCGGGCCCTTCCGGTCGCCAGTCTTCCGAAAGCGAGAGTGACTTCACCCAGGAAAGCGAAGAACTCCTCGGAAGCTCGAAACGACACGAGAACGGACCTGCCGATTCGAGTCAGAATGTCGGGATGGTCGGTCCGGTTCCGCGTTTCCTTACGCGGCGTCGCCGACGCCAGGGCGAGAAGCCGCCGGACTCCTTCGGGAAGCCCGCCGGCCGCCATCGCCGCCCCGCTTTCGGTGCAGCATCGCTCGACCTTCGCGAGAAAACTCAACAGTCCCGAATCCCAACCCGCCAGTTCGGTTGCGTCGAACTCGATTCGTTGGATGTGCGAGCCGGGATCAAGGTGTTTTCGAATGGCTTCGGCCGACGGTAGTGGATAGCCCATACGCCATTCACCCGAGAGACGGAGGCAAAGGACCCCCGGAGAGGAGGCTGTGATGGTCAGTGAGGCGGGGTGTTCGCTTTTCATATCGTCCGGGTTTTCCGTCAACCATGTATGCCCTTGGGGGATTGTCCGTGGAACATGGCCCGTCGAGCGCCGGGTTGTCAAGTCGCAATTGTTTTTGGCTAGCGTTCCGAAGGGCTGCCGGAAACCCTGAAGCTCCGACGGAAAGGGGCGTCCAAGAGCATGCGCAGAGTATCTCGGGGGTTGACACCGGGCTGAGGAAGTGTTCTGAAATGGCATCAGGACAGGGAGCTGTTCCGGTTTATCTCAAGACGCGGCAGAACATGGCCACGGCGCTCAATGCGCCACTACCACCACCACCACCACGAGGGATAAAAACACCCGCCATGAATGCGGCTCGCATGTAGGAGCCGATACGCCGGCGATCCAGGGCACGGCGGAGGCCGCTCCCAGCGACGAGGCGAAAGCACGGTTCTTTCACATTAACCTGGAAGGCGGCCGCATGGAGCATATGTGCCTGCGGCGGGCCTTCGCAAACTCTCCCGCGTTCAACCGATCGCACCCCGCAAGGTTCCGCGGAGAGCGAATCGGCGGATCCCAGGGGTCGGTATGGACGCGCCTTGAAACACGCCGGGCGTCGGCCCAGGCGGTGAAGGGAGGTGAAAAGCGATCGTGCATCACCCGAAACCTGGAGGCGTTGATCTTATCGAACACCCGTAAGCATGGAGATGATCCTATGCAAAGCCAGTGTTTTTCCAGCAGCCGTCGGTTATGGTGGGCCCTTTTATTGTGCGTCCTGCTGGTTCCTTTTGCGGCGGGAGCGGCCGACATGGTTCCGAGCAGTTATTTGCCGGTGGTTATCAAGGAACCCTTCGAAGAGACCATGACCCGCATGAAAGGCGAAAAGGCCGCGGTCATGAAGCGCCAGATGGATTTACTCAATGAGCGCTATGATCTGGGTGACCGGCCGGCCCAGGGAGTCACCATGAGCGGCGGGAAAGTCGTTCAGGAAGGCGTCAGGGCCAAGCTTCCCGAGGGCATGACCTGGGACAGGCTGGGCGCCATGTCCCCCGAAGAGATTTTCAAAAAGGGGCTGTGGCCCAAAGGTTTTCTGCCGCTTCCTCATCCCAACCACGTGGAAGGCGGCCAGGTTTTTCCCCAATTTCACATCGACGAAATCAAGAAACAGGAAGGACGGGACCTTACCCGTTTCGACCTGGATTACGATCTGCCCGAGCACCTGCTGCCCGAGTTTCCTCCGCCCATCTACCTCACGACCCGCCCCGACCTGGGAGACGTCTCCCAGGGAAAGGTTGTTACTCTAATGAACTACTATGAGCTGTTCAACGGCATTTTGAACCCTAAGCAACTCGAAGGGCTGCGGCTTCTCGTGACACCCTTCCCGCAGCAGCAGTTCAACCAGACCGAGGACCGCCGGAGCGAACTCCCCAGCCGTGGAGTTACTTGTTTCGACTGCCACGTGAACGGTCACACCAATGCGGCGACCCATCTCGTGGGCGACATCCGTCCTCAGGAATTCAGGCACCGGATCGACACGCCGACGCTGCGAGGTGTGAATGTTCAGCGGCTGTTCGGTTCGCAGCGGGCGCTCAAGTCGGTGGAAGACTTTACGGAATTCGAGCAGCGGGCCGCTTATTTCGACGGGGACCCGGTGATCGCCACCAAGAAGGGCGTGAATGTGTTGGAACGTGGGAGCCAAGTGCATTTCATGGCCGAGTTCCAAGCGCTGCTGGATTTTCCACCGGCGCCGAAACTGAACATTTACGGCCGGCTGGATCCCGGGAAGGCCACCCCGGAGGAAATGCGGGGAGAAGAAATCTTTTTCGGCAAGGCCAATTGCGCCGTCTGTCATCCGGCTCCCTATTATACGGACAACCTGATGCACAATCTCCGCACGGAACGCTTCTTCAAGCCTCAGATGGTCAACGGGCGCATGGCGGCCGCCGACGGTCCCATCAAGACCTTTCCTCTTCGGGGCATCAAGGATTCGCCGCCTTACCTGCACGACGGGCGACTCCTCACTCTCGAAGACACGGTTGAATTCTTCAACCTGGTTCAAGAGCTGAAGCTCACTGCGGAAGAAAAGAAAGCGCTGGTGGCTTTCATGCGGGCGCTGTAGTCCGCCCTTTTTTAAGACGACCGATCCTCTTTAGAGGCTGTCTGAGAATACCCGTCACGCTTCTGAGGATTGGGTGTCCGTTTTTTCGCCGTAGGGCGGTTCGCGAACGGCAGCTAAGGAGCGACTCATACCCTGTAGGAGCCGGCTTGCCGGCGACCCCGATCGCGGCCAAGGCCGCTCCTACAGGAACAAGGAACTTCAGGGCCCGACTTTCATGAGCTTGTTTTTGGACAAGCTCTTTAGCCTTGTGCAGCAAGGAGGGGCACGGGCCACCGTGCTCCGTTGCCTCACAGGGCGCTGCCCGCTGCCGCGAACGGGCGAGGACCGGGCGGACGGCGACCGAGGCTCAAGAAGCGGTCTTTGATCTGAGCGTGGAGGAACCCGAGCCTTCGCTGCCGGAAAAGCCGATCGGCGATGGTGCCGAAAGATCGGGAAGGAGACGTGTTCCGGGAAATTCACCGTGTGCATTTCCAAACCGGGCTCGGGATCTCGAAGCTCAGGATTTCTCCGATCCCAGCCCCAGCCGCCTGAAATGCCTTATGAGCCCGCTGGTGGAGGCGTCGTGGGACGCTACGGCGCCCCGGCCTTCCAGCTCGGGTTCGATGGCCCTGGCCAGCTGCTTTCCCAGTTCCACTCCCATCTGGTCAAAGGAATTGATATTCCAGACCGCCCCCTGGGTGAAGACCTTGTGCTCGTAGACGGCGAGGATCATTCCCAGTGTTTCGGGGGTGAGTCTTTTGTACACGATGGAATTGCTGGGCCGATTTCCGTCGAAGGTCCTGGCCTTCGCGAGTATCCCCAGCATAGGGCCCGCGACTCCGGCATGTTCCAGTTCGCGCCGGGCTTCCTGTTCGGATTTTCCTTTCATGAGGGCTTCGGTTTGAGCCAGGAAGTTGGCCACGAGGATGCTGTGGTGGCGGCCGAGGGGGTTCAGGGGCTGTGCCGGAGCCAGGAAGTCGCAGGGAACGAGCCGGGTGCCCTGATGGAGGAGCTGGAAGAACGCGTGCTGGCCGTTGGTTCCGGGTTCTCCCCAGATGATGGGCCCGGTGGCATAGTCCACGCGTTCACCCTCCCGGGTGACGCTCTTCCCGTTGCTTTCCATGTCGAGCTGTTGCAGGTGGGACGGCAGGAGCCGCAGGTATTGGTCGTAGGGAAGGACGGCGTGGGTTTCGGCGCCGAAGAAATTATTGTACCAGATCCCCAGGAGTCCCAGGATCACCGGGATGTTCGTCTCAAAAGGGGCGGTTCGGAAATGTTCGTCCACCTTGTGGGCCCCGGCCAGCAGTTCTTCGAAACGGTCCATGCCGACGGCCAGGGCGATGGGCAGCCCGATGGCGGACCAGAGCGAATAACGCCCGCCGACCCAATCCCAAAAGCCGAACATGTTTTCCGGATCGATGCCGAAGGCCGAAACGGCTTTCCGATTAGTGGAAACCGCAACAAAATGTTTCGCCACGGCCTTCTCATCGCCGAGCCGGGACAGCAGCCACGCCTTGGCCGACGCCGCATTGGTCATGGTTTCCTGCGTGGTGAACGTCTTGGACGCCACAATGAAAAGGGTCGTTTCCGGTCGGAGCGGCTTCAACGTCTCCGAAAGATGCGTGCCGTCCACGTTGGAAACGAAGTGGAAGCGCATGGGGGGTTGGTGATAGTGGGCAAGGGCGGTGGTGACCATCCGGGGCCCCAGGTCGGACCCTCCGATGCCGATGTTCACCACGTCGGTTATCTCGTCGTCGAAATGTCCTTTCCATCGGCCGGACCGAACCTGCTCGGTGAAGGTCCGCATGCGGTCCAGTACCGCGTTTATTTCCGGCATCACGTCTTCGCCGTCCACCAGGATGGGGCGCTGAGAACGGTTTCGAAGCGCTACGTGAAGCACCGGGCGTCCTTCCGTCGTGTTGATCCGATCGCCGCGGAACATGGCCTGGATCTGTTCCGAAAGCCGCTGCTGATGGGCCAGTTCCAGCAACAGACCGAGAGTCTTTTCCGTGATGAGGTTTTTTGAAAAATCGACGAGAAGGTCTCCGAGGCGCAGAGAGAACCGCTGAAAGCGCTGAGGGTCCGCGGCAAAAAGATCCCTCATTCGGACTCCCGCCATTTCCCGGCGATGTTCTCTCAAGGCCTTCCAACGCGGCGATTGGGTGAGCTGCGACATCGTCTGCCTCCCAAAACACTGAGAATGTTGTCGGTGCTCCAGGTTTCAAAGCCTCCGCCGACTTTCGAACACGACGACGCTGTGCGGGCGAACCAGATAAAAGCTCCCTTTTACGGCGGGCTGATCCTGGGGTTCGAGGATATCCTGGGGTGAATCCATGGAGGTGTCCACCGCCCGATGCCACCGCCTTCCGGACAGATTCGGCAGGGGGGCGTTCAGTATGCTTTGAGCCGGGTTGAGGATCACGTGCAGGTCCTCTTCCCCCCGGCCGACGCCGGCCAACGTGAAGGCCAATACCTGAGCTTCTGGATCGTCCCAGAGAGGTTCACCCAGTCGCCTGCCGTGCCAGGCGACGTCCGGAAGAGGCCGCCCTGGAACCTTCTTTCCGGTAAGGAAGCGCTTTCGCATCAAGCTGGGGTGCCGCTTGCGAAGCGAAATCATCTGTCGGACGAAGCGCAGCATCCCCTGGTTTGTTTCGTTGAGCGTCCAGTCGACCCAACCCAGGGGATTGTCCTGGCAGTAGGCGTTGTTGTTTCCGTTCTGGGTGCGGAGCATTTCATCGCCTGCAAGGATCATGGGGACTCCCTGGCTCAGGAACAGGATGGCCATGAAGTTCCTGACCTGGCGTTTGCGCAGGGAGAGGATGCGCGGATCCCGTGTTTCGCCTTCCACGCCGCAGTTCCAGCTGAAGTTTTCGTCCGTTCCGTCCCGGTTGTCCTCCCCGTTGGCCTCGTTGTGCTTTCGCTCATAGCTCACCAGGTCCCACAGCGTGAACCCGTCATGGCAGGTCACGAAGTTGACCCCGTTGGTGGGAAGCCGCCCCTGGGGTTCGTAGAAATCACTGCTTCCGGCAAGGCGGGTGGCCATTTCCCCAACCAGCCCCTTGTCTCCGCGAACGAACCGGCGGACCACGTCCCGGTACCTCCCGTTCCATTCGCTCCAGCGAAACCCTGGAAAGGCCCCGACCTGGTAAAGCCCTGCGGCGTCCCAGGCTTCGGCGATGATTTTTGCATCGGCGAGCGCTTCGGAAAACTCAATGCTCCACAGCACCGGGGCGTGAGGCATGGGCCGGCCGTCTTCCCCTCGGGCGAGAACGCTCGCGAGGTCGAACCGGAACCCGTCCACGTGCATTTCCCTCACCCAGTATTCCAGGCAATGTAGGATGAAACGCGAAACCAGGGGGTGATTGCAGTTCACCGTGTTGCCGCAGCCGGTGTAGTCCACATAGCGGCTCTTGTCCGCGGGATCCAGGTGGTAGAAGATCTCGTTGGCGAACCCCTTGAAGTTGATGATCGGCCCCTCCGCTCCCCCTTCCGCCGTGTGGTTGATGGCCACATCCAGGATGACTCCGATTCCCGCCCGGTGGAGCGCCTTCACCATGTCTCTGAATTCCTGGAGGTGGGAGCCGGGACGGGGAGATGTGCCGTAACCGGGATGCGGACTGAAGAAGCTGTGGGTGCTGTAGCCCCAGAAGTTGCGGAGTCCCAGGGCGGCCGCCGGCTCGGGGACGTCCTGTTCATCGAAGGCCATGCAAGGCATGAGTTCCACGTCGGTGATCCCGAGGTCCTTGAGGTGAGGGATCTTTTCGATGACCCCAAGAAAAGTCCCCGGGTGCCGGACACCGGCCGAGGGGTGCCGGGTGAAGCCGCCCACGTGCAGTTCATAGATGATGCATTTCTCCAGCGGGTGGTTGAGCGGGCGGTCGCGTTCCCAGTCGTAGGCGCCATCCACCACGGCGGCCCGCATGGACGAGAGACCTTGGCCGGGCATCCGCGATGTGCGGCGGCGGTCCCAAAAGTCACAGGTTACGGTTTTGGTCCATGGGTCGAGCAGTTCCACCCGCTTGTCGAATCGATGTCCGGAAACCGCCGTATCGCCGGGGCCGTCGGCTCGCCACGTATAATGGACCCCCGGCGGAAGGTCCTGAACGAACACGTGCCAGAAAAAGAAAGTCCGATGGACGTTGGGGTCCAAACGGATCACCTGGAACGGTTCCAGGCTCCGCGCGCTTTCGTACAACCGCAGTTCCATGCTCGTGGCATAGCGGCTGAAGACCGAGAAATTCACTCCCCTGGCCATCCGGCTGGATCCCGGGGGATACCGGTAACCGCGGCGGATCTTGTGAGATTTCGCCGGCAATCCGTGGGTGATTCCCGTTTCCTTCACATCATTTCTTTCGGTTGCCCGGTGGAAGCGAGCACATTGCTCCAAAGCCTGCCTTCCGGATCGATCCGTTTTCGCTCAAAGGCGGCCAGAGGGATGGGCACGTGGGTGAATTCGTTTTTCCAGAACCCGACCAGCATGTTGGTGCGCCCGGTCATCCCGGCATGGACGGCGTGGTGTCCCAGGAGCAGGCAGAAAACGGAATCGTGGGCGTTGGCGGGCATGCTCCGTATAGTGTAACTTGGATCGATGTATTTCAACGTCACGTCCATTCCCAGGTTTTTGAGGCGAGCGGGGATCATGTCCCGGAGAAAGATCCCGATGTCTCCCAGGCGGACGTTTCCGGAGGCGTCCGTTTCCCTGGGCCGTTCCACCAGGTCTTGCCCTGCGCCTTCAGCCACCACGATCACGGCGTGACCCCGGCTTTCGATGCGTCTCTTGAGGGCCGCGAGCAGCCCGTCCAGGGTGAAGGGCACCTCTGGTACCAGGCAGAAATTCACTTCGCTGTGAGCCAGCGAGGCGTAGGCGGCGATGAATCCCGATTCCCGGCCCATGAGTTTCACCAGGCCGATGCCGTTTCGCGCCCCTTCGGCTTCCGCGTTGGCCGAATAGACGGCTGTTCTGGCTTCCGAAACGGCCGTTTCGAATCCAAAGGAATTCTGGACGTTGGAAATATCGTTATCGATGGTTTTCGGGATTCCGATCACGGCGATCTTGAGGTTCCGGCGGCCGATTTCCTCGGTGACGGCCTGGGCGCCCCGAAGCGTTCCGTCACCCCCGATGGCGAAAAGAATTCCCACGTTCATTCGTTCCAGCGTGTCCACCATTTCGGAGACATCCTGCGGCCCCCGGGAAGACCCCAGCAGGGTCCCCCCCTTCTGGTGGAGGTCGGCCACGGCGCGCGGCGTCAGTTCCAGCGGGCGATGGCCGTGGCGGTGGGTGAGTCCTTCATATCCGTAGCGGAATCCGAACACCGTGGCGACGCCGTAGTGATGAAAGAGGCTCAGAACGATGGCCCGAATCACGTCGTTCAGGCCGGGGCAGAGTCCGCCGCAGGTCACGATTCCGCACTTGAGCTTCGAAGGGTCGAAGTAGATCTGTTCCCTTGGGCCGGCCGCTTCGAAGGCCGGAAGCGGTTTTCCCTCGGCGACGCAGGCTTCGATGGCACTCGCGTCCGAAGGATAGAGCACGCGTTCGTCGTTACGGACGAACCTCACGCCGGAAAGAGGGGAGGGAATGCGGCATCGGCCGAGCCTGGAGATGTTGAAGTCGAGATCGTGGCAGTTCACGGTTCACCTCGCTGACGGGACCGGATCGAATCCGGCCGTCTCATTCGCCGACGGCATCGTTCCAGGCGGCCTGGATATCCCGCCGGGGGCGGGTCTGGAACCGATTCCGGGGCTGCAGGTTGTCGAGGGTCTTCATAGATGTCCTTTTCTCATCGAGGCCTCATGTCCCCCGTTTCCATGAAGCGCCGGTGCATGAAAAAGGCGTCTTCCAGAACGTGCGGTTCGTGGCCGCCGCGTTCTTTCAGTGCTCGTTGAAAATAGTCCCAGAGCATGTCGCGGTAGTCCGGGTGAGCGCATCGCCGAATGATCTGTTCGGCCGTCTGGCGCGGAGTCAGTGAACGAGTATCCACCAGGCCGTTTTCGGTCACCACGACATCGACCGAATGTTCCGAATGATCCACGTGCGTCACCATGGGAACGATGGCCGAAATGCGTCCTTCCTTGGCGGTGCTCGGGGTGACGATAAAAGAAACGGCCCCGTTGCGCAAGAAGTCTCCGGAACCGCCGATGCCGTTCATGAGGTGGGTGCCCATGACGTGGGTGGAATTCACCTGGCCGTAGATGTCCACTTCGATGGCGGTGTTGATGGCGAGCACGCCCAGGCGCCGGATCACCTCCGGAGAGTTGGAAATTTCCACCGGGCGCAGGACGATCTTTTCCCGGTAGCGGTAGATTTCGTTGAAAAACCGGCGGCGCGCCTTGTCGGAAAGAGTGAGCGACGAACCCGACGCCGCCCGCACCTTGCCGATATCGATGAGGTCGAGAACGCTGTCCTGCAGGACTTCCGAGTAGATTTCGATTTCCTGGAAAAAATCGTCTTCCAGGAAACCGGCGAGCACGGCGTTGGCCACATCGCCTACGCCCGACTGCCAGGGGAGCGTTGGTGAAAGGCGGTCTTTGCGGATTTCATGGCGGACGAAATCCAGGATCTGTTCCGCAATCCGACGGGAAACCTCGTCCGGTTCATGAAAGATGGGATAGCGATCCTGTTCCCGGCTGAAGAGAATGGCCTCGACCCGATTCGGGTCCAGTTCGATGAACGGCTTTCCGATCCGGTCCGCCGCCCGGTAGATGGGAATGGGCATCCGATACGGGGGGTCTTCCGGGATGAAGATGTCGTGGAGCCCCTGGAGTTCGATCGGTAGGTCGGAAATCTCTATAATGATGCGCCGCCCTTCCCGGACGTAGGTCGGGGTGTTTCCGACCGACATGGTGGGAATCAGGTGGCCCTTTTCGGTGATGCACACTGCTTCCACCACGGCCACATCCGCGGTTCCCAAGTTCCCGGCCCGAACTTGTTCGGAAAGACTAGACAGATGGTCGTCCTTGAAATAAATGTCCCCTCGGTTGATCTTTTCGCGCATGATCCGGTCGCTCATGTAGGGACGTCGCCATGCCAGTACGCCGGCTTCCGCCAGGATACCGTCCACGGTGTCTTCCGTGGACGCCCCCGCGAAAAGATTGATCTTGAATCGTTCACCAGCCCTGGCCCGCCGGGCCAGTTCCTGAGGGATCAGCTTGGGATAGCCGGCGGTGAAGCCTGAGATGAAAAGATTGGTGCCATCCTGGATGCACTGAGCCGCACTCACCGCATCGGTGATCTTTCCCCGAAGCGGCAGGTAGCGGATCCGTTCAATGGGCATGGATCGATCCTCCTTGACGGGTTTCGGGAAGAAGCCGCTTGCGGGCCCGAACGACCGGCCTACTCCCGGGCGGCCGTGGCTTCCACCGTTTCAATCCGTTTCTCGTCCCCTATGGTTTCTTCATCAGCGTCCTTCGGCCAGGCCGTGATCACCGCCTGAACGAGCGTGGCTAGCGGAATCGCGAAGAAAACGCCCCAGAATCCCCACAAGCCGCCGAACACCAGGATGGCCACGATGATGGCTACGGGATGCAGGTTGGTCACCTCGGAAAACAAAAGTGTGGCCAAGACGTTACCGTCCAGGATCTGGATCACGGTGTAGGCGGTCACCGCCCAGGCGAACTGGGAACTCCAACCCCATTGAAAATAGGCGATGAGGGCCACCGGGACCATCATGGCCGTCGCGCCGATGTAGGGGATGAGAACGGACAGGCCGACGAAAAGGCCGAGAAGCAGGGCGAATTCCAGGCCGAGCAGCGTGAAGGCCAGGGTGCTCACCGACCAGAGGATCAGGATCTCCCAGACTTTCCCACGCACATAATTGCCGATCTGGCGGTCCACTTCCCGCCAGACCTGAGACGCCAGCTGCCGGTCCCTGGGAAGAAAGCGGCCGAACCAGCGAAGAATGCGCTCCTTGTCCTTCAGGAAAAAAAAGACCATGAGAGGCACCAGGAACAGATAGACCAGCATTGAGATGATCCCCATGACCGACGCCGCCGAATAGGACAGGACCTTCTGTCCCAGCTGACCGATCTCCGAACGGATGAGGTTCGTGAGGTCCGTAACCTGCTGCTCCGAGATGAATTCGGGGAAACGCTCGGGAAGATGAAGGAGCTGTCCCTGAACCCAGAGGATGATCGACGGCAGCTGAACGAACAGCTGCTGGAGTTGGTCGAATACCAGAGGAAGAAGCAAAAACAGAGCGAAGAGGCATGATAAGATGAAGAGCAAGAACACCAGGACCACCGCAACAAGGCGTGGGACCCTGCGGCGCTGCAGGATCCCTACCAGCCCTTCTAAAAGGTACGCGATGACGACGCTCGCCAGCACCGGGGTGAGCATGCCGCCGAGGAGGTAGACTCCCAGGAAGCCGGAGCTCAGCAGGAGGACCAGGATCACGACCTGGGGATTGCTCAAGTGCCGCTGAAACCATTCGCGAACAAGCTGCATGGATGTCCGTTTTCAAAAGAACGTGGTCGCGCCGCAATGAGACCGCTCCGCATCTCACCAAGGCATCCCCGATCGGCTCCGGCCTCTATCGAGCGAGTCGCGCCAGTGTGCTGAGCAACTTGTCGGCATGGGGGTTGTTCACCTTCCTGAGAAGCAGGATGTCCACCGGCTTGACGGGCTTTCCGTAATACTGCTCGTTCCAGTCGTCTCGGGCTGCGATCACGGTGCCGTCCAGCGACAGGCCGGCGAAGGCTCCCCTGGATCGGGAAAAGGAAAGAAAATCCGCGCTCAGATTGTGCGGGGTCGCTCCTTCCACCCCCAGCCCGACGGGACCAACGGCCACCGTCGCATCGCCTCCCAGCTTGAACGTGGAAGAGTACAGGGCGTCGATTCCCGACGGGGTCATCACCATGAGGATCACTTCCGAGGCGTGAGCCCCGATTTGCAGCCCGATACTGGCGGACCCCAGCGTGTAAAAGGCCGGAGGACTCCATGTGCCCGTACGTTCATCGCGGACGGATACAACGCCGCTTCCTCCGGCACCGCCGACGATGAAGGCGCCCTTCAGAATCTGCGGGACGATGAGCACGGCCCGCGCTTCCTTCAGGTGGTCGCGAAGCCAGGTGCAGTTCGGGTTGGTGACGAAACTTTCGAGGGTGATCTGGGCCCGTTCGACCAGCTCTTCGGGTTTTGAAATGTCGCCGCGGGCTTCACTCAGGTGAAGGATCCCAACGACGGCCATCGCGATGATCCACAGTCCGTGAAAGCGTGATTTTCTTTTCATCGAGGGCTCCTGTGACATGAGGGGTTCATGGCAAGATGTTTTTTGGGTTGAAGTTTAGAGCTTGTCCAAAAACAAGCCCATGCTCGTCGGGCACTGAGGTTCCTTGTTCCTGTAAGAGCGGCCTTGCCCGCGATGCAAACCATCTCCAGGATTGTAAGATGTTAAAAGTCTCGGGAAATTCCACCTTGTTCCCAAGCTCCAGCTTGGGAACACAACTGTGCAGAAGCTCCAACTTCGTAACATCTCAATAACTGGAGATACACCGTCTGGAACATCAACAGAAAGAGGATTCGGCCCGGGCCCGGATGTCTTCTTTCAGGCGGAAGGGACTCCCGCCGCCTGTTCCCGTTCTTCGGGCGGTACGTAGGTGCAGCCGACGAGGCCGCAGTAATCGCCGACGTATTCGGCCGTGGGCCGGTACAGCATGGGTTTTTCCTGAGCCTCGGCGAATTTTTCTTCAATGATGTGGGCGCACCACCCGGCGATGCGCGACAGCGCGAAGATGGCCGTCATGAGATCCGCCGGAATTCCCATCACATGGTAGACCGAAGCGCTGTAAAAATCCACGTTGGGCTTGATGTCCTTCTTGCCTCGTTTTTCCAGTTCCTCCAGGGCTACTTCCTCGATGGTTTTCGAGATGCGCCACCACTGGGGTTGACCGGTTTCTTCGCCGAGTCGCGCCGAGATTTCTTTCAAAATATTGGCCCGGGGGTCGGTGGTCTTGTAGACGGCGTGTCCCATACCCATGATCCGTTCTTTCCGATCCAGTCGTCCCCGCACCCAGCCCGCAACGTCGTCCACGTTTTCCAACGATTTCAACATCTCCATGACCCGGGCGTTGGCGCCTCCGTGCAGCTCTCCCGACAGCGCCCCCACGCCGGCGGCCACCCCGGCGTACATGTGCGCGCGGGTTGAAACCACTTCACGGCATGCGAATGTGGACGCGTTGAACGTATGGTCGGCGTGCAGCACCAGGCAGACATCCAGGGCCCTGGCCATGGATGCGCTCGGATTTTCACCGTGGAGCATCCAGAGGAAATTGGCGGCATGACCAAGAGACGGGTTTGGGTCGAAGATGTCCTTGCCCTTTCGGATGCGATCCCAGGCGGCGATTACGACGGGAAGGCGGGCGATGAGCCGAACCGCCTTCCGGACGTTTCCGTCGCGGGTTTCATCGCGGAGGTCCGGGTCGGCCATAGCCAAAAGAGGCACCGTCGCCTGGAGCACGTCCATGGGGTGCGCGTTGGAGGGGAGAAGCCTCAAGGTTTCCAGGACGAAAGCGGGGACCCGCCGAGCCTGAACAACCTGCCTTTGGAAAGCCTCGGCCTCCGATTTGTCCGGCAGACGGCCCATGAGGAGCAAAAAGGCGGTTTCCATGAAGTTGGAGCTCTTCGCCAGGTCTTCAATGCGAAAACCGCGGTAGATCAGGATGCCCTTCTCGCCGTCGATGAAGCTGATTTTCGTGTCAGCCACCGCCAGTCCGCGAAGCCCCATGTTCTTGATTCGCACCGGTTGTTCCATCGAAACCTCCTTGGCGTTTTCCCGTTTCGAGAAGCGTTTTTCCGGGGACTCCGAACCGTCCCATGTGCGCCTGATGGCTGATCCCGTTCCCGGGAGGGTTGAAATAGATGCCGAACTTGGCGCACGCCGACTGCGGGTAACGGTGGTCGTCTACGTTCTTGCTGTCGGTTTGCAGCAGGTTGTCATCGACGTACTGCGCGCACTGTTCGGCCCGCACTCGATCGATCCCCAAGGCTTCAAATTCGAGCATGGCCGGGGCGCCGGCGGTGTCCTGAAGCAGCGTGCGATCGATCCGGATGCGGATTTCCTGGCCCTGAACCGGGCGGCCCTCTACCATGTGAGATTCTATGATTTTCTGCGCGACGTTCTTTCGGATCGGTTCCTCCAGTGACGGCTGTCATATACAAGCGGAGCCTTCTTTCGCTTGTCCTATGATAGTTTCCGCAGCCTCGAAAGCCAATGCTTCCCAAAAAAGTTGCGGAAATTCGAACCCTTTGGTACGTTGCGCTGTACTAGTTTTTGGCAGGAGCAAAATCTTGTCGGTGTGTGCACGCTTTTCCCCGAGCATGTCCAGGTCATCGCCCGAAAAGATTCCAACATCAATCTCACAGCGGACCTGAAAGGCAAGAAGGTGGGGCGGCGGGCCCGTCGGCGTCATCCTTGTTTTCATCTTCGCTGCCATCGACCTGGGTGGAAGCACTGAGGGGGGTTCGCTGCCGTGCCGTGGTGTGTCAGAAGGTCTCCCCGTTCGCTCACTGGGAGTCGATCCTCCGGTCCATGTGGCCTGACTGGATTCTGCAGAAAGATTTTCACGGCTGCGAACGCCAGGACCTCCGCTGCTGCGGCTAGGAGAAGAGCCGGACGGGCGGCGCGACGGTGGGTATCAAGCCCTTCCGTGCGTGGAAAATCGTCCTCGGCGAACGCACCCTGGCCCTGTGGAAACGGAAGGGGCTGGAACATCGGCCGCGGCCGCCCGCTCCCAAGAAACACGGAGGACAGATGGAAAAGGATGGACCATGACCAGGAAAGGCAATGCAGCGGTATTGAGCCTCGTTCTCCCGGGGCTTGGGCAGTTCTACAACGGTCACTTTCTCCGGGGAGTCTTCTGGCTCATCGTGACGCCCGGCTTGTGGATCGGGAGCGGCGGGACGCTCGGATGGATCTGCCACATCATCGCGGCGGTCACGGCATATCGGAAGGCCGAAGAGCTTGAAAGTGTCCGAGGGTAAAAGGGTACCCGAAGGCGCCGCGGCGGGCGCCGCCAGGGTCGGCCGCAGAGCGGGCTTTCACCTGTCCCACCGTATTTTGGCGAAAACCAAACAGCACAGAAAGCTGGTACGCCGCGCCCACTGCTGCGGGCTGTCCGCACGCTACAATCACTCACCTTTTGATTACTGCGAATCAGGTCGGTCGGTGATGTGGTTGTATTAAAATTATCTACAATGTGAGGGGTGGGCTCGGCGGGGCTTTGCTTTTTGCATTTCAGCGAGTCGATGAAGTTCCATATCGATGGGAGGAAGGAGGACGGGTGATCATGGCGGAAAAGGCTTTCCAGGACTACTATCCTGATGAACTGAGCCATTGCTACGGCTGCGGCCGGTTGAACGAACACGGACTTCAGCTGAAGAGCTACTGGGACGGGGATGAAACGGTTGCGGTGTTTCATCCTCGGCCCTACCATATGGCCATCCCCGGCGTTGTTTACGGCGGGCTCATCGCCTCGGTCATCGACTGCCACGGGACGGGATCGGCTTCAGCCGCCGCCTACCGGGCGGCCGGGCGGGAAATGGGAACCGATCCGGGTTTTCGCTTCGTGACGGCATCGCTTCGCGTGGACTTCCTGCGCCCGACTCCTCTCGGAGTCCCGCTGGAAGTCCGGGGGCGGATCCGGGAGGTCAAGGAGCGAAAGGTGGTCGTTGCCGTGACGGTCCGTGCCGGGGGCGAGGAGTGCGCCCGCGGGGAGGTGGTCGCCGTGCGGATGCCTGAGCACATGATGCCCGGGCGGACGACGGCATGATGCGGTGTTTCCTTGAGCAGCCGGCAGGGCCTGCCCAAAAACAAGCTCATGAAAGTCGGGCCCTGATGAGGTTCCTTGTTCCTGTAGGAGCGGCCTTGGCCGCGATAGCCGGCAAGTAGGGGCGCAGCGCGGCTGCGCCCCTACAGGGCATGAATCGCTCCTTAAGTGCCGTTCGCGAACCGCCCCTACGCGAAAAAACGGTCACTCAATCCTCAGAAGGGTGAAGGGTGTTCTCAGACAGCCTCGTAGGGATTGCCTGCAATGCAAGGCTATGACGTGACGGGGCGTCCAGAGCCGCCGCCGACTCCATGGAAGAACGTCAGGCGGTGCGAGCTTCGAGGATGACCCGTGAACAAGAGCACGCAGCGGAGATCGAAGCCCGATGTACCTGCTATCGCAGCTGTTGAGCCACCTGATCCTGCCGCCGGGGCTGTTCATCCTTCTCCTGCTGGCGGCCGGGGTGCTCCTTCACCTCGATCGGCGGAAGGCTTCCGGCCTGCTGCTCGGCGTCGCCACCCTGGGGCTCTACCTGCTTTCCGTTTCGCCCGTGAAAGACCTCCTCCTGCAGCCTCTCGAAAATGCCTATCCGTATCCCGACGGGGACAAACTGCACTGCGACGCGATCGTGATTCACGGCGGAGGGTTGGGAGCGCGGGATCCGTCGGCAAACGGCCTTCCCTCTCTCAAAGGGTGGTCGCTTCGGCGAATGCATGCCGGAGCGGCCCTGGCGAAACGTTTTGAAGGAGCGGTGGTCATCCTGGCGGGAGGCCAGGGGCGAGACAAAACGGTTCCACCGGAATCTCACGTACTGGCCGAGTACCTGAAAACGGCCGGTATCCGCCCTGATCGCCTCGTTACGGAAGATCAGAGCCGAAACACCCGTGAAAATGTCCTCTTCGTTCGATCGCTGCTGGATGGTCTGCGGGTTTCGAACGTGTGCGTAGTCACGTCTGCGTTTCATCTGCCCAGAACCATGGCCCTCTATGAGCGCCTCGGCCTGGACGTAACGCCGATCCCCTGCGACATCATGACCGGAAGCGCTCCCCCAAGCCCCTGGGACTGGCTTCCCACCATGGCCGGCTTGCGTGGGAGTGCGCTCGCGCTTCACGAGTACCTGGGACTGGTCTACTATCGCCTTCGAGGATGGATCTGAGAGGGAAGGATCTCAAAGGGATTCCATGAGATCAGCGCCCATCCGCTGATGGCTCGGCGGAACGGGTGGGCAAACGATACGCCGGAGAAGCGTCCCTTGCGAACACGATCCGGCTACTTGCCGAAACGCTTGCGGATGGCGTCGCGTTCCGCGGGAGTGAGTTCTTCCCAGCGCTTTAGGTTGTTTTCGATTCGGCGTCGTTCTTCCGGCGGCAGTTGGCGCCACTGGCGATGGCGTTCCTCGTAGAGTTTCCGCTCGTCGGGAGGCATGCTCCGATACTGGTCCATCCGTCGGCGAAGAAGTTCTTTTTTTTCCGGAGGGAGAGACTGCCATTCTTTATAACGTTTCTGAAGGTTCTGCTTTTCCTCAGCCGAAGGGTTGCCGTTCGTCCGGGGATCGTTCCCGCGGTTTCGGCCGGCATACGTTTTCTCCCAATCGACATGCCGAGTTCCGTGCGCGTGTGACGATGCAAGGGCCTGATGCCTTCCTGCCAGGTCCCTCATCGAAGCGCCGGCTGACGCTGCACCGAACAGCGCGAAAAGCAACGTGAACAGGATCCCCGTAGCGACTGTCCTGCTCGCGTTTGTCGGATCAAGGCACTCAAGCATGGCCGCTCCCTCCATCGTGCCGTCGCATACCCTGGAAATGGAATTCGGATTCCCGCGGTTCTGAACCTCCCCCGTTGCCGGCCTTGTCCACGATATTGACCAGCTTTTGAATGGTTTCCATCTCTTTCAGCAGTTCCAGATTTTCAACGATTTCACGGTCCTGGTTTTCCGGAAGCGATTCCTGGGCTACTTTCGACCACCGTGACAGGTCGGCAAAACGATCCTTCATCGTGTAGCCCAAAAACCCGCTCAGCACAAGGATCAGACCCGCTGCTGCAAACGCCGGCCGAAAGATGGCCCGGGTCCAATAGCCTTGCCGTTTGAAAGTCGCCGCCCGCCGCTCATCTTGAAGTCGCTGTTTCACCGAGGCCGCCATCTGCGCGGATTCCGCCGGAGTGAGTTCAGGCGGTGTTCCCGCCGATCGGATTTCAGTCAAGATGCGGGCCAGCCGTTCCCGTTCCCGGAAGCAGCCCGGGCAACTCTGGAGGTGGGCCTCCCAATTCCGACGTTCCTCGGAATTCAGTTCGCCGAAAACATCCAGGATCAGTCTCTGTTCGTGGTCTTTGCAAGCTCCCATGGGAACCCTCCCGTTCACTCTCAATTGTCCCAGCCTGCAAGCTGATGGCGGAGGGTCCGCATCGCCCGGAACAGGTGACTCTTGACCGTGCCCTCCGCCATGCCTGTCGCCGCGGCGATTTCAGGAATGGTCATTTCTTCGAAAACCTTGAGTTGAAAAACGGTTCGCTGCCTTTGTGAAAGGCCCTTCAAGGCGGACACGACGTCCCGTTTAAGTTCCCGGTTCAAGAGGTCGTCAGCCGGATTGCTCCCGTCTTCCGGAACCGGCCAGTCCCGTTCGCAGGCGCCGTCGCCTTCCTCATCCCGCCCGAAGGGCCACCAGGAAAAGAAAAACCGCGAACGCCGCGCCTTGCGCCGCCTTTGGAGGAGGCAGGTGTTCACCACGATTCGATGAAGCCAGGTGGCAAACGATGAACGGCCTTCAAACTGCCCGATCTTACGGAACACCTGGACGAAGGCGTCCTGGGCGGCGTCCATGGCTTCCTCCCGGTCGAAATCGCACAGGCGATAGGCGGTGGCGAAGACCGTCGCCTGGTGGAGGAATACCAGTTCCTCGATGGCCTTCAAGTCACCGTCCCGGGCCCGCCGGACCAGTTCCTTTTCGTCCGGAAACCCGGGAAGCGACCCGCCGGGACCGACCGTTGAGGATGGATTCGAATCGCCCTGCCAGGCCGGGCAGTCTTTGCCGTCCCTCACAACACCGCCTTTTTGTGCAAGCCCAGAGGCCGCGTCTCCTGGGGATCATGTGACCGCATGAGTCGGCGCTACCAGCGGCCGCCGGTCTTGAATATCAGCGACCAGCCCGGGTCGGAAAAAGCGCTTCCGAGGAAGTAGCCTCCGGATCGCCGGTAGCAGTGGTCACAATGATCATGGTAGTGCACGTGACGCCTGCAGGGCGCATCGGAGTAATAATGCCGGTGTTCCACTACGACCCGCCCTCGCCCACAGGCGTCGCCGCGCACGAAATGCGGCGGCCCGTAGCCCGGATGGCCCTTTCCCCAGGTTTTTGCTCCATAATGATAATGGTTCACGATCACACGGTTTCTGTCGGCCAAAGCTGAATCCGCTGTAATGGCGAGTAGGAACGTCGCCAACACAACACTGAGAAACGTCTTCACCTTCATGATCCGCCTCCTGTAGCCAAAGGTTCACTTTTTAATTCATTAGATGACGGATCGTCGCAAAACGTTTACGTGGAATCGAAACATAACATCTCATTATTGAGATGTTACCTCGAATCGAAACCGATGACGGTAGGCACAAGCCTTGACAACCGATAGAGCATCTTGGTAGGAACCAATCGTTGCAGGTGCCGAAAGGTTCAAGAGGGAATCCCGTGCAAATCGGGAACGGGCCCGCCGCTGTGATCGGGGACGAAGGCTGCAGGAAGGCCACTGGCGGGCGCTTGACCGCTTAAGAGCTCACTCGGCGGAGCGCACCCTTTGGAATACCACGGTGCGTTTCGAAGTTCGAGGGGGTTGGAGGTTGGGCGCCCGGTGGGAAGGCGCAGCCGGTAGGAGAATCCGAGAGTCAGAAAACCTGCCTGCAACAAACTGCCGGCCGCGTCTTCGCGGTGAGGACCGGCGGCTGGGCGAAAACCGTTGGGTGAAACGGGCAACCCGGGTTCTTTGGGAACCCGGGTTTTTTTGTGGCGGCGTGTGCGAAAGTGGGCCCCCGTGCACGATCTTCCTTTTTTTGGGGAGAAGCGAAAAAAAACAGCTTCTTGCTTCGGTCCAACCAGAGAGGATCCGGCATGAGACGGTTCGCGGAGGGTTTTTTCGGGTTGGTTCTGTGGCTTCTTTTCATGGGTACCGCAACGGGCGGTGGAAACGGTGAGATGCCAGGAGAGCCGGTAGTTCTCGATGAGGTGGTGGTGACCGCCACACGGACGGAGACGCCGGCGCGTGAGGTCGGAGTTTCTCATGAGGTGATCACGAAGGAAGAGATCCAGGCACGGCAGGCGGCCGACGTGGCGGAAGTGCTCCAGGAAGTGGCGGGTTTCACATTGATGCGCACCGGGTCTCTGGGCTCGCAGACCGTGTTGTTTCCCCGTGGGGGCGAATCGAATCACACGCTGGTTCTGATCGACGGTGTGCAGGTGAATCTTGGAGGAGGCGATTTCTATTGGGAGACGCTCTCCACAGACAACATCGAAAGGGTGGAGGTGGTCCGGGGGCCGCAAAGCGCCCTTTATGGATCCGATGCTTTGGGAGGCGTGGTCCAAATTTTCACCCAGCCCGGAGTCGGCCCTGCGGCCTTGGAAGTCTCGACCAGCCACGGCATCCGATCCGATGAAGGGAATTACCTGGGGACCCAGCGCCTGCGCGTCTCCGGCGGCAAAGACGATATGGGGTTTTCGGCCGCCTACGGCCGGATCGATGACGAAGGCATCCTGGAGGTCAACAATGCCTTCGAAAATAACACGTTGAGTACGCGCTTCGACTTCTATCCTACAAGCGCTTGGGACGTGACCCTTACAGGAAGACTTGTGGACAGCCGTTACGAATATCCGACGGAAAGTGCGGGCGACAAGTTTTCGCCGCTGGACCCGCACCAGAATGAGCGCGAACTGGATACGGTGGTGGGGGTGTCATCGAAGGTGATGGCCGCATCCTGGTGGGAAAACGTCTTTTCCGTGGGTTACCATCGCAACCAACGCAAGATACGCGATCCGTTGGACTTGGGAGTGGATTTTGTGGATACTGCTTCCAAGAGCACGGAATCGCGCACGACCTTCGACTACCATGCGAATGTGTCCTGGGAGACGTCGGAGGCTTTCCGGACGGTCACCACCTTCGGTGCGGAATACGAGGGGGAAGACTATGATCAGGAAACCCGGGATTACGCAGTCACCCGTCTTAGAGCGGACCGCTCCAATACGGCAGGCTACGTGCAGGAACACGTTTCTTTCTGGGGGCGCCTGCACCTGACCGGCGGGGTCCGGTTTGAAGACAACACGGAATTCGGCGGTGAAGTGAGTCCTCGGGGGTCCGTGGCTTTGGATCTCCATGAGACCGGAACGCGGCTTCGATTTGCGGCGGGAAGGGGAATCAAGGAACCGACCTTCTATGAGAACTTTGCAGACGATCCGTGGACGCTCGGCAACCCGGACCTGGAGCCGGAAACGGCGACGTCCTGGGAAGTAGGGGTCGATCAATCCTGGTTGAAAGACCGGCTCAGCGTACACCTCACCTACTTCGATACGCGCTACGAAGACCTCATCGCTTACGTTCCCAGCCCTTTTCCGGCGCCCCCCGAAAGGCTTCCCAACTTCTTCAACGTTCAGGATGCGCGAAGCCGTGGGATTGAAGGCCAAGCGGAGTTTCGGCCCAGGGACGCCCTCGCGCTCGGACTTAACATCACCTTTCTCGATACCGAAGTGATCGACGACGGCGGTCTTGATTCGGTGGCCTTCACAGAAGACGAAGAGCTCCTTCGGCGCCCGGAGACCACGGTCTCCGGTTGGCTCGATTGGCGGTGGAAGCGGTTCAGAACGTTCGTGAAGGGTCTGTACGTGGGTTCCCGGGATGACGTGGACTACCGGGACTGGGCATCGCCCGAAAGAGTGCAGCTCAGCGATTACTTCCTCCTCGACACCGTGGTGTCCTGCCGGGTTCCGTGGGGTTTTACTCCCGAGGATTTGGAGGTATTCGTCAAGGGGTCGAACATCCTCGATGAGGATTATGAGGATGTATTCGGGTTTTCCACTCCCGGGGCTTCCTTCATGCTGGGCCTGTCCTTCAAACGGTGAAGAGTGTGGCGATGGAAAGCGATCGGCTGTTTCAAGGAAAAGGCCGCGGCGGAGCCATCGGCCGGTTATGGTTGTGGCTGCTTTGCGGGTGTTGCATCACGGCGGCTTCGGCCCAGGGGCAAGAGATCGTGGACCTGGTGGGCCGGCGCGTCCAGGTTCCCGACGATCCCCGCCGCATCGTGACGCTGGCGCCGGGGTTGACCGAAATGGTCTATGCCATCGGCCAGCAATGGCGCCTCAAGGGAGTGAGCCGGTTCAGCGACTATCCGCCGGCGGCCGAAGCCCTTCCCAAGGTGGGTTCTTATATTCATCCAGATCTGGAAAAGATCGTGGCTCTGAAGCCGGATCTTTGCCTGGCCGTAAAGGACGGCAACCCGAAGGAAGCCGTTTTGCGCCTGGAGGCTTTAGGGATTCCGGTCTATGCGGTTAATCCCAAGAGCCTGGAAGAGGTTATGGAAACGCTTCTGGCGCTGGGGCGGCTCTTCCACGCCGAGGCGCAGGCGGAAGAAGTGGTGGCTTCCATGAGGCGGCGGATCGAAGCCGTGGTGGAAAGGGTTTCGGCGGTGGAGGAACGTCCCCGCGTCTTCTTTCAGATCGGCCTTTCGCCCATCGTGTCCGTGGGATCCCAGACCTTCGCCCACGAACTGGTGACCCTCGCCGGAGGTCTGAACGTCACGGAAGGCCCCACCAGCTACCCGAGGCTCAGCGTGGAAGAGGTGATGGATCTTCGGCCTGACGTGATCGTCGTTTCGACCATGTCCCGGGGGTGTAGGTTCCAGGATATCGAAGCCCTCTGGAGACGCTGGAAGGGGATCCCCGCCGTGGCCGCGGACCGCATCGTACTCGTGGATTCGGATCTCTTCGACCGGCCTTCACCGCGGCTGGTGGAAGGGCTGGAGCGGCTGGCGGACATTCTCCATCCAGAGTTTCCCCTTTCCCCCTCCCCTTAATCCCCTCCCACAAGGGGAGGGGAATAGAATGGGTGCAGATCTTTTGCTTCTTGTTCCCAAGCTGGAACTTGGGAACGAGGGGAAAAATCCCCCTCTCCCTTGATGGGAGAGGGTTGGGGTGAGGGTGAGAAAATTAATGTATGTCAATCAGTTACATTCCCCTCCCCTTAATCCCCTCCCACAAGGGGAGGGGAAATAGAATTTGGCATCAAATATTAGGTCTATTATTTTCTACGCTACCAAGACCTTAACAGAGACAGGAAGGGATGGAAGCGTTCCGAGGCCATGTGGCGAAACGGATTTTCGGTGTAATCCTTGTGCTTTCGGCAGGGTTTTTGGGTGCCGCTCTTCTTGGGCTGTCGGTGGGTTCCACAGGCACCGATTTTCGGGTCGTGCTTCGATCCGTCGCGGGGATGAGCTCGCCGAACGCCACCCTCCAGACCATTATCTGGGAATTGCGATGGCCGCGGGTGCTCCTCGCCGGGCAAGTGGGGAGTGCACTGGCGGTGGGCGGGCTGGTCTTCCAGGCGCTCCTTCGGAACCCTCTGGCCGATCCCTACGTGCTGGGGATTTCCGGGGGGGCGGCCGTCGGCGCCATCCTCGGGATTCTGGCCGGGTTGTCCCAGTTTCCGGGCGTGAGCGCGGCGGCCTTCCTGGGAAGCATGGGAGCTCTGCTTGTTGTTCTGAGTATGGTTTCCGGAAAAGGGATCCTCCGCCGCGACGCACTCCTTCTTTCCGGGGTCATGGTGAATGCCTTCTGCTCGGCCGCCATCCTCTTTTTTGTTTCGAAAACACAGGATTCCAGGCTCCATGACATCCTTTTCTGGCTCATGGGGGACCTCGCCCGCGGGGATCTCGCCCACGCAGGGAGGCTCGCGATCATCCTTGCGCCCTGTCTTCTGGCCGTCTTCGCCCTGAGCCGCCCCATGAACCTCTTGCTCATGGGAACCGAGGCGGCGGAAGGCCTGGGGGTGGACGTCCGGCGGGTGAGCGCGTGGCTTCTTGGGGTCACGGCGGTCATGGTGAGTGCCGCCGTGTGCCGGAGCGGTCTTCTGGGGTTCGTGGGGCTGACCGTGCCGCATCTTCTTCGCCTTGTTCTGGGATCGGATCACCGAGTGCTGGTTCCGGCGTGTGCGCTGGGAGGAGGGGCCTACCTGGTTGCCTGTGACGCCTTGGCCCGCTGGATTCCCGAACAAGGGGAAATGCCGGTGGGCGTGGTGACGGCGCTCATCGGTGCGCCCCTTTTCATCATGCTTCTCAGAAGGACGATCCGATGAAAGCCGCAGTGACCGTGGAATCCCTCACCGTCGGCTACGGGAAGGAGACGGTCCTCCACGAACTGACGTTCCATGTGGAAGCGGGGGAGTTTTTCGTTGTCTGCGGTCCCAACGGTTCGGGAAAAAGCACGTTGCTCAAGGCCGTCGCCGGGCTGCTTCGGCCGTTGTCCGGTACGGTGCGCTTGTTCGGCCGGGACGTGGCATCCTTCGGAAAGCGCGAACTGGCCCGACTGGTCGCCCATGTGCCTCAGTTCGTACCCCTGGACTTCCCTTTTACCGTGGCGGAAGTGGTGCTCATGGGCCGGTCGCCTCACCTGGGGCTTTTCGGTCTGGAAGGAAAATCGGACATGGAAAAAGCCCGCGAAGCCATGGAACGCACCCGAGTGGGCCATTTGGAAACGCGGACTGTGGATCGGTTGAGCGGAGGAGAACGTCAGAGGGTCTTCCTGGCGCAGGCGCTGTGCCAGGAACCGCGGATCCTGCTTTTGGATGAACCGACGGCCGCTTTGGACCTTTCGCACCAGGTGAATTTCATGGATATTTTGGAAGACCTGAGAAGCGATCAAAACCTCACCATCGCCATGGTCTCCCACGACTTGAACCTGGCGGCCATGTACGGTGAGCGAGCCCTTCTCCTCAAGGCCGGAAGGGCTGTGGCTTCCGGACCGCCCGGGGAAATCTTCACCTTCGCGTCGCTTGAAGAAACCTACGGCTGCGTTGTTGTGGTGAGCGTCAATCCTCTGGGAGGGTTTCCGCAGGTGACGCCGGTGCCCCGCCGGTACCTGCGCGCAAAGGCCGGTCGATAAAGGCGGAGATCGGGTCGTCTCCCGAGCGTGAGAGGGAAGCGGTCCGGGAAGGGGTTCTCGCCTTTCGTTTTTGCGGGAAGGCGCCTCGGGTCAGAGGAGCAGGTTTTGCGCTTCGCCGAAGCAGCGTTTCCGGACGAGGTGCGCCACGAAGAGCGATCCGAGGGCGGTGGATCCCACCAGCATGAGCATCACCACGATCTGGTAGCGGATGGCCCCTAGCGGGTCGGCTCCGGCGAGGATCTGCCCTGTCATCATGCCGGGGATGAAGACCACGCCCACGCCCATCATGGCGTTGATGGACGGGATCATCCCTGCTTTCAGCGCATTTCGGAAGATGCCTGCACTGGCTTCCCGGTGGTCGGCTCCGAGTGCGAGCATCATTTCCACTTCGTCGCGCCGGGAGCGGAGGTCCGAGAACAGGCGTTCCAGGGTGAGGGCGATGGCGTTCATGGAGTTTCCGATGACCATACCGCCGAGCGGGATGAAATACCGGGGATGCCACCAGGGGTCAACGCCTACCACGACACGCGTCACCACGATGGTCACGACCAAGTAGCTGGCCATCATGGCCGCCAGCGTCGGCCGGAAAAACGGGACCGCCCTTTCTTTCACCCGTCCTCGGATGGTCCAAGCCGCGAAGGCGATCATGGCGGCGAAAAGGAGCAGCACCCAGAGGGGTCGGCGAAGGTTGAAGATGAGGGCCAAGGCGTAGCCCATGAGGAACAGCTGGAGAAACGTCCGGATCGTCCCCACCAGGAGGTCCCGTTCCAGGCGCAACCGATACAGTACCGAGGCGACGCCCGCGCCTAGGACGAAGAGCAGGGAGACGAGCAGGCGGCCGAAGCCGATGTCGACGGCATCCATGAGGGGTCACTCCTTCGCAGTGCAAGGATCCGCATCGGCACAAGGGACAAGCTTTCCGTCTTTCAGCGCCAGTACGTTGCGGTTGGGATGAACGATGGGAAAGGGCTGGTGGCTCACCAGAAGCATGGTGAGGGGTCGGCTTCGGCTGAGCTTTTCGATGACCGCCTGGACGGCGCTTCGGCTCTCTGCATCCAGGGCGCTGGCGGGCTCGTCGAGGAGGAGCACTTCGGGTTCGAGGAGCATGGTCCGGAGGAGGCACAGACGCTGTTTCTGGCCGATGGAAAGGGCGCTGGCCGGACGGTCCAGGGGGATGCCTTCCAGGAGGAAATCCCGGAGTCCGGCGTTCAGAACTGCTTCGGCCGGCGGCCGGATGCAAAGGTTGGCCTTGAAGGTGAAGGGCAACAGGAGGTTTTCGCGTACGGAGCCTTCCGTCACTACGGGGGTTTGCTGAAGGTAGCCGATGGCGCGGCGAAGGTCCGGGGGTGGGTAGGCTTCAAGGGGCAGGCCCTTGAACCGGATGGAACCTCGGTCGGGAATCTGAAGGCGGTTCAACAGTCGAAGCAGCGTGGATTTGCCGGCTCCGGAAGGTCCGCGGATTTCGACCAGGGATCCGGCTTCGACGACCAGGTCGATCCCCCGGAGGATCGGCCGGTTTCCAGGATAGGAGAACACGACGCCGCGGCATTCCAGGAAACCGGCCGCAGTGCTTTCCTGAGGACCTTTGAGGTCGTTCGGGGGGGGTTGCGGTTCGGGAGCGGTCGTCATCGGAGGGAATCCGGAACGCTTCAGGAGTTGAAGACCTTGCGGCCCTTGGAACGGGCGGCCTTTGCCGGCGTGGCTATTTTTTCCTGAGCACGAACACCTGCTTGACCGGGACTGCGGCGATTACTTCTTCCACATCCGCCAGTTGCTCCGGCCTGGCCTCAAGATCCTGCCAGTCGCCGAGCCGAGCCTCCTCGCTGTCCTTCAGCCGAAGCAGCGGCACCGTCTTCTTGGCCGGTCTTTTCCCTTCGTAAAGCACGTCGCTTTTCTCCTCAGGGCGGACGAACCGGCGCTCTACGGCGTACACGTCTTCGGCTTCGTAGAGGGCGGATCGAGCGTATTCCGAGGGATCGAAGGTTCTGAGCTTTCCGTCTTCCAGGATGAAAAGGCGGGTTGAAGATTCGGGAGCGGATTCTTTCGGGGGGTTTTTCGATTTCATGACGTAGTGCTCCTTGATTTTTCCTTCCTGAAGGAGAGCTTCCACCGCCTCACGGGGAACGTCCTCGGAAAACGCACGGCAGGGAGTCCGGCAGAGAAGGCAGCGCAGCCAAGGGACAAAGCAGTTCTCCTTCTTGCACCAGACGAACTGCGACTTGGAGGTTCTGGTCACGACAAGGCGTTCCTAGCGTCCGTGGCACAGGGGTCCCCGATCCGAAGAGCCTGTCCGTGTTGGACCGGCAGCGGTTCGACCGTCCGGCGGGATGCCTCTTTATAAACCGCCGGGATCACTCTTGGAAGGTTTCTGCCAGCTTGCGAACTGCTTCCTCGAGATCGGGGAGGAGTTCGGGTGAAAGCGTCACCCCCTTCTTGGAAGGGTGATATTCTCCGTCGTCGCCCTTGTAGAAGGTGCGGATGTCGATGTACTGGCGCCCGCGGAAGACGTTGACCGAAACACGGATTTCTTCCAGGGTGTTTTTGGGGAACGAATGAATCAGCTGGTTTTCTTTGCTCATGGAGTCTTCCCTTTCTCGGTGGCCGGATTTGGAGACACCGCCTAAAAAAGCTTTCGGGGCTTCACTTGTCAATGCCTTTCCATTACCATCGGCTGAAATCGCCGCTCCGGAAGTCGTGAACCGCGGCGGCCCTCGAGGTAGGATGATCCATTGTCGGTACCGTTTGAATAGAAGTTGAGAAGAAAGCGGCTCATGCCATCGCCGCGGAACGGAGAACATGATTCGGCGTCAGTGGACGGTGCAATGCGAAGAGGTTCCTTCCACGGTGGAGGAGGTTATCGCGCTTCTTCTCCGAAACCGCGGGCTGACCCCCGAGTCGTTTCTCGGCCTTGAACTGCCGGACCTGGAACGTTACCTGCGTATCCGCGGTCTGGACGAAGCGGCTCGGATCATGGCCCGCCACCTTTCGAACGGACATCATCTGGTGTTGGCGGGAGACTACGACTGCGACGGGGTCACCGCCACGGCCCAGATGAGCCTTTTTCTCAAGGATATCGGCTACGATCATTTCGCGGTGGTGATTCCCACGCGGGAAAATGGGTACGGGGTGCCGCTTCGGGCGGTCACCGGCCATCCCGGGGCCCGGCTCCTGGTGGCCATGGACTGCGGATCACTGGATGTGGAGACGGTGGCGGCGGCCCGTGCGCGCGGAATGGATGTGATCGTCCTGGATCATCACGAGGTGACAGCCGACGGGACGGCTCCGGCGACCGTTCTGGTGAACCCCAAGCACGCCGGTTGCCCTTCCGCCTTCAAGGAATTTTGTGCTTCCGGGCTGGTGCTTCTTTTTCTTACTCGGCTCAGGAAGGCCTTGGAAGACCGGTGGCCGAGGCCGGTCCTCAACGGGCGCTATCTGGCGCTTTCCGCCGTGGGAACCATCGCGGACATGGTTCCGCTGATCGAAGGCAACCGAATCATCGCCGCCGAAGGGCTTCGGGCCATCAACCGGGGGGTATCCCTTCCGATCGAGCAAATCCGAGGAGTCTCCGGCCTGGTGGGCCGAAAGCTCACGGCGGGCCATGTGGGTTTCTACCTGGCTCCGCGGCTGAACGCCGCCGGGCGCGTAGCGGACCCTCTGACGGCCTACCGCCTGCTGGTGGAAAACGACCGGGGGCGGGCGGCGGGCCTGTCCCGGGATCTGAACCTGCTCAACCTGCGGCGCCAGCAGGAGGAAGTCCGAATCCTCGAGGAGGTTCGGCGGCGGCTCAACGGGCGGCCGCCGGAAACCCGCACACTGGTCGTGGGAGATTCCCGCTGGCCGCCGGGACTTGTGGGCATTGTCGCCTCCAGAATTCAGCAAGAACTGCATTACGGCCCCGTGGTGGTGCTTTCCATAGACAGCCGCGAGGGGACCGCCCGGGGTTCGGTGAGAAGCGTTTCCGGCTTCGATGTGCACGAGGCCCTGGGTCTCTGCGGTGACCTCCTTGCCCGCTGGGGAGGCCACAAGATGGCGGCGGGCCTGACCGTGGCCGTCGACCGGATCGAGGCGTTCGCCGACCGTTTTGAAGCCGTGGCGCAATCGGCGGATCCCGAGGTTTTCGTGCCGCGCGGTCGGATCGATCTGCCGCTGGATCCGGAGCTCGTCACGACGGAACTTTACGAAGCGATCCAGGAGCTGGAACCCCACGGTGTGGGGAACCCGGCGCCGGTCTTTGTCAGCAAGGGCGTAGACGTCCAGGTTCAGCGGATCTTTGGAAAGAACGGCGAACACCTGAACCTGTTGGTGGGAGATTCGGTTCCCGCGGTCTGGTGGAACGGGGCGGCCTCGTTGCCGGCGGGCAGGACGATACGCGGCGACGTGGTCTTCCAGGTCGATTGGGACGCCTTCCGGCAGCGGGTCGCCTTGGACGTCAAGGCGGTGCTCCAGTCTCCAGGCCCTTGAACGGGGGATGGACGGGGCCTTCTGGTTCGGGCCGTGCGGAGCTCCGGCGTTCCTGGGAGGGCGACCCATTGTGGGAGCGGCGCCCTCGCTGCGATCGGGATCGCCGGCAAGTAGGGGCGCAGGGCCGCTGCGCCCCTACAGGACATGAGTCGCTCCTTCCACCTTGTTCCCAAGCTGGAGCTTGGGAACACAGGTGTGCAGAAGCTCCAGCTTCGATTCCCATGAGGCCGTGACTGATCCCCTCGTTCCTAAGCCGGAGCCTGGGAACAAGGGGTAAAATCCCCCCTCTCCCCCCTCCCCTTAATCCCCTCCCACAAGGGGAGGGGAAATAGAATTCCACCTTGTTCCCAAGCTGGAGCTTGGGAACGAGGGGAAACCGCCCCTACGCGAAAAACGGATACCCAATCCCCGGAAGGGTGAAGGGCATTCTCAGACAACCTCTTAGCGGGGCCGAATTTCGTCGGGCGGCGGTTCGAGGCCGTCCAGCTGCGCCAGCACGTCCGCGAAATCCGGTGGCAGGGGGGCCGTAAATGCCAAAGGGATGCGGGTCACGGGGTGAGTGAATGCCAGGCGCCATGCGTGCAGCATCTGGCGTTGGATCTTTAGCACAACTTCCCGGAGCGTCTGAGATTGAACCGCCCTGGCCCGCCGTTTTCCCCCGCCGTAGACGGCGTCTCCCACCACCGGATGCTGCAGGTGGCTGAGGTGCACCCGGATCTGGTGGGTCCTTCCAGTTTGGATCACCACCCGAAGCAGCGTCAACTCATCCTGCCAGCTCCGCTCCACCGTCCATCGCGTGACGGCGTCTCTCCCGCGTCCTCGTTCGATCACGGCCATCCGCTTTCGATCCCTGGGATGGCGTCCCACGAGCGTGCGAATCTCTCCGGAGCCTTCGCGGAATCTGCCGTAGGTCAGGGCGAGGTATTCCTTTTCCACCTGGTGCTCCTTGAAGTGGCGGACCAACTGCAGGTAGGAGGCGTTCGTCTTGGCGATCACCAGGGCGCCGGAGGTATACTGATCCAGCCGGTGCACGATCCCCGGGCGAAGTGGAGAGCCTTGCTGCGCGAGCTCCGGGCAGTGGGCCAGCAGGCCGTGAACCAGGGTACCTTCCCGGTGGCCGGCGCCCGGATGGACCACCATGCCCGGTGCCTTGTTCACCACCAGGATGTGCGCGTCTTCATGGAGAATCTGGAGCGGCAGCGATTCGGGAACCGGCCGGTTGTCGGGTTCAGGCTCGGGGAACCAAACTTCGATGAGGTCCCCTTCCTTCACCCCGTAGCGGGGTTTCGCCGGTCCGCCCGCTACCCGGACTCGACCTTCCAGGATCAGGGTCTTGAAGCGGCTTCGAGAATGGTCCGGACTCCTGGAGGCGAGAAACTGATCCAGGCGCTGGCCTGCCTGGCCCGACGGGACCCGCACCACCCAGTCCGGTTCAGACCGCAGTTCCATCCGTTGTCCGAACACGTCTCAGCGCTCCCGGTCAGTGCCGCCTTCCGGATTCGGAGCCCTTGAGGGTCGTGAAAATCATGCGCCCCGCCGTCGTCTGGAGAATGCTCGTGACGGAAACCTCCACTTCCTGTCCCAGGAGTCGACTCGCGTTCTCCACGACCACCATGGTGCCGTCTTCCAGGTAGGCGATGCCCTGACCTTGCTCTTTTCCTTCTTTAAGAATCTGCAGGCGGAGCACTTCACCGGGAAGGACCACCGGCCTCAGGGCGTTGGCGAGCTGATTGATGTTCAGGACCCGGATCCCCTGAACTTCGGCCACCTTGGCCAGGTTGAAATCGTTGGTCACGATATGGGCGTTCATGCGCAGGGCCAAGGCCACGATCTTCGCGTCCACTTCGCTCAGGTTCTCGAAATCCTGCCGCTCGATACGAACCGGAGCCAGGCCTTCCTCCTGGATGCGTTTGAGGATGTCCAGTCCGCGCCGGCCTCTCACCCGCCGCGTAGCATCGTTGCTGTCCGCAATGCGCTGCAGTTCCTGCAGGACGAATTCGGGCACCACCAGAGTGCCTTCCAGAAAACCGGCTTCCACGATGTCGGCGATGCGCCCGTCGATGATGACGCTGGTATCCAGGATCTTGGCCGACGAGGTGCGCGCTGAAATCCTCCCGAGCCACGGCCAGGACGGCCAGCCCAGTTCCTCGATCTTGACACTGCCGAGCACCATGCCCACGTACCCGAAGATGCAGCTCAAAACCACGTAGGTCGCCACCCGGATGGTGGTGTTTTCCACCCCGGTGAAGCCGAAGCTGATCAGTTTCGCAATGGAAAGCCCCACCAAGAGCCCGATGGTTCCGCCGAAAAGAATCTTGATATGAATGCGTCGTATAAGCTTGACCAGAAAAAGGGCGACCAAGGCAAAAGAAAAGCCCACCAGGACTCCGCCCCAAGGGGCCCAAGGGTAGAATGAAAGTGCCTCCAACTGCTCGGCGATGAGGTAGCCGCCGAGGCTGCAGATGACAATGAGAAGAATCTTGACGATGAGTCCGGCCCAAGCCAAACGATTCACCTCCTTTCCTTGCGGTCCCCGGGCGACGACGCCGTGGCGTCATGGATCGCTTTCCCGGCGGTCGGCACGGGAGCCGTTCTCGGCGGCCGGCAAAAAAGGTGCGGGCACCGAACGATGTTACTGCAGAATGTCGTCGATTTCCTCGGAAATCTGCTCTTCTTCAACACCGCGCGTGACGGACAGTTCCTTGATCAAAAGATTACGCGCGGTTTCGAGCATCTTTCGCTCGCCGAAGGACAGTTCCTTGTCTTCCTTGAGGACGGTCAGGTCGCGGAGGACTTCCGCAAGTTCATAGATGGAGCCCGTTTTGATTTTTTCCATGTATTCGCGATATCGGCGGTTCCATGTCCCGCTGTTGACCGAAATCTCGCGACTCTTCAGGATTTCGTAAACATCCGAAATGTCTCCGGGGGCGATCAGGGGCCGAAGCCCCACGGTATCAGCATTCTGCACGGGAATCATGATCTTCATGTCGTTTTCGAAAATGCGCACGATATAAAAATCCTGGCGATTTCCGCCGATCTTCTTCGATTCGATGGATTCGATGCGCCCTACCCCGTGGGCGGGATAAACCGCCAAGTCACCAACTTTGAACATCACGACCTCCTGCCTCGTGACACGATGCCCTTCACTGTCGCGCGCTCCGACGCGGGGCCCTCGCGGTCGCCCTCCCGCCGGCCGGCGATGATGGTGATTTCATCGATGAAGATCGAGACAGCTCCGGCACCCGAAAAGGCCCGTAGCGAATACGACTTGCCCCGCGCAGAACGCGCGGAGTGGAAGCGTCTGAAGTGAGCCTTGCGGTCAAGCGGCAAGTGGTATTCGGTGCATCCTCGGTGGTCGAGCTGTTGTCGCCGCGCCGGTCGGCGCTTGCCTGACCGGCTTCGGTGGCACGAACAACCGGCCTCCAGGCAAAGCCAACTAACTAATTAATTTTTTGAATATTAGCACCACAGCGACTATCTGCAAAGTCCGAAACGGAGGGAGCTGGGGGTGGGCTGCGGCCATGGGCGATGGGGGAAACGGCCCCTGGAGGACCTGAAGATCGGGAACAAAGGCCGGCCCCTGCGCGGGGGCCGGCCTTCAGGTACGTTCTTACCTTGCGATCACGGTAAGAACCGGAGCGATAACCAGCGAGATAACGGACATGAGCTTGATCAAGATGTTCATGGTCGGACCGGAGGTGTCCTTGAACGGATCGCCCACGGTGTCGCCCACGACGGCCGCCTTGTGGTTGTTGGAACCCTTGCCGCCGAAGTGGCCCGCCTCGATATACTTCTTAGCGTTATCCCAGGCACCGCCGCTGTTGGCCATAAACAGCGCCAACATCACGCCGGTGACGGTGGCACCGAGAAGCATGCCGCCCAAAGCGTTCTTTCCAATCAGGAAACCGACCAGTACGGGGACCGCCACACCCACGACGCCGGGGAGCATCATCTTCCGGATGGCACCTTTGGTGGCGATGGCCACGCAGCGGGCCGGGTCGGGCTTGCCGGTTCCCTCCATCAATCCCGGAATTTCACGGAACTGGCGGCGGATTTCTTCCACCATGTCAAAAGCGGCGTCGCCCACGGCGGTCATGGTGAGAGCGGCCACCAGGAAAGGAACGATGCCGCCGATGAAGGCCCCGATGATCACGTACGGGTTGGTGATGTTGATCATGTCAAGGCCGGCCGCCTGGGTGTAGGCCTGGAACAGGGCCACGGCGGTGAGAGCCGCGGCGCCGATAGCGAAGCCTTTGCCGATGGCGGCGGTGGTGTTGCCGAGTGCGTCCAGGCTGTCGGTGATGGCGCGGGTCTCCGGTCCCAGTTCCGCCATTTCCGAAATGCCGCCCGCGTTGTCGGCGATGGGGCCGTAGGCGTCAACGGTCATGGTGGCGCCGACGGTAGCCAACATGCCCACGGCCGAAATGCCGATGCCGTAAATGCCCGCCGCGAGGTAGGCGATATAGGTGGCTGCGCAGATGCCGAGCACCGGAAGGGCCACGCTTTCCATGCCCACGGCCAGGCCGGCGATGATGACCGTCGCCGGTCCGGTTTCAGACTGGGCGGCGATCTTCCGCACCGGGCTCATGGAGGTATAGTACTCGGCCAAAAGCCCGATCACGATCCCGACGAGGAGGCCGGAAACCACTGCCCACAACACACCGATGGGAAGGCCGAGCTGTTTGGTCAGGTAGTAGGTGATCCCGATGAAGACGATGGCTGCCACAAAGGTGGTATAGCGCAGCGCCGCCTGCGGCTTCATGGCGGCCATGGCCTTGAGGCTGAACACGCCGAAGAAAGAGGCGATGAGGCCCCCCATGACCGTGAGAAGCGGCATGGCCATGTAGGCCATCCGGTCGGCACCGGCCAGAAGGTCCTCTGGCATGGTCGCGGCGATGGCCACCGTCGCGATGACCGCCCCTACGTACGATTCGAAAATGTCCGCACCCATGCCGGCGATGTCGCCCACGTTGTCGCCTACGTTGTCAGCGATAACGCCGGGATTGCGGGGATCGTCTTCCGGAATGCCCGCTTCGACCTTGCCCACCAGGTCCGCCCCCACGTCGGCCGCCTTGGTGTAGATACCGCCGCCCATGCGTGCGAAGAGCGCGATGGAGCTGGCGCCCATGGCGAAGCCGTTGATGTAGTTGGCGGTGAGCGGATCACCGCCGAAGATGTAATAGGCTATGCCCACGCCGAGAAGCCCCAGGCTGGCGACGGAAAGACCCATGACCGCGCCGCCGAAGTAAGAAACCGTCAGCGCCTTGGCCTGCCCGAACTGATTGGCCGCCCAGGATGTCCTGGAGTTGGCGCGGGTGGCGGCGGTCATGCCGGTATAGCCGGCCAGGATCGAACAAGCCGCGCCGCCCAGGAAGCAGTAAGCGGTTTGGGGATTCACCCCTACGAACAAGAGGCCGAACACCACGACGATGAAGATGAGGAGAACCGAGTATTCCGTCTTGAGAAAGGCCATGGCGCCCACATGGATCATTTCTTCCAGTTCCTGCATGCGCTCATTGCCGTTGGGTTGCTTCTTGATCCAGCCATAGATCAAGAAAGCGACAACAAACCCGCCCAGACCAAAGTACGGTGCGTAGTTTACGTATTCCAGCATCGCTCCCATCCTCCTTCACTTTGTGCAAAAATTAACTTGAGATGGCAAAAAAAATGCTACGTTCGAAGATCCTCGGTGCCTCCGGGCTCCACCCGCCGGTTGAACCGGTTCATGGCCGCCTCCACCCCATCCTCCAGGATCACCTCCGCCGCGTCCGCCGCTCTGAACAGCGCTTCCCTTAAAACCTCGACTTCATCCTCATAAGGCGGGCGCAACACAAATTCCTCCACGGTTTCCCCGAAGCGGGGTCTTCCGATGCCCAGCTTCAACCGATGGAAATCGTTACACCCCAAATGCTGGATCAGCGACTGGACGCCCCTGTGTCCCCCGGCGCCTCCACCTCGGGCTACCTTGATCCGGCCCGGGGGAAGGTCCAGATCATCGTGGACCACCAAGATCTGTTCCGCGCCGATACCGTGATAGCGGGCGATCGTTGCGGCGGCTTCCCCGCTGCGGTTCATGAACGTGGTTGGTTTCACAAGCAGCGCCTTCCGCCCGCGTACCCAACCCCATCCCCACAAGGCCGGAACTTTGCGCTGGTGCATGGGGACGTTGAACCGGGAAGCCAGTTCGTCCACTACCCAAAAGCCCGCGTTGTGCCGTGTCCGCTCGTATTCCCGGCCCGGATTTCCCAGTCCGATCACGACACAGACCTGATCCCTTTCGGAGGCGATGCGGCTCATGAACCACTCGGCGGAGTCGGAGGATCTTCCAACCCGACGCCTACGATGCTGTCACCTCCTCTCTTTGCTGTTCTGTTTGTCCTTCACCTTCCCCTCCTGCCGAAACGGCGCCCGTTTCCGGCGGCGTCACGGTCACGATCGTAAACCGCTCTTCGTCCACGATTCGAAAAGAGTATCGGCCAACCAGGTCGGCCACGTGTATGGAATCGCCGATTTGCAAGGAACTCACGTCCAGGCTGATTTTGTCCGGGATCTCCGAAGGCAGACACTGAACGGCGATGCTCCGGCGCATCTGCGTCATGATCCCGCCCATCTTGACGCCTTCGGGAACGCCCGTGAGCTCCACCGGAATGTCCACGTCCACCATTTGGTCCAGCGCCACTTCGTGAAAATCCACGTGAAGGATCTGCCGCTTCACGGGATGGCGCTGGAGTTCTTTAAACATCACCTTTTTACGGAGGGTCTTTTCGCCGTCTTCCACTACCAGGCTGATGAGGTGTGTTTCCTGACCCGCTTCCCGCAGATACCTTTCCAACAAGTTGGCCGGTACGGCCATGGGCAGGGCATCCAGCTTCTGCCCGTAACAGACGGCGGGCACCTGGCCGGAAGCCCGCAATCTGCGCGCAGGTCCCTTTCCCGTCTCCGTTCTCACTACCGCCGTCAACTCCACGTTCATGCTTCAAAGCCTCCGCTATCGACGAAAATCCCCCGGCGTGCATCCGGGGAACGCGTCCGGTCAAAGGAAAAGACAGCTGATGGAAACCTCATCGTGCACGCGCTTGATCACCTCAGCCAGTATCGGCGCAACGCTCACCACGCGAAACTTAGCGCTCTCCTTCGTCTTCTGAACGGTCGGAATGGTGTCGGTAACCGTTACCGTGTCCAGCGGCGACCGGTCCACCATTTCCACGGACCCTGCGGACAGCACCGGGTGGACACAGTAGGACTCGATGGTTGTCGCCCCTTCGCGCCGGGCCGTCCAAGCCGCCTCGCAGACCGTTCTGCCCGTGTCCACCATGTCGTCCAGGATCACCACCCTGCGATGCTTCACACTTCCGACCACCGTGCTGGACCGTCCCTCGTCGGGATCCGTCCGGTGAATGATGGCCAGCGGGAGGTCCAGCCGTTCGGCGAAGGCACGCACCCGCCGCACCCCCTCCGCGTCGGGTGCCACCACCACTTCGTCGCCGTGCATGCGGGCCTTGAAATCTTCGGCCAGAACCGGCAGACTCGGCACATCGTCCACCGGGATTTTGAAGAACCCCTGAATCTGTCCAGCGTGCAGATCGAAAGAAATCAAACGGTCCGCTCCTGCCGTGCTCATCAGGTTGGCCACCATCTTGGCCGTTATGGACACCCGGGGTTTGTCCTTCTGATCCCGGCGCCCGTAGCCGTAATAGGGCATCACCACGTTGATGCGCCGTGCCGACGCCCTCTTCAGGGCGTCCACCATGAGCAGTGTTTCCACAAGGTGCAGATTGACCGGATAACAGGTCGATTGGACGACGAAAACGTCTCTGCCCCTCACATTTTCATGGATCTCGACCCGGATTTCGCCGTCCGAAAAGCAATCCACCAGGGCCGCGCCCAGCTCAATCCCAAGGATCTCGCAGATTCCCTTTGCCAATCCTGGATTGGAGCGCCCGCTGAACACCTTGAGTCGGTCCCGCATACCGCATCCCGGCTGCCCCTGGTTCGTAGCCAACGGCCGTGAATCGATCGTCGCGCCGAACCGTATGGCTGGCTGGGGTGGGAGGATTCGAACCTCCGAGTGCGGGTTCCAAAGACCCGTGCCTTACCGCTTGGCGACACCCCAAGAATCTCGCAACCCTAGCCAGAAAGAAAATCGGACGCTGCGCATGTCCGACTCACCCGCACCCAGCACTCCGGCCAAGCGTTCCGGGCCTCGAACCCTGCCTTTTCCGCGTCCTCGAAACTTCTAAAGATGGCAAACACCGTCGGCCCGCTCCCGCTCATCCGGACGCCCCTGACTCCCGCACGCCCCAACAGCCAGCCCATGATGTGCCCCACTACGGGAAACGCTTCCAGAGCGACGGGCTCCAGGTCGTTTTCCATAACGGCGGTAAGGTCCCAGGGGCGAGCCGACAGCGTAGGGATTCTAATGCGACGGGTACCCCTTGTCAACTTTATTCTCCCGTAAACCCAAGCGGTGGAAACGGATACGGGCGGTTTCACAAGCAGCACCGGGTATTCCGGGAGCCCTTCGACCGGCTGCAGTTTCTCGCCGATTCCAGTCGCCAAGGCGGGGCGGGGTGTGATAAAAAAGGGGACGTCTGCGCCCAGCCGGGCGGCCAGTCCCCTGAGTTCCGGTTCGGGAAGAGGACGCGTGGAAAGGCGGTTCAGGAGGCGGAGGACCGCCCCTGCGTCGGAACTTCCGCCTCCCAACCCCGCCGCCACCGGAATGTTCTTGGCGATCCGGACATAAGCGCCTCCGGTCCAGCCCGCGACTTCGAAATAGGCGCGCGCCGCCTTCAGCGCGATATTTTCGTCGTCCGCCGGTACCTTTGGGTGGTCGCACCGCACGGTGAACCCGGCTTCTTTGAGTTCCACATCCACCCGGTCACAGACGTCCTTCAGCGGCAGCATGAGCGTGGAGATTTCATGGTAACCGTCGGGGCGCTTCCCGAGTACGTCGAGCCACAGATTGATTTTGGCCGGCGCGGCCGTGGAGACCTTCAAGGCGACATTCCACCCTGTCAGCCCTTGCGCTTCTGAACATATCGCAGGCGCAGATCGTAGAGCACGTTCTTGAGCAGCCGGTCTTCATCGGGCTCCAGGTTGCCCCTGGTCTTTTCTTCAAGCATCCCAAGCGTGTCGATGATCTGCTTCGCCAGGGCCAGATCCTGCTCCAGCCGGTTGGTGGAAGGGTCGGGTACTTCCCCCAAGTGAACCAGCGCTGAAGAGCTCAGCGAGAACACGAAGGTGGAAAACGTGACCTCCGGAAAGGGCTTGGACTCGGCCGCCGTTGCCTCGGACCGGGCTTCCGAGCTCACCCCGGGTTCAGGCCGTCTATCTTCCCGCGGCGGTGTGCCCCCTTGCGTTTCGGTCCTTTGCGTCTCCTCTTCCGGCGGCGTATCCTCGATCACTATCCGGCGCCGATCTCTTACAACAAAGCCTTTGTCTTCTTTTTCCTCCACGACCACCCTCCCCGAAAGCTACAGTTCCAGGACTTGAACCACGTTGACATTTTCCATGGCCAGGAGTTCCTGGACCACCGGGGGAGGAACGGGCGTGTCCGTTCGAAGCAATATGATGTTCTGGCCGCGTTCCAGCACCTGTCCCACATCCATCATGGAAATGTTGATGCTATGGCGTCCCAGGCACGTTCCGATGGCCCCGATGGTTCCCGGCGTGTCGATATTGTAAATGAGCACCAGGTGGCCCTCGATGGCGGCTTCCAACCTGAAATCGTTGATGCGGACCAACCGGGGATCCCTCTTTCCGAAGATGGTCCCGGCCACCAGGTTTTCTTCCTCCTGGGTCTTCAGCTGAACGCTGATGAGATTGGTGAAGTCTTCAGCTTCCCCCCGCATGGTTTCGGTGACCTTGATGTCTCGTTCTCTGGCCAGCACCGGAGCGTTGACGAAGTTCACTTGGTCTCCCAGGATCGGGCTGAGCAGTCCCTTCAGAACAGAGATGGTAAGAGGCCGTGTGTCCAGGTTGCACACTTCCCCCACGTACTCGATGGTGATCTGGCTCATGGGTCCCCGGGTGAGCTGCTGCACCAGGCTGCCAAGGCGTTCGGCCAGGGTGAGATACGGCCTGAGGTTCGCGAGGACTTCTCCGTCGATGGTCGGAGCGTTTACGGCGTTTCGAATGGTCCCGTTCAGCAGGTAATCGATCACCTGGTCGGCCACGGCCACGGCGACGTTTTCCTGAGCCTCGTCCGTGGAAGCACCCAGGTGCGGGGTTCCGATCACCTTTTCGAGGGTCAGCAAGGGGTTGTCTTTCGGCGGTTCCTGGGTGAAGACGTCCAGAGCCGCGCCGGCGACGATCCCCGATTGAATGGCGTCGTAGAGGTCCTGTTCGTTCACGATGCCGCCGCGGGCACAGTTGATGACGAAAACGCCCCGCTTCATCCGGGCGAAGGCTTCCGCGTTCAGTAGGTTCCGTGTCTCCTGGGTGATGGGCGTGTGCACGGAGATATAATCGGCGCGTTGGAGCAGTTCGTCGAAAGTGACCGCCTCCACACCCAGCTTGTTCACGTAGTCGGAACCGATGTAGGGATCGTAGGCGATGACGTTCATCTTGAGGCCCTTGGCCCGGTCCGCCACCACTCGGCCGATCCGTCCGATGCCGATGATGCCGAGGGTCTTGTTGAAAACCTCTTTTCCGCGGAAACGCTTCTTTTCCCACTTTCCAGACTTGAGGGAGTAGGTCGCCTGCGGGATGTTTCGGCTCAGCGCGAGAAGCATCGCAATGGTGTGCTCGGCGGTGGTGATCACGTTGCCCTCGGGTGTGTTCATCACCACAATCCCGTGCTTGGTGGCCGCGGCGATATCCACATTGTCGAGCCCGATGCCGGCCCGGGCGATCACCTTGAGCCGTTCGGCCGCCTCGATGATGTCGGCGGTGACTTTTGTCGCGCTTCGGATCACCAGCGCGTCGTATTCCTTGATGACCTGGCGCAATTCTTCGTGGGTGAGGCTTGTGTTCACTTCCACCTCGAAGTCGGGTATGCTTTGAAGCTTTTCCACCCCCGCTTCCGCCAGATTGTCACTCACCAATATTTTCATCTCCACCTCCCGGCAACCGATCCCGCTCATCCTGTTTTCAAGTTATTGTATTGTGTTACGGGTCACTCGCTTATCCGCGTAAGCGGGTTCTGTAGCACCCTTTTCGGAAATTCGTCAAGGGGCAAACCGAGGGCGGGGTCCGGTATCCTTCGAGGGGGAACCCTGGACGATTCAGGGCACCGAGAGGCCGGCCCGGGCGAACGGCGGGTTTCCGTGTGTCACCTTCGTTGGAATCGCACCGGCGGCCCAAGCGAGCGGGTGTTTCCGAAGAAAGGTGCTGAACGTTCTTCGAAGAAGGCGGCCTGAGGGGACTTCTTTCTGCCTTTCAGGGTTTCCAGAATTTCTTCGATGTCTTCGAGGCGTTCGTCGCCCGCGGGCAGAAGTTCCTTTGCCTTTTCGTAGTGGAACGAGGCCAGACGCCGGTCGCTCCGAGCCATGTAATACCGGCCCAGGTGAAAGTGGGCCGCTCCCAGCTGGTCGATCCGCCCGAAGAGGACTCCCAGGTGGTAGTCGATTTCCGGGTAAAGGGGCGCCAGCGTGTCGGCCTGTCTGAGATGGTCCAGTGCCTGTTCGATTTTTCCCTGTTCTTCCAGGACGAGTGCCAGCCGGAAATGGGCGATGGCTGATTCCGGATCCAGCGCGAGGGCTCCCAGAAGGGCATTTTCGGCCTCCGTGAGCCTTCCCGTTCTGTAGTAGGCTTCACCCAAACTGCTTAGCACCAGGGGGCTTTGGGGCTTCAACGCGGCGGCTTGCCGCAGCTCGGCTAGAGCGGGTTCAAGGCGGCCCGTGCGAAGGTGCAAGCGCCCCATTCCGTAATGGGAAGCCGCCCGGCGTTCGGTTCCGGCTTTCATCCGCCAGGCGGCTAACTGATCACCAGCCACCTGTGGATCCCCATAAGCGCTGATGAGGGCCGCCTGCACCAGCACAAAATCCCCATTGGGATCCCGCGTCGGGCGCGGCGGCGACGTCTCGACCATCCGTTCGGCCATCTGCTTCAAGTAATCGACGCGCTCGTTCACCGCCGGGTGCGTCTGCAGGTACGAAGGAATGCGCGAATCGCCTCGCCAGCCCTCGCGCCCCAGTTTTTCCATCACCGACACCATGGCCTGCGGTGGATAGCCTGCGGCGCATAGGTACCTGAACCCCAGCCGATCCGCTTCTTCTTCATTCTCCCGAGTGTATTTCAGTTCCAGGCTCGTGGACCCCGCCATGACGCCCGTTGCCAAGGCGCTGGCGGCATTGCTGTGGGCGCCGAGGAAGGCTGCGGCGACCGCACCCGCCAAGGTCGCAATGCTCAGTACTTTACCCCTCTCTAATCGCTCGTGGATGTGGCGGGCCTGGACGTGCGCCAATTCGTGGGAGAGAATCGCCGCCAGCTCCCCTTCCGATTCCATCATCTCTATCAGACCCCGAAAGACGAAAACATAGCCGCCTGGAATGGCGAAGGCGTTGGGCGTGGATTCGTCCAGCACGTAGAAATGGTAGTCGTAGTGGCTGGGCTGCAGCTGATCCGTGATACGACGGCCCACGGACCGGACATAGCTCACGATCTCGCCGTCGTCGATCAGCCGATGGTATTGGCGGATGGCGTTCAAAAGCTTTCGGCCGAGGATCTTTTCCTCGCTCAGACTCAGCCCCTGGGCCGGAACGACGGATCCCGTCCACAGCACGGCGAAGGCCAAAAAAACGACCAGAGCCCTTCGAACGTCACTCCACGCTGGCATGGTGGACCTCACTGTTTCACGACATCCCGGTCAAGCTGCGGCATGTCCTGTCCTTCCAGGTGCACCGTTCTGGCATCCGCCCACAGGCTTTCCAGGTCATAGAACCCTCGGACCGGGTCATAGAAGATGTGGACGATGACTTCTCCGTAATCCAGGAGAACCCACTGGCCCTCCTTGAGGCCTTCCATGCCCAACGGCCGGATGCCGGCTTCCCGGAGACACCCTTCCAGATGATCAGCGATTCCCTGTACTTGGCGGCTCGACTTCCCGCTGCAGATCACGAAATAATCGGCAAACGAAGTGAGCTGCGAAACATCCAGCAGCACTATGTTCAACGCCTTGCGCTCTTCCGCTTCCCGTGCGCACAAGACTGCCTTCTGAAGTGCACTCAGTTGCAATTCCTTCACGGCACCTTTCTTCACGTACCTACCCCCCGCCGCCCTCAGTCACGGGTTGCCTCCCCGGGAATCCCGTAAATGTTTTCTCTTTGAATATAATCCAGGACCTCCCTGGGGACCAGATATCTTATGGAGTTTCCGTTTCGGAGCCTTCGTCGGATGTCCGACGAGGCGATATCCAAGTGCGTGGTTTGCAGAAAGTGGATGGGCTGGCACATCGAAGTTTGAAAACGCCGGAAATCGTCGTTCCAAAGGCAAGCGGTGTCGATGTGGCGCCGCAGATACTCTTCGACGCGGCCTTCGTCGTGTCCCGGCCGGCGGAGCACGCCCACCGACGCGAGGCGAAAGATCTCCCGGTAGTGCCACCAGGTGTGAATGTCAAAAAAAGCGTCGGAACCCACCAGGAAAAACAGCCTTGCCCGCGCTGGAACTTCCCTTCGGATGGCCTCCAGGGTCCTCACGGTGTAGGACTTCCCCCCGAGGCGCTCCTCCAGGTCGGATACCCGAAAGCGGGGATGGCCCTCCACGGCCAGTTCCAACATGCGTAGTCGGTGCTTGAAAGAGGTGACCGTTTCATCTGTCTTGTGAGGAGGAATCCAGGCCGGGACAAAAAGGCAGAGATCCAATTGCAGCAACTCCAGGGCTTCTTCCGCACCCCTGAGGTGTCCCAGGTGGATCGGGTTGAAGGTTCCCCCCAAGACGCCCAGCCGGCGGAATCGCTCGAGTTCCATCGGTCCTCACACCCATAAGCGCTAAGTTATTTTGTAAGCATTCACGGGTTGCATTTATGCCATTGGGTTGTTTTTAAAGATGAACGTCGAACATCGAACGTTGAACATCGAACATCGAACATCGAACATCGAACATCGAACATCGAACATCGAACATCGAACATCGAACATCGAACATCGAACATCGAACATCGAACGTTGAACATCGAACGTTGAACATCGAACGTTGAACATCGAACGTTGAACATCGAATGAAAAAAACCGGGTTGCATTTATGCCGTTGGGTTGTTTGCTTCTCGTTCCCAAGCTCCAGCTTGGGAACGACGGGTAGTTTGGGTTTTTTGATTAGTGGTACACACTGAATAAGTTTTAACCATCTCTGGGTCTCCCTAAGTTCCTTTTTTCCCATTCAGCATTCGACGTTGGACGTTCAATGTTCGATGTTCGATGTTCATTTCCCATTCACCATTCGATGTTGGACGTTCGATGTTCGATGTTCATTTCCCATTCACCATTCGATGTTGGACGTTCGATGTTCGATGTTCATTTCCCATTCACCATTCGATGTTGGATGTTCGATGTTCGATGTTCATTTCTCATTCAGCATTCGATGTTGGACGTTCGATGTTCGATGTTCATTTCTCATTCAGCATTCGATGTTGGACGTTCGATGTTCGATGTTCATTTCTCATTCACCATTCGACGTTGGACGTTCGATGTTCGATGTTCATTTCTCATTCACCATTCGACGTTGGACGTTCGATGTTCATTTCTCATTCAGCATTCGATGTTGGACGTTCAATGTTCAATGTTCAATGTTCATTTTTCCAGTCGATACCGGCCAAAACAACTTAGCGCTTATGGTCCTCACACCCGCACCTGGCCGTTGCCGAAAGCGACGAACTTGGTAGTGGTGAGTTCCTCGACGCCCATGGGACCGAAAGCGTGAAGCCGCGAAGTGGATATGCCGATCTCGGCGCCCAGACCCAGCTGATACCCGTCGTTGAAACGCGTGGACGCATTCACCATGACCAGCGAAGACTGAACCTCCTGCACGAATCGGTGGGCCCGCTCGTAGTTTCGGGTCACGATGGCTTCCGTATGGTTGGATCCATACCGAGCGATGTGAGCGATGGCCGCATCCATGTCCGGAACGACTCGAACCGCCAGGATAAGGTCCAGGTATTCGGCGCTCCAGTCTTCTTCTTCGGCCCGCCGACATTCGGGAACGATGCGACAGGTTTCGGGGCAGCCGCGAAGTTCCACTCCGCGGCGCCGAAAGGCTTCGGCCATCCGTGGCAGAAACTCCGGTGCGATCCTTTGGTGCACCAAAAGCGTTTCCATGGCGTTGCAGACGGCGGGACGCTGGACCTTGGCGTTGATACAGAGCGCCTCCGCCATGTCGGGATCGGCGTCTTCATCCACGTAGATGTGGCACACGCCCTTGTAGTGCTTGAGGACGGGCATTCGAGCGTTGGCCGCTACGAACCGGATCAGTTCCTCGCCGCCCCTCGGGATCATTACGTCGATGCAGTCTTCCAGCTGGAGCATTTCCAGGACCGCTTCCCGTTCCGTGGTTTCCATGACCTGGATCGCCGCTTCCGGAAGTCCGGCGGCGCGGAGCGATTCTCGGAGAATCGCTGCCAGGCACTGGTTGGAATGGAACGCTTCCGAGCCGCCTCGAAGGATCACGGCGTTTCCCGCCTTGATGCAGAGCGCCGCGGCGTCCACCGTCACATTGGGTCGCGACTCGTAGATGATGCCCACCACCCCCAACGGTATCCGCATCCGCCCGACCCTCAATCCGTTCGGCCGCGTCCACATGGAAGTCACTCGGCCCACGGGGTCGGGAAGCAAAGCGACTTCCCGAAGGCCCTCCATCATTTCATTCAGAACCTTGTCGGAAAGCCGGAGCCGGTCCAGTTTCGGGTCTGGGAGCCCCTTTTCACGGCCGGACTCGATGTCCCGGTCGTTGGCTTCCGCGATGCGGCGCCGCTCGGATTCCAGCCGTTTCGCCGTCCCTTCCAGGAAATCCCTCTTGACGGCGTCCCCGGCCTTGGCCATCTCGTGGGCCGCTTCCTTGGCCCGTTTCCCCATGGTCCGCACCTTGTCCCGATGGTTCATCGTTTCGCGTCCTCCTTCACGCTTCGTCCGCCAGGACAAAGTTGTCCCGGTGGATCACCTCGTCCGAATGTCTGTAACCGATGAGCGCCTCGATTTCCTCGCTGTGGCGGCCCTTGATTTTTTCGATCTCGCTGGACTTGTAATTGGTGAGCCCGATGCCGATCAGTTGCCCGGCTTCATCGACACACCGGACCGGAGCCCCCACGCCGAAATGTCCTCGAACTTCGCGGATTCCGATGGGAAGAAGCGATTTTCCCGCGTTGGTCAGCGCCTTTGCCGCACCCTCGTCGAGTATCAGTTCGCCCAAGGGCTTCGAAAGGTTCGCCAGCCACAGCTTTTTTCCTGAGTATACCCGCTTTTGCGGGACGAAAAGGGTTCCCAGGCTTTCCCCTTCGAACAGCCTCAGGAGCACGTCGCGTTCCTTCCCCGGTGCGATCACCATGGGAATACCGGATGCCAGGCACTTCTTGGCCGCGTTCAGCTTGCTCAGCATGCCGCCCGTCCCCACGGAACCCGGCTCGGGCGTGGCGCACGCTAGAAGCCGGCTGTCCACGCCGTGGACGACCCGAATCAGGTGGGCGTCCGCATGGGAGCGCGGGTCGCAGTCGAAGAGTCCCGCCGTGTCGGTGAGGTTGATCACCAGGTCCGCCCCGATGAGTCCGGCGATGAGGGCCGACAGCTGATCGTTGTCCCCGAACTTGATCTCTTCCACCACTACCGTGTCGTTTTCATTGATCACCGGGATGATCCCCCAGTTCAGGAGGGTCTGCAGCGTGTTCCGGGCGTTCAGGTAACGGTGACGCTGAACCAGATCCTCGCTGGTCAGAAGCACTTGAGCCGTAAGGAAATCGAACTTATCGAAGGCATCTTCCCATGCCTGCATGAGGACCGTCTGCCCGACGGCGGCCGTCGCCTGTTTCTGGGGGATCGTACGAGGCCGCTCAGATAGGCCCACCTTGCGGACGCCGGAAGCTACGGCCCCGGAAGAGACGATCACCACTTCGCGGCCTTTCTCACGAAGTTCGGCGATCTGGTCCGAAAGACGGTGAAGCACCACGCGGTTCAAGCCCCTGGGGCCCGTGAGCACAGCGCTTCCAATCTTGATCACAAGCCGCCGCGCCCGGCTGAACCAGGTAAGCCTCTGGTCCTCCTCACGTGTATCCAATGCCGGCGTTTTCGGCGCAAGCCCGCTTTCCATGAAAAACCTCAATCAGTCGATGCCGTTCCACAAATGCCTTCCGTAACGACCCCCGCCGTCTCGGCGATTTGACGCTGGTCTTGGAGAACGGAAGAACTCAAAGCTATAAAAAAGGCAACCCACCGGCAAGAGGTTTGTCTGACTACCACAACCGCACGGCGTTGATGGAAGGAAGGCCGATCCGCAGGATTTTTTCCGCCGTAGTTCGGATGTCGTAGGGCACGCCGCGCACTTCCAGCGCTTGTCGTTCCCTGTCCCAAATCACATACTTGGCGGAATTGGTGCCGTCTCTCGGCTGACCCACGCTGCCCACGTTCACTATGTGCCGGTATCCTTCTTCCAGGCGGGTTTCGCCGAGCGCCAGTGGAGTCACGCGAAGCGCCTTTCCGTTCCACGAAACCAGTTCCAGCAGGTGGGTGTGACCCACGAAGCAGATGTCCTCTTCGAACTGATCGAAGAGGTTCGGGAGCTCATCTTTGGTAAACTCGATGAGATAACGGTGCACGTTGTCGGGGGGACAGCCGTGGACGAATAGCGCACCGTCCTGCCGGAGCGCGCGCTTCCAGGAACGGATTTCATCGAACCTTTCCGGCGGGAGCAAGGTGCGCGTGATTTCAAGGGAACGTCGTGCGGACGCGTTGAACCAGCTCAGCGTGCGCGGATCGATCAGGCCCAGTTCGTGGTTTCCCATGACACACGGGATTCGTCTGCGGACAATGATCTCCAGCACAGCGTCCGGGTCCGGACCGTAGCCCACGGCATCTCCCAGGCAGACCACCCGATCCGGACGCAGGGCATCGAGGTCTTTCAACACTTCCTGGAACGCTTCCAGGTTTCCATGGATGTCGGACAGGACGGCGAGTCGCATTTACTCCAGGTTTTGAGCCACGAAGTCCCAGTTCAGCAGATGATCCAGGAAGGTCTGGATGTAGTCGACGCGCTGGTTCTGGTAATCCAGGTAGTAGGCGTGTTCCCACACGTCAATGGTGAGGACCGCCTTTTGGCCATGGGCCGCCGGCGTGTCGGCATTGGAGGTTTGGGTGATCTTCAATTTGCCGTTTTCCAACACGAGCCAGGCCCATCCGCTTCCGAAGACGGTGGCCGCCGCTTTCGCGAATTCCTTCCTGAAGTTTTCGTAGCTGCCGAAAGCCTCGCTGATCTTTGCGGCGACCGGTCCCTGAGGCGGCCCGCCGCCATCCTTTTGCATGGAGTTCCAGTAAAAGGTATGGTTCCACACTTGAGCGGCGTTATTGAAAACGGAGGCTTGGCCTGAATCGCCGGCCGTCTTCACGATGACCTCTTCCAAGGACATCCGCTCAAAGGCTTTGCCCTTCACCAGATTGTTCAGATTGTTCACGTAGCCTTGATGATGTTTGCCGTAATGAAAAGAAAGGGTGCGGGCGGAGACGAAAGGTTCCAGCGCGTCTTCCGGGTAGGGGAGCGAAGGAAGCTTGAACACGGCTTCTTCGCCGGTCGCGGCTACGGCGAAGGCGGGGCGGAAGACGCCCTGTGCGGCCAGAACGGCGGCCCCGGCCACGGCTCCCTGCAGGAACGTGCGGCGTGGAAAGGATCCGGTGGAGCGTTCGTGGGTCATAACGACACCTCCTCATTATGGGTTCCTGGATGGCCATCAAAACCAAGTTTGGAAAAGCGCGGGGTCAGGCCCTTGCCGGGGCCGTTTTTTCGGTCCATTGCCGCTGGGGGCACGTTTCGAAAGCCACTGACGGGTATGGTCGCGCGTCCTGTCGGCCCTGGAGATGATTGGAACCTTAACACACGAGGTTCGCCTGAGGAAAGCGCTGACTTTCGGGGCGGAGGTGAGCCTTTTCCTCGTTCCCAAGATCCAGATTAGGAACGAGGGGAAACCGGGTTGCATTTATGCCATTGCGTTGTTTTTAAAGATGAACGTCGAACATCGAACATTGAACGTTCAACATCGAATGAAAAACCGGGTTGTTTCTTGTTCCCAAGCTCCAGATTGGGAACACAACCGTGCAGAAGCTCCAGCTTCGGTGAGGCCGTTTCCAAGCCAGAGCTTGGGAACGAAGGGAAACCGGGTTGCATTTATGCCATTGGGTTGTTTTTAAAGATGAACGTCGAACATCGAACATTGAACGTTCAACATCGAATGAAAAACCGGGTTGTTTCTTGTTCCCAAGCTCCAGATTGGGAACACAACTGTGCAGAAGCTCCAGCTTCGGTGAGGCCGTTTCCAAGCCAGAGCTTGAGAACGAAGGGAAAGACCACTTCGAGATCCTGGCGAGATCCCTAGAAAGACAGCGCGTTTCAGCTGTAGCAGGAGGGAAGCTGGAGCTTCCCTCGCAGGGCGTTCCCAAGCTGGAGCTTGGGAACGATGGAAATGTTCGATGTTCATTTCCCATTCACCATTCGATGTTGGACGTTCAATGTTCGATGTTCATTTCCCATTCACCATTCGATGTTGGGCGTTCAATGTTCGATGTTCATTTCCCATTCACCATTCGATGTTGGGCGTTCAATGTTCGATGTTCATTTCCCATTCACCATTCGATGTTGGACGTTCAATGTTCGATGTTCATTTCCCATTCACCATTGGGTGCAGATCTTTTGCTTCTTGTTCCCAAGCTCCAGCTTGGGAACACAAGTGTGCAGAAGCTCCAGCTTCGGTTCCCATGACGCCGTACCCAAGCCAGAGCTTGGGAACGAGGGGAATTCTATTTCCCCTCCCCTTGTGGGAGGGGATTAAGGGGAGGGGAATGTAACTGATTGACATACGTTAATTTTCTCACCCTCACCCCAACCCTCTCCCATCAAGGGAGAGGGGGATTTTTTGACCTTGTTCCCAATCTCCACCATCCACCTTGTTCCCAAGCTGGAGCTTGGGAACAAGGGGAAACGGAGCTGATGCGCTTGCTGCTTCAAGGCCATCTGGATCTACCTCAGAGGGTCACCCTGGATGTCGTTCTAAAAGATCCGCACCCATTCACCATTCGATGTTGGACGTTCAATGTTCGATGTTCATTTTTTCCGGTCGATACCGGGCAAAAACAACTCAGCGCTTATGGGGTGATGGGGGGCCCCTGTGTTCCCATGCTCCACACTGCAGGAATCATGGTGGGTCGATCAGGCGGATTCGGCAATAAGCACCCTTGTGCCGTCCGGCCGGGTCTCCACGCGAAAGCCGAAGAGGGCCGTAAGTTCGGCAAAGCTCCGGCCGAAAACGAGCGGCATGGTTTCTTGAGGAATATTCAGCTTTTTTTGAAGAAACCCCCGGAAATGTTCTTCATAGGCGATGAGTTCCAGAACTTCTCCGGCTGATTCACCCTTGGTTTGATCCAGGCGTTCAAAGGCGTCCCTGAGCCTGTCGAAGGCACAGCGGCGGTCGTGCTCGGCGATGAGTTCATAAAGGAGTTCCACATCCGCGAACAGGTCGGCCCGCCTGAGGTAGGGCTGTTCGGCCAGTTCTCTGGCTTGTGTCGGATCCCAGCAGGCCTGGGCCCGGCATTGGAGCGGGCGGTCGTCGTAAATGGTGCAGTCCGATCCGCCGTCTTCCAGAAACAGGCACGTATGAGATCCCGGCTTTTCTCGGATTTTGATGCGTTCGTCGAGCAGAAAGAAAAGCCTTTCCTGGAAAGGCGAATGGACCGGTTCGCCCCGGCGCAGGGTAACCAGGGCGTCCCAGGGAATTTTTCCGGCCTTCAGCAGTTCCAAGTCTTCCAGGTGGAGGGTGGGGCTTCCCTGGCGGCAGCATTCGCCGCAACGGAGGCAGACGGGGACTACTTCCCGAGCATGCTTATCGGCGATCGCCAACGCGCGTTTCCACGCGTCGGTGCGTCGAGCTTCTTCCAGCCGCTCCCAGTTCCTGACGATTTCCAGGAATTCGGAGTCATGTTCAAGCTGCAGCATGAGGCGCTCGGGCGGGACGGTGGTTTCCTCGTCTTCCCGCAACATTTCGATGTGTTCTTCCAGGTTTTTGCGAAAGGTCTCGAGATCCCAGGTCGCCGGTGAACGGGGGGCTTCGGAGGAATCCGACGTGCCGGGACCGGTCGGTCTTCGGTTCATGGTTCGTTCCTATGGGGTGAAAGGCCTCTAGAGTTTCCAAAGGGTCCGGCGCTCGGCACCCATCCTCCCTGGTTTCCGGTTCGTGCTTATCGTCACCTTGCAGCAGTGAATCTCATAACAGCTGCGGTCTCCGTCCGCCAAGTCCTTTTTCGGTTGCGTTTTGAGGTTGTGAGGGAAGAAGGCTGCGTGCTAGATTCCGGCCTTCTAAAAAAAACCATCGGAAACGGTCCAATCCGGAATCCTGTCCCAGAACATGAAAATACGTTGAGCGGGAACTCAACACGGGAGGTGCGGTGGATGCGCTATTCGAGATATTTTGTCCATACGCTCTATGAAGTGCCCAAGGAAGCCGAAACCCCTTCGCACATCCTGCTGCTGCGGGGTTGCTTCATTTACCCTGCGGCGGCCGGCGTCTACTCCCTGCTCCCCCTGGGGCATAGAGTGGCCGAAAAGATCAAAAACATTCTGCGAGCCGAATTGAACGCCATCGACGGAATCGAGGTGACTCTTCCGGTTTTGAACCCGGCCGAACTGTGGAAGGCCACCAAGCGCTACTACCATATCGGCCAGGAACTCTGGCGCATCCGCGATCGGCGGGACCGGGAATTCGTGCTGGCCATGACCCACGAGGAAATCATCACCGACATCGCCAAGAAATTCCTACGTTCCTATCGCGATCTCCCGGTGATGCTCTACCAAATCCAGACCAAGATCCGAGACGAAGCGCGGCCCAGGGCCGGCCTGCTTCGGGTACGCGAATTCTTCATGAAGGACGGCTACAGTTTCCATCCCGACTTCGAGGATCTGGACGCCTACTATCCCAGGATTTACAACGCGTATCTCAGAATCTTCGCCCGTTGCGGCGTTACGGCCGTACCCATCGAAGCGGACCCGGGGATCATGGGGGGGACCGGTTCCCACGAGTTCATGCTGGAATCCCCCAGCGGCGAAGACCGGTTCGTGGTGTGCAGCCAGTGCGATTACCGCGCCAATATGGAGAAAGCGACGGGCCTCAAACCACGACGCCAGGACCCGCCCGGCACACCGCCTCCGATGGAGAAAGTCCCGACCCCGGGAATCAAGACCATCGCGCAGCTCATGGATTTTTTCAAAATTTCCGAGGAACACTTCCTCAAGACGGTGGCCTACGATGCGGACGGAGAATTGGTCCTGGCCGTGGTGCGAGGCGATTTCAATATTTCACCGACCAAGTTAGCCAACCACCTGAAGGCGGTGCGACTGGATTTGGCGCCGGAAGAAGCCCTCGCCGAAAAGAGACTCCACGGGGGTTTCCTGTCCCCCGTGGGGCTCGAGCCGGGAACGGTGCGCGTGGTGGTCGACAGTTCCGTGGACGACGGAACCCTTTATGTCGCCGGCGGCAACCAGGTGGACGTGCACCTCAAGAACGTGCTTTGCGGCCGGGACTTCCATGCCCCGGAGAAGGTGGACATCGCCGAGGTTCGCGACGGCGATACCTGCACCGCCTGCGGTCGGGGAAAACTGACCATCCGAAAAGGCATCGAACTGGGGCACACGTTCAAGCTGGGTACCAAATACACCGCACCCGATGCCATGGACGTGACCTACCTGGATGCTGACGGCGAAAACCGCCCCGTGATCATGGGATGTTACGGCATCGGAGTGGAACGGCTCATGGCTTCCGCCGTCGAACAATGGCACGATGAAGCGGGCATCATCTGGCCGCTCACCATCGCGCCTTTCCAGATCGTGATCACGACCCTCGGGAAAAAGACCGATGTGGATCAGGCGGCCGAAGAACTGTACCGGGAACTTACCAGCCGGTGGGAAGTGCTCTACGACGATCGGGATGAATCGCCTGGAGTGAAACTCAAAGACGCCGATCTGCTGGGCATTCCAATCCGGGTGGTGGTGAGTCAGCGCGGACTGAAGCAGGGGCGGTTGGAAGTGAAGGTGCGGCGCTCCGGTGAAGTGCTCTTCTGTAGCAGGGAAGAACTGCCGGCTCTTCTGGAGAAGATCCAAGCGGACCTGATGCCCGAAATGGACGGCCTTCCCTTCATGCCGGAATAGGAGTGATCCGCAGGCGGTGTGAGCCGTTTCGTTCGCGGCTGTGTTTGGGCGTTGACTTTGGTGTAAAATGAAGCTAAACAAAGCAAACGTTTAATAGAATCCAGGGTGCAGGGTCAGGGATCGAAATGATCCCGAGGATCAGCAGGTCAAAGGTCTAAGACCGAACCAGGGGCCGAATGAACCCCCGGGTTTAGAGTTGTTTTATAGCCCTGTCGGCGTCGGGATCGGTATCGAGGTCGAAAAAGCGGCGGGGTTAACGTCAATACCGATGCCGATCCCCATAGCGATCCCCACCGGTTTCTTATCGTAGGCGGGGTGCGAACCGTTTTTTTACGCTGAAATCTACGGAGGAGAAATCTATGGCGGAAGAGGCTATCAATCCGAGCAAACTCAAAGGCGAATTTCGGGAAAAGGTTAAAGGACTTTTGCCGCAGGGAAATCTTAATCTTTGCCTTACCTGCGGAGCATGCGCCAGTGGCTGCCCCGCCACCGGGCTTGAGGGCATGGATCCCCGGAAATTCGTAAGAATGATCGTGTTGGGGATGGACGAAGAGGTGACAACCACACCCTGGGTGTGGATGTGCACGATGTGCATGCGATGTCAATATGCCTGCCCTATGAACGTGGATATTCCCGGGATGGTTTACCAGGCAAGGAGAACCTGGCCGAGGGAAGCCAGGCCGGACGGGATCAAGCGTTCCTGTGACATGGCCCTGCGTAATGAGAGCTGTTCGGCTATGGGTGCAAGTCCTGATGACTTTAAATTCGTTGTCGAAGACGTTCTCGAAGAGTACCGGGAGGCGCAGCCCGAATTCGCCGATATGGAGGCCCCGATCGATAAGAAGGGGGCTGAATTCTTTTTGAACCAGAACTCCCGTGAACCCGTGACCGAACCGGACGAGATGGTTCCGCTGTGGAAAATTCTGCATCTCGTCGGGGCGGACTGGACCTACGGCTCCAAAGGATGGGGCGGGGAAAATTACTGCATGTTCCTTGCTGACGACGACGCCTGGAAGCATGTGACGACCACCGCAGCGAAACAGGCGGACGAACTGGGGTGCAAGATCTTTCTCAACACGGAATGAGGCCACGTAACCTACTCGGTCCTGGCAGGACTGAAAAAATTCAACATTCCTCATAATTTTGTTGTTAAAAATATCTACGAATATTACGCAAAGTGGATACGTGAAGGGAAACTGAAGGTAAACAGCGACTGGAACAAGGACCTGAAACTCAAGTTTACCGTCCAGGATCCGTGCCAGATCGTGCGCAAAGCCTTCGGGGATCCTATCGCGGAGGATTTGAGGTACGTGGTGAAGGCTGTGGTCGGTGAAGAGAATTTCATCGACATGTATCCCAACCGGTCCAATAATTATTGCTGCGGCGGCGGGGGAGGCTCCTTGCAGGCGGGCTACAAAGAACAACGGCTGGCTTACGGGCGCATTAAAGATAAGCAGATCAAGGCCACCGGGGCGGACTATTGTATTGCGGCATGCCACAACTGCCATTCGCAGATCCATGAATTGAGCGATCATTACGGGGGACATTACGGCGTGGTGCATCTCTGGACGCTTATCGCGCTGTCCCTGGGGATTCTCGGCCCCAATGAGAGGGAATATCTCCGGGACGACCTGAAGGATGTGAACGTTTTCCATCCTGAAACAGCGAAGTAGCCAGGAACCAGGGGCGGTGCGTTCTGGTTGGGCCGGCCGGATTCAGCCGTTTGGACGGAAGAAGCCCTCGTTACGAGGCCGTCAGTTTTGACAACGGATACCATATCCCGCTTTTTCATAAGCGGGATATGCATTTGTAGGCACGCTATCTTGAAGGGTCGCTTGGAAGTGAAGGTGCGGCGCTTCCCAGGACAACTCGAAGATTTTTGGTGGCGTTCTAAAGTGGAGACCTTAAGCAGAAAGGCTAACGAAGGTCAAAAAATCCCCCTCTCACCCCTCCCCTTATTCCCCTCCCACAAGGGGAGGGGAATTAGAGTTTGGCATCAAATATCCCCTCGTTCCCATGCTCTGGCTTGGGAACAAGAAGCAAAAGATCTGCACCCGATTTTTTTTTCGGTCGGATCGTTTTTCAGTAACTTTTTCTCTTGCCTTCTTTCACGATGCCTGATACAAGGAAGCACACTTAAACTTGAGTGCGGCGAGTTGGGACGGTACTTTTGGATTCGCCAAGAAATCGATCTTGCTACCTGGTGAAGCGGTTTCTCATGTAAAGTTCCAAAGTAACACCCGACAAGCAGTACGCAACAATCAAAGGAGAAGGTTCACTATGGTAGAAGGTCGAGTAAAATGGTTCAATGACAAGAAGGGTTACGGCTTTATCGAAACGGAATCGCACGGCGACGTGTTTGTCCATTTCAGCGCCATCTCGGGTGAAGGCTACAAGAGCTTGGCCGAGATGGATCGGGTAACGCTCGACGTCGAGCAGTCCCCCAAGGGCGTCCAAGCGGCAAACGTTCGCCGCATCTAACGCCTGAAGGCTTGTGATCCCAAAGGCAGGGCCGGTTTCCGGTCCTGCCTTTTTTTGTCCATGGCCTGCCGCCCCAACAGCTGTGAAGGTGTTCCTTTCGCGCCCACCGATGATATCATCCGACGAAAGTCAGTCTTCGCCGATCATCGCCTCAATGACCCATACCGTACCGTCGGAAACCGCCCGTATGGCTCCTTCCTGGTCCGTCCGGTGGACGGCGATCCCGCGGTTCCGGAATCTTTCCATAACGGCGGGAGCGGGAAACCCGAAACGGTTGTCGAAGCCGCAGGAAACGATCGCCTCGGTCACTCGTTGGCGATCGAGAAGGTTTTCGCTGCTTGACGAAGCGCTTCCGTGGTGGGGCGCAAGGAGAAGAGTCTTTTTCACGGAATCCGGCGGCTGAGGCAACAGCGCCTCGACGGAAGCATCGATATCCCCCGGGATCAGCACCGAAGTCTGCCCGAAATCCACGGCGATCACGAGGGAAACGCGGTTGAGATCCCTGCCGTCCCAGCGGTGGTTGAGGTATTCGGTCGAAGGATGAAGAATGCGTACGCGGCAGCCGTCGATCTCGCGGTCCGGAACTTCGGCGGTCAACTTTTCCTCGAAAACGCCCCGGCGTCTTGCCAGAGGCGAAAGCGCGCGCGGATCTTCGCCCGTGTCGGGAAGAGGGCCTTCCCAGTAGCGGCCCACCTTGAAGTGGGACAGAATGAATCGGAGCCCGTTTCGATGATCGGGATGATCGTGGGAGAGGGCCACGACGTCGATTTTTCGGATTCCTTGGTGCCAGAGAAACGGTGCCAGCACATGGCGGCCCACGTCGAAGGAATCGTCGAAAAAGCCGCCGCCGTCAACGAGCAGCGTGGTGCCGAGGGGGAACTGAACGAGCGTGGAGCTCCCTTGGCCGACGTCGACGGCGGTGACCACCAGTCTGCCCCGGAATCGGTTATTTGCGGAAAGAGAGTCCAGCAGTCCGAAGATCAGAAGGGCGAAAGCGATGCACGCCGCGGCCGTTGCTTTGTGCCGGCGATTCAGCGGTGCGAGGAAGATACCAAGCAAAGCGTAAAACCCTGCGATCACCACCAGGGGAACGTTTCCCACCCAGAGGTAGCTCCAGGACAACCGGCCCAGAAAGGAAATCACGCTCCAGACGGCGTCGAGGCTCACCGCTCCAGCCGCCAGGACCCAAGAGGCGGGAGTTTCAAGAACCGGAAACAAGGCGACGCTCAGAAGACCCAGGGGCAACACCACGGTTCCCACCAGCGGTACGAGCAGTGCGTTGGCGATGAATCCAGCCGGCGAAATTCCGTGGAAATGGTAGGCGAGGAGCGGGAAAATAAAGACAGTCGCCGCAATCGAAAGCTTGAAAGCCTCGACGAAGGGCCGTAGAAGCCCTTGGATCCACCTTTTCCAGGAATTTGTTTCATGTTTGGATGGAACGCGGTGGAGCTTGGGGTGGATCCATAGGATTCCCGCCACCGCTCCGAAGGATAGCTGGAAGGAAGCCTCCCAGAGGCTTTCCGGGAAAAGGAGCAGGACAAGAACAGCCGCCGCTCCCAACAGGCTGAAGCCGTCGGCCTTCCGGTAGGTGAGCGTCGCCGCGGCCGCAAAGACCGCCATGATGAGCGCTCGCCATGTGGGCAGAGCGAGGCCGCTCACCAGCGCGTAAAAGAGGACGGCCGGGAGGGCGGCCAGGAGGGCCAGGTGCCGGTCAGGGTAGAATTGAAGCCATGCCGGTGCCAATAGGCGGAGGCCCCATCGAGTCGTCCAGTGGGCGGCGAACCCCACCAGGCCGAGGTGAAGCCCGGAAATAGCCAGAAGATGCATCACTCCGGCCCGCTGAAGGAGCTCGTTGCTCGCCGGGTCGATTTCATGCCGGTAACCCAAAAGTAAGGCTTCGTAGAGTGCATGGGTGTGGGCGTCCAGGCGTTCCCGCAGCCACCGGCGTGCCTCTTGGCGGAAGCGATCGATCCGGCGCGCGAGTTCCGTGCCGACGCCTTCGATCAGCCCAGTGTCCATCGGGATGATTCGCAGCATGCGTCGGTCGTTGGGAAGATACGCCCGGGCGAAAATCCCCTTCCGAGCCTGGGCGAGAACGTAATCGTAGCCGCCGGGGTTCTGGAAACTGTGCAACGGTTTGAGGGTCATTCGGGCCAGGAGTCGTTCGCCGTTGAGCCATTGCTCCCGGGGTGCCTTCACCGTGAGGTTGACCCGCCCGTCCACCGGATGGCCGACGCCGTCCAGGATGGCGCGGTGAAGGCGGAGCGGAATCTTGATCCTTTCGGGCTGGAAGTCCGGCGGGCCGTCGATGGTGGCTTCGAAAAGTGTGTCGGAGCGATGGAGGTAAGGCTGGAGGCTTTGAGGTGCGGGAAGCGCTGGGGCGTGAACGCGGGCGTTGGCCAATCCCGCCAGCAGCGCCACCAGGCAGAGGGTCCACCGGAAGGCGTGCTGTCTTTTCGCCAGGCCCAACGCTGCCGCGAGGCCGAGTGCCGTGATTCCGGAGGCGAGGGCTGCCGGAGGGGATACCTCCCGCGGCATGAACCGATCCATTGCCATGCCCACCGCAAACAACACCGCGAGAAGCGCAAGAAGCCGTGCCGTCAATTGCCGGACCGCTTCTTTCATGGCCGGTTGTCCCCGCAGCTATTCTTTCTCGCGCCGGATTTTCGCGCCCACCTGCCGGAGTTTCTGGTCCAGCCTTTCGTAACCTCGATCCAGGTGGTAGATTCGACTCACATGGGTCGCGCCGGTCGCCGCCAGCCCTGCCAGGACCAGTGAAGCGGAGGCCCGCAGATCGGTGGCCATAACAGGCGCCGCCGAAAGTCGCGGTACCCCTCGGACCACGGCGCTCCGCCCGTCCAAACCAATGTCGGCGCCCAGCCGGCGCAATTCGCTCACATGCATGAAACGGTTTTCGAAAATCTGCTCGGTGATGACACTGGTTCCGCGCCCCAGGGTCATGAGGGCCATGAATTGGGCCTGCATGTCGGTGGGAAATCCGGGATAGGGCCAGGTCTTGACATCCACACTTTTGATCCCGTTTGCCGCTTCCACCTCCAGCGTGTCGCCGGCCTTCTGAACCGTCACTCCCGCAGCTTCCAGCTTTCGGAGTACGGTTTCCAAATGATCCGGCCGGCAGCGGCGGATCTTCAGCCGGCCGCCGGTGATGGCGGCGGCGAGCGCGTAGGTGCCCGTTTCGATGCGATCAGGGATCACCGTATGGGTTCCAGGGCGCAGTTCGGAAACGCCGTCGATCACGATTTCCGGAGTTCCCACGCCTTGGATGCGGGCTCCCATGCTGGTGAGATACGCCGCCAGGTCGGCCACTTCGGGTTCCCGCGCCGCGTTTTCGAGGATCGTCCGTCCCTCGGCCAGCGAGGCGGCCATCATCAGGTTTTCGGTCCCCGTCACCGTCACCACGTCGAAGGTGACAGTCGTCCCGCGCAGCTTTTCGGCGGAAGCGGTTACGTAGCCCTGGTCGAGTTCGACGACCGCTCCCAGGCGTTCCAAGCCTTTGATGTGCAGGTTGATGGGCCGAGCCCCGATGGCGCAGCCCCCGGGAAGCGACACCCGCGCCCGCCCGAATCGAGCGACCAGCGGTCCCAGTACCAGAACGGACGCCCGCATGGTTTTTACCAGCTCGTAAGGGGCCTCGGGAAGGTGCACGCGGGAAGTGTCGATGACAAGCATTCCATCGTTTTCCCGCCCCGAGTCGGCGCCCATGTGAGCCAACAGTCGTTCCATGGTTCGGATGTCCCGCAGTTCGGGGACGTTTTGATAGCGGTGGCGCCCGGGGGCGAGGAGGCTTGCCGCCATGAGGGGAAGTGCCGAATTCTTGGCACCGCTGATAACCACTTCGCCTTCCAGGGGACGACCTCCCTCGATCACCAATTTATCCACAGTGATCCTTTCTTCATTCGGCTTGCGTGAAGTGCCCGGGCGGCGGCGGGCCGCGCCGCAGCAAAGTTCTACCTTTTGCTTCGAGCGTGAAGAATCCGCGGCAGGCCGGCGTAATCCTCGAAAACCTCGAAGGCCTCATAACCGCCGGCAGCTTCCATCCACCGAACCAGGACGTCCTTTTGATCTGAACCGAACTCGACAAAGACATGCCCCCCGGGTTTCAAATAACGTGGCGCCTGCTCCAGAATGGCAAAGAGTGTGCCCGCCCCTTCGGCGCCGCCACCCTCCAAAGCCGTGAGAGGCTCGTGGTCGCGAACCTCCGGCGGGAGTTTCGGCAGGTCCTTTGAAGCCACATAGGGAGGATTGCTCACGATGAGGTCGAACCCGGCACGTTCGGGTGCCATGAACCCGAGCAGTCTGCCTGCAACCAGGAACACCCTGTCCGAGACCCCGTGCCGTTCGATGTTCTTCCGAGCCGTCAGCAGGGCCTTCAGGGAAACGTCGGTCGCCACGATCGTCCAGGCCGGCCGCTCGCGGGCCAACGCCACGGCGATGGCGCCGGAACCTGTCCCCACGTCCAGCACTCGCGCTCCATCCGCCGTCCCCGCCTCCAGGACCCTCTCCACGAGCACTTCCGTTTCGGGACGAGGCACAAGGACCGAAGGGCCCACTTCGAACTCCAGCGACCAGAATTCTTGTTTGCCCGTGATATACTGCGTCGGCTCGCGCGACGCCCGCCGGCGGATCATCTCCCGGTAACGGGCCAGCTCGGATTCAGACAGAGGCTGATCGTGGCGCAGGTACAGTTGGATGCGTTCGAGGTTCAAGGCGTGGGCCAAGAGCACTTCAGCGTCGGAACGAGGCTGGTCCAGCCCCTTTTGGAAAAAGTATTCGGTGGTCCACTGGAGGACCTTCAAGACGGTCCACGTTTCGGACATGAGAACGAACAGCTCCCGGCCTTCGACCTCTCAGCCGTCTTTCAGCGCTTCAGCCTGGGAGCAGGCGATGAGAGGGTCGATCAGTTCATCCAGATTCCCGCCCAGAACGCTTTCCAGCTTGTAGAGGGTCAGGTTGATCCGGTGATCGGTGACGCGGTTTTGCGGGAAGTTATAGGTGCGGATCCGCTCGCTGCGGTCGCCCGAGCCTACCTGGTTCTTTCGGTCTTGGGCGATCTTCGCATCCTGTTCGCTTTGCATGATGTCGAGAAGCCGCGCCCGGAGAACCTTCAGGGCTTTCGCCTTGTTCTTGTGTTGAGATTTTTCGTCCTGGCAGATGACCACCAGCCCCGTGGGCAGGTGCGTGATACGGACCGCCGAATCGGTGGTGTTGACGCTCTGCCCCCCTGGGCCCGAAGACCGGTACACGTCGATCCTGAGGTCGCTGGGATCGATCTGAACGTCCACGTCTTCGGCTTCGGGAAGGACGGCCACGGTCACGGCGGAGGTGTGAATGCGCCCCTGACTTTCCGTCGCCGGGATGCGCTGCACACGGTGCACTCCGCGCTCGAACTTCAGCCGGCTGAAGGCTCCCCTCCCGTTGACGGCGGCCACGATCTCCTTGAACCCGCCGATTCCCGTGGGGTGGCTGTCGAGCACCTCCACCCGCCAGCCGCGTTCTTCGGCATAGCGCGAATACATCCGGAAAAGGTCCGCGGCGAAAAGCGCGGCTTCGTCACCTCCGGTGCCCGCCCGGATTTCCAGAATCACGTTCTTTTCGTCGTTGGGATCTTTGGGAAGAAGCATGACCCGGAGATCCCGCTCCGTGGCCGCGATGGCTTCTCGTATCCGCGTCACTTCTTCCCGAGCAAGAGCCCTCATCTCAGGGTCAGGTTCGTGGCGGGCGAGTTCTTGATTTTCTTCCAATTCGTGTTCGAGCTTCCGGCGGCGTCGATAGGCTTCCACGATGGGCGAAAGCTCCGCATGTTCCTTAGCCAGCCGCTGGTACTGCTGCGGGTCGGCGAAGACATCGGGCTTGGCCAGAAGATCTTCCAGTTCCTCGAAGCGCTGCTCTACCGTCGCCAATCGTTCATACATGGTGTTTCTCGGTGCACCTGCAACTCAAATATTCTGAATGGGTGCAGATCTTTTAGAACAACATCCAGGGTGACCCTCTGAGGTAGATCCAGATGGCCTTGAAGCAGCAAGCGCATCAGCTCCGTTTCCCCTCGTTCCCAAGCTCCAGCTTGGGAACGCCCTGCCCGGGAAGCTCCAGCTTCCCTCCTGCTACAGCTGAAACGCGCTGTCTTTCTAGGGAGCTCGCCAGGATCTCGAAGTGGTCTTTCTCCTCGTTCCCAAGCTCTGGCTTGGGAACAGGCTCACCGAAGCTGGAGCTTCTGCACAGTTGTGTTCCCAAGCTGGAGCTTGGGAACAAGAAGCAAAACAAGCTCATGAAAATGGGGTCCTGATGTTCCTTGTGCCTGTAAGGGCGGCCTTGGCCGCGATGAAGGTCGTTGTAGGAGCGGCTGCTTCTCTCCGGTCGACCGGCAAAAAAAACCGGGGTCGAAACCCCGGGTGTCGTCAAAGCGGCGGTCCAAGAGTTATGGTTTTTCCTGGGCCTGGCTTTGCTGATTCTGGTACTTCTCGTACTTCTTCAGGAAGCGCTCGATGCGGCCTCCGCTGTCCACCAGCTTCTGCTTTCCGGTGAAAAACGGATGGCACTTGGAACAGATTTCCACGCGGATGTCCTGGCGGGTGGACCCCGTACGGATTTCGTTCCCGCAAGCACAGCGAATGACCGTTTCGTAGTATGCCGGATGAATGTCTTTCTTCATGGATCCTCCAATTCTGCGTCTTTTTTCGAAGTAACCATTATAGCCCGCAGGGGAAGAGATGCAAGAAAATTCAACCCGGTCTCATCGGCGCAGAGGCCTCACGAGAAGCGGTAAGCCTTGAGCGCCCTCTGCTTCTTTCGCAACTCATGCAGGCTTTTGTCGATTTCATCCCGGCGGACGTTCAGACGCCGGTACGTGCTTTCTGCGGCCGCCGCAAGGACGACCAGCCACTCACTGAAATCCTTCCCCATGGATCGGCGCAAGCCTTCCCCCTTGTTCCCAAGCTCCAGGCTTATGTTCACCAATTGAAGACTGCTGCATAGTGGCCACTTAATTGTCTGGAGCTGTACTAACTTTAAACTTACATTTCGCCTCCCTTTGCACGGCAGGCAACGATGCCAACGTCGCAAAAAACTCGAAAACAGCCGTTGTCATTCCGAGGAGCTTGCCACGACGAATCTCAAACATCAGCTATCATTAACATTTGCTTTTACGAAGAGATTCCTTTTAGGACGAGATTCCTCGCTGCGCTCGGGATGACAATTCGAATTTTTTACGAAGGCATCGACGATGACCTGTTTCAAGTGGAGTGATGATTTTTCACGATTTTGTCAAGACTGCCGTACACCGATATGGCCCTTTTTTTCCGTGCCCGCATACCGAGTTGTCGGCCCAGCTCATCCCGCCGGCGACGGATGGCCTCAATGGCGGAAGTGACCCGCTCATGGGCACTGGTGACCGTCTCGAGCAATCCCGGGTCCCGCGGCTGCCCCGCGCGGCCCAGCGCGTCCATCACCGCCCTGTGTTCCCCGGCCAGGTTCGCCAACGCCCCGGCATCGTCGTTTTCCAGGGCGGTTTCGATCTTGGCGCTGATCTCCACCAGCCGCCGGTAAAGCGTTTCATGGGGCTGAGACAGCAATTGTCGTCCGCTCCATCGATCCCGCGTGGGAATTGCGGTCCAAGACCAGTGGCTTCTGCCGTGCCGCGAATTTGAAGCCTTCGTACAATTCGGATAATAGTTTTTCGGCCTCTTGCAGGGCATCGGGATCGTTGTGGATATTCGCAATGGTGACCCGATGGATCGAATAGCGGTACAGGGCGGCCAGGTTTTCGGCCAGTTCCGCGCCCTTGTCCCTGTCCAGGGCGCATTCGAGTTCCGTGAGGATCTTCAAGGCCCTGGAGACCTTCTCCCCCTTGAGCCTGGGCTTGTTTTCCAGAATCCCCCGCCGCGCCATGTTCAGGGCGGCGATAGCTTCTTCATAGAGTAGCAGCAGGATTTCTTCCTTCTTCTGAACCGTTTCGACCATTACCTTGCGGTAGCCGGCATATCCCGTGTGTGTCATCGAACAACCCTTTCTGTATTCGGAGCGTTGGTTTAAAACATTTCCACCGGCGGTCAACGGATTACCGGTTCGATATGAAGTTGTTGAGATTCTGCAGGCCTACGATCTGCTGGGTCAGATACTCGCCGGTGGTCTGGTACTCGGCCAAGAGGGTTTCCAGGGCGTTGAATTGGGCCCTGGTCCGCGTTTCCCACGCCTGGTTGCGCAGTTCCATACGTTCGATCTGCTCGGCGATGTCCTCTATGCTGGACTGAATGCCCTCGGTTCGCACAGTGAGGGTGCCATCCCTGGGATCGAGCATCCGATCCAGGGTATCGATCAGGCGTCCGGCAAAGCCTTCCGTTCCCACGGCGGGTTGGGCGAAAAATTTGAGCACGTCTTCGAAATGATTGTCGAGGGCGTCGTCAAGGACCGAATTGTCGATTTTCAGTCGTCCTTCGCTGTCGAGGGAGATGCCGAGGTCGGCCAGGCTGCTGAACGGTCCAACCCCGGAAACCGTGCCGGCGATTTCGTCGGCCAGGCGGCGGCGGATCCCGTTGGTGGTGGCATCGCCCATCAGGACCCCCGCCTGCCCGGTTTCCGCATCGTAGGCCTGGGCGGAGTCGATCGCCTCGACGGCCTTGTTGTAAGCCTCGACGAAAGTTTCAATCTTGGCGGCCACGGCGGCCTTATCCCTGCTGACCGTCAGGGTCGCTTCATTGCCGGGGGCCGCCGGGGCCGAGAGCAGGTTGAGGGTGACGCCCTGGATGACGTCGTCGAAACTGTTGCCGCCGCGGTGGATATCGGTCACCCCGTCCACCGAGATGATCGCATCGGCGGCCGCCCGGGTGTTGGACAGGTTCTCCGTAACCCCCTGATCGTACACCAACCTGGAAAGTCCGCTGGCATCGGTGTCATTGCCGTCGCCGGTGTCCGTAGCGGTGAGCCGGATGACGTTTTGCGCTCCCGTTTCCCGGCCGGCCAACGTAAGAAAATAGTTGGTTCCGTCAAAGACCACCGCGGCCCGCACCCCGGCATCCGCATCGTTTATGGCTTGGGCCACGTCCTGGATCGTGTCGCCGGCGCCGACGGCGATATCGGCCGTCGCGCCGTCGCCCAGCCTGAGGTGGAGGATCCCCTCCCCGACGGGTTCATTCTCGGAAAAAGCCCCGCTGGTCAGCTTGTGAACCGTGGCCAGTTGCTGCACCCGGATATCGTAGGTGCCGGCGGCGGCGGTTTCGCCGGCGGACGCGGTGAAAAGGTCCGGATCGGCCGAGGCGGCGGAAAAGCGGGTCAGTTCGCTCGTGGAATCGAGGCCTTCCAGGGCGGTTTTCAGGCCGCTCAGGGCGCTCTTCAGATTGCCGTAGGCGGTCAGTTCCACCTGATAGGCGGCCTCCCGGTTCTGGAGGATCGCGATGGGCCGCTGCTGGATTTCCAGCATCTGGTTGATCATGCTGTTGGTGTCGAGACCGGATATGAGCCCTCCGACGGAAATGCTCATGGCCGTTTCCTCCCCCGCTTGAGGTTCAAGATTGATAACGTCGTAAAAAAGCCGAAAACAGCCATTGTCATTCCGAGGAGCTTGCAACGAGGAATCTCAAGCATCTGCTATTATTATACCTTTCGTTTTTCAAAGAGATCCCTCGCTGCGCTCGGGATGACAATTCGGATTTTTTTACGAAGGCATCAAGGTTCAATGTTCAAGGTTCGGCGGATTCTTGCCCGGGGGCGCCCGGTTCCGCTGTTTATTATATCGGCGGTTTGCCGGAAAACTTGAATGCCGATTTCACCCGGCGGATAAAAAAGGCCCCGGAAGCTTTTCCGGGGCCCGTTGAGGCGGTTGGTCCCGCCTGCCCGACGATGAAATCGAATCTCCATTCGGCCGCGCGGGCGCCGGTTTGCCGTTATCCCTGGAGCAGGGAGAGCACCGCCTGGGGGAGCTGGTTGGCCTGGGCCAGCATGGCGACGCCTGCCTGTTGCATGATCTGAGCCCTGGTCAAAGCAGCGGTTTCGGCGGCGAAGTCCGCGTCCAGGATCCGGGATCGGGCGGCGGACACATTTTCAGAGACATTCTGCAAGTTGGCGATGGTCGATCCGAAGCGGTTCTGGATGGCGCCCAAATTCGACCGGCTGCTGTCAATGGCGGAAAGCGCCGAGTCGATATTCAGGATGGCCTGGGTCGCACCGCTTTGCGTGCTGATGTCCACGGACGAAATAACGCCGTTGTTGGCGGAATTAAGGCCGCTTTCAGTACCCGCGAAGCCAAGAATATCAGCGCCAGAGTTGAAGGTGATGGTGTCATTCGAAGTGAGCTTGATGGCTCCGCGGACTGTTTTTTCAATATCATCAGGAGCGCCGGCACCTGTTTCTTGACTTGTTCGAAACGCGGTGTCCAGTGTAGAAGCAGTACCTCCAGTACCTGCTGTGGCTCCATTGAAATTTTCATCGACGAAGATGTTTCTGCCGTCTGAAGCCGTCAGCTTCAGGGTACCGCTGTTGTTGTACGCTACCACACCGTGAGCAGCCGTTTTGGCGTTGATGTCTGCTACCAATTCATCGACAGTTTTTTCAAAGGTTCCACCGCCAGAAATCGTCTGTGTTTCATAGATCGCGACTGTGTTGATCGAAAGCGAATAAGTCGAATTGCCAGCATCTCCTGTACCATCATCAGTAGCTCCGGTTAAAGAAATGCCCGTGGTGGTGAGGCCCGTGAAGGTCGTTGCCTGGGCTTCGGCCGTCAGATCCGTGAATCCGGACTGGTTTACGGCAATGGCCTTGGCGTAAGCGCTGTCCGCCGTGGCACCGTTTACGCCGGTTACAGCGGCCGAAGCGATAACGTTTTTGGTTTCGGCGCCAACGGTAATATTGATGTTCGATCCATCGCTTGAAGTGGCGCTGACACCCGTGTAGGTGTATAGAGCATCAGCAGCATCGATCACTGATTGTCCTCCGACAGCGGAGGCATACGCGCCCAAAGCGGTAGTTTTGGCGCTGTCAATACTGAATGAAATAGTCTGGCCGGATTCGGACCCCACCTGAAAAGCCTGTGCGCTGAATGTGCCGTCGAAGAGCTTCTTGCCGTTGAAGGAGGTGGTAGCAACAAGACGGTCAAGCTCCGCTTTCAGTTGAGTGACTTCCGCGTTGAGGCTGGCCCGGTCGGTGGAAGTGTTCGAATCGTTCACCGACTGCACGGCCAGCTCCCTCATGCGCTGCAGGATGTTGGTGTACTCCTGCAGCCCGCCCTCAGCGGTCTGGGCCAGGGAAATGCCGTCGTTGGCATTTCTCACCGCTTGGTTCAGACCGCGGACCTGGGAATCCATCCGGTTTGAAATCCCCAGCCCCGCGGCGTCGTCCTTTGCGCTGTTGATGCGAAGGCCCGATGAGAGCCGCTGCAGGGATTGGTTCAGCAGGTTCTGGGTTTGCCCCAGGTTTCTCTGGGCGTTCAGTGACGCGACATTGGTGTTGATGGTCAATGCCATGATCTTTTCCTCCTTGGTTTTCCGGTTTTTGCCGGCCTTCCCGCCGACAGGCTTTTATTTTCCGTCTTTCCGTCCCGAATTCCGTTTCCGGTGGGGCCCGGGCGTCCTCCTGTGTCGCCCCCGATGTTGCCCGCGTTTGTTGGTTTTTTGTTTCCTTGCCTAGTTTTTCGGAACTTCTCGTCGAAAACTTAAATCAAAATTTCAGTGAGAAATTCCCCACCGGTCATCACGTGAATCGAGCCTTCAAGTCGTAAGTCGACTGCATCCGAGGTCGGATCCGATTGAACTTGAAGGTAGCCGTTATACTGGAGCCTCCAGGCTTAAGCTATTGGTAGCGTAGAAATAATAGACCTAATATTTGATGCCAAGTTCTATTTCCCCTCCCCTTGTGGGAGGGGATTAAGGGGAGGGGAATGCAACTGATTGACATACGTTAATTGTCTCACCCTCACCCCAACCCTCTCCCATCAAGGGAGAGGGGGATTTTTTGACCTTCGTAAACCTTTTTGCTTAAGGTCTCCACTTTAGAACACCACCAAATTTTTGTGTTCAGTTTGAAGGAGGACCATGGCGAAGCGCCAATTCCCAAACGGTCACAAAGAAACTCGGGTGCCGGAAAGTGACGCCGGAAAGGCCGACCGACTGACGCGCCTGGCGTCCTTGTGTCAATCCTATGACGTTCAGATCCTCTACGCTTTTAGAAGCCACGGTCGGGAAGCCTGGGAATGGGTCCAGGGGAAGCAGGAAAGCCTGTCGCACAGAACAAGGGTATTCTCAGACAGCTTCTTACCGGCAAAAGACGTTTTCGGCAACATGGTCCGCGCTGAAGTCAACGCCGCCGATCTTCCAGTACGGCCCGGATCTGCTGGAGGACGGCCTTGAACTTGTAAGGCTTGACCACAAAACCCACGGCGCCGGTCTGAAGCAGTCCCCGCATCTGCTGTTTGTCCAAGTAGCCTGTGGAAACGATGATCCGGGCTCCGGGGTCCTTCCGGAGGATTTCCTCCAGGCACCGGGCGCCACCCATGCCGGGCATGTTGAGGTCCAGGAGGACCACGTCGATGCCGGAGCCTTCCTTTTCGAATCCGATGCAGGTGCCATGGCTGCTTTCGACCTTTCCTTCGACGCCGGAAAGAAGATTTCGAAGGTGGTTCCTTGTCCCCAGGTGCTTCGGCAGGTGATCAGCCCCCATGGTTTTTCATTGGGTGCGGATCTTTTAGAACGACATCCAGGGTGACCGTATGAGGTAGATCCAGATGGCCTTGAAGCAGCAAGCGCATCAGCTCCGTTTCCCCTCGTTCCCAAGCTCCAGCTTGGGAACATAACTGGGGAGAAGCTCCAGCTTCGGTACCCATGAGGGCGTTCCCAAGCTGGAGCTTGGGAACAAGAAGCAATTTTCATGCTTCGTTGTGACCCCTTCTTCGCGCTTTCGTTTCAAAAGATCTGCACCCAACAGCAATTGCAGTTGCAGCCGCTCAACGGCGTCAGGGATGTCAGTGATTTCCCTGAAGTGAATAGGAGAGACAACGACCTGATATCGTTTGCGGATAACGTTTGACAGGATCAAGTTTACAGCATCCGTTACCATTTGTTCTGCTCAGGACGGTAGCCGTTATACTGAAGCCTCCTGGCTTAAGCAGGGAGGTTCCAGCTTCGTTGTGACCCCACAGGGTCATGGGGGTTATTCTTGAGAAGATACGAAGGAAGGCGTAAAATCTTTGTGTTCAGTTTGAAGGAGGACCATGGGCGAGCGCCAACTCCCAAACGGTCGCAAAGAAACTCGCGTGCCGGAAATTGACGCCGGTAAGGCGGACCGACTGACGCGCCTGGCGTTCTTATGTCAATCCTATGACGTTCAGATCCTCTACGCTTTTGGAAGCCGCGGTCGGGAAGCCTGGGAATGGGTCCAGGGGAAGCGGGAAAGCCTGTCGCGGGGCCCTTCGGACCTGGATCTAGGCGTCAAGCCCCATCCGGAGGCTGATTTCCCGGTTCGAAGAAAGGTGGAACTGGCTCTCGCTTTGGAGGATCTCTTCGGCGTCTCTCGTGTGGATCTGGTTTTTCTACCGGAAGTGGACCCGTTTCTCGCTGCAAACATCATCCGGGGAGAAAGGCTCTATGCGGGAAACGGCCATGCAGCCGACGAATACGATCTTTACATCCTTCGGCGGGCCGGTGACTGCGCTCATCTGGAGCGGGAACGGCTGGCCCTCATTCTGGAGTCCGACCCATGACCGAGGGGACCCTTTCGCAGCGAATCATCGCCGACCGCATTCATTGGATTGAAAAGATGATCGGCGAAATCCGCCTCCTCCCCCTGGAATCCCGGGAGGCATTTTTCGCCGACAGAAGAAACGTGTGGGCAGCCGAATCCTGTCTTCGGCGAGCCCTGGAGGCGCTGCTGGACTTGGGCCGTCACATCCTCGCCAAAGGCTTCGCCGTGGGGGCCAGCGAATACAAGGAAATTGCTCGGCAATTGGCTGCGTGCGGTGTGCTTGCTCCGCCGGAATCCGATCTTCTTCAAACACTGGCGGGCTACCGAAACCGGCTTGTTCATTTCTACCATGAAGTGACCCACGAAGAACTGTACCAGATCTGCACGGAACATCTGAAAGATGTGGAGCGGGTCCTGAGGAGCCTCAAGGACTGGTTCCGGTGCCACCCCGATCGCCTGGACGAAGGGCTCTAGCCGCACCTCAAAGGCATTCAATGACCTCCCGAATCATCATTGTGATTTCCCCGAAGATCGGGATGGGACTTGTTGAGGGGAAGATCGCTTTGAACCCCTCTGTTCAAAGATCGTGGGATCATTCCTTGGAGATTCACACCTTGATGTACCGGTAGGCTTGGGTGGTGCGGGTGAGGATTTCCTGGAGGCCGTTGGAGACGGGGTGTACGAAGTCGGGGAGGGCTTCCGGCTTGATGTTGACGCAGCGGAGCTATTCTTCGCAGATGAGGATGCGATGGCACGCCGCGGTGAAATCGATCATCTGCTGCCGGAGCGTCTGATTGCAGGCGATGGATTTGGCACCCGCGAAGACATCCGCCAAAACGATGATCTGCAGATCCTTTGCAGGTACCGTCTGAATGAAGTGTTCGATAAGACGGAAAATTGACGTCTATTTGTCCCGGTCGGAGATGTGAAGTAGAACAGACAGGTTTGCCAAGCGAGGTTTCCTGTCGGTTTCGTAACGGAAAACGAAATAGGAAACGCGTCTTGCGGATTTCTGTTGCCGTTTTAACCACTCTACCGGCAAAAGGCCATTTCGGCAACATGGTCCGCGCTGAAGTCAACGCCGCCGATCTTCCAGTACGGCCCGGATCTGCTGGAGGAGGGCCTTGAACTTGTAAGGCTTGACCACAAAACCCACGGCGCCGGTCTGAAGCAGTCCCCGCATCTGCTGTTCGTCCAGGTAGCCTGTGGAAACGATGATCCGGGCTCCGGGGTCCTTCCGAAGGATTTCCTCCAGGCACCGGGCGCCACCCATGCCGGGCATGTTGAGGTCCAGGAGGACCACGTCGATGCCGGAGCCTTCCTTTTCGAAAAGGGATAACGCCTCTTCGCCGCTTCGCGCGGCGAGGGTCCGATAGCCGCTGGCTTCCAGCATGTGCTGGCTGACTTCCAAGAGGCTCTCTTCGTCGTCAACCAGCAGCACGGTTTCCAATTGTCCTTGAAAATCAGATCCTTCGGATGCAGATGCCATGGCTGCTTTCGACCTTTCCTTCGACGCCGGAAAGAAGATTTCGAAGGTGGTTCCTTGTCTCCAGGTGCTTCGGCAGGTGATCAGCCCCCCATGGTTTTTCACTATACTGTAGACGATTGCAAGCCCCAATCGCGTCCGATAACGGAAAACCGGGCCGATAGGGCGGGGCATTGGGATTTGTTCATCGCGGCGAGGGCGCCGCTCCCACAGGAACCCGGAACCCGGAACCCACTTTGATGAGCTTGTTTTTGGACAGGCTCTTAACATCGGGAAGTCGACGATTTTCGTTTATCGGCCGCCATGGATAAGAAGAACCCGGAGGGGCTTCGCCTTTCTCGGTATGCCGGGTAATTATTATCCATGTGCGGGCACCCTTCTCGCGACAGCGAAGGGGGGGTATCCTGAAAAGGGCAACGAGATCGTATGGATAGGCGTTCATAGCGGGCTTTGGCACGGGATGTGCCTCAAGGTAGGGCCAAACGTTGTCGGCACCCGAAAAGGGCCGAAAAGGAAAACTCCTAAAAACGAGGAAGGAGAAAAGTGATGAAGAAGGTGCTCATGATCTTGGGACTGGTGGCTTTGGTTGGTTTTGTGGGCGCTCAGGCTGGTGCCCAAGGGCCTTACGGTGGAGGGGGTTATCACATGGGGCCGGGGAGCTGCTGGATGACGGATACCCCGGAAGGTCGGCGCTTTGCCGAAGAAACGGCACCCCTTCGCCAGTCGCTCTATGAAAAGCAACAGCAGCGGTATGAACTGGTGAACCAGCCGGATTCCGATCCCGCTGAGATCGGGGTCTTGACCAAGGAAATCCACGAGTTGCGACAACAGCTTTGGCAGATGGCCGAGGACGCCGGCTTCCGCGGCGGTTACGGCCGCGGCATGAGGGGGCGCCACTACGGTATGGGTCCGGGTTGTCCGTGGTGGGGCGGCGGCCAAGGGGCGCCGCAGCAAACCCAGTAACGGCCGGCGGGGCCTACGGATCGGCTTTGGGTGGATCGGGAGCGATGGAGCTCCCGGTTTGCCCTCGTCCTATTTCGTCTCCTTTCAATAACTGAAGATAAAGCGTCTGGATTCGGCCTTTCGCCGGAATGACGAAACAACCCAACCCCCCAGTCATTCCGGCGAAACCTGTCCCGGACCCCGATCCGGGAGCCGGAGTCCGTTACCTTGCTGCAAAAAATCAGTCACCCCGATTTGTTGAGAAGATACGTAGCCGAGCGGGAATCGGAGGTGAGTGCACAAGCGGACGAGCTTGGCTTGACTCGATAGGTGGAGTGCTTTATAAGCAGACCGATACTCGTTTTCTGGCAGAAGACCTGTCTGTGGCATTGTTTGATCAGGCGTAGAGAACAGTTACTTTCCTGGAATGGCCGGAGCGGGGATTTCTCGCCGTGGGTGGATTTCAGATCGGGATTGCGAGGAGACCTTTGATGAATGCGACGGGCGACAAGGGACCGGTGATCGGTTCCGTGATGGTGGTCGGCGGCGGCATCGCCGGGATGCAATCGGCGCTGGATCTGGCGGAGATGGGCTATTACGTCTACCTGGTGGAAAAGGAATCGTCCATCGGGGGCGTTATGGCTCAGTTGGACAAGACCTTTCCCACCAACGACTGCGCCATGTGAATTATCTCGCCGAAACTGGTCGAGGTCGGCCGGCATTTGAATATCGAGTTGCTCACGCTGAGCGAAGTCCAAGAAATAACGGGCGAACCGGGAAACTTCAAGGTGAAGGTTTTCGAGAAGCCCCGTTTTATTGATTTGGACAAGTGTACGGGCTGCGGGGAATGCGCTCGAGTGTGCCCGGTGGTGGTTAAAAACGAATTCGATATGGGGCTGAGCGAGCGGCGGGCGGCGTACCGACGGTACGCTCAGGCGGTTCCCGGCGCCTTCGCCATCGAAAAGCGCGGGACGTCTCCGTGCAAGGTCGCGTGCCCCGCTCACATCTCCGTCCAAGGCTACGTGGCGTTGGCGGCGGAAGGACGTTTCGCCGAAGCGCTGCAGCTCATCAAGGAAGAAAACCCGCTTCCCGCCATTTGCGGCCGAGTCTGCCATCATCCGTGCGAATCGGCATGCATGCGCGGGCGGGTGGATGATCCGGTTGCGATCAAGTTCATCAAGCGTTACGTGGCGGACTTGGATCTGAACGCCGAAACCAGCTACGTGCCCCAACTGAAGCCCAAGCGTGATGAGAAGGTGGCCGTCATCGGGTCGGGTCCCGCAGGACTGACCTGCGCCTATTACCTCGCCATCGAAGGCTACTCGGTGACCGTCTTCGAAAGGCTTCCGGTGCTCGGCGGCATGCTCACCGTAGGCATCCCCGCCTACCGGCTTCCGCGGGACATAATCGAAGCGGAAATCCAGGTCATCCGGGACATGGGGGTGGCCTTCAAAACCGGTGTGGAAATCGGCAAAGACGTCACCATCGCCCAGCTTCGGGAACAGGGTTACAAGGCGGTCTTTATCGGGATCGGGGCCCACGAATGCAAGGCGCTGGGGATTGAAGGCGAGGATCTGGATGGAGTGTTCCCGGGGGTGGAGTTCCTTCGGGAAGTGAACCTGGGCCGAAGGATCGCCCTGGGGGATCGGGTGGCGGTCGTCGGCGGCGGAAACGTCGCCATGGATGCGGTGCGCACGGCGCTTCGGACGGGATCCAAGAAGCCCTTCGTGATCTATCGGCGAAGCTTCGAAGAGATGCCGGCCAGCGAGGAAGAAATCGAAGAGTGCCAGGAAGAAGGGATCGAAATCCTAACGCTTACCAACCCGACCCGGATCATCGGGGAAAACGGCCGGGTTAAAGCCATCGAATGCGTGAAGATGGCCCTGGGGGAACCGGACGCCAGCGGGCGGCGGCGGCCGGTGCCGGTCCCTGGTTCCGAGTTCGTGATCGAAGTGGATGCGGTGATTCCGGCCATCGGCCAGGAAACCGATTGGGCGTGCCTCACCCCGGAATGCGCCTGCACTTTGAGCGATTGGGGGACGATGCGGGTGGACCCGCTGACGCTTCAGTCCGACGATCCGGACATCTTCGCCGGCGGGGACGCCGTGACCGGTCCCAAGACGGTGATTGAGGCCATTGCGGCCGGAAAGCAGGCGGCTGTATCCATCGACCGGTTCCTTCGCGGTGTGGATCTGCGGGAGGGCCGTGAAAAGGAATGGCAGGCGGTCCAGGATGTTCGAACGGAAGGCTACGACCGAATACCCCGCCAACGGATGCCCCGGCTGGAACCGGCGGAGCGCATCAATAATTTCAATGAAGTCATGCTGGGCTTCAACAAGGATCAGGTGCTCCAGGACGCGAAGCGGTGCCTTGCCTGCGGCGTCTGTTCCGAGTGCTACCGGTGCGTGGCGGCGTGTCTTGCCGATGCGGTGATCCATGAAGACCAACCTCGCGAACGGCACATCGAAGTGGGCGCCGTGGTGGTGGCCCCCGGCTTTCAACCTTTCGATCCGGGAAGTTATGACACCTACGCCTACAGCAAGTTCGACAATGTAGTGACATCCATGGAATTCGAACGGCTGCTTTCGGCGTCGGGTCCGACCATGGGTCACGTGGAACGGCCGTCCGATCACAAGGAACCGAAGAAGATCGCCTGGTTCCAGTGCGTCGGTTCCCGCGACATCCATCACTGCGACCACGGGTACTGTTCGGCGGTTTGCTGCATGTACGCCATCAAGGAAGCGGTGATCGCCAAGGAGCATGCCGGCAAAGACTTGGATGCGGCGATCTTTTTCATGGATATGCGGACCCACGGCAAGGACTTCGAAAAGTACTACAACCGGGCCCGGAATGAACACGGGGTTCGTTTCGTTCGTTCCCGGGTCCATAGCGTGGAAGAAGTTCCGGGAAGCGGCGGCGACCTGGAGATCACCTATGTGACCGAGTCCGGGGAAGTTCAAAGCGAAGCGTTCGACATGGTGGTTCTGTCGGTGGGGCTGGAGACGACCCGGGCCGCAAAAGAATTGGCGGAACGGCTGAAGCTGCGCCTCAACGACGACGCCTTCGCCGTGCATTCTTCCTTTACGCCGGTGGAAAGCAGCCGTCCCGGAGTGTTTGTCTGCGGGGCGTTTCAGGCTCCCAAGGACATTCCGCAATCGGTCATGGAGGCCAGTGCGGCGGCGGCGGCGGTGGGAAGCCTTCTGGCGCCGGCCCGAGGGACGCTGGTGCGCGAAAAGGAAACGCCGGCCCAGCGGAACGTCTACGGCGAACCGCCGAGGGTGGGGGTTTTCGTCTGCCACTGCGGCATCAACATCAGCGGCGTGGTGGATGTGAAAGCGGTTCGCGATTACGCTAAAACGCTTCCTTACGTGGAGTACGTGGCGGACAACCTCTACACCTGTTCCCAGGATACCCAGGAGATCCTCAAAGATGCCATCCGGGAACACCGATTGAACCGGATCGTGGTGGCGGCGTGCACGCCGAGGACCCACGAGCCGCTTTTCCAGGAAACCCTGGAGGAGGCCGGACTCAACAAATACCTCTTTGAAATGGCCAACATCCGAAACCAGGATTCCTGGGTGCATGGGTTCGACCCGGCGAGGGCCACCGAAAAGGCCAAGGATCTCGTGCGCATGGCGGTTTCGAAGGTGGTTCTACTGGAGCCGCTTTCCGAACCGGAACTATCGGTGACACGGCGGGCCCTGGTGATCGGCGGCGGCATCGCGGGTATGGTGGCGGCGAGGGCGCTCGCGGACCAGGGATACCCGGTGGAACTGGTGGAGCGAAGCGATGTTCTCGGAGGCCAAGCGTTGAACCTATACCGGACGTGGCAAGGGGAAGACGTTTCCGCCTACGTCCAGGAGCTTTCCGCAGCGGTCAAAGCACATCCCCTGATCACGGTTCATCTTTCGAGCTGCGTTGCCAAAGTGGAAGGCTTCGTCGGAAATTTCAAGACGGTTATCGAAACCAGCGACGGGCCGTGCGAGGTGGAACACGGTGTCGCCATCGTGGCGACGGGCGGCCGGGAATTCCAGCCTTCTGAATACCTTTACGGTCAGGATCCAAGGATTCTTACCCACCAGGAACTGGACCGAAGGTTCCGTGAAGACGACCCGAAGCTTCGTGAAGTATCGACCGCGGTCTTCATCCAGTGCGTGGGATCCCGGGAACCGGAGCGGCCTTACTGCAGCCGGGTGTGCTGCACCCATTCGCTTCAGAGCGCACTCGAACTAAAGCGCCGAAATCCCGAAAGCGATGTCTATGTCCTCTACCGCGACATGCGAAGCTACGGCGAACGGGAAAAGCTGTACATGGAGGCGCGCCGGGCGGGAGTGTTGTTCATCCGCTACGAACTGGAAAGCAAACCCAAAGTCGAAGTAGTGGACGGGAGGCTTCAGGTGACGGTGATGGATCACGTGCTGCGGCGCCCGATCGTGCTCCAGCCGGACCTGCTGACGCTGGCGACCGCCATCCTTCCCAACGCCGACGAGGCATTGGCTCAGCTTTTCAAGGTTCCCATCAACGAAGAAGGCTTCCTGATCGAAGCCCACGCCAAACTGCGGCCGGTGGATTTCGCTACCGACGGGGTGTTCCTCTGCGGCCTGGCGCACTATCCAAAGCCCATCGACGAGAGCGTGGCGCAGGCTCAGGCGGCCGCGGCCCGGGCGTCCACGTTTCTCGCCCGGGATACCGTCCGTTTCAGCGGCAACGTCGCTCAGACCAGTCCAATCCTTTGCAGCGGCTGCGGGACCTGCGTGAACATCTGTCCCTATTCGGCACCGCGGTTCAACGACAAAGGCAAGGCGGAAATCAACCCGGCGCTCTGCAAGGGCTGCGGGCTCTGCGTCGCGTCGTGCCGATCGGGGGCGATCCGGCTCCAGGGTTTCGACGATGCGCAGATCTTTTCCATGATCGAGAGTGTCTGACGTGTGAAAGAGCGGACTTTCAGCGGGAATAGACGCGAGAAGCCCCAGGCTGAAGGCGGCGTGGGGGGCGTCAAAGGCTCATGAGGGAGTGGAACCGATGGCTGAGTGGGAACCGAAAATCGTGGCATTCCTTTGTAATTGGTGTTCCTACGGCGCGGCGGACCTGGCGGGCGTGAGCCGGCTGCAGTATCCGGTGAACATCCGGGTGATCCGGGTCCCCTGTTCGGGTCGGATCAACCCCAAGTTCATCCTGGCGGCGTTTCGTCATGGGGCCGATGGAGTATGGGTTTCCGGGTGTCATCCCGGAGACTGCCATTACATAGAAGGCAATTACTACGCGAGGCGAAAATTCGCCCTGCTGAAGACGCTTCTCGAGCACACGGGGATCGAACCCGGGCGGCTCCATTTTTCCTGGATATCTTCGGCGGAAGGGTCCAAATTCGCAAAGACCGCAACCGATGTGGTTGAAGCCGTGAAAGCTGTGGGGCCGGCCACGCATTTCGTGAAAAAGGAAGCTGAGGTGGCATAGATGTTCAACTACACGGAACGGATACGGGAGGCGGCTCACCGGTTGCTTTCGGAAAAGCGGGTGGACGGCGTGATCGGGTTTCGCAAGGGGACGATCCCGCTCATGAACGAGCCCGCTTTCATCCGGCACGTGGAGCATGTAAACCAGCTGTGGTGGGACGGGAATTGCGGGATCAACCTGGCCAACTATCTGGTGAAGCGTCCGGACCGGGTGGCGGTGGTGGCCAAGGGCTGCGACAGCCGGAACATCGTCGTGCACCTTCTTGAACACCAGATCGAGCGGGAACAGGTCTATGTGCTCGGAGCGCCGTGCCAAGGGATGATTGATCGTCGAAGGATTCTGGCGGCGTGCGACGGGCGGGAGCCGCTCCATGTGGAGGAAACGGCCGATGAGATCAAGGTTTCCGGGCGCGGCTGGGACCTCGCGCTCCCTCGCAAAGACTATCTCCAGGATAACTGCGCCATCTGCACCCATCGCAACCCGGTGATCTACGACGAACTGCTGGGAGATCTGGTGGCGGAACAGACGAATGTCGACCGGTACGAGGACGTCCGGCGCGTGGAAGCCCTGGATCCGGAAGCGAAATGGCGGTATTTCGAAGAGCTTATTGCTCCGTGCATCCGTTGCTACGCCTGCCGGAACGCCTGCCCGGTGTGTTACTGTCCCACGTGCTTTGTCGATGAGTCCCGCCCGCAATGGATGGGGAAAACCATCGACCCAACGGACACTCGAACCTTTCACCTTCTTCGGGCCTTTCACGTGGCGGGCCGGTGCACGGACTGCGGGGCCTGTGAACGGGCCTGTCCGATGGGGATCCGGGTGCGTCAGTTCACCAAGAAGCTGGAAAAGGACATATTGGAACTCTATGGCTACGAAGCGGGAGTGGTCCAGGATGAACGGCCGCCGCTGGACGCATATCGGCCCGACGATCCCGAGCCCTTCATCATTAAATAGACGTTGACGCGTATCGAGGATGGTCTCATGGCGAAGATTTTCCTGGACAGCGATCGATTCTCGGATTTTGTGGACCACCTGATCGCCCATTACCGAGTGTTCGGGCCGGTCAACAAGGGGCCGTACCACCAGTTCGAAAGGATCGAGGAACCGGGTGCCCTGGATCTGGATTTCAAAAACACCCGGCTTTCCCCGAAGTGCCTGATGCATCCGCAGGCGGAGCGGATGTTCAGTTTTTCCTTGGCCAAAGACGATCCGGAGGCGGGGATCCTCAAAGAAATTCCGAAAGAGATGGACGGACGCTTGATCTTGGGGATCCGGCCGTGCGACGCCAAGGCGTTTCAGCTCCTGGACGTGAATTTCGACACCCGGGAATTCAAGGACCCGTGGTGGGTGGGGCGCCGTCGAGGGACGTTGCTTGTGGGGCTGGCCTGCAACGAACCGTGTGAAACCTGTTTTTGCACGGCGGTGGGAACGGGCCCGGCGGATCCTTCGGCGTTGGATGTACTGCTGGTGAAGACCGCCGACGGTTTTGTGGCGGAAGCCGTAACGGACGCCGGAAAGGGCCTGCTCGGTGCCTGGCATTCCGGGGAACCGGTGACCGAGGCTCTCGAACAAGAAGTGGCGCAGATCAAGGAAAGGGCCGAAAAGCGTATCAGCCGGCCTTTCGATACGGCGCCGCTCGCCGAGCGGGAGACCAATGAATTGTTCAACCAAGCGTTTTGGGACGAAATCGAGTTCGCCTGCATCAACTGTGGGACCTGCACCTTTCTCTGTCCTACATGCTGGTGCTTCGACATCCAAGACGAAGTGTACGGGGACCGAGGCCTGCGTCTGCGCCTTTGGGACTCCTGTATGTTTCCGCTCTTTACGCTGCACGGGTCCGGCCACAATCCGAGACCTCAGAAGCTGCAGCGGGTGCGGCAGCGGTTCATGCACAAATTTAAATATTATATCGATAAATACGGTAACGGTCCGGCCTGTGTCGGTTGCGGCCGCTGCGTCCAGTTTTGCCCGGTCAACATTGATATCCGCCGGGTGGTGTCCATGATGACGGCGAGCTGTGTGTGTCCCGCCTGACGGTCCGATTCCAGAGCGGTTCGGCCATGAGACAACGGTCTTTTCCATAACGTGTTTGGGAGGTATCCTGTGATCAACCCGTATCGACCCAGCCCGGTCCGGATCGAAGCGATCGTGACCGAAACGGAAGATCGTAACCTGAAAACCTTTAAGCTTGTCTTTCTCCGTTCGGAAGACGAGGCGGCGTTTCAATACATACCGGGTCAGTTCGCGGAGCTTTCCGTGGCCGGCCAGGGCGAGGTACCCATCGGCATCGCGTCTTCTCCCACGGAGAAGGGGTACCTGCTTTTCACGGTGAACCGCGTGGGCAAGGTGACCACTCACCTGCACAACATGAAGGCCGGGGAAATCATGGGTGTCCGGGGGCCGCTGGGAAACTGGTATCCTTGGGATGAGATGAAGGGAAAGAACGTGGTGATCATCGGCGGTGGTTTCGCCTTCACCACGCTGCGTTCATCCATCGTCTACATGCTGCACTCGGAAAACCGGTCCCGTTTCGGCGACATTACGGTGGTTTACGGTGCGCGGAACCCGGGACTCCTGCTCTACAAGGACGAGCTGGTGGCCTGGGAACAGCGGGACGACATCACCATGCACATCACCGTGGACGCCACCGACGATCCCGACTGGAAATACAACGTGGGGTTCGTGCCGGCGGTCACCAAGGAAAAGGCGCCCGGTTCGGAAAACGCCTTCGCCATCGTGTGCGGTCCGCCCATCATGATCAAGTTCACCTTGCCGGTGTTGGCGGAACTGGGCTTCCCGCCGGAGCGGATCATTACCAGCCTGGAGATGCGGATGAAGTGCGGGATCGGGATGTGCGGGCGATGCAACATCGGGCCCGAATACGTCTGTAAGGACGGCCCCGTCTTTTCCATGGCGAAGCTTTCGACGCTCCCCGGTGAGTACTAGACTGTGTCTGCAAAGTCATTGGTAGCGTTCTAAAGTGGAGACCTTAAGCAAAAAGGTTAAAGAAGGTCAAAAAAATCCCCCTCTCCCCCCTCCCCTTAATCCCCTCCCACAAGGGGAGGGGAAACCCCCTCTCCCTTGATGGGAGAGGGTTGGGGTGAGGGTGATAAAAGCAATGAAGATCAATGAGTTACATTCCCCTCCCCTTAATCCCCTCCCACAAGGGGAGGGGAAATAGAATTCCACCTTGTTCCCAAGCCAGAGCTTGGGAACGTGGGGAATCCCCCTCTCCCTTGATGGGAGAGGGTTGGGGTGAGGGTGATAAAAGCAATGAAGGTCAATGAGTTACATTCCCCTCCCCTTAATCCCCTCCCACAAGGGGAGGGGAAATAGAATTCCTCTCGTTCCCAAGCTGGAGCTTGGGAACAAGAAGCAAAAGGGAGCTGGTGGCGGATTCGCTCATCATCGAGCCCAAGGAAGGCGCATAGAACCGGCTCGCTCCTGACTTCGAAGCCCCGGAAGCTCCTGCAGGTTCTGGGGTTTTCTTTTTGGAGTACAAGAAGATCATGACTCGGAAATCGAAATCCAACAAACCTAAGAAGCGAACCATCGATCTTTCGGAACCGGAGCAGCAGGAACTGGAGATGCTTCTGGATCGCCTTCGGGTGCAGGATCCGGAGGGACGGAGTCTCGACAACTACCTTCTCACGTTGCGACAGATCCTGGCGGGACGTGAAGCCATGGTGGCCGCGCTTGTGGACCGGTTGAGCCAGGAGGGAACGGCTGTAGGATTCCGGGTCCACCTGGCTTTAAGGGACCTGGTGAGCGGGGGGCAATGTCTGCGGGTGATGAAGCAGGCGGAATACCGGTTCCGGCAGCGGGGTTTCGGGAAGCTTGCGACGGGGTCGGAAGAGGCGGGACAGCGGCCGGTCGTCCTGGTACCCGGCGAAAAGCGCCGGCCCGAAGCGTACCTGGCCGCTACCCCTCGGGGTTCTTTGTTCGTGTTGGTGCGAGCTCCGTTGCCTGATTCGAACGTCTGGATGCTGGGCACCGTCCTGCTGTCGAGTCCTTGCTTGATCGAATACGTCCAGGTTGTGGAAGGTTCTCGGAAAGGGTACAGAGAATTGATTCGAGGTCTTGAAGGTTCCGGTCACGGACTGCCTGTGCCCATTCCCGTTTCTCATGGGAGTCGCTTCCTGTTCGATGCCATGGACCTGAGGCCGGACGTCATGCAGGGCGATCATGGAATCCAGCTGCAAAGGCTTCTCAAACCTTACCGGGTTTCCTCGGAAGAGGACACGTTCGTTGGGGAGATGACAAGGGACCTCGAAGACCGATTGCCGGAGGTGAGCACGCTCTTTAGTAACACCAAGAGACTGTTGCCTTTAGGGGTCTACTCGACCGCTTTTGACCGCGACACCGTTGAGCCCTTCTGGAACGAGATAAAAGCCGTCGATAATTCGGTTCTTATCGTCTCGGAAGAGGTACAGAACGAGCTTGTGGACGGGATCATTGCCAGGGCGACGGATGTGTTATTCGGCGGGGGGAAAGCTCGAGTGGTCGAAGTGCACCTCGAGGAAGTGGCCCTCTACTGGAGGCTTCGCGGCGATTTGGAGAAAGCTTCGGATGCCTTGGCTCTGGCTCGTTACGTGCGGCACGCTTCCCGCCCCAGCGACAACAAGCTGCTGAGGCTCATCGTAGAGACGGCTTTGGTCTTGCATTTCGGGGAGGAAGTGGGATGCTTGGAGGACGAATGTATGGGTGAAGGTGAAGGTGAGGGTGAGGGCCAGTTGGTCCTGGAACGAACGGAGTCCGGTATCATCCTGCCGCGGGGCTTTTCCCGGTGATGGCTGAGATGGCGGTCCGGAAGCCGGGATGTGTTGGCTGATACCGGCGAATCGATAAGAGGAGGTCATCGTGCTGGATATCCTTCAAGTGACGACTACCGCTCACAGCGGGGCCGTCGACATCACCGATATGGTTTCCAGGAAGATTCAGGAACGAGGCGTGAAAGAGGGCGTCTGCCTGATTTACGTGCCGCATACCACCGCGGCAATCACCATTAACGAAGGGGCGGACCCTGCGGTGATGGAAGACGTGATCGATTCCCTGGAACGGCTGGTTCCTTGGCGTGCCGGCTACAAGCATGTGGAAGGAAATGCGGCCGCGCACATCAAGACATCGCTTATCGGTACCTCGGTTCAGGTGATCGTGGAAAACGGTCGTCCGCTTCTTGGAACCTGGCAGCGGATCTTTCTTTGTGAATTCGATGGGCCGAGGACCCGAAAGGTGCGCATCAAGGTTCTGGTAGCGTAGAAAATAATAGACCTAATATTTGATGCCAAATTCTATTTCCCCTCCCCTGGTGGGAGGGGATTAAGGAGAGGGGGGAGAGGGGGATTTTTTTTCCCTCGTTCCCAAGCTCCAGCTTGGGAACGCCCCGCCCGGGAAGCTCCAGCTTCCCTCCTGCTACAGCTGAAACGCGCTGTCTTTCTAGGGAGTTCGCCAGGATCTCGAAGTGGTCTATCCCCTCGTTCCCAAGCTTTGGCTTGGGAACGGCCTCACCGAAGCTGGAGCTTCTGCACAGTTGTGTTCCCAAGCTGGAGCTTGGGAACAAGAAGCAAAAGATCTGCACCCGTCTCCACTTTAGAACGCTATCAAGGTTCTGGTCGGCGGGGAGTGAGGCCGGTTGGGGAATGACGCCGTTTCCCGAGGTTTAAAGACGATGCCGGTGGACTTTCCACGCCGCCGGCGACGGATAGCTTCGCCAAGCTTAAGACCGCCGAGCATTTTCAGGAACATGCGGCCATGGTGTTTGGAGGCCTCCACCGCTGCTTGAGCTGACCGAGCCGCTGAGCACCTGTCACAGGTTGAACTGGAACACGACTCAGACCGCGCCGCCGACGTCATGCGGCAGGCGAGCGGTTGATTTGCACCCGCTCGCTGCATCTGCACACGCCTTCCGACCCGCTCGCCGCCCGGCGATCCCGGGGCATCTTGACCTCGAAGATATTGGGGCTTAGAGTTAAAAATATTTCAGCAACATCTTCCGAGTCATTCGTTTTTCCGGCCCGACCCAACCTTGTTCAAGGAGCGAGCATGGCAGAGCGGCACGGTGCGGTGACGATGAAGGGAGCGCCTCTCACGTTGGTGGGAAATGAAGTGAAGGAAGGCGAGGCGGCTCCGGACTTTGAAGCCCTTTCAAATGACCTCCAACCCGTAACACTCTCCTCGTACCGAGGCAAGGTGATCGTTCTGAGCTCGGTACCCTCTCTCGACACGCCGGTTTGTGACATGGAGACCCGGCGCTTCAACCAAGAAGCGGCCAACTTGGGCGATGACGTGGCGATTCTCACCATAAGCATGGATCTCCCATTCGCCCAGAAGCGCTGGTGCGGTGCCGCCGGGGTAACGCGAGTCACGACGCTTTCGGATCACCGAGATGCGGCCTTCGGCATGGCCTACGGAGTGCTGATCAAGGAACTCCGGCTGTTGGCCCGGGCCGTTTTCGTGGTGGATCGCGAGGGCGTTGTTCGGCACGTGCAACTCGTCAAGGAAATCGCCAGCGAACCGGACTACGAGTCCGTGTTGAAGGCCGTCAAGGCTTGCCTGTAGTTCGGTGCTGCGACCATGGGAGGCGTCGGCGGTCTGATGCCTTCTCGAATGTCCAACCGCTAAAGGAGGAAGACGATCATGAGGCAAAGGTTTGAGGTTTACAAATGCGACGTATGTGGAAACATCGTGGAAGTCCTTTTCGGCGGCGAGGGGGAACTGGTGTGCTGCGGTGAAGCCATGAAGCTTCTCAAGGCAAACACGGTGGATGCGGCCAAGGAAAAGCACGTGCCGGTGGTGGAAAAGATCTCCGACGGCTACAGGGTGAAGGTGGGCTCTGTGGCGCATCCTATGGAGGAGAAACACTACATCCAGTGGATCGAACTCATGGCCGACGGTATTTCTTATTTCAAGTTTCTCAAGCCGGGGGATAAGCCCGAAGCGGACTTCTGCGTAAAGGCCGAAAAGGTCACCGCCCGGGAATACTGCAATCTCCACGGGCTCTGGAAAGGGTAAGCGATGCTGAGCGATCGAATGGAAAAGGCTCTGAACGATCAAGTGAATGCAGAATTCTATTCCTCCTACCTCTACCTTTCCATGGCCGCCTACTTCAACGAAGTGAACCTCACGGGCTTCGCGCGCTGGATGGAGGTGCAAGCCCTGGAAGAGCTCACCCATGCGATGAAGTTTTACAAATTTATCAACGAACGCGGCGGGCGGGTGGCGCTGGCCGCGATCAAGAACCCGAAGACCGCCTGGTCTTCTCCGCTCGAAGCGTTTGAGGATGCTTTCAAGCACGAACAGATGGTGACGGGTCTCATCAACGATCTGGTGGATCTGGCCATTGCAGAAAAGGACCACGCCAGCAACCATTTTCTCCAGTGGTTTGTGGCCGAGCAGGTGGAAGAGGAAGCCAGCGCCAATGAAATCGTCCAGAAGATCAAGCTGATGGGCGAGGCGCAAGGGGGGCTCTTCATGCTGGATCGGGAACTGGGCCAGCGCATCTTTACCTTACCTCCCGGCAGTACGCTCGTGGCCGCCGCGGCCAACTGAAGCGGATTCCTCATGACCGCGGGCACACGATTCGACAGGTGCCCGCGGCACTCCGCAAAGCGGTCCATCGCGGCGTGCTCGGAGTCCCGTGATGGCCAATGCAACCTTGAAACCTGAAGATGGCCGGAATCCGTCGAGAAACGCCGAGACGCCGGTGAGCCGACCCTTGGCCGGCATCGGATGGTTTGAATCGAAGCAACGTGTGGCGTTGGAGGAAGCTGTCCATGGCTCTTTCCCGTGAGGAACTCCTGGATATGTTCTGCCAGGCTCTGGACATCAAGGAAAAGAAGAAGAAACTCTATGAAGAAGCGATGCAAGGCTGTTCCGATCAGGTCGGCCGGGAAACTCTCGGCCTGCTCATGAACGCCGAGATTGAACATATCCGCTATCTCCAGGAAATGTACGAAGATCTGAAGAAAGGTTCCGATTGGTCGAATGCCTGCCGCTACATTCCGGCCGAGGAACAGGCGCTGAAAGCGCTCTACAAGCGTATCAAGGTGGTTCAACCCGACCTGGCCGGAGCTTGCTCCGACGAGGTGATGGCGCTGGATACCGGGGTGCAGTTGGAAGAAGCGTGCATTCGCCTGTTTGAGGAAAAGCGGAAGGCGTCTGAAGATCCGGAACAGAGGGCGTTTTTCGAACGGCTCGCCGCAGAAGATCGAGAGCACCGGGCGGTCCTCGAAGACCTCAAGTACTATTACTCCGACCCGCAGGGGTGGTACATGGAAAAGAGCGGCGCGAGGCTCGATGGCGCCGGACCTTTTGCCTGAGCGGTAGCGGTGGGGCGGGCAAGTCTATGGAAACCTGGCATCCCGGGCTTCAAGCTCTGGCGGCCACCCTTTTCACGTGGTTTTTAACCGCCTTGGGCGCTTCGGCCGTTTTCCTCACCCGCCGGATGCCGCAGTGGGTGCTGGACGGCATGCTGGGCTTTGCCGGCGGTGTGATGATCGCGGCCAGCTACTGGTCTCTTCTGGCACCGGCCCTCACTATGGCCGAAGAGGGGACGCTCCCGGCGTGGCTTCCGGTGGCCGTGGGCTTCCTCGCCGGCGGACTCGCCCTCAGGGCCATCGATGCGGTGCTGCCGCATCTGCACCTGGGCTTCCCTATGGAGGAGGCGGAGGGGATACCAACGCCCTGGCGCCGGTCGGTCCTCCTGGTGTTGGCCATCACCCTCCACAACATTCCGGAAGGACTGGCGGTAGGGGTGGCTTTCGGGGCGGCGGCCTCAGATCTTCCGGGAGCGACCTTGGATGGAGCTGTAGCCTTGGCCCTGGGCATCGGCATCCAGAACTTCCCCGAGGGACTGGCGGTCTCCGTGCCGCTCCGCCGTGAAGGGTTGTCCCGGATCAAGGCTTTCTGGTACGGCCAGCTTTCAGGCGTGGTGGAACCCGTGGCCGGTGTGGCCGGCGCCCTCATCGTCCTTGCCTCCAAGGCGATCCTTCCGTACGCATTGAGCTTTGCGGCGGGAGCTATGATCTTTGTGGTGGTGGAAGAAGTGATCCCGGAGTCTCAGCGGAGCGGACATGCGGATCTAGCCTCCGTGAGCTGCCTGGTGGGATTCGCGGTCATGATGACCTTGGACGTGGCGCTGGGTTGACGGGTCGGACAACGCAAGGAACAGTAACAGGGAGGAAGCCGGTGAAGCGGTGTTACTGCCTCTTGGTTCTGCTGACCGCGGTGGGATGGGCCGTGGAATCGCCTGCCGCGTCGATCAGCGCGGCCACCGAAGAGTGCCTCGCGTGCCACGTGGAAGCGACACCGGGAGTGGTCGCCGACTGGGAACGAAGCCGCCATGCCCAAATGACCACTGGTGAAGCACTTGCCGTTCAAGGTCTTGCACGAAAGGTGTCGGCCGCGAACGTGCCCGAAGCTCTGGCTGAGGTTGCGGTGGGTTGCGCCGAATGCCATGCACTCAACGCCGGAGACCAGCCCGGAACGTTTGAACACAACGGCTACGAAGTCCACACGGTGGTCAGTCCGAAAGACTGCCGCACCTGCCATGTGGAGGAAGCGGACCAGTTTCAACAAAACCTCATGGCTTACGCCCACGGTAACCTGGTGAACAACTCCCTCTATGGTCAATTGACGCTTGCGGTGAACGGCACCCAGTCTTTCGACGGGCAGGCGTTGAACGCAGCGCCCGAAAACGAACAGACGGCCGCCGATTCCTGTCTCGCCTGTCATGGAACAAGAATTGAGGTGAAGGGGACCGTCGTTCGGGAGACGGACCTGGGGGAGATGACCTTTCCCGTGCTTTCCGGTTGGCCCAACAGAGGGGTGGGGCGCGTCAACCCGGATGGGAGTCTGGGTTCCTGCGCCGCCTGCCATGCGCGTCACCAGTTTTCCATCGAAGTGGCCCGCAAGCCGCACACCTGCAGCCAGTGCCATAGGGGGCCGGACGTTCCGGCCGCCAAGATCTACCAGGTGAGCAAGCACGGCAATCTTTATGAATCCCTTTCCGCTCGGTGGGATTTTTCCGCCGTCCCGTGGACGTTGGGTAAGGATTTCACGGCGCCCACCTGCGCCGCCTGCCATGTGAGCCTTTTGGTGACTGACGGCGAACAGGTGGTGGCTTCCCGGACGCACCGGATGAACGACCGTTTGCCATGGCGGATCTTTGGCGTGATCTACGCACATCCCCATCCGGAATCCGCCGACACGACGGTCCTTCGAAACAGCGCGGGCTTGCCTCTCGCCACGGAACTTACGGGAGAGCCGGTGAAGGAAGGGCTCATATCAGCTGATGAGATGGACCGGAGGCGCCGGGCGCTCCATCAGGTCTGCCTGGGATGCCACGGGGCGGCCTGGGTGGAAGGACACTGGGTGCGATTCGAAAACACGCTGGCGGAAACCAACGCCATGACGCTGGCCGCCACCGGGATCATGACCACCGCCTGGGAGAAGGGTCTGGCTCAGGGTCCTGGAAGCGGGGGTAATCCCTTCGATGAGGCCGTTGAGAAGGCTTGGGTGGAGCAGTGGCTCTTTTACGGCAATTCCGTCCGCTTTTCTTCGGCCATGATGGGGGCCGATTACGGGGTCTTCGACAACGGGCGCTGGTACCAGTCGAAAACCGTTCGGGAAATGAAGGACTGGCTGGATTCGCGTTCGAAGTAGGTGGAAGGGAGAAAGCGGACCTCTGAAATGGAAGATGTCCCCGCCGGGAGGTTGGAAATACTTGTTCAAGAATTGAAGAAACTGCAACCCTGAACCGGAGGATACGGCAGACTGATCCCTGTCCAGCGGAGGAAAACATGGCCAAGGCTTTGGTGGTTTATGCCACCCGGACCAACCAGACCAAGAACATTGCCGAACTCGTCGCCGAAGGGATGCGTTTCCAGGGGATGGAAGTCCGTCTGGTGAACGTCGCCGAATTCGACAAGTCCGGTGTGGATCCGGAGGAATTCGACGCCGTCGTTTTGGGTTCTCCCACCTACCACGGAGAGATGCTTCCGTCCATGAAGACGTTTCTCTTCAAGCTGGAACGATCCAACTTGGAAGGGAAAGCGGGGGGAGCCTTCGGGGCGTTCGGTTGGAGCGGCGAGGCGCCGACGCGTATCTTTGAAACCATGAAGCATGTGTATCGAATGAACATGGCGGGCGGCCCTCTCATGCTCAAGTCCGCGAGTCTTGGAGGGGGCGTCCAGATGGCCCAGGGTTACGGGCAAGAGGTTGCCCGGATATTGGCAGGTTGAAGGACGACCCGGGGTCGAAATCGCGGGATGGCCAATCACAGGCAAAGGAGTTGCCATGACGACACCCAAACATTGTCCCGGTTTTGAACAGTACAAGGATCTGAAATCTTTCGTGTGTCAGTGTCCCGAGTGCGGTGCGGAAAAGGAAATCTTTTCCGACGAGTTTGACAAGAAACATACCTGTGCCAAATGTGGGAAGGCGATTGATTTCACCAAGTGTTCATTCTATGCAGGCGGACAGTCCGACGAACCCAGGTGACGGCGGCGGGTGGCGGATCTTTCCGGGTGAATTGGAGTTCACCCGTGGCCCGGCGATGGTCGGCCGCGAGACCGTTTGCGACGGGTCCGGCACCCGGGTTTACACAAGAACGCTTCGGGCGGCGTGAGCCGCCCGTCTTTTTTGCGGCAGGGGTGCCTTGGGAGGAGGCGGGCATGGCAGAGGAGATGGTTACGGGAAGCGCCTATCACGAGAAAACCGGCTACAGCCGTTACCAAATGAAGGGGGGTGCCCTCGACTGGCGCCACCAGCCGGTTCTTGATAAGTCCTACCGGGGACTCCCGGTGGTCGATTGCACGGGAAAGGCCCGCCCGCCCGGTGATGTTTCGTTTTCGGAAGTCGTTGCATCCGGAACGCCTCAGGGGAAGCCGGAAGCGGCCTCTCTGGAGGAACTCGCGGCGTGCCTGGGTCTGGCCTACGGCTGTACCGCCAAGAGCGTTCAGGGCGAGAAGGCCTTTTATTTCCGAAGCGTCCCTTCCGCGGGTGCACTTTACCCTTGCGAACTTTACGTGGCGACGCGCGCCGTTTCCGGGTTGGAAGACGGGCTGTATCACTACACGGCGCCGTCCATGGACCGACAGGAGCTGGTCCGGCTGCGTTCCGGTGTTTTTGTTCGGAGGAGTGATCGTGCGGCAAACGAGGACGATCCCGCCCTGGCCTTTTTTGTAACGGTGATCTTCTTTCGGAGTGCCTGGAAGTATCGGGACCGGGCCTACCGGTATCATCTCCTGGATGCGGGGCACCTGTTGGAAAGCCTGGTGCTGGCGCTGCGGTCTCTCGGCTGGGCGTCGAGGGTTTCCCTGGATTTTTCCGATGAACGCGCCAACCGGTTTCTGGGTTTGGATCCCGAGCGGGAAGGATGCCTGGCCATGGTTTGGGTTCCGGAAACCGCGGTCGTGGACCTGGAGGCGTTGGGTGACGAAAACCTGGGTTCTGTTCAACCTGAAGCGTCCCGGGTGAGCGCCGGTGAACGGCCGTACGAACTCATCTCCGCCGTGCACCGGACGACATCGGTTTTGGGAAGGATCGGCGTGGAGTCGGTGGATGATCCTCTTTACGGAACCCGAATCCAGCGCTGGCAGCCGTTCGGTATCGAAGCCGCATGGCCGGAAACGTTTTCCTTTGTGGAAACGGTGCAACGGAGGCGGTCCCGGCGCAACTTCGTCAGAAACGATATTCCGGAGGCTGTGGCCAGGGCTCTGGTTTCTTCGCTTTGGGTCGGTTTCGACGCCTCTGGAACGGGTCCGGGTCGACTGGAGCCGGCGGTTTGGTCCGGGTTTTTCTGCCGGGCGGTGGCGGGATTGAAAGCGGGGTTTTACCTGCTGGACGAGACGCGCAGGGCCGTTGGGCTGGTCCGGGAAGGGGACTTTTTGAAAAACTCGGCTCACGTCTGCCTCGACCAGGGCTGGTTATCCCGGGCGGCGTTTCATTTTGTCTTTGTGATTCACCTGGAATCCGCCGAAGACCGGGTGGGGCCCCGCGTCTATCGCCATATCATGCTCGCCGCAGGAAGACTCGGCCATCGAATTTATCTCGCAGCCACGGCTCTGGGCCTCGGCGCCTGCGGTATCGGCGCTTTCTATGACGGAGAAGCCCGTGAACTCCTGGGCCTGGGCTGCGGGGAAACGCTGCTCTACCTGGTGGGAGCCGGCCCTTTAAAAAGGAGCTGGTAGAAGGAGTCTGAGGTCATGGTACGGTTCGAGTACGCCATCACGAAGCACCCGGCCGAACATTTTCAGCATCTTGTCTATTTCTGCGCCGACGATGGATCCTGCTCACTGGAGCAGGTCCCTGGCGAGCAGACAAAGATCCTCGAGGAGATTCTGAACCGGCGGGGAAGTGAAGGCTGGGATCTGGTCCAGGTGGCTTTTGGAAGAAATGGACTTCTGGCTTTCTGGAAGCGGGCGGCGGGCTGATCTGCGGGGGACGGGCGGCGCAGTCCCGTGGTTCCGGTTTGCGGGTTGAGGAGGTGATCCATGAACATGAAAGTGAAGATCAGGGGGATGTCCTGCCGGCATTGTGTGGCCACGGTGGCCAAGGCTCTAAAAGAAATTGAAGGCGTGTCCAACGTTGAGGTCAGTTTGGAACGCGGGGAGGCGACTTTCGACGCCGCGCGTCCCGTGGACATGGAGCAAGTGCGAAAGCAGATCGAGAAGGTGGGTTATGAAGTCGGCTAGAGAGAGCCTTGCCGTCCGGGGGATGACCTGTGCCGCCTGTGTGCGGCGGGTGGAACGGGGTCTCAAGGAGCTGGACGGAATTCTCGATGCTTCCGTCAATTTGGCCGTCGAACGGGTCACGGTCGTGTACGACCCGGAAAAGCTGGACCTCGATGCGGTTCGACGGCGCATCCGGGAACTGGGCTACGAAGCGTTGCAGGAGCCTGGCGCGGCCGGGATTTCAGGGAGAAAGGTCACGCTTTCGGTGGGCGGGATGACCTGTGCCGCGTGTGTTCGGAGAGTGGAAAATGCACTCAGAGGCCTCGAAGGGGTGGCCGAGGCATCGGTGAACCTGGCCACCGGCAGAGCGACGATCGTTACGGAACCGGACGTTGCTGTGGTTTCCGAGCAGCTGAAGGAAGCACTCGAAGATGCGGGCTATGAATTTCTCGGGATCTGGTCGGAAGCCGGGGAGGATCCCCAGGAGGCCGCCCGGGCGCAGGAAACGAGGGATCTCAAGATCAAAGTGATTGTCGGGCTCGTTTTGAGTGCCGCCATCATGGCGGGATCGATGAAGTCGATGATTCCGGGCCTTCGCGATCTGCCCACAGCTCCCGTCAACTTGGTCCTCATGGGCCTCACTTTTCCCGCGGTTTTCTGGGTGGGTGGGCGCTTCTTCACCGGTGCGTTCAAGGCGGCCCGCCAGAAGACGTCGGACATGAACACACTGGTCGCCCTCGGTGCCACGTCGGCGTACGTATACTCGTCCATGGCAACCCTCTTTCCCGGGTTTTTCGAGCGGGCGGGGATCATGGCGCATGTCTACTTCGACGGGGCGGCCATGATTGTTGCGCTGGTGCTCCTCGGCCGGTTGTTGGAAGTGAGGGCCCGGGGAAAAACGTCGCTCGCCATCAAGCGACTCATGGGCTTGAGGCCCCGGACGGCTCGTGTGATTCGAGGCGACAAGGAAGTGGATGTTCTTATCGAGGAGGTGCAAAAGGGCGATGTGATCGCCGTCCGGCCGGGGGAACGGATTCCCACCGACGGTAGGGTACTGAGCGGATCCTCGCACGTGGACGAATCGATGCTCACTGGAGAAAGCGTTCCGGTGTTCAAGACGCAAGGAAGCGATGTCTTCGCGGGGACCATCAACGGCAGCGGCCGGATCACCTTCAGGGCGGTCCGGGTGGGTGCGGAAACGGCTCTGGCCCAGATCATCCGTCTGGTGGAAGAAGCCCAGGGTTCCAAGGCCCCGGTGCAGCGCCTTGCGGACCGGGTGGCCTCCGTTTTCGTGCCGGTGGTCATCGTCATCGCGGTCACGACGCTTCTGGTCTGGACATTTGCGGTGCCGGGATCCGATGTGAGCCGCGCGCTCCTCAATTTCGTCTCCGTGTTGATCATCGCGTGCCCCTGCGCCATGGGGCTCGCGACCCCGACGGCGGTCATGGTGGGAACGGGCCTGGGTGCAGAATCGGGCATCCTCATCAGGGGCGGCGAGAGCCTTGAAAGGGCCCACCAGGTCGATACCGTCGTTTTCGATAAGACGGGTACCCTGACGGAAGGGAAACCCAAGGTCAGGGAAATCGTTGCCGGTGAAAACGAATCGGCGCGGGACGAGCTGCTGATCCTTGCCGCCTCTCTGGAATCGGCTTCCGAGCATCCCTTGGGGCGAGCCATAGTTCGTCGAGCGGAAGAAGCCGGCCTGGTGCTCAAGTCGGTGGAACGCTTCGAAGCGGTGGCCGGATTCGGGGCGCGAGGCGTCGTGGCGGGGCGATCGGTGGTTGTGGGCAACCGCCGCTTGATGGAGGAAGAGGGCTTACCGCTGGATTCCCTGGACGGCCGCCTGGAAGAGTTCATCGCTTCCGGAAAAACATGTGTGTACACGGCGGTGGACGGAATGGTGCGAGGAGTGCTTGTCCTTTCGGACGCCCCCAAGGAGAGTGCCGTTTCGTGCATCCAGCGGCTGAAGGCGATGGGCCTGGAAGTGTGGATGATCACCGGAGACAACGAACGGACGGCTCGGACCGTCGCCGGCGAGGTTGGGATCGAGCGTGTGCTTTCTGAGGTGCTTCCGGGTGAAAAAGCCGAAAAGGTGAGAGAGCTTCAGGAAAAAGGCCGCAAGGTGGCCATGGTTGGTGACGGTATCAACGATGCCCCGGCCCTCGCGGCGGCTGATGTGGGGATCGCCATCGGGGCGGGAACCGACGTGGCCATGGAAGCCAGCGATATCACCCTCATGCGGGACGACCTCATGCTGGTTCCACGGGCGATCCGGCTGTCGTCGCTCACCATGAAGGTCATCCGCCAAAACCTGTTCTGGGCGTTTTTTTACAACAGCGCGGGCATCCCTGTGGCGGCCGGGGTGTTGTACCCCTTCTTCGGCATCCTGTTGAATCCCATGTTTGCGGCGGCGGCTATGGCCATGAGCTCCGTTTCGGTGGTGGGAAATGCTTTGCGCCTGAGGCGCCTCTGGGCAAAGGAAATCAAACGAAGCGGATGAACGGCTTATTTTTGCATCCCAAAGAAAAAGCATTATAGTGAGAGGCAATGGCTGATCGCGATAGGCGGTCGGCGGAGACTGAAGCAGGCGAGATCGAGAGGAAACTCTGTGAACCCAAGGAGGTGATCTGATGGATCGTTACGTGTGCCAGATCTGCGGTTATGTGTACGACCCGGACCAAGGTGATCCTGACAATGGTATCGCTCCCGGCACGCCGTTCGAAAAGCTTCCCGACGACTGGACCTGCCCCGTGTGCGGCGCTTCCAAGAGTGAATTCGAAAAAGAATAGCGGGTCCTCAGAGGACAAGGAGTCTGAATCGATGATGTTTGGATTCAATGCGGCGGAAGTCTTCAACATCGCCATCGAAATCGAAGAAAACGGCAGAGTCTTTTACCGGAAAGCCCGCGAAAGGATCGCCGACCCGGAAGTCAAAGAAATCTTCCGGGATCTGGAGCAGCAGGAAATGGAACACAAGAGACGGTTCCAGGAGATGAAGGAAGGTCTCCCCAGGCAGGCGACGGAGCGTACCGTTTGGGACCCGGAAAACGAACTGGATCGTTACCTCAAAATGATGGCCGACCAGCATGTGTTCCGGACGGAAGACGAAGTGGAGGAAAGGCTGAGGGGCGTGAACGACGCCGTGGACGCGCTCCGGCTGGCCATCGAATTCGAAAAGGATTCGGTCATCTTCTTTCTGAGCATGCAGGACGCTACGGAAGAGGAGAAAGGCCGGGAACTGATCGGGCTCCTGATAAAGGAAGAACAGAGCCACCTTCGGCGCCTTTCGGTCCAGCTGCAGAAGCTGACGCACTGACCCGAAATGCCCGGCCTTGGGAAATGTGGACGTTTTCGGAGGGGTTCCCCCCCTCCCTCGAAACCTGGAGCGGCGGGCTTGAAACCCGCCGCTTCAAAGCGATGGGCGTGGATGTGAATTCTAGGGACATAATACTTAATTCGCCTAACCAATGGATCCACTTGACGGGTATTCCGCTGGTGCTCCATAGCCGCAAGTGATCCTGTCGTTAGGTGAGTAACAATACAAAGGGAAGCTGATGCCGCCAAAAATTCGGGACTTAATAGCGGAGTTGGAGAAGGCTGGGTTCGTGAATCGCGGTGGCACAGGGAGTCATCGAAACTTTAGCCATCCGAAAGTACAAAAACCCATTATAATTTCAGGTAAACTTGGGGACGATGCAAAACATTATCAGGCCCGTGCAGTGCGCATGGCTCTCAAGGAGTTGGAAAAATGAAAGATAGCGCAAAATACGCAAAGATTGTCGAGTGGTCGGAAGAAGATCAGTGTTATGTCGGAAGTGCCCCCGGACTGATTCTCGGTGGATGCCACGGCGACGACGAAAAATATGTTTTCGAAGAACTATGCCAAATCGTCGAAGAAGCCATTGACCTATACCATAAAGATAACAAGCCTCTGCCGCCAGCAACAAGCGGCCACGATCTCGCCAATCGTTTGCAGAACATCGCATAGCAAGCGGATCCAGGCGACGGCAAAAAGCGTCGCGCCTGATGCTTGTCGTTATGTGCAGAAAAGAGATGGATATGACAGCACTTAGAACCTTTCGTATTGATGGATCCAGTTTATATGAAAATAGAAGATTCATTAATAATGTCGACTGGTTATTGTGCTACGTTTTTCCTCTCGTTCCCAAGCTGGAGCTTGGGAACAAGAAGCAATCTCTTTTTCGGAGAACCGGCCATGCCCAAGACCCCCGTGATCGATTTGAGCACATGCAGCCAATGCGAAGGGTGCGTCGAAGTCTGCCCGTCCGTCTTTAGGAAGAACGAAGCAGGCTATATCGAAGTGCTGGATCTGTCCGACTTTGCTGAGGAATGCGTCGAGGAAGCCATGAAGTTCTGCCCGGCCGGCTGTATCCACTGGGAAGAGGAAGACACGTGAGGGATGTTTTGGTGCCCGGCGGGGCGCTCGGCGCCGCAGGCCCCCTCATGCCGGGGAGCAAGCAGCCCGCGGTCTCCATAAACGACGTGATGTGACGAGGGAAGGATGGCATCCGGGATGCGCCAACTCAAGTGGGAAATGAAAGCACGGTTGCGAAGCCGGGCATTCCTGGAAGAGCTGCATGAACTTTCGGGTGTTTCTCTCAGGCGGATGATCAATCCGCTCTTTTCTTTCCTGTGCGATGCCGATGAAATCGTCCGCTGGCGGGCCGTCACAGCCTTCGGGGAAGTGGTCTCACGACTGGCCGAGCAAGACGTGGAATCGGCCCGTGTGATCGTCCGGCGGCTCATTTGGAACCTGAACGATGAATCGGGCGGTATAGGCTGGGGAGCTCCGGAGGCCATGGGTGAAATCATGGCGCGCCATGGGGGGATGGCCGCCGAATATTTCCAGATCCTCCTCGCCTACATCCGCGAAGACGGCAACTTTCTGGAACACGAACCGCTCCAGGCCGGGGTGCTCTGGGGCCTTGCTCGGGTGGCCGAAATCCGGCCGGAGTGCTTCGTCTGGAACCCGACTGTTCACGTTCCGGCGGGAGAGGCAGGCCGCAGTCCAGCGGCGGCGGAGGCGGCGTTTACGGAGCCCGTTCCTTATATTCTACCGTTTCTTGACGCCGGTGCGCCGGAACTCCGCGGCCTGGCCGCAAGGCTCCTCGGCCTTATCGGGGCGGCCGAAGCGGTCATCCGCTTGGAACGTCTTCTGGATGACGGCCGGCCTTTTCGCTTTTATGACGGCATTCGGGTGAGTGACGTCCGCGTGAAGGATCAGGCCGCCGAAGCCATGGAAAGGATCCGTTCCCGACGCTGAAGCCGCTGTCTGTTTCTTTTATGCTCTTCCCGTTTTCAACCCTTTCGATCCAAGCCTCCATCGGGCCCGGACGATGATCCTCTGTCGCGGTCTCCATGACTTGCGCTGAAGAAGGAAAGATCGACCGGGTTTTGTGAAGGCTCGATGCACCCGGGTCAGCCGATCCGAAATCTCTTGACAGCTTATTGGATGAGACTCTATAAAACACTGTTCCGTCACTTCTGGAAGGGAGGCGTTTATGCCCTTGAGAAGCCCATGTCTGGATTGTGACCGAGTGGATCAGGACAAGAACAAGTGCATCGAAAACTGCGAAAAGCTGAAAGAATACCAGGAAATGCTTCTAAAGCAAGGGGCATACGCCCGGGTTTGATAATGCAATCGGTCCACGGTACGCCCGGCGGCCTTTCGGCCGCCTTTTCAGCTGGAGCCTTGGGGGCCTTCCAGGGGTGGATCGGGCAAGAGTGGTGCGGAGGAATGTGCCATGTTTGCGATCATTCAGGCAGGTGGGAAGCAGTATAAGGCCGCTCCCGGTACGGTATTGAAGCTGGAAAAGATTGAAGGCGAGCCGGGCGACGAGATTCTTTTGGACCAGGTGCTGCTGGTGTCCGAAGGGGATGAGGTGCATGTGGGCCGGCCGAATCTTCCCGACAAGGTGGTGCGCGCACGGATCGTGGACCAGGGGCGTCACAGGAAGATCAGGGTGCTCAAGTTCAAACGCCGCAAGGGATACCGCAAGCAGCAGGGCCACCGCCAGTATTATACAGCGGTTCAGATCGAGGGCATCGAGGACCGGGCCGCCGACGTCTGAAGCTTCTGTATCAGGAGACGGTTAAGTCGGCGGACCGTTGCGTCGTTTTTGGAGGTTTGTTTCATGGCACACAAGAAAGCGGGCGGAAGCTCTCGAAACGGCAGGGACAGTGCCGGCCAGAGGCGCGGTGTCAAGAAGTACGGCGGTGAATACGTTCGGGCCGGAAACATCATCGTCCGGCAGCTGGGAACCAAGTTTCATCCTGGAACCAACGTGGGAGTGGGCAAAGACTATACGCTTTTCGCGCTGATCGACGGTGTGGTGGCTTTTGAGCACAAGGACAAGCTGCGCAAGAAGGTAAGCGTCTATCCCATTCCGGCTCAATCCTGACTTTCCGCGATCCTCTCCATTCAAAGCGTTTCGAGGACGGACGACGAGGGGGTCTGAGCCCCCGTCGTCGTCACCGTTGCGTTGTAACGCGGTCGCCTTCCATGAAATTCATTGACGAAGCCAAGATCCGGGTCGAAGCCGGAAAAGGCGGAAACGGCTGCATGAGTTTCCGGCGGGAGAAGTACGTTCCCCGCGGCGGTCCGGACGGCGGAGACGGAGGAAAAGGCGGCGATGTCTGGTTGGAGGCCACGGAGCAGAAGGCGACGCTGCTGGATTTTCGCTACCGGAGGATCTTCCGGGCCAGGCGGGGAACTCACGGCCAAGGCAAGAATAAACATGGAAAAGGCGGCTCGGACCTGGTGCTCCCGGTTCCGGTGGGAACCGTGGTAAAGGATGTGGAAACGGGCGAGGTGCTGGCCGACCTCGACGCGCCGGGCACCCGTTGGTGCGCCGCCCGCGGCGGGCGAGGCGGAAGAGGGAACGCCCGCTTCGCGACGTCCACGCGGCAGGCTCCACGTTTCTCGGAAGAAGGCGAAGAAGGACAATCCCGGGACATCCAACTGGAATTGAAGCTCCTGGCCGACGTGGGCCTTGTGGGTTTCCCAAACGCGGGCAAATCGACACTCATCGCCGCGGTTTCGGCGGCCAGGCCCAAAATCGCCGACTATCCCTTCACCACGCTTATACCCACCCTGGGGGTCGTTCAAGTCGATGACAGTCGCCTGTTCATCATCGCGGACATCCCGGGGCTTATCGAGGGAGCCCATGAGGGCGCCGGGCTGGGTATTCGATTTCTTCGCCACATTGAGCGAACGAAGGTGCTGGTTCACCTCATCGACATCTCGACGGTCCCTGAAGATCGGCCCCTGGAACCTCTCGAAAAGATCGAACATGAACTCTACAGCTACTCCCCTGCTTTGCTTCAAAAACCCAGGGTCGTCGTCTTGAGTAAAATCGACCTACTTGGCGATCAAAGCGCCGTCGAACGGATCACCACCAACTTCCAAGGCGTCGGGCACCCCGTCATGGCTGTTTCCGCTCTTACCGGAAAAGGACTTCAGCCGCTCCTCCGGCTACTCGCCGAACTGCTTCAAGAACACTCGAGGTGCAGCCAGCCGTTTCCACCGCCCGCTGACTCCCTGGGTGCGACATCCTGAAGCCTTTCGGACACGGCCTCCCGATCGCCTCGCGCCCGATATCTCGCGAGCGTGTCCCCCTTCCCTTCTTTCTCATCGATTGTGGGTTCCCGACGATGTGAATGGAAAGCGGGGATGCTTGAGTTCCAGGCCGCAGGAGAGTGCTCATCCGGTCTCCGGGATCACGATGGGGAGCCGAAGGCACGTCCGCTGCGCCAGTTTCTCGGCTTCCCGCGCCGACGGAACGAAGACGAACGCCTGGGTTTCGTCCAGTTCGTCAAGCTGCAGGTCGCCTGCGAGGCGCCATTCCCGCTCCGTTTTCCAGGCGTGCTTCGGCGGAAGATGCAGCTGGAAACGGTGCCGTTCAGAGACCTTCAGCCTTTGAAAGGCATGGGGCGGGCCGTAGACGGCTGGCTTGGCGCCCAGTCGACGAAGGCGCGCCTTGCGAACTGCGATGCCGTAAGGTTCGAAAGTCCAACGGATGAGAGCAGGATTCCACCGGCGGATGGCGCTCAGTTCCGATGGAGGCCGGGCCGACCAGGAAACGACCGGTGTTTTGCCGCGAACCAGGCGAGCGGCCCCGCGGATGCGTCTTTCGTTGAGGATCCTCGCCAGGGTGTCCAGGGCGGTGTGCCCGGAGTCCGAAAGCCCCTGGAGAAGGGCCGTGAGGTACTCTTCCCGGCTCTGCCCGGGCCAGGGCCCGGGGCAGGCCCGGGTATAATGATAGAGGTATTCCTTCCAGGCCACCGAGTCCGCCGGTTTCAACGGCGGGGCGGCCCGAAGGGACTCGATCCGCCCGGCCCGCTCGCCGGCTTCCTGTTCAAAGAAGCGGGCGGTTTCAGGAAAACGCTTCAGCAGCGACGCGTTGCCGCCGGTTTCCCTGCCCGTGTTTCGCGGGCGAAGAATCCACTGCAGCCGCGGGTTGACGTTCTGTTGCTCCCGGAGGACAGCCTCAAGGTTTCCGTTGGAGCGGACTTCCAGGACGAGGTGGATGTCGGAAAGCGCGGCGAGGAGCCGGTCACGACACACCATGGCGGTGTGCTTGGAACATCGAGGGCCGGCCAGGCGGCACGTGGCGATAAACTGCGGCGTCGAGGCGCCTTCGAACGACTTCAGCGGGATGCGGAAAGGGATTGGCGCAGGTTCACAGCGAACGATCCCTGCGGTGGGATTCCGCCTGAGGTTCCAGTAGGTCACCAGGTCGTAGGTCAGAGTTCCCTCGCTGCTGATCCAGGCGAAGCGCGAAGGGTCGGCCTGTTCCAGGGCGTAACGGAGAGCTCGAAGCCACGGAGCCTGGGGGTCCGTGAGCCGTGGCTTTCTGGAATTGAAGGCCGCGATCCCGAAACGGCACGGGTCCCGGAGCGTTCCCCTGAAGAAAAGAACCTGGGGGCAGGCGCTCGGACTGTCCACACGAACCGCGATTCGTAGCCCTTCCGCCAGGTGGCGTCGAGCTGCGCGGCGGCTTTCCCGGAGGAACTTCTCAGAGGACCGGGCTGAAAGACCGTTTCCGACCCAGAACCGCCCAAGAGTCGCTTGTTCCAGGTGGAAACAGGACACTCCGCCTCGGGCCGAGCCCGTCTGCCATTCGTCCAGGCAGCCGCGCAGGGCCCGGTGATAGTCCGGTCCCGCTAGCGTCTTCACCCGTGACAGCATGAGCGCGATGGTGACAAGAAACAGGCTCACGGTTTCTGTGGCTTCGACGAAAGAAGGCCGGGGCCTGAGGCCGGGAGGATCGGAAAACAAGGCGCGTCCCTCGTGCATCTTTGCATGCGGTTTCAGGGTTCCGGGCTTCTGAGACGCCGAAATCCGCGGCTGAAACGGGCGGGCGTCGGTTGCGGTTCAGAAGGCCCGTTTTCTCTTTCCTTCGGCGGCGTTTTCCTCGAGCTTTAGACCCGGTTGCTCCGGGGTACGGACACCTTGCAGCAAATTCAATCCGTTGGACACCTTCCGACTGAACGGACTATAATCTGCATCATTTGGATGAGCTTTCAAGGGCAGTGCGATCAGGGAGACGGTCATGAAACTTGGAATGGTCGGTCTTCCCCGCTCGGGGAAAACGACGGTTTTCAACGCGTTGACGCGAAGGAGCGGCGAATCTGCTCCCGCGGGAGGGCAAGTTGTGCCCGTTCTCGGCACGGTTTCCGTTCCCGACCCGCGGGTGGACTGGTTAAGCGCATTGTACCGGCCGAAGAAGACGACTCATGCGCAGGTGACCTACTTGGATCTGCAGGGAATGCCCGGCGCCCAGGAAAACCGAAAAGAATACATGGCGCTTCTTCTGAACCACATGCGCCCCGTGGAAGCTTTGCTCATGGTGGTGAGAAATTTTGAGGACCCGTTGAGCGGAAAGGCGGCCCCGGAGCGCGAGTTTCGACAACTGACCGAGGAATTCCTTCTGGCCGATCTGACCACCGTGGAAAAGCGGTTGGAGCGGCTGGCGGCTGAACGGCAGAAAGGACGGCAGGGCGTCGATGCGGAACGCGAGCTGTTGGAGCGTTGCGCGGCTCTGCTCAACGAGGAAAAGCCGCTGCGGAGCGACCCGGAACTGGCGGCTGCTCCAGAGCTGCGCGGTTTCACTTTCCTTTCGGCGAAACCCACGCTGGTGGTGGTGAACAATGCAGACGACGACGACCGAACACCGAGCGTGGATTTCGGCGATGCGGAAGTTGTGGTCGTCCGGGGTAAACTCGAAATGGAACTGGCTCAACTGGAGGAAGCCGAGGCGGCCGTGTTCATGGAAGATTACGGTATCAGGGAGTTGGCCGTCTACCGCGTGATCCAACGTTCGTTTGGTCTCCTGGGCCTGGGGACTTTCCTCACCGTGGGCGACGACGAGGTGAAGGCTTGGACCGTTCCGGTGGGGCTTCCCGCCGTGGAGGCCGCCGGGGTCATTCATTCGGACATCAAGAAGGGTTTCATTCGAGCGGAAGTGGTGGCTTATTCGGACCTGGAGCGGGCGGGCGACTATGCCGCGGCGCGGAGGCTGGGACTCGTCCGCCTGGAAGGTAAGGACTATCCCGTACAGGACGGCGACGTGATCCATTTCCGCTTCAACGTGTGACGGGCTTGTGCCGCCGGCGTCCGTTTCCGCGAAAGGTTGGCGGGTGGTGCCCGTTTACGGCGCCCGATCGAAGTCGTAAGGGCCCGTCGCACGTGGACGCTGTTTTTGTGCATCCGTTGTAATCTCAAGGAATGAGTGAAGCGGTGTTCGTCTTTATTGGAGGGATTCAGCCGAAAACCCGGGTGCTCGACCATACGCCCAGACTGTGTCCGGCTTGCGGCCTGGCACAGGCGCGACTGAAGCGGGTCGACCATGTTCTGAGCCTCTTTTTCATCCCGCTTTTTTCGGTGAAACGGGGGACGCCCGTACTCATGTGCGAGCGGTGTGGTTATGCATGGCCTCCCGAATGGGCTTCACCAGGTATGAGCCATCGTGTTGAAAAAACGGACGATTTCCTTAGATGTTCAGGGTGCGGCGCGCCCCTGGATGCGGTATTTAAGTATTGTCCTCACTGTGGAAGAAGGGTATAAGCGTTAGAAACAGGCTGGGGGGCGCAGTTTTGTATTTCGATACAGGTGAAATTTCATGATCAAAATGACCGGCAATATCATTCCGTTTCCGACGATCGCTCAGCCCAACATCGAGCAGACGCTGGATAAGTTCCTGGAAGAGCAGCGACGGCGATTGAAACGGCGAACCTATCAACGCTATGAAGAAGTGGTGACGCTCTTTGCGACGTCTCTGAACCTTTACGGCTACCAGGAACTTCCGACAAACGGAGAACAGACCTTCTATCGCCGTCTGGCCGATTACAAGGAACTGGCGTTTTGCACTATATTCGGTCCGGACAAGATTCCCAGCGGTGTTCCGACCTTCTTGCGCTATTTCATCATCCACAAGGTGATGGCGTCCGAGTCGCTCCTGAGAGCGGCGGGGAGAGTCACGAAGAAGCTCATGCAGTGGCTGGCGGAAAACGGCTACGCCCGCAAAGAAGAAGCGCGCCAGGCCATAGAGCTTGCGGCGGAAGCCTCAAGGGAACTGCCGGCGGCCGAACGGCTGGCCCGGCTCCTTTACGATTACGCGCAAACCCATGCGCCGCGAGGTTGGACCGATGAACTGGACGACTACTTCACGGTGGAAGAGGTGAAGCCTGGTGTCCTGGTTCTCTCCGGTTTGACCACGGAAACCGACATCCTGGAAGTGAAAGTCCCCCGTGAGGTTTCGGACCATTGCAAGGTCGGCTGGCAGATCAACATGCTGCTCGGAGAAACGCGAAACGGATGGCGCATTCTGGAAACAGGAAACGTCTACCCGATTTGATCCGGCAGGGAGAGCCGTCTCCCCGGTCGCGCGGTCCGGGGTGAGCAACGGACGGGTTCCTGGAGATTCCATTGTGCTTGAAACAGGAAGGGCGCCGCTTGGGCGCCTTTCCTGCTTTCCGGGCCCGATTTCAGCCCGTGCCGCCTTCCGCGCTATGGAAGGTTTTTGTGCGCTGCGGCGTCGATGGATGCCGAGGTGTCATGGCAGCCGAGCCCCCGCCGTGGGGGACCGCGGGCAAGAGCCGTTTTGGGGCGGGAGAGCCTGCGGCCTCAGGTATGAATCTGCCTGAAGCGCTCCATCCGCTCTTGCGCGATCCGCTGGAAGGTTTCGAACGGATGTGCGGGGGGAACCTTCCGGTCTTCTTCTGGTTTCAGTTCCAGACGGATGGCCTCCTCGGGGCAGGTCGTGACGCAAAGCCCGCACCCGATGCATCGGTCCTGTTCGATGGCGGCTGTGCCGTCTTCACCCATGACAATGGCGTCCATCTGGCAGCGGTCCAGGCAGGTTCCGCAGCCCGAGCAGTCTTCGGCTTCGACGGAGGCGAAGTAGTTGGAGGCGGCATAGCGTGCCGGTTGGGGGAGCCGCTTGAGGTTCTTGAGAATCTGGCAGCAGCAGCCGCAGCAGGCGCAGATGTTCACGACTTTTTGGGCGTTGGTGGGTTGGAGGACCAGTCCCGTGTCTTCCGCCAGATCCAGAATGTGGAGGGCTTCTTCGCGGCCGATGGGGCGCCCCAGGCCGTTTTCCTCATAGAAGTCCGCGGCCGAGCCGAAGACGAGGCAGGTTTCCAGGGGCCTGTCGCAACCCTTTCCCATGATCCGGTGTTCTTTGCGACAGATGCAGGGAGCGACCACGATGCGGTTCTGCTCATGAATGAGGCGGCGGGCTTCTTCGTAGGGCATGATCCGCTGTTCAGGGGTGAGCGCCCTGGCCGCCGGGATGGTTCGCAGCTGGGGGGTCCCAAGCTTCATGGATGCGTCGAAGAAGTGCGGGATGTATTCGTTCATGTCGCGGATGAGATCGGGATCCAGGTCGTTCACGTGGTATTCCCAGATGCCGACGATGAACTGGGCGGCCATGTAGCGGACTTGTTCGCCTTTGCGCAACCTGAGGATCAGTCCTTTTCGGGACAGGTCGTAGAGCTTATCCGCAAGCTCCCGGGGATCGCCTCCGGTGCGGGCTGCGATTTCCTGAGGGGACTCGGGTTTCAGGCTGAGTTGCCGAGCGAGTTGCGCCTCTTCCGGCGAAAAAAGCCGCTTGAGAATCCGTATCTCCACGCCGGACTCCGTCCGCGGGAATCCCGCTGGAAGGCGATCCAGGTGATCGGCAAGCTGTTCGTAAATCACTTCGTTTGCGTCCATTGGGAGTCTCCTGGTGTGGGAAGGAATCTTGACAGCGTCCGGATTTTACCGCGTCAGCACGCATCCATAGCACAGAAGGGCTCGATTGAAAACGTTGAGGCGGTCTGATAGAAGAACAGGACCTCGGAAAGGGAACTGCCGGTTTGATGCCGATGGAGCGACCTTGAGCGGTATGCGGCGGGTCGAGGGAGGAGATGGGACCCATGGTTGAAAACGCCGGCGTGGAATTCCTCCGGGATATGGTCCGGAGCGGCGGCCGCGACGAATTGGTGGAAGCCTTGAAGGCTCTGCACCCTGCGGACGCAGCCGAAGTGCTGGCGACGCTCCGGCCGGAGGAAATCGCCCGTTTCATCGAGATCCTTGGACCCGAAACCGCGCTCCCCATTTTCGAGTTCGTGCCGTTCGAGGTACAGAAAGAGACGCTGGAGTATCTGCCGCGGAACGTGTTGGTTCAGTTGATTTCGAACATGAGGCCCGACGAACGGGCGGACCTGGTGGAGGAGATGGACGAGGTCACCAAGGACCGCCTGCTGGCCCTCCTCATCCAGGCTGAACGGCAGAATCTCCTGAAGCTGCTCACCTATCCGGAAGACAGTGCCGGCGCGTACATGACCACCGACTACGCACTGCTCCGTCCGGAGACCCGGGTCCGCTCGGCCTTGGATCAGCTGCGCCTCCAGGCTCCCAAGAAGGAAACCATCTACTATGCCTATGTGGTCGACGACGCCCGCCGACTGGTGGGCATCGTCTCGCTCCGGGACCTCATTATGGCCCGGCCGGAAAACCTGGTGGGCGACATCATGCACACGAACGTGATCGCCGTCCGCGTGGATATGGACATCGAAGAGGTGGCCAAGGAAATGGTTCGCTACGACTTTCTGGCCATGCCCGTTGTGGACGGCGACAACCGCCTGGTGGGCATCATCACCTACGACGACATCTTCGACGTCATGACCGAAGAAGCCACCGAGGACATGTATTTTCTCGCCAACCTGGACACGGACGAAAAAGTGTCTTCGCCGCTTCGCCGTTCCGTGGTGTTGCGGGTTCCATGGCTCATGGTGAACCTCGCCACCGCCCTGGTGGTCTCCTACACGGTTCACGTTTTCTCGGATACGATTCAGCAGTTTGTAGTTCTCGCCAGCCTCATGCCCATCGTCGCCATGCTGGGCGGAAACGCCGGAAACCAGTCACTCACGGTGGTCGTTCGGGCCCTTGCCCTGGGTGAAATGCAGCTCAAGGGCAACTGGCGGATTGTTCTGAAGGAGGCAGGGGTAGGGTTTTGCAACGGGTTGGCCGTCGGATTGGTGATGGGGGGGATCGCCTACCTGTGGCACCGGAATCTCTGGCTTGCGACCATCATCTGCATGGCCATGACCATCAACCTGGTGGTCGCCGGGCTCTTCGGTGCCATGGTGCCCATCACGCTCCGGAAATTGAACCTTGATCCGGCACTGGGGTCGAGCATTTTTGTGACGACGGCAACAGATGTAGGCGGTTTTTGTGCCTTCCTGGGATTGGCGAGCCTTTTTATCCATCAACTGCTCAGCCCGTGACACGAAGAAGAACTCCGGTGACACGACGTGGCTGACGCACGAGAAATCGGCCGGGTGACGGCACCAAGCCCCGGAACGATCGAAGTGGTCTGAGCCGGTCCGAAGGCAGTCTCTCCACCACGAGGTAGCAACGCCCATTGCCGGGCGACCGGCTTTGCAGGGGGCTTCAACCCATCCGGATTCCGATTTCCGTTCACCGGCTTTCCGCCAGAGCGCTTTCGTAGACCTCCAGGTAAGCTCTAGCACTCCGCGACCACGAGAAGTCTTGCAGCATGGCTTGCTTCAGGAGCCTCGGCCATGCCGTGTCGTCTTGCATCAGTTCGAGTGCCGACCGAACGACGGTCAGGAACGCGTCGGGCGTGTAACGGTAGAACTTGAACCCGGTCCCCGTTTGAGGAAAACGCAGAACATCGATAACGGAATCGACCAGGCCGCCTACGGCGTGGACGATGGGGACGGTTCCGTAGCGGAGGCTGTACATCTGGTTGAGGCCGCAAGGTTCGTAACGGGAAGGCATGAGGAAGCAGTCGGCGCCGGCTTCAATGCGGTGGGCTAGGCCTTCGTCGAAGGCGAGGCGCAGGTGGAAGCGGTCCGAATAGCGTTCGGCCTTTTCCTTGAGCCATTCCTCGATGGAGGCGTCCCCGGTCCCGAGGATCACCAGGTTCAAGGGAAGGGACAGAAGGTCGTCGAAGCAATCTTTCAGGAGATCGAACCCTTTCTGCGGTGTAAGGCGGCTGATCATGCCGAACAGGGGGTGGGCGAGGCGATCTTCTGAGAAACCGCATTCCTTGGCCAGGGCTTCCTTGCAGCGACGTTTTCCCGAGGGGTTTTCTGCGGAGTAATTCGCCGGAAGGTGGGGATCGGTTTCCGGATTCCAGATAGTCGTATCGATGCCGTTCAGGATGCCGGTAAGCCGGCCGCTTCGGTGCCGAAGGACCCCGTCCAGGCCGAAGCCGTTTTCCGGTTCCTGGATTTCCAGGCTGTATTGAGGGCTCACCGTGGTGATCCGGTGGCTGTATTGGATGCCGGCTTTGAGAAAGTTCATCTGCCCCCAGAACTCCATGCCTTCCATGGTAAAAGCGTCGCCGGGAAGCTGCGTCAGGCTGAAGAAACGGTCCGGAAACAGCCCTTGGTAGCCCAGATTGTGGATGGTGAGAACGCTCCGCGTTCGGAACCAGTAGGGATCGTGGCGCCAGAAGAAATGAAGATAGGCGGCGGTGAGCGCGCTCTGCCAGTCGTTCAGGTGCAGAACGTCTGGATACCAGCCCGTGTGAACGCAGAGGGGGTGGACGGCCCGGCAGAAGGCGAGGAACCGTTCCACGTTGTCTTCATAATCACCGCGAACCGGGTGGCCGTAGAGATGCGGGCGGTCGAAAAATTCTTCCTTTTCCAGGAGAGACAAGGAAACCCCGGCCTTGGTGCGGGTTTCCCAGAAGTGCACGTGGAAGTCGTGGAGACCGATGGGAATGGAGGTCCACTCCGCCACCGGCCGCGGATTCAGGACCCGGTCCCGGGCGGATCGGTGATATGGCATGAAGATGCGGACGTCGCAGCCCTGCGCGGCCAGGGCCTCCGGCAACGCCCCGGCGACGTCGGCCAGTCCGCCCGTCTTGGCGTAGGGGGCCACTTCGGGGGAACAGAAAAGTACCTTGAGCGCCATGATCCTTCCTTGCGCCAATACCGGTCTCGCCGGTTTCCGGTCGTTCAGGGGTGCCTCCGCCCGGTGGAGACGACTTCTGAAGAGGCGAGCCTCCCTATACCACGATCCACTCGCCTTTCCAAGACCGTGCGACGTGAGCTTGCGCTTTGGGAAGCCGAAACGCGCGCCCTCTTTCCTTGTCAGCGGGTGAACGGGAAGCTTATACTGCACGAGCCGGTGCGCCTCCGATCGCCGGAACGTCCGGGAGTCAAAGGAGAAGCGACTTGGACAACGAAAACCGATTGATCATGGATCGACTGCAGCGCTCTTTTCCCATCGACCCGGAGCCTTATCGCCGCTTGGGCGAAAGGCTGGGGTTGGAGGAAGGCGAAGTCATCGGCCGCATCGAGGAATTGAAAAAGCAGCAGCGAGTCCGCCAGATCAGCGCCATTTTCAACACAGGGGCCTTGGGCTATCAAAGCAGCCTGGTTGCCATGGCGGTTCCGGAAGATTGCCTGGACGCGGCGGTCCGAGCGGTGAACGCGTATCCCGGGGTGAGTCATAATTACCTGCGGCCGGCTTCGTACAACCTGTGGTTCACGGTGGCGGTTCCGCCCGGAAGATCGCTGGAGACCGTGGTCGAAACCCTATCGATCCGAGCCGGCGGCTGGCCGACGCTCATCCTTCCGGCTCTCAGAAAATACAAGCTCGCCGTGGTGCTGGACCTGCTCGACGAAGACGCCGTCGATGGCGCCCCTGGAGCCTTCACGCTCCCCAGGCTGGAAACCGGCGCCCCCTTTCAGCCTTCCAGTACCAACATCCGCGTGGCGCGGTGCCTCCAGGAAGACTTGCCCTTGGTCTCAAGGCCCTTCAAGGTATGGGCCGAAGAACTGGGCATGCCGGAAACGGAATTGATGAAGCTCATTGTCCATTGGACCAATACGGGTTGGATCCGCCGTTTCGCAGCGGTGCTCAATCACAGAGAAGTGGGTTTCGCCGCCAACGGGATGGTGGTCTGGCGTTGTCCGGAAGAACGTATCGACGGGTTGGGGAACATTCTGGCGGCCCATTCGGAGGTGAGTCACTGCTACCATCGGCCCGCCAGGCCGGAATGGCCGTACAACCTCTACGCCATGATCCACGGCCGAACGGAAGATGAATGCCGCGCGGCGGCGGAACGCCTCTCGGAGGCGATCGCCATACGTGACCATCGGATCCTTTTCAGCACCCGGGAATTCAAAAAGATCCGGCTGAAACTCTTCTGGGAAGACCCGGCGGATGAGGAAGGGAGTCGCGATTGACCTCTCGACGTTCGGGCTCAACGACCTATTTCAAGGATGGGAAATGACGGAAGACCGAGAAGAATACGAGCTCAAGAAGCGAGCGATCTTCGATGGGATGTCCAAGCGGGGCCGGGAACGTATCCTTCGGATCGGCTATGAGAACTGGGATCCGTTCCAGGAGCCCAAGGACCCTCGGGAACGCATCTGCAGCGATTCGGCCGTCCGCGCCGACGCCATCCTCAACGAGTTTTTCGCCGCACACTCCAATGATCAGCGCTACCGGCAGTTCCACAAGGACCTGTTCGACCTGTGCCGGGGTCTTCTGAGGGATGAACCCCGATCCCTCGCCCTCCTCGACTTCTGCCGGTGGTATGGAAGCCGCAGGATCTGAGGGCCCGGCGGTCTCGTTTAAGAGCTTGGTAGCGTAAAAAATAATAGATCTAATATTTGATGCCAAATTCTATTTTCCCCTCCCTTGTGAGAGTGGATTAAGGGGATGGGAATGTAACTGATTGACATACGTTAACTTTCTCACCCTCACCCCAACCCTCTCCCATCAAGAGAGAGGGGGAGTTTTCCCCTCGTTCCCAAGCTCCAGCTTGGGAACGCCCTGCCCGGGAAGCTCCAGCTTCCCTCCTGCTACAGCTGAAACGCGCTGTCTTTCTAGGGAGCTCGCCAGGATCTCGAAGTGGTCTTTCCCCTCGTTCCCAAGCTCTCGCTTGGGAATAGCCTCACGGAAGCTGGAGCTTCTGCACAGTTGTGTGTTCCCAAGCTGGAGCTTGGGAACAAGAAGCAAAAGATCTGCACCCATTCTATTTCCCCTTCCCTTGTGAGAGGGGATTAAGGGGAGGGGGAGAGGGGGGATTTTTTGACCTTCGTTAACCTTTTTTGCTTAAGGTCTCCGCTTTAGAACGCTGCCATGATCTTGTCCAAAACAAGATCATGAAAGTCGGGCACTGAGGTACCTTATTCCTGTAGGAGCGGGCTTGGCCGCGACCCGTAAAATCGGCAATGTTCCGTTGACCCTGATCGCCGGCAAGCCAGCCCCTACAGGGGGTCGGCCCAGTTTGCCGTTATCGGTAGGAGCGGGCTTGGCCGCGACCGAAGGGTATTCTCAGACAGCCTCCGACCGTCCCGTTCAGTGAAGCGAAGGCTGCGAAGACGGGGGCATGGAGCCGCCCGTTCCGTGTTCACAGGGTCGAAGCTGTTCCAATTCGCTCGCTTCGGCGGGCCTGACCTTAACCACCCTGACCCGATAGTGCAAATCCTTTCCCGCCAGCGGGTGGTTGTAGTCCAGCCGGACGCCCCGGTCGTCCCTTTCCACTACGAAACAGCTGTACTGAACCCCGGTGTGATCGTTGGTGGCGATGACCCACTTGCCCTCCTGGAGATCCCGGCCCTGCGGAAACTCCTCGTAGCTCCGCCATTTGACCTGTTTCGGATCGCGATCCCCGAAGGCTTCCCGCGCCGGGATCACGAATCGGACTTCCCGGCCCTCTTCAAGCCCCAGAAGCCGCTCTTCCAGAGCAGGCAACACCTGGCTGTAACCGGCGATGAAATTGAGGGATGCCGGACGGTTTTCGCCCTTGACGTAACTGCCGTCGTCCAGCTGGACGGAATATTCAACGATGACGAAGCGGTCTTTCAGGATTTCCATGAGGCGGTACTCTTTCCCGAGATCGAGTGGGATCGACTTCGGCTAATGGGAACGGCCGTGTTCCTCTTCCACCGGGTAGCCCAAGGCCCTGGCCTGATCCAGATGATGTTCCGCCCTGGTGGGATCCCCCAGAAGCCTGTAGGCGGCCGCCAGATTGTAGTGGGCGGGGGCGAAGCGTTCGTCAAGCCGCAACGCCTCCAGGGAAGCTTCGATGCTGGCCTCCGGTTCGTCACTCCTGAGAAGGGCCGCCGCCAGGTTGTTGTGGGCCTGCACCAGCCCCGGCATGAGGCTGATGGCCCGGCGGCATGAGGCGATGGCGTTCTCCAGGTCCCCCTTCTGGAGGTAGGCGAAACCGAGGTTGCTGTGAGCCATGGCCAGGTTCGGGTTGATGGCCACCGCCTGCAGGTTGACTTGGATGCAGCGGTCCAGGTCCCTTTTCTGAAAATAGAGGCCGCCAAGGTTCACGTAGGCCTGAGCCAGTGAAGGATCGTGTTCGATGGCTTGTGCGAACTCGGAGATGGCTTCGTCGGTAAGCCCCTTGCGGGCATACGCGAGTCCCAAATTATAGTGGAACACGGGGGATTCGGGTTCGAAGAAGATCCGTTCCTTAAGGTACCGAATATACTGGTTTAGATCCCTTTGCAGGTCTTGCGTTTGCGGGGTGTCCGCGGTCATCGTTGGTCCTTTCGTGAATCGTTCGGAATCGACACATGCTTGGTCGCACCTCAGCACCCTAACAGGGGACAGATGGATGTGTCAAGGCTGGGCGGGACCCGCCGGGAACCCTCCCGGCACGCCGCAGGAGCCCATTTTTCCTGATTTTCTATTGACAAGGCTCGAGGTGCGAGTTTATAGAGGAGCCAGCATGAGTGAAACGATTCACTTTGTCAATTCACCGGAGGGTCGGTCAGAGGGGAGAACCCCTTTGTTGTTTAGAGGTTCTTGGAAGCCCTTACGCAAAGGAGAACGAGATGAGCGAAGAGGCGAAACAAAAGATCATGGAATACATGAAAAGTCAAAAAAAATCAAAGCTTTACTTTAACGACCTCTGCAAGGCCGTCCCGGATCTTGGCATGCGTCAGGCCAAGAAGCTCATCAATGAGCTGGTGACCGAGGGAAAGATCAGGTATTGGTCCAGCGGCAGCACGACCATGTACATGCTTCCCTCGGAAGGCGACCTGGAGAAGGAAGAGAAAGGCATGGCCTGAGTGTGCTGGGCGCTGGTTCCTAGCTGCCGCCGGGAAGTTTGGGACAACCGCTTTCTCGGACAAGAGGTCGGGGAAAGGTGATCGCGGCCCCGATGCTCCGTGCATAGGCCCGATTCAGCGACAGTGCGAGGATGGCGAGCTGAGTGCTGAAGTGGAGAACCCTTAAAGGAGGTATGAAGAATGGCGTTGAAACACGCAACCCCCCTGCTCGACGAACTGGAAAAGGGGCCATGGCCGAGTTTCGTGGCGGACATCAAGCGCATGGCGGCCAAGAGCGCCATGTGCGAAGATCTTTTGGGACAGCTGGAGCTGTCCTATGAGGAGAAGGAGGGCCACTGGAAGCACGGCGGCATTGTGGGCGTCTTCGGTTACGGCGGCGGCGTGATCGGCCGGTATTCGGACCGCCCTGACCTGTTTCCAAAGGTGGCTCATTTTCACACCTTGCGCGTGAATCAGCCCGCGAGCAAATTCTATTCAACCGAAATTCTTCGCAAGCTTTGTGATCTTTGGGAAGCCAGGGGCAGCGGCCTGACCAACATGCACGGGTCCACGGGGGACATCATTCTGCTCGGTACCACTACGGATCAGCTGGAACCGATTTTCTACGAACTGACCCACCAGCTGGGCATGGACCTGGGCGGCTCCGGTTCCAACCTTCGGACCCCTTCCTGCTGCATCGGCAAGGCCCGTTGCGAATGGTCGTGCCTGAACACGCAGGACATCACCTACGACCTTACCATGACGTACCAGGACGAGCTTCACCGTCCCATGTTTCCCTACAAGTTCAAGTTCAAAACTTCCGGTTGTCCCAACGACTGTGTTGCGGCCATCGCCCGCGCGGACTGCTCCATCATCGGTACCTGGCGTGACAAGATCCGCATCGACCAGGATGCGGTTCGAGCCTACGTGGGCGGGGAACTGGTCCCCAACGGCGGGGCTCACGGCACCGAAAATCGCGCTCTGGACATCCAGGAAGAAGTGATCCGCAAGTGTCCCACCCGCTGCATGCAATGGGATGGAAAGACCCTGAAGATCCGGGATGAAGAGTGTACCCGGTGCATGCATTGCATCAACGTGATGCCGCGGGCTCTCAAGCCGGGTGAAGACACCGGTGCCACGATTCTGGTGGGTGCCAAGGCTCCGATTTTGGAAGGCGCGCAGATGAGCAGCGTGGTCATTCCTTTCATGAAGATGGAGCCTCCCTACGAAGAGTTCAAATCCTTCGTCGAAAAGATGTGGGATTGGTGGATGGAAAACGGGAAGAACCGCGAGCGTCTTGGTGAACTCATCCAGAGACTCGGGATGAAAGCATTCCTTAAAGCCACGGAACTGCAGCCCGATCCGCGGATGATCAACACGCCGCGTTATAATCCGTACATCTTCTACGATCCGGCGGACGTGCCCGGCGGCTGGGAACACGATGCCGAGGGTTACCGCAAACGCCATCAGGCCTAGGGAGGTGAAGTTATGCCGTTCGATCCCAGCGACCTTATGAAAGACCGCCTCACGGATATTGGTCCTCCGAAGTACGACAGATTCTTCCCGCCGGTCATCAAGGACAACTACGGGAAGTGGAAGTACCATGAAATCCTTCAGCCAGGTGTACTGGTGCACGTTTCCGAGACGGGCGCCGAAGTCTACACGGTGCGCGTGGGCGCCTGCCGGCTGGTCAGCGTGGATTTGATCCGGGATATCTGTGATATTGCCGACAAGCATTGCGGCGGTTATGTGCGTTGGACCACCCGGAACAACATCGAATTTATGGTGGACGACAAGTCCAAGTTGCAGCCGCTCATCGATGACCTGAAGAGCAGGGGCAACTGGTTTCCGCTGGGCGGCACGGGAGCCTGTGTGACGAACATCGTCCACACCCAGGGATGGGTCCACTGCCACACGCCGGCCATTGATGCGTCGGGTATCGTCAAGTCGGTCATGGACGAACTGTTCGACTACTTCGGGAGCCACAAGCTGCCGGCTCAAGTCCGCATCTCGCTGGCGTGCTGCCTCAATATGTGTGGAGCGGTGCACTGTTCGGATATCGCCATTTTGGGTGTCCACCGCAAGCCGCCGTTTGTCGAGCATGAGCGCGTCCAGAACGTGTGCGAAATCCCGCTGGTCATCGCCGCCTGCCCGACGGCAGCGATCAAGCCGAAGAAGGTCGGCGAGTACAAGAGCGTCGAAATCAACAACGCCCGCTGCATGTTCTGCGGGAACTGCTACACCATGTGTCCGGCGCTTCCCATCGCCAACCAGGACGGCGACGGGGTCGCCTTGTGGGTGGGCGGCAAGGTGTCCAACTCTCGTACCGCTCCCAAGTTTTCGAAGCTGGCCGTTCCTTACATCCCCAACGAACCGCCGCGCTGGCCGACCGTGGTCCAGACGATCAAGAAGATCCTCGATACCTACGCGTCCGACGCTCGGCGTTACGAGCGGATGGCGGAATGGATCGATCGCATCGGGTGGGAACGCTTCTTCGAAAAGACGGGGCTGGAGTTCCGGTTCGAGCACATCGACGACTATCGGTTGGCGATGACCACGTGGCGAACCACAACCCAGTTCAAGTTCTAGGATCCTGAGCAAGGGCGCCGGCGGCTCGCGGCTGCCGGTGCCCCGGGAAGCTCGCTCGCATGCTTTATAGACGACCGAGGCTGATGATCGCGGCCCTGCGGGGAGGGTCGGGAAAGACGCTGGTATCCCTTGGCCTGATCGCAGCTTGGAGGCGCCACCATGGCATCCGCGTGGCTCCTTTCAAGAAGGGACCCGACTACATCGATGCGGGGTGGTTGAGTCTGGCGGCGGGAGAGCCTTGCTACAATTTGGATCCCTTTTTGATGTCGGCGGACGAGATCGTCGAGTCGTTTGTGGGGCGTTCCGGGGCGTGCGACATCAGCGTGATCGAGGGTAACCGGGGTCTTTACGACGGGCTGGACGCTCAAGGAAGTTGCTCCAGCGCGGAACTGGCCAAGCTCCTCAAGGTGCCCGTGGTGCTCGTGGTGGACGCCACGAAAGTGACGCGAACCACGGCGGCGCTGGTGCTGGGTTGCCAGAGGCTGGATCCGGAGGTGCGTGTTTCGGGCGTCATCGTAAACCGAGTGGCCGGCAGCCGCCATGAACGCGTCGTCAGGGAAGCCATTGAAGGCTCCTGCGGCGTGCCCGTTCTGGGGGTGATTCCCAAAGAGGGTGTCAATTTCTTCCCGGAACGACACATGGGACTGGTCCCGCCGCAGGAGCACGGGGAACTGCAGGCGGCGGTCGCGCACGTTGCCGAAAGGATCCGTGAAGGCGTGGATCTGGACGGATTGCGGGAGGTGGCCGACAGAGCGGACCCACTGGGATGGGTGCCGTCGAGCGGCCGGGAACGAAACCGGCTGCAGGGGCGCGCTCAAGTGACCATCGGGATCGTGAGGGATGCCGCCTTTCAGTTTTACTATCCTGAAAACCTCGAAGCGTTGGAGAAGCAAGGCGCGGCTGTGAAGTTCATCGACAGCTTCCAGTGTGAGGTGCTGCCGCCTGTGGATGCGCTCTACATCGGCGGGGGGTTTCCGGAGACGCACCTGAACGGGCTGACGACCAACAAGGGATTGCGGGATTCCATCGGGCAGGCCGTTGAGGAGGGGCTGCCGGTGTACGCCGAGTGTGGGGGGTTGATGTTTTTGAGCCGTGGCATCCACCATCAAGGGGGATTCTATCCCATGTGCGGGGTGTTTCCCTGCGATGTGGTTCTCGAACGAAGACCCCAGGGCCACGGCTACGCGATCCTCGAATGCGTCGGGGAAAATCCCTTCGTGCCGGCCGGGCGGTTGATCCGGGGTCACGAGTTCCATTACTCTAAGGTTGTCGACCTGTCTCCGGATGTGCCGCTGGTGTTTCGGGTTCAAAAAGGGCACGGGATAGTGAAAGGCTGGGATGGATTGTGTTATAAGAACTGCCTAGGCGGCTACACGCACATTCATGCGGTGGGCAACGGATTCTGGGCGGAGGCGTTGGTCCGCACGGCGGAAAGATACCGGCGTGGAGACAAGACGGATGAAATCACTCGCCGAAAGGGCGGTGTGCACTATATGGGACAGGCCATCGAGCACAACATCATATCCTAGAAGGAGGTAATTCCATGACACAGGTTGAGTACAAGGGGAAAACTTTTACGGTCGATGAAGATGGATTCATCGACAGCTTCGACAATTGGTGTCCCGAGTGGGTCGAATATGTCAAGGAATCGGAGGGCATCCAGGAACTGACCGAAGAGCACTGGAAAGTCATTCACGTGCTACAGGATTACTACACGAAACACGGCATTGCTCCCATGGTGCGGATTCTTACTAAAGTCACCGGCTACAAGTTGAAATACATCTATGAACTGTTTCCGTCCGGACCAGGCAAGGGAGCCTGTAAGATGGCCGGATTGCCCAAGCCCACCGGCTGTGTGTAAATGCCGGCAAAAGCTTGGAGAAGAGCTCCAGGGGCCGGACGGATTTTCGGCCCGTGGGGCTTTTTGCGTGTTTGCCGCGCTGCTCCATCTGAAGCTACTGGAAACGGGCGGCGCTCACCTGGAGCTTGACATCGTGGCGGTCAGAGGTTACATGCTGCGCAGACCATGGGCCCTGGTGAGTACGGAATGTCCCATATGAGTTTGCTGCTGATCGATCCAGAGGAGGACGAAGACCATGTTTAAGGTGACTGTGGATAAGGAGAAGTGTGCCGGATGTGGGGAATGCGTCGATGTATGCCCCGTGGACGTGTACGAACTGGTGGATGGCAAGGCCGAGCCGGTAAACGCGGATGACTGTTTGGGCTGCGAAAGCTGCGTGGAAGTGTGCGAAAACGGTGCCATCACCGTCGAGGAGATTTAGAGTCGGTTGAGTGTCCCCGGTGATGCGTGATGGACGGCCGCGATGCGACAACTGCGAAGGTCGCGGCCTTTGTGCTGCTAGAAAAAAAGACCCCGCTCCAACGGGAACGGGGTCTTTTTTGTTATCCTCTCGTTCCCAATCTCCGACTTGGGAACGGCCTCATGGGAATCGAAGCTGGAGCCTCTGCACCGTTGTGTTCCCAAGCTGGAGGTTGGGAACAAGCTGGAATTCTATTTCCCCTCCCCTTGTGGGAGGGGATTAAGGGGAGGGGAATGTAACTGATTGACATACGTTAATTTTCTCACCCTCACCCCAACCCTCTCGCATCAAGGGAGAGGGGGGATTTTTTGACCTTCGTTATCCTTCCTCTCGTTCCCAATCTCCGACTTGGGAACGGCCTCATGGGAACCGAAGCTGGAGCTTCTGCACCGTTGTGTTCCCAAGCTGGAGCTTGGGAACAAGGAAAAAAAACGGTCCACGACTCTTAGCTTCCCGCTTTAGGATGGCATTGGGTACAGGTCGTGGGAGCCGTTGTCTGCGGGTTGTCCTTTTTCAGGTCCCGGTGGCAGCCAAGGCAGTTGTCGTGAATGGCGAGCTTGAGGTTCAGCTTCTGCTGTTCAGGCGGGAGTTTCTTTTCCCCTTGAATCGTTGGTTCGTTGTGGCATTCCTGGCACTTCTGCACCGGATCGCCTTCCTTCCAGACGTTTTGGCCGTCCTCATAGACGTGGTGGCATTCGGTACAGGCGATGCCGTGGTCCTCCGCGTGCTTCCTGTGCGTGAACTCCACCAGGGTCTTGGTGTGCTCGGGCCAGAGCGATGAATTCATCGTGATCACATCCGGCACGTCGGAAGCCACAACGCCGATGGCCGCCGTCAGCAGGAGCCCCATCCCGAACGCCGCGCATATCAGCCATACTTTTTTCTTCACTTTGAGTCCCCTCCTTTCTCTTGTGTTGAACAAGCCTTCCGTGTCTGTTTCCTTGGATTATCAAAAATAAGTATAGTGAATATTTTCTTATGCCGTCAAGGTCGATTTAGGAAGGATCCGCAATGCCGGTGGCGCCGGCCTTGAGTTTTTCAATGGCCAAACCGAAGGTTGCTGCTATAATAGGCTCATTCGTGACGCGATGACAAGGAACCGGGACGACTTCCACGTCTATGCCAACAGGAGGTGACTATGTTGTTCATGGCCATATTCAGCTACGCGCCGGAAGACCGCGATGAAGTGATCGACCGCCGCCTGGGAGGTCTGGAAAAAGATGTCGGTGTCGAAATGCAAGGGGAATGGTTCGACGTGACGGGTCACCGAGTCTTCCGGCTCTTCGAAGCCGATGATGAAGCGCATCTGGCCGCTTCCGTGTTTCAATGGACGGACCTGGGTGTTGCGGAGATCGTTCCCGTGATGGAGACGGGAAAGGCGATCAAGCTGCTCAAGAGGACTTCAAAGAAATAGAGAATCGATGGTTTTGGATGGATTTCTTCGCGGTGCCCCCGGGGGCTCAAAAGGGAAGGCGGTGAAAATCCGCCGCGTATGGTCGGCGCTGTGAGCGGGGATGAAACCCGTCGAAACCACTGCCAGTAGTCCCTCACCCGTTTCCAAGGTGGGATGGATGTTCCCGGATCGAGTGGTGGGAGGATGGTGGGAAGGGCCGGGGAGTAAGGCGATCCGCAAGCCAGAAGACCTGCCGTGAAGAAAGGGAGGCGGTTCGGCCGCAGGGCGAGCCGTTACCTGATAGGACCGGTTGCACGCCATGACGCAATCCTCCCAACCTCTGTGCGAGGTTGGGAGGATTTTTTTTATCTGGATGTTTCTTCTCAGTGGAATCGCCTTCCGGCGGATTAAAACAGGGGGTATGGGATGACGGAACTTGAAAGACTTCGAAATTCTATACGAGAAGCCGACAGTGATTGGAAGGAGAAGGCCTGGGAGCGCCTCAGATCGCAGATCCGCCCCAGGGGCTCTCTCGGGTACCTGGAGGAGATCGCTGCGCGGCTTGCGGCCATCCAGGGGACGCTGATCCCCGATGTTTCCAGGAAGATCATCTTCACCATGGCCGGAGATCACGGCGTGGCCGAGGAAGGGGTGAGTGCCTATCCCCAGGAAGTGACCGCCCAGATGGTTTACAGCTTCACCCGTGGTTGGGCGTCCATCAACGTATTAGCTTCTCATGCGGGCGCCGATGTGCGCGTCGTGGACTGCGGGGTCGCCGCGGATCTCCCACAGGACTGGCCGGTGATCCATGGAAAGATCGGCCATGGGACGGCCAACATGGCCCAGGGTCCCGCCATGACCCGGGAAGCGGCCGCTGCCGGGATACTGCTCGGGGCTGGCCTGGTCGAGCGGGCATTCGAGGAAGAAGGGTATCGGTTGTTTGGAACGGGAGACATGGGCATCGCCAACACGACGGCGTCCACGGCCATCGTGGCCGCCTTCAGCGGAAAGCCCGTGGCCGAACTCACGGGGCGGGGCACGGGGATCGACGATCAAGGATGGGCTCGGAAGGTGGAGGTGATTGAGAGGGCTTTGGCGGTCAACCGGCCGGACCCGGAGGATCCTCTGGATGTCCTGTCAAAGGTCGGCGGCTATGAAATAGCGGCACTGGCGGGCGCGGTCCTCGGCGCCGCCAAGGTCAGGGCGCCGGTGGTGTGCGATGGGTTCATCGCCACAGCGGGCGCTCTCGTCGCGTGTCGGTGGGCTCCGGCCGCCAGAGACTACGTGTTCCTGTCCCATCGAAGCCGCGAAGTAGGCCATGGAGCCATGATCGATCTTTTGGGCATCCGTCCGATCCTGGACCTGGACATGCGGCTGGGGGAGGGAACCGGATCGGCCCTCGCCATGAACATCGTGGACGCGGCCGCAAGAGTGCTGAAGGACATCAAGACCTTTGAAGAGGCCGGCGTGACCGATACGGGTCACTGATCCGTGCTGAGGCGGAGGCCCTTTTCGGCCGCGAGGATTCGGCGGATCACGGAGTGAGGAAAGGTAGTCTTTCGGCCCTGCCGGTAATCGTAGGCGACGATCCGCGCGGTCCCCGTGGCCGCCGTGCGGTTTTGAGTGAGGCTGTAAGCCAGGTAGCTCTGCGTCATGGTCGTTTCAGTGAGGCGTATGGTGCGGCACCCCAAAAGGAGCCTGTCCGGATAATGGACAAGGTGCAGAAACGAGGCTTCCGTTTCGGCCAGGATCGGTCCGATCCCCGTTTCATGCAGGGTGGCGTGAGTTCCGACCTTGTCGCCGTAGGCGACGCGCACGGATTCGAAAAATCGGAAAAACAAGGCCGGATTCATCCGGCCCGTGGGATCCATGTGCCCCCAGAGCACCGGGAGGGTGAGGGTAGTGGGGTGAGCCTCGAAAAGCGAATCGGGCTTTTCATCGCCGGCTTCGCGGTAGTCGGCCGTTGGTTCCATGAGATCCTCCTCAACGCCTATTCGCCGGCCTGAGGGCGCGGAGCGTTGGATGTTGCCGTCTGTCGTGAACGACAGGTGTAAGGCCGCCCTCCCCCACGGCGGTCTCAGATCAGGGCCACACCTGGATGAGGTCGCCGTTCATGACCTGAAAGATCGGATAGTCACGCTCCAGCCGGCCGTCCGGTCGAAAGCGGAGCGCTCCCAGAATGCCTTCATGGCCTGTGCTGTCCATAAGAGCCTGTCGCAGGGGAAAGCGGTCGCGGACGTTCCACTTCCGCCCGACCTCCAGCAGAAAGGTTAGAGTGTCGTAGGCTTGGGCGCTCAGGTAGTCCGGTTCCTCGCCGTAGACGGCCCGGTGCTTTTCGCGAAATTTCGCGAAAGGCGTCGAAACGGGGTTGTCTTTTAGGGGCAGCGCGGCCGGGAAAAGTGCGTTTTCAACATAGACGCCGCCGATGGATAGGAGGGCCGGGTCTTCCCAGAGATTGGTTCCGAGCAGTGTCGCTCCCACCACGCCGTAGTAAGGCAGCTGAGGAGCGATGAGCGCCACGGTCTGGGCCTGGTCCGGGATGAAAAGAGCTTCGATGATTGTGTGGCCGCCCGCATCGGCCGATGCCGACCGGGCCGCCTTGAGAAGCCTCTGGATGGGTTCACGGAAATCCGTGCTTCCGGGCCGGTAGGAGCTCTCGGCCACCAGCTCGCCACCGAGTTCTTCCACCACTTGCTTAAACGCTCCGGCCAAGCGGTTTCCGTAACGATCTTCGGCCCGGAGGACTCCGAAGCGCTTTATGCCCAGCTGTTCCATGCAGTAGGAAACCAGTCGGTGCAGCATGTCCCTGTTGTCGATGAAGGCATGAAACAGGAAAGGAGATTCCGCGTCGACGGAATCCTTTTGAGTCAGGGTGAGGAGAGGAACGTTCCATCGGTTGGCCTCGGCCGCGACTGCGGCTGCGCTAGGGGCGCTCAACGGTCCGATGACGGCCAGCACCCCCTCTTGGCGCACCAGCGTCTCAAAGGCAGGGACCGCCTGTTCCGGCTGAGCCTGGGTGTCCTTGACGACCAAGGTTATCGGCTGGGAAGCAGCTCGGTTCCAGTCTTCGACGGCGAGTGCCAAGCCCCGCAGGATGTTCCGGCCGTGAGGGGCGTGGGGACCTGAAAGCGGCAGCAGGCTGCCGATGCGGTCCACGTGGAGAGGTACCGCTTCCTCGACGGGAGACGCATTCAGCATTTCCTGGACTTCATGGGCCACGGGGTGGGTCGGGTATCGAGCCAGGAGCCTCAGAAGTTCCTCTCTCGTCTGAGGGTCTCCCTGCGATTTCCACCGCTTGTCAAGGATGGCGTATTCCAGGAAAGGCCCGATCGGTTCCGCCGGGTACTGCTCGAAGAGTGTCTGAGCCGCCGTTTCTTCGAGAGAGGAGGCCAGTTGCAGGGCCACCTCGTCCAGCGCCCGGCGCTCGTCTGCTGTCTGAGCATTCGCGTATCCGGAAGCGAGCCGGTCGAAGGCGGCTCCCGGGTCCCCGGATGCCGCGTGAGCCTTCGCCAGGAAGGTGCTTAACCGGACCAGCATTTCCGGTCGATCCAGAGACGTCTCCCAGAGTTCCAGGCCGGTTTTCAGGGCGGATCCGCGTTCGCCCCGGGCCCAAAGGGCCTCCAGGCGGTCCACTTGGGTGATGTCGGTCTGATCCCACTGAGGGAAGCTGGAAAGGATCGATTCAAAGTACTGCAGGGCCTGGTCGGGCCGATCGTTTTTCAGGCAGAGTCTTCCCGCACGCGTCAGAGCCTTTGGTGCGATGGCGTTGTTGGGGAAAAAAAGCGCCACTCTTTCCCATGCCTGTAGCGCGGCATCCAGGTTGCCGGAATTCTCGATGGCTTCGGCTTCCTCCCACAAGGCCCGGGCCTCCGGAGGCGCCGGGGCGTGGAAGATGTCGGATGGAATGACGACCGCGGACTGCCGGGAAATCGGGGCGCAGCCCGCGAGGGCGGCCAGGACCGGGATCAGGAGGACCAGTGCGGCACTTCGCGTCATGAACAGCCTCCGGGAGCGCTTGGCGACCTCCGGGGCCGGCGTGAGGGCGTTTCTGTGATCCGGCACCCGGCACAACGTTACGAAATGCCGCCCTCAATAGCACAAAGGGCACATGCGGTCACGTGCCCTTTGATTCTTTGCATGGTTCGGCGCGGCGTCGGCACTTACTTTTTGACCTCTTCAAAGTCGGCGTCCACCACGTCCTCGTCAGGTTTCTTTTCCGAAGTGCCGCCCGCTGCTTCACCACCCGCGGATGCCGCTTGCTGTTCCGCGGTCCTCTTGTACACTTCTTCAGCCAGCTTATGGGATACCTGAGTCAGCTGTTCCATTTGGCGGGTGATGGCGTCCTTGTCCGTACCCTCCATGGCCTTTTTCAGGACTTCGATCTGCTCTTCGATCTTCCGGCGTGTTTCCGCATCCACCTTGTCGCCCAGGTCCCTCAGCGATTTCTCGGTGCTGTAGATGAGGGAATCCGCCTGGTTTCGGGCATCAACCAGTTCCCGCCGCTTCTTGTCTTCTTCGGCATGGAGTTCGGCTTCCTTAACCAGCTTTTGGATTTCTTGGTCCGAAAGGCCGCTGGAGGCGGTGATCCTGATGGACTGTTCCTTCTGGGTAGCCAGATCCTTGGCCGAAACGTGAACGATCCCGTTGGCGTCGATGTCGAAGGTCACCTCGATCTGGGGTACGCCGCGGGGCGCCGGTGGAATTCCCACAAGATCGAAGCGGCCGAGCGTTTTGTTGTCGGCGGCCATTTCCCGTTCACCTTGAAGAACGTGGATGGAGACGGCGGTCTGGTTGTCGGAAGCCGTGGAAAAGATCTGGCTCTTCCGAGTGGGAATCGTTGTGTTGCGTTCGATGAGCTTCGTCATGACACCGCCGAGTGTTTCGATGCCGAGAGACAGCGGCGTGACATCAAGTAGAAGCACGTCTTTCACGTCGCCGGTGAGAACCGCCCCCTGAATGGCGGCACCGATCGCCACCACCTCGTCGGGGTTCACGCCTTTGTGCGGTTCTTTGCCGAAGAAGTCTTGGACCTTCTTCTGCACGCGCGGCATGCGGGTCATACCGCCCACCAAGATCACCTCATCGATGTCCCGGCGCGTCAGGCCCGCATCCTTGAGCGCCATTTCCATCGGCGGCACCAGCCGGTCCAGAATGTCCTCCACGAGGGCTTCCATCTTGGCCCGCGTGAGCTTCGTGTTCAGGTGTTTGGGGCCCGAAGCGTCCGCCGTGATGAACGGCAGATTGATGTCCGTCTCGGTGGCGGTCGAGAGCTCCATCTTGGCCTTCTCCGCCGCTTCCTTCAGCCGCTGGAGAGCCATCTTGTCCTTTCGAAGGTCGATCCCCTGATCTTTCCTGAATTCGTCGGCCAGCCAGTCGATGATCCGCTGATCGAAATCCTCACCACCCAGGTGAGTGTCGCCGTTGGTGGCCTTCACTTCGAAGACCCCGTCGCCGATTTCGAGGATGGAGATGTCGTAGGTTCCTCCACCCAGGTCGAACACAGCGATCTTTTCGTCTTTTTTCTTGTCCAGACCGTAGGCGAGCGACGCGGCGGTGGGTTCGTTGATGATTCGAAGAACGTTCAAGCCGGCGATTTTCCCGGCGTCCTTGGTGGCCTGGCGTTGACTGTCATTGAAATAGGCCGGAACCGTGATGACCGCGTCGGTCACCTTCTCGCCCAAGTAATCTTCCGCGGTCTGCTTCATCTTGGTGAGGATAAACGCGGAAATCTCCGTCGGGCTGTAGTCTCGCCCCCGGATGTGGATATAAGCGTCGCCGTTGGGACCCTCCACGATCTTGTAGGGCAGGATCTTGGTATCGTGCTGTACTTCGGGGGATTTGAATTTGCGCCCGATCAGCCTCTTCACGGCGAAAACCGTATTTTCCGGGTTGGTGATGGCCTGGCGCTTGGCCACCTGACCCACCAATCGTTCGCCGCTTTCCGTAAAAGCGACCACAGACGGCGTGGTCCGGCCCCCTTCCGAGTTGGTGAGGACCTTCGGTTCCTTGCCCTCCATGATGGCAACCACCGAGTTGGTTGTTCCAAGGTCGATTCCAATGACTTTTCCCATGGGCTAATGCCTCCTTCAGTGACTTGGCTGATCCAGCGATCCAAGGTGTCATAAACAGCAAGAACGTTGAAGATCTCTAATGAGTCGGTGCTTCGGGCAAACCGTCCGCACCAGGACCGCGGTTCCCGCGATCACTCTCCCGTCTGCGGCGCAGTCGCGTTCGGTTCGGATCCTGCCGGCGCATCCCGGCCGGAGTCATCCTGCGCCCTGGACACCACCACCAGGGCCGGCCTGAGCAGGCGTTCGTTCAGCAGATACCCTTTCTGATACTCCGCGATCACGGTGTTCGGAGGATGATCCCTGCTCTCCTGTTGCAGGATCGCTTCATGGAAGTTGGGATCGAAGCTCTTTCCCCGGGATTCGAAAGGCGTGCACCCGAACTTGGCCAAAATGTCCAGGAAATTCTTGTGGGTCATCCGAACCCCTTCCAGGAGACGCTCCGGATCCGATTCGGATTCCCCATGCTGAATGGCCCGCTCCAGGTTGTCGACCACGCTGAGCAGCTCACGCAAGATACTCTCATTGGCGAAGCAGATGGCTTCGCTGCGTTCCCGTTCCAGCCGCTTGCGCGTGTTTTCCATGTCGGCGGCGAGTCGGAGCATCTTGTCCTTGAGTTCAGCGATCTCTTGATCTTTGCGGGCCAGGAGAGCTTCCCAGTCCTCGCGGGTTGCCGTCTCCGGATCAAAAGCCTTCGCGGACTCCCGGCCGCCCTCACCAACCGCCGGAACCATCTCTTCCTGCTCGTTGTGATTCATGGTCTTTTCGGCCATCGGCCTCCTTCCTCCTCTCGACGCCGGCTTTCGACAAGGCTCAAGCCTGCGGCTGACTTTCACGCCCTATACGTTAAGAACATTTCTCCAACGTGCAATAGGAATCACCCCTCCCCGTCAAATTTCAGTCCTCCCACGGCTCTTCGAGCAGTTCGCTGAGGAACGAAGCGGTGAATTCCACGATAGGGATGATGCGGGAGTAATCCATGCGCATGGGCCCGATCACTCCTAAAACTCCGAGCACCGTGTCGCCTCGACGGTAAGGGGACGAAATCAGGCTCACTTCATGAAGCTCCTGCACCTCGCTTTCGGGTCCGAGGATGATGTGGACGTTTTCTTCGGGTTTCAGCGCCCTGTCGAGAAGCCGTATGATCCTCGACTTGTCCTCGAACGCTTCCAAGATGCGCCGCATCCGTTCTACATCGGCGAATTCTGGATTGTTCAAGAGGTTCGTCCGCCCTTCGATGTGAAGGTCCGCACTTTCAAGGTTTCCCTGAAAAGCACGCCGGCTGATCTCGAGAGCCTTTGAAAAGAGCTCGTCAAAGAGCGCCTTTTCGCTTTCCATCTCTTTCAGAAGTCGCTGGGTGATCTCCACCAGCGGGACATCCTGTAGGATTTCGTTTACGTAGCGACTGTACTTGTCGAGCGTGTTCTGATCGAGATCTTCATCCCAGTCGAGCTGGCTGTGGTGGACCAGGCCCGAGTGGGAAATCAGCACCACAAGGATCTGCCGCGGCCGCAGCCGCACAAATTCGATGTGTTTGAAACGGGTGGCGCTCAACTTCGGCCACAATACCACACCTGCTTGATTGCAAAAGAGCGCCAGCACCCTCGAGGTTCGCCTCAACAGGGTTTCGGTGTCGCCCGTCGTGTCCAGGAAAGCCCGTCGAATCTCGTCGCGCTCCCGCCGCTCCAATGTCTGAAGCTTCATGATGGAATCGATGTAGAGTCGGAGTCCCTTGTCGGTCGGCACCCGGCCCGCGGACGTATGGGGCTGATAGAGAAACCCCATCTCTTCCAGGTCGGCCATCACGTTTCGGACGGTGGCCGAACTCACATTGAGACCATAATGCTTCGATATGGTCCGGGACCCCACCGGCTCGCCGCTCTGGATGTAGCCGGTGATCACCGCTTCCAGAACCTTTCGGTTGCGTTCGCTCAGTTCGGTCACGGGCCACCCCCCCTGAAGCCAGCGTTAGCACTCAATACTCAAGAGTGCTGATACAGCATAGTAAAATGTCGGGATTTTGTCAAGGGAAGCGCTGTTTGAGAGGTCTGACGAAAGGAGGTGGAAACGGCCGTGCCGTCGTTTTCTGCGCGCGCCGTAAGGGACGGCCCGAGGATCTTCGGGCGGCATCGGCCTTCCCGCGGACACCGGGCGGGGAAAGCACTCAACGGGCCTATGACCGGACCATGTCGAAGTCTTTGAAATAATGAATGAAGTCCTCGGATAAGCGAAAACAGCTCATCTTGATCCCGCTTTCCGACTGGTTGTGGAATGTGAGGAAAATCTTCGAAGGATCCTGCGGGTCGCGTTCGATCCTGCCGATCTCTTTGAGCTTCTCTTCCAACCCTTTCAAGTCGTAATCGGGATTCAGTTGGATCCACATCTTTTTCATGCGGCGACTCCTTGCGGCTCGAAAATCCGCCCGAAAGCCATAACCCCCCCCGGAAAGACGGTCAGGCCTCTTTTGGGAGTACGGAGAGTTTCTGTAAACAGTTCTTCAGGCACGCTTCACAATCGGGAGGATCCTGGCTGTGCTTGCAGAAGTTGGCAAAGGCCTCCAGCCAGTCCGTTCCCGCTCGAGGGCAATGCTTGATGAATTCCAGAAATCGGACCAGACGTTCGATGGCCACCGGTCCGATGGCGTGCTCGATACGGCAGGCATTGGCTTCCGCCTGTTTCGCTTCCAGAAGCAGCGCGGTAGTGAAGAATTCCTTCAGGATCTCATGCCTCCGAATGATTTCCCGAGCTACCTCGCGCCCGCTCGCCGTCAAGGTGATTGTGCGGTAAGGACTGTAGTTGATGAGGCCCCTGGCCGCGAGGGCCTTCAGCGCACCTGTCACCGAGGCTCGCTGAACATTCATCTGTTCGGCGATGTCCTTGGCCCGGGCCACACGATTGGCTTTCTCCAGATGGAAGATCACTTCCAGGTAATCTTCCAGGCTGGCTGAAAGCCCGTCCGAGGTGAAATCGGAGGCCATCGCTCATAAGCCTTTCATTTGCGGGGGATTGTGACTCACCATAGCCCTTCGGCGTGGGGGCGTCAAGCCGCCGCAGGACTGCCCCCTCATTTCCCGGCGATCCGGATCCAGAGAGCCGTCACGAGGCCCCAGATCGCGTTGTAGAAGAAGACGAAAAGGGGCGTGAGTCTGCCCAGTTTCCATCCCAGGAGGCCGCTTCCGGACACTTCCGGAAAGACATAGAACAGCTGAAACAGGGTAGGTGCCAGGCTGAAAAGGATACCCCGGCTGAAAACCCCCACCCAAAAGCCGCTTCGCCAGATGGGCAGCAGGAAGAGGAGTCCCCAGAGGCCTCCCCAGGTGAGCCGCTCATAGAGAAAGCCTTTTGTCCAAACCGGTGCCAAGGCCACGCCCACCTGCTGAGGAATTTCCATGTTGCCGAAATGCCAGGCCACCAGGGAATTGACCAGGGCGCCCACGCAGCCGCCCGTGAAAGCCACACTCACATGTCTGACCCGTGGTCCCACAGGCGCTCCTCCTTTGGTGCCTGGCGGGCGAAGTCTCTTTCCGCTTGAACCGACAACCCTTTCTGGAATCTTGAATCCGGTTGATATCATAAGCCATGAGCATTATAAAGGCCCAGGCAACGATCGCGAAAGGAGACACGAATGAAAATCGTCTGCAATGCCTGCGGCTACATCGGTGATGCGAAAGAGATGACCAAGGGGTCCCGAAAGAAGGAAATGATGCTCTGGTGCTGCCTGGTGCTGCCCGGATTGTTGTACACGCTATGGCGTCAGTCCAGCGACGGTCGTTATCAGGGTTGCGCCCGATGCCGGAGTACTGATTTTCGGCCTCTGAAGCGCAAGGAGTGGAAACAATACGAACGGTCCGGCCAGCTGGCCTTCTGACTCCAATGGACCCCCCATGAGTCCCGATCCCGTCTACTTGGATTACAACGCCACCACCCCCGTGGACCCACTGGTGGTCGAGGCCATGATCCCTTACTTGAGGCGCCACTTCGGCAATCCGTCCAGTCCCCATGTCTGGGGGCGAAGGGCGCGTGAGGCGGTGGAGGAGGCGCGTCGGCAGGTGGCGGGGCTTCTCGGTTGTTCAGCCGAAGAAATCCTTTTCACCAGCGGCGGCACCGAATCCAACAATCTTGCGCTTTTCGGGGTGGCCCGGTCCCTGTCGGCGCGGGCCCGCCACGTGGTGACTTCCAAGGTCGAACACCCGGCCGTCGTCGAACCTTGCCTGGCTATGCTGGAAGAAGGCACGGATGTGACCTTCCTCCCGGTGGACTCAGCGGGCCGAGTGGCGGTTGAGAGCCTGGAGAAGAGCCTGCGCCCGGAAACGTTCCTGGTTACCATCATGCATGCCAACAACGAGGTGGGGACGATTCAGCCGATAGCTGAAATCGCCGACGTAGCCCGCGGCCGCGGTGTCTTTGTCCACACGGACGCGGCCCAGAGTGTCGGCAAGATCCCGGTCGACGTGAACGCCCTCGGCGTGGACCTCCTCACCGTCGCCGGCCACAAGCTCTATGCACCCAAAGGTGTCGGCGCCCTGTACGTGCGCCGGGGTACCCCGGTTCAGAGGATCCTTTTTGGAGCCGGGCAGGAGCGGGGTCTGCGCCCCGGAACGGAAAATGTGCCTGAAATCGTTGGGTTGGGGACCGCCGCCCGCCTTGCCGCCGAACGGGTCGCCGAAGAATCGGCCCGAACGGCGAGACTCCGGGATCTCTTGGAACAGCGCCTGCTCCAGTCCCTGGAGGGAACCGTGATTCATGCCCGGTCGGCCGAAAGACTTCCCAACACATCCAGTATCGGGTTTCGCGGCCTGACCGCCGACCGCATCCTCTCCGAACTCGAAGATGTGGCGGCATCGGCGGGAGCGGCCTGTCACGCGGAAACGGTGAAGGTCTCCCATGTGCTGGGAGCCATGGGGGTGAACATGGATGTGGCGCGGGGAACGTGTCGTTTTTCAGTGGGGCGTTTCACGACCGAAGACGAAATCGAAAGGGCGGCGGCATCCATCGTGAAAACGGTTCGGCGGTTGCGGGGCCGCCCTTACTAGAACTATGGACCGTACAGGTCTTGTCGTCGGGCAACATGGAGCAACCGGATGGAACCAGGTGCCATGGCGGAACGGCTCAAGGAATTGATCCTGAGGGACGCCTTCCAGTATTCGGAAACTCCGAGGTTCAAACTGGCTCACGGGGGTGTGAGTTCCTTCTACTTCAACTGCAAGCGCGTGACGCTGGATCCCGAAGGGCAGGTGCTCATCGGGCGCCTGATCTTCGACCTGATCCGAGACAGTGACGTCCGCGCCGTCGGGGGTCTCACCCTGGGCGCCGACCCCATCGCGCTGGCTGTGGCCTATACCTCGTGGCTGGAAGGTCGGCCGATCCAGGCTTTTGTGGTCCGAAAGCTCGAAAAAGGCCACGGAATCGTCGCGCCCATCGAAGGCAAGGTCAAGCCCGGCGACCGTGTGGTGGTGGTGGATGATGTAATCACCACCGGAGGGTCGACCCTCAAGGCCGTCGCGGCGTGCCGAACGGCCGGCCTGGAAGTGGTGCGAGCCGTGGTGCTGGTGGACCGCCAGGAAATGAACGGCAGGGAAAACATTCTTCGTGAAGTCCCCCGCATGGACGCTCTGGCCACCAGAGACGAAATCTTCAAGCTCCATCGCAGGCGGCGGGCGACTATGGATAGCCGCCTATGAACGTTCTGATTACCGGCGGAGCCGGCTACATTGGATCTCATACCGCGAAGCTTCTAAAGTCCCGTGGGTTGACCCCCGTGGTCTTCGACGACCTGAGCCAAGGGCGGTTGGCGTGGGCGCGATACGGGCCGTTCGTGTTCGGAGACATCCGTGATGAGGAAGCGCTTTTCCGGGTGCTCAAAGGCTTTCAGATCGAGGCGGTGATTCACTTCGCCGCCAGGGCGAGCGTCGAAGAGTCCACGCGTCTTCCCGAAGTCTATTTCGATGTGAACGTGGGCGGGACGGTGGCGCTGCTCAAGGCCATGAAACGCGCCGAGGTGCGGCGGTTGGTTTTTTCCAGTTCCGCGGCCGTCTATGGCGACGCCCGAGTGGATACCATTGCGGAAGACCATCCCAAAAAACCCACCAACCCTTACGGGCTTTCCAAGTGGCAGTGCGAACAGGTGGTTTCGTCGGTGGCGCCGGTCGCGGGAATCCGCTACGCGGTGCTTCGTTATTTCAATGTGGTGGGAAACGATCCCGAAGGCGAACTTTACGAAACGCACGAACCTGAAACCCATGTGCTGCCCAACCTGATGAGAGCCGCACTGACGGGCGGGTCGTTTACGCTTTACGGCACCGATCATCCGACCGCGGACGGTACGGCCGTTCGCGACTATGTCTACGTGATGGACCTTGCCCTGGCTCATGTTCGGGCCCTGGAAGTGCTCGATACCCGGGAACGGCTCGTTTCCAACGTGGGCGGCGGATCCGGGGTTTCTGTGCGGGAACTTTTGGCGGTGGTGGGAGAGGCGTTGGGCAGGCCCATTTCAATGGTGGAAAGACCCATTCGCGCCGGGGACCCGCCTCGGCTGGTGGCGGACGACCGGTTTCTGCGGACCTGGTTTTCCCACCGCTTCAAGCCGCTGTCGGAAGTGGTGCCCGAAATGGCCCAGAATCCTCCCTATTTCCTTGTTCCAGAGCGTTCCGATCGGCCATGAACTAGAGTTCATCGAACATCGAACATCGAACATCGAACATCGAACATCGAACATCGAACATCGAACATCGAACATCGAACATCGAACATCGAACATCGAACATCGAACATCGAACATCGAACATCGAACATCGAACATCGAACATCGAATGGTGAATGGGAAAAAAGGAAGTTAGGGAGACCCGGAGATGGTTAAAACTTATTCAGCGTGTACCACGTTTTTTCATTCGATGTTGAACGTTCAATGTTCGATGTTCGACGTTCATCTTAAAAAACAACCCAATGACATAAATGCAACCCGGTTTTTCATTCGATGTTGAACGTTCAATGTTCGATGTTCGACGTTCATCTTAAAAAACAACCCAATGACATAAATGCAACCCGGTTTTTCATTCGATGTTGAACGTTCAATGTTCGATGTTCGACGTTCATCTTTAAAAACAACCCAATGACATAAATGCAACCCGGTTTTTCATTCGATGTTGAACGTTGGGTGCAGACCTTTTGCTTCTTGTTCCCAAGCTGGAGCTTGGGAACAAGAAGAAGGGTTCCCACGTCTTCGATGGATGGCGGCCGGCGGGGACTCATAGGAAACGGCATCACATGGGTCGGTGTCCCGGAAAGGATGGCGTTATGACCGGCAAGCTGCGAGTTCCTTCAGGGGTGGGGGATCTCGACCGGATACTCGGAGGACTTTACATCGGGGACAATGTAGTCTGGTACGACGATGCGGGAAGTCTCGCCACCGCGTTCTGCCATTGCTTCATTCAGGCGGCCCAAAGAGAGGGGACGCCGGTGGTGTACGTGAGCTTCGACCGGTCACCGCGAAACCTCCTGGAGAAGCTCGGCCCCCTCGTCGCCGACGACTGTTTCATTCTCATGGACTGCTTCACTCATGGAAAGGGAGCCGGTTCCGCCACCTTTCTCAAGTTCTACCGGGAAGACGCCTGGCGATGGCCCTGCCGGATCGAGCCGATCGAGCAACCGGCGGACGTGGATCATTTTATGGAAAGACTCTACGGCATTCACGGAGAACTGGCGGGAACCGTAAATTTCGTTTTTGAAAGCATCACGGGCATGCAAGAACTGTGGGGCGGGGAAGAAGCGATCTCGCGCTTCTACTCCCATTCCTGCCCTCGGCTCTATGAACTCAACACCGTCGCTTACTGGATCATGGAGAAAAAGGCCCACTCGCCGCGGCTGAGGGCGCAGATCAACCAGATCGCCCAAGTGGCCGTCGATCTTTCCATAAAGCGCGGGACGACGTCTTTGACCGTCCTGAAGGCGGAAGACCGCGATGTGCCGAATCTCGGTAAGTCTTTCACCTATTGGACGGACGGATTGACGGTCAACATCAACGATGAAGGTAAGGGGGCCGACCGCGTAGGACTGGGAACCCGGCTCCGGAAGTTGCGGACGAAACGCGGACTGTCCCAGAGCGAACTGGCCCGGCTGGTCGGGGTGACGCCGAGCAGCATCTCGCAGGTGGAAAGCAACCTGATTTATCCTTCCATCCCCGCGCTTCTCAAGATGGCCGAAGTGCTCGACGTGGACGTGAGCGCCTTCTTCATGGAACCGACACGCACGCGTCGCCGGCCGGTTTTCAGCGAATCGCAGGCCGCCGCCGTGCGGCTGCCCCACCTGCCCAACGAAGGTGTTTCGGTGCGGCTGCTGACCCCACTTGACTGTAACCCGCGTGGGGAACCCTACCTGATCGAGATCGAACCCAAGACCACGGTCCCCTGTCACTTCTTCATGCGGAAGGGAGACGAAGTCGGCTACGTGCTTTCGGGAACGGTGGTATTCCAGATGGAGACCGACCGCTATACCGCCTCGGCGGGCGATGTGATCTACCTGAATTCGTCGATTCCCACCGAATGGCGCAACCTGGGTGAGGGGCCTGCCCGCCTGCTCTGGATCAACATCTGCTGAGCCGAACGGACCAGCGGGTTGGAGATCCAGGCGGCTGCTTTCCTCACCGCAAAGAAACGCCCCTGCCGGCGGGGTTGGACGCCGGCGAGGCATCCGCGAGAAAAGGGCCGGGTCGCGCGGTTCAGGCCGCGTGCTTCATGAAAAATTGTGGGGACTTGTTCTGTAACGCCTTGTAGCCGAAGGCCACGCAAGCCGTCTTGCACGATCCGCATCCGATGCATTTTTCGGTATCCACCAGGATGCTGCCGTTCAGTTCCGAGATGGCATGGACCGCACAGACGCCCATGGCGTAACAGGACTTGCACAGGTGGGCACAAATGATCTTTGACATGATCTTTCTCCTTGCTTTTTGCACGTTCCCCGGATCGTTCCGGGCATTAGCCGATTTGTGGAAATAGGCCCCCGCCGCGAGGGCCTTCGATTCAGCTATCCGAGAATCTTTTCGATCTCGAGCGCATCGGAATCCATCACGTAGGGGATGCCCGATATCTCGGCGGCATCCCGGGTGAGCGCCACGATATCGTTCCGGTCGATGTGCTTGAGGGCGAATTTTCGGGCGCCGGCCATGAACTGCTGGAGACCCTGGCGGAGCCGGTCGAGGTAGGAATACATCCCGATGGCCCCCGCGGGAATCCGTTCAAAATCGTCTCCGAAGCGTTCCTTCAGTTGAGCCGCTACGGCGAAGAGCGCCAGGTAGCCTTCTTCGAGACTCCGGCCCCGTTCCGCCATCTTTTCCGCCATCATCCTGCCGTGGGTTTTCCCCACCATGGCTGCGGTCAGGATGGCGCGGCCCAGACAGATCGCCTTGACATACGGTGCCCCCAGAGCGATGGCTTTGAAGAGGTGGTCCTCCATGGACAGGCCGCCCGCGATGGCGATGGGCGGGATGTAGGCACCCCTGGCGCGTAGCTTTTCGCAGATCTGATGGGTCAGGCATTCCAGGTAGACGGTGGGAATGCCCCATTCGTTCATCATTCGCCACGGACTCATGCCCGTGCCGCCGCCGGCTCCGTCGATGGTGAGCAGGTCGATCCGGGAATCGGAGGCATACTTGATGGCGCGCGCCAGGTCGGCCGGCCGATAGGCTCCCGTCTTCAGGGTGACGTACTTGGCGCCGATCTTCCTCAGCCGCGTCACTTCCTTGTGGAAGGATTCCTCGTCCACCATGCCGAGCCGCGAATGCCTTTCGAATTCGGAGATGCCGCCCGCGTGGAAGGCCTCTTGGATGGCAGGTCGAGACGGATCGGGCAAAACGATGTAGCCCCGTTCCTTCAGCTGCAGGGCCCTTTCGATGGAGGGAAGCTTCACTTCCCCGCCGATGTCCTTCGCCCCTTGGCCCCACTTGAGTTCGAAAATCTCGATGCCCAACTTCTCGATCACATACTCCGGAACGCCCAGTTTCGTGTCTTCCACGTTGGCCTGGACGATGATCCCGCCCGTTCCGTTATGCCACCTCTTGAAGGCGGCGACTCGTCGCTCCATTTCGGGCGAACGGACGACGCGGCCGTTCTTGATTTCGGCCTGAGGGTCCATTCCGCAGATGTTTTCCCCAGCCACCACCAGGATGCCGGAAATGGCCGCACCCACCGCAACGTCTTCCCAGTTGATCCGTGCGATGTCCGTGGAACCGACCGCTCCCGTAAAAACCGGAAAATCGAGCCGAATGCCCCCGTCCGCTCCGACGGCCGTTGTGCAGTCCACCGCGGGGAAGACGGCCACATCGGGATCTGCGGCCACACCCACGGCGCCGACACAGGTGCCCTGGATATTGAAGTGGGAAAAATCGATGGGATAGTCCTTGTCCGCTCCGGCGGTGATCTTGCCGAAAGGCTGGGGATAGATCATTTCCCGGCCTTTGAGAGCGGATCGGCCGATTTCGCAGGGCCCTTCGCAGCCGTCGAGACAGGTCACGCAGATTCCGGACATGGGAACCGGTTCGACTCGCGTCGTAGTCAGAGTGGCCGCACTGCGGTTCGGTTTGCTGTAGGACATGCCGCTTTCCCTCCTTCGCCCGGCAGGTTTGGAAAAAAATAAAGGCGTCCGCCTTCCCTCGGGAAGCCCGGACGCCTTCGTCCCATTCACCGATCGCCCTGGAAAAGCACGCCTTTGTGCCGGCGATCCTTTGCTGCATTTTCAAATAGCGTAGGGAGATTAGTTAAAATAAAATGGATCGTCAAGAGGAAAATTGGCAGGGCGAAGGACGAGGTGTGCGGAAACCTGCTTCGGGGGGCAGAGGTCTTCCTCTGAGGTCTTCCCTTAAGCCGATCTGTCGCTTAAGACGCTGTGCGGGCTGACGGGGTGGTCACCGGGGAAAGCCCGAAGAATGGTCAAGACCTGCATTAGCACAACTAACGCGGCACTCCCGTTGCCCGCCGTCTTCGATTCCGCCGGCGCATTGCCGCCTTCCACCTTGATCCCAAGCTCCAGCTTGGGAACACAGCTGTGCAGAAGCTCCAGCTTCGATTGTCATGAGGCCGTTCGCAAGCCGGAGCTTGGGAACGAGGGGAAAAATCTCCCTCTCCCTTGATGGGAGAGGGTTGGGGTGAGGGTGATAAAATAAACATATGTCAATCAGTTACATTCCCCTCCCCTTAATCCCCTCCCACAAGGGGAGGGGAAATAGAATTCCACCTTGATCCCAAGCTCCAGCTTGGGAACACAGCTGTGCAGAAGCTCCAGCTTCGATTGCCATGAGGCCGTTCGCAAGCGGAGCTTGGGAACGAGGGGAAGGTTCCTGCCAGGGGGGATCTTGAACCGGCGGGTCATGAATCCCGGGGATGGTGATCGGTGGTGTCCTGGTCGTGGGGGAACTCGGCGGTGAGGAAATTCCGGTCCCACAAATATTGGTGGTGGGTCGGGTGTTTTCTGAGTCCGCAGCCGCTTTCGGCGCACACCTGGCATTGCGGGTCCGAGCATGGATCCACGTGAATCATGACTTCCACCATCGCCCCGAACCTTTCCCGGAAAATGCCTTCCAATGCCTTCACTTCGGTATGGGCGGCGTGGAGCGGCAAGTTTCGTGGAAGAATGAGGTGAAAATCAACGAAGAGCCGCTCTCCCGCCCGCCAGGCCCTCAGGCGATGCACGTCGATCCAGGTCTCCTTCCGGTGTCGGGCGATGAGGGCTGCGATTTCATCGAGAAGGCTGAGGTCGGCGGCGTCCATAAGTCCGGAGAAGGAGGTTTTCACGAGGCGGCCGCCTGAGACCAGGATATGAAGGCCGAGGACCGCGGCCACCGCGCCGTCCATCCAGTACCATCCCGTGAGCCGTACCAGCAGCAGACCCGCGAGAACGCCGATGGACGTGATCACGTCGGTCAGGACATGCCTGCCGTCGGCCAGAACGGCCAGCGACACCGTTTTCTTTCCGACTCGCACGAGAACGATCCCCAGGATCAGATTGGCGGCGCTGGTTCCCAGCAGGAGGACCAGCCCCAGTTCCAGGTGCGGGAGCGGGTGCGGGTGAAGGATCTGCGGCCATGCCGTTCGAAAGATGCCGAACGCCGCCAGGATGATGAGGGCTCCTTCGAACCCCGCGGAAAAGTACTCGATCTTTCCGTGTCCGTAGGGGTGACCGGTGTCGGGCGGTTTGGCCGAAAAGATGACGCTTCCCAGGGCGAAACCGCTGGCGATCACGTTGATGATGGATTCCAGCGCGTCGGAAAGCACCGCGGATGAGTGCGTGAGGCGGTAGACATAGAATTTGGCCGCCATGAGCATGAGGCCCACCAGGAGCGAGCCGGTCATGGCCGCAACACGCGTTCGGAAAGCCGATGAAAGTGGGATCTGCATGGAGACGAGCTCCTCTTGCGCCGGTTCGTGTTCTTTACATCTCATACACCCGGACCTGGAAGGAACTCAACCGGTCCCGTCATCCGGGCGTCCGCTTGATTCCTTTCGGGCGCTGTGTTAAGTGCCATCAGCATTTGGAACCGATCGGCGGCACCGAACCTGGGGCGGGAATCGAGGATTTGCCGTGCATGAAATGTCCATTGCCCAGAGCCTCCTGGAAATCGTCATGGACGAAAGCCGCCGCCATGGCCTGACGCGCGTGGATCGGGTTCGCCTCCAGATCGGGGCGTTGGCGGCGGTGGTGCCGGATGCGCTCACCTTCTGCTTCGGAGCCGTTGCGCAGGGAACCGTCGCTTCGGAGGCGGTTCTGGAGATCGAAACGGTGCCGGTGGTGGCCCGTTGCCCGTTGTGCGGTGAACGATTCGAGATGGAAGACCTCTTCGACCGGTGCCCGGACTGTGGTCTGGTGCCTGCCGGCATGGATCTCGTCAGCGGCCGGGAGATGACGCTGATGTCCATAGAAGGAGAAACCGACGAAGACGGAGAAACCGATGAGCGGAATCAAGGTGCCTGTCGTCCGCAACATTCTGGAAGTGAATGAAAGGCTGGCGGCGACCAACCGCAGGCGATTCGACGATGCTGGAATCCTCGCATTGAACCTCATGAGTTCGCCGGGTGCGGGGAAGACCTCGCTTCTGGAACGAACCATCGAAGCCTTGAGCGCCCGGTACGGGCTGGCCGTCATCGAAGGCGACATCCAGTCGTCCTGCGACGCGGAAAGGATCCACGGAAAGGGGGCTCAGGCGGTGCAGATCAACACGGACGGAGCCTGTCACCTGGACGGCAACATGATTCAGACGGCCTTGGACGCCTTGGCCCTGGACGGTGTGGATCTGCTGGTGGTGGAGAATGTGGGGAACCTGGTCTGCCCAGCCGAATTCAACCTGGGCGAGCACTACAAGGTGATGATCCTGAGCGTGGCCGAAGGGGACGACAAACCTCTCAAATACCCGCTCATGTTCCGCCAGTCGGCGGTGTTGCTCATCAATAAGATCGACCTCCTTCCTTACGTGGACTGCGATGTGGCGAAGATTCGCGAACGCGCCCGCCAATTGAATCCGGACCAGGAGGTCTTCGAGGTTTCCTGCCGGACCGGGGAAGGCCTGGAAGCATGGTTCGCATGGCTGGAAGCGAGGATTCGAGAAACGAAAGCAGGGGATCGCCTGAGTTGACGCCGGACGGGCGTCGGGTGGCCGTGCGGGTTCAGGGGATCGTCCAGGGGGTGGGGTTTCGCCCGACGGTCTATCAGCTTGCGGAACGGCACCGGCTGGGCGGCTGGGTGAGAAATCAGCCGGACGGCGTTCGGATCGAGGTGGCGGGGGCCGCAGCCGATGTGAAGGCCTTCCTCGGGGATCTGTGGGACAAGGCGCCACCGCTTGCACGGATCGTCTCAGTGGAAGTCACCGAACTACCTTTCGAACCGCGCCCGACTTTCGACATCCTGGAAAGCCACGGCAGCCAAAACCGCAGCACACTCGTTTCGCCCGATGTGGCCACCTGCCGGGACTGCATCCGGGAACTTTTCGATCCCACCGATCGAGGGTTCGGATATCCTTTCATCAACTGCACCAACTGCGGTCCCCGATACACCATCATTCGGGACATTCCCTACGACCGGGAAAAGACCACCATGGCCCGCTTCGCCATGTGTCCGGAATGCCTCCGGGAATACCGCGATCCCCGAGACCGCCGCTTTCATGCGCAGCCCAACGCCTGCTGGTCCTGCGGCCCGAACATCTGGCTGGAAGACCCGCAGGGCAATCGGCTGTCGGCCGGACGCAGAGCTCTGGCCGACGCCGTGGAACGGCTCAAGGAGGGGCAGATCCTCGCAGTCAAGGGTCTGGGTGGCTTTCACCTGGCGGTGGAAGCGACGGGGGAAGAGCGGGTGCGCCGCCTTCGGCGCCGCAAAATCCGTGAAGAAAAGCCGTTTGCGGTCATGTTTCGAGACCTGGAGGCCGTGACGCGTTACTGCCGGGTTTCCCCGGAAGAATCGGCGCTTCTCGAAGCCCCTGAGCGTCCCATCGTGCTCCTGCGGAAACGCGGAAAGACCTCCGGTGAAGGCACCACGCCCATCGCAGAAGCCGTGGCCCCTCGGAATCGGTTTCTGGGTGCCTTCCTCCCCTATACGCCCCTCCACCACCTGCTTTTTTTCGAGAGCCCCTACGAGGCACTGGTCATGACCAGCGGAAACCGGAGCGACGAGCCCATCGTGACTGAAAACGACGAGGCACGTTCCCATCTTCGAGAAATCGCCGACGCCTTCCTTTTGCATGACCGGGACATTCATATCCGCTGTGACGATTCGGTGGTGCGCCTGTTCGGAGGGGCACCGCGACCTCTTCGGAGGGCCCGCGGTTACGTGCCGGTGCCGATCTTTCTCGAGGCGGCGGGTCCATCGGTCCTCGCCGTGGGGGGCGAACTGAAAAACACGATCTGCATCACCCGCGGGGCTGAAGCCTTTGTGAGCCAGCACATCGGAGACTTGAGGAACCTGGAAACCCTTCGGGCCTTCGAACGGAACGTGGACCATCTGCAGCGGATCCTCGAAATCCGTCCGGAACGGGTGGCTCACGATCTGCACCCGGATTACCTGAGCACCCAGTGGGCGGAACGCCAGGACCGATTTCCGGTGATCGCGGTGCAGCACCACCATGCCCACATCGCCTCGGTGCTGGCGGAACGGAAGATTTCCGGGCCGGTTTTGGGACTGGCCCTGGATGGGGCGGGTTATGGTCCGGACGGCACGATCTGGGGCGGGGAGCTGCTCTGGGTGGACGCCGAGCGCTTCCGCCGCCTCGGCCGGTTCCGACACCTTAGGCTTCCGGGCGGCGATCGAGCCGTCCTGGAACCCTGGCGGACGGCGGTTTCCGCGCTCTACCTGCTTGCGGGCGGCGACGTGGGAAAGGCTTACCCCGATATTCTGAACACCTTCCCGGCCCGGGAACGGTCCGTTGTCCTGGCCATGCTCGAACGCCGCCTCAATTGCCCCCTGACATCCTCATGCGGCCGGGTCTTCGACGCGGTCTCGGCGATCCTGGGCGTCCGGCACCGGGTGACCTACGAAGGCCAGGCGGCCGTGGAATTGGAACAGGCCGCGCAAGCCGATTCGGGCCGCTACGTCGGTGCCGTGTATCGCCGAGACGATCTCTGGATTCTGGACCCGCTCCCGATGATCCGGTTGCTGGTGGAGGACCTCCGCCGCGGCGTGGCTCCCGGGATCCTCTCGATGCGCTTTCACAACGGCCTCGCCCTTCTTCTGGCGGAATCACTCGAAAAGGCACGGGAAGCGACGGGGCTCGATCGCGTGGCGTTGAGCGGCGGCGTCTTTCAGAACCTCACGCTGTCGGAGTTGCTGGAGGCGGATCTGGTTGGGCGGGGTTTCGAGGTGTTCACCCACCGGGAGGTACCGCCCAACGACGCCTGCATTTCCCTGGGACAGGCTTATGTGGCGCGTGCACGGCTTTTCAGAGGTCGATGACCTTTCCGGCGCCGCCGACCTTGTCCGTAAAGGGCGCCCAACTTTCCAGCTTTACGGTAACCGACTTAGGATGCCTTTCGAAACAGAGATGGAAAATGGCACTCAGATACGTGGATGAATTTCGTGACGGAGGCCTGGCCGCCAAGATCCTCCTTCGACTCAAGAAGACGGTGCATGGCCTGGAACCCATGCATTTCATGGAGATTTGCGGGACGCACACCGTCGCCGTCTTCCGCTCGGGGTTGCGGGACATGCTCCCGGAGGCCGTTCGGCTGGTGAGCGGCCCCGGGTGCCCCGTGTGCGTAACGGCCGATGAAGACATCGATCGCGCCATCTGGTTTGCACGCCGGCCCGAGGTGATCGTGACGTCGTTCGGAGATCTCCTTCGGGTGCCGGGTTCGGAATCGTCTCTTCTGGAAGAAAGGAGCCGGGGTGCGGATGTCCGGATGGTGTACGCGAGTTACGAGGCGGTGAAGATTGCGCAGGACCATCCCGACCGAGAGGTGGTTTTTATTGGGATCGGGTTTGAAACGACGGCTCCCACGGTGGCGGCGGCCATCCGGCAAGCGGCGGCTCAGGGTATCGACAATTTCTCCGTTTTTTCCGTTCACAAGCTCCTTCCGCCGGTGATGCGGGCGCTTCTGGATTCGGATTCCCTCCGCCTGGACGGGTTCCTTTGTCCAGGGCACGTGACCACCGTGATCGGAGCAAGGGCTTACGAGGAAGTGGCGCGCGGTTATGGGATGCCCTGTGTGGTCACGGGTTTCGAACCCCTCGATATTCTCCAGGGACTTTCCATGCTCGTGGACCAGAAGCGTTCCGGACGTCACGACGTGGAAATTCAGTATCGGCGCGGTGTCACTTGGGAAGGGAATCCGGCCGCTCAAAAGCTTCTTGAGGAGATCTTCGAGCCGGCGGATGCCGCATGGCGGGGACTCGGTTCTATCCCGGGAAGCGGCCTCGCCATCCGATCCGCCTACGCGGACTACGACGCCGCCCGGCGCTTTTCCATTCCTGAAATCCGGGTGAGGGAAAATCCGGCCTGCCGGTGCGGGGATGTGCTGCGTGGAGTCATCCGGCCGCCCGAATGCCCGCTTTTCAGAAAAGTGTGCCGTCCCCAGACGCCCAAGGGCCCCTGCATGGTTTCCAGCGAAGGCACCTGCGGCGCTTACTACCGCTACACGTCGTGACGGGTTTCTTGAGGAGGAACCAGGAGTGAGAGAAGAGACAATTCAGCTGGATCACGGAAGCGGCGGGAGGGCCATGCATGCCCTGGTGGAACGCGTTTTCGCGCGGGCCTTCGCCAACGATTTCCTCCAGGAACTGAACGACAGCGCCATCCTTCCGCCGGCATCCGGTCGGCTCGCCATGACCACCGATTCTTACGTGGTCGATCCCATCGTCTTTCCGGGGGGAGACATCGGAAGCCTTGCCGTCCACGGGACGGTGAACGACCTGGCGGTGAGCGGGGCCCGACCGCTGTACCTGACGGCCGGATTCGTCCTGGAGGAAGGCCTTCCCATGGCCGTTCTGGACCGAATCGTTTCTTCCATGGCGGAAGCGGCCCGGGAAGCCTCGGTCCTCATCGTGGCCGGGGATACCAAGGTCGTTCCCAGAGGGAAGGCCGACAAGATCTTTATCAACACGGCGGGGATCGGGGTGGTGCGGGACGATGTTCGGCTCGGAGGCGGCAACGCGCGCCCCGGTGATGTGGTGCTCATCAACGGAACCATCGGCGACCACGGCATGGCCGTCCTGTGCCGGCGCGAAGGGATCGCCATGGAAAGCGAAATCCTGAGCGACAGCGCTTCCCTGAACCACCTGATCGAGGCCATGTTGGGCGCTTTTCCCGGAATCCACGTACTTCGGGACCCCACCCGGGGCGGGGTGGCCACCACACTGAACGAGATCGCCTGTCAGTCGGGGGTGGGCATCCGTCTCCACGAAGAAGCGCTTCCCGTCCGAGAGGATGTGGCCGGGGTCTGCGAGCTGTTGGGGCTGGACCCGCTCTACGTCGCCAACGAAGGCAAGGTGCTGGCGGTCGTCCCGGCGGAGTCCGCGGATGTCGTCCTGGAGGCCATGAGGCGGTCGCCGCGGGGGCGTGATGCATGCCGGATCGGGGAGGTGGTCGCCGAGGAACCGGGTCGGGTCTTCCTGAGGACACGCATCGGGGGCCACCGGCTGCTGGATATGCTTCGCGGGGAACAACTGCCTCGCATCTGTTGAATCTTCCATCCGGGCCGCAGGATTGGGCGCGTGTTAGGTTCCCCCGGTGGGTGCAGGCCCAGCGGCTCCGGCGCGGTTTCCCGCCTGGGCTTGTCGCCTGGGCTCCGGATTGATTAGAGTGTCATTGCTGTACGGCGGTTTTCCTCCCAATTCCACTTCCCTTTGCGCCCTCGTGCTGACGCTCCTTCACGGCAGAGGTTACCGTGAGAAATGGATGTGCCATGGTGATTAGACTTTCGGGCGAAGAGGGGCGCAAGAGCTTCCCGTGTGTTCTGTGTGGAGCCCAGGTGCCCGGTGCCGGAGCGAGCATCGGCGTGTGCCGCCGCTGCCTCATCGATCGGTGGAGTGAGAGTCGCGAACGGATTGAGATGCATCACGCGAGATCCCGGGAGCGTTTCGATCTTCCCGTTCATGTCCCGGAAAGTCCCGGCGGCCTGCGCTGCACGCTTTGCATGCACGGCTGCTGCATGGGGGAAGGCGAACGGGGATATTGCGGTATCCGTTCCGGGTCACCGGAGAGCTTCCGGCACGACGGTCGTACGAGGGCCCTGGTTTCCTGGTACCACGATCCTCTGCCCACCAACTGCGTGGCCGACTGGGTATGCCCGGGCGGCACAGGGGCTGGTTTTCCTCGGTTTTCCCACGAAAAGGGTCCCGAGGTCGGCTTCTACAACCTGGCCGTGTTTTTCGAAGCCTGCAATCTCAACTGCCTGTACTGCCAGAACTGGAGCTTCAAATGCAGCTCCACCATGGACCGTCCCTGGCACACCGTGGACGAACTGGTTGCGTGCGTCACCGCAGAAACGAGCTGCATCTGCTTTTTCGGAGGAGACCCTGTTCCTCAGCTTCCATTCGCCATCCGGGTGTCCGAAAGAGTCCTTGAAAAACATGCCGGTCGCATTCATCGCATTTGCTGGGAGACCAACGGCAGCATGCATCCCGCCTGGTTGAAGAAAATCGTGGGGCTTTCCCTGCGTTCGGGCGGTTGCGTGAAGATCGACTTGAAGTCGTGGGATCCCCGCATTCACTATGCCCTTTGCGGCTGCGGCAACCGTCCCATACTGGAAAATTTCGCCCGTGTGGCCCGCTGGATTCCCTTGCGCTCCGAGCCGCCGCTGCTGGTGGCCAGCACGCTTCTCGTCCCTGGATACGTGGGCGAAGAAGAGGTCTCCCGGATCGCCGCATTCATCGCCGGGTTGAACCCGGACATCCCCTACGCCCTGCTGGGTTTCGCACCCCAGTTCTGCATGAGCGATTTCTCGACCACATCGCGTGAACAGGCGGATGCCTGTGTTGAGGCCGCCCGCAGGGCCGGCCTCCGGCGCGTGCGCCTTGCCAATCGCCATCTTTTGTGTTGATCTTCCGTCCGGCCGAATCGTGCTTCCCCCCTCGTTCCCAAGTGCTGGCTTGGGACCGGCATCAATCGAAGCTGGAGCTTCTGCACAGTTGTGTTCCCAAGCTGGAGCTTGGGAACAAGGTGGATGGTGGAGCTTGGGAACAAGGTGGAAAGTCCCCCTCTCCCCCCTCCCCTTAATCCCCTCCAACAAGGGGAGGGGAAATAGCCGGCGACCAGAGTCAACGCGGCATTGCCGGTTTTACGGGTCGTGGGCGAGCCCGCTCCTACCATAACGGAACACCGGGCGGCCCCTTGACGGAAAACCGGGCCGATGCCCTGTAGGCGCACGGCATGCCGTGCCCCTACGCCCCGCTAAGGGGCAGGGTCCAGGGCTTTCCAGGGAGCGAAGCGTGGGAGGAGCACGATGCCCGGGACGGCTCCCAGTGTGGACACGGCGTAAAAGAGCGGCCATCCCATGGACTCGGCCATGAAACCCGTGGGCGCTCCCGCAAGGACGCGGGTTACGGCCGTGAGACTCGAAAGGAGTGCATACTGGGTGGCGGTGAAGCGGCGGTCGCAGAGACTCATGAGAAATGCGATGAAGGCGGCGGTTCCCAGGCCGCCGCAGACGTTTTCGATCCCGACGGCCGCAACCATGGCCGGGTAGTTCTTCCCGAGAAGGGCGAGGCCGGTGAAAGCAAAATTGGAGACTGCCTGGAGGAAGGCGAAGATCCAGAGCGACCGGTGGATGCCGATCCGGGTGATGATGCCGCCTCCGGCCAGGGTGCCCAAAATGGTCGAAAGAAGTCCGAACGCCTTGTTGACCGTTCCCACATCGGTCCGAGTGAACCCTAAATCCAGAAGAAAGGGAGTGGTCATGGCTCCGGCGATGGCGTCTCCCAGCTTGAACACCATGATGAAAAAGAGCATCTCCACCGCTCCCGATCGGTGGAAGTAGGCTCGGAGCGGTTCCCATACGGCGTCCTTGAGGGTTTTTGGGGCGGCGGCGTCGTTTCCGTCCGCGGGCTCGGGTGCGGCAAGAGTCCACAAGGCATTGGCAAGCATGAGGCAGCCCATGAGGCCGTAGACCCGGTTCCAGGGCACATGATCCGAAAGCACCAGCGCCAAGGCTCCTGAAGTGAGCATGGCGACCCGGTAGCCCACCACGCTGGTTGCGGCCCCGGCGCCTCGTTCGCGGTCCGGAAGCACGTCGGCGCGGTAGGCGTCCACAGCGATATCCTGGCTGGCGCTGAAAAAGGCGACGGCCAGGGCGAGAGACGCCACGGTCCAGGGAAAGGTGGCGGGTGATGCAAAGCCCAGGGCGATGATCCCGGCCGCAAGAAGGAGCTGGGTGATGAAAATCCAGCCGCGGCGGCGGCCGAGGAAACCCGGGCTGTACCGGTCCAGGAGCGGCGACCAGCATACCTTCAGGGTGTAGGGGAGTCCCACCAGGGAAAAGATCCCGATCACTCGAAGGTCCACATGCTCGCTGGCCATCCAGGCCTGAAGCGTGGAGGCGGTGAGAGCCAGAGGAAGGCCGGAAGAGAATCCAAGACCCAGAAGGCAGATCACTCTCCGGCTGGCGTAAACCTTGACCCATGAAAAAAGCATGAATGGCCGGCTCCCCGCGGATGCTTCCCGTTGCATCCCCATCGTACGACCCGCCGGCCGCGGTTTTTCCGCCGGTTTGCAGCCGGTGGGTCGCGGATTTCTCACGCGTCGTTCAGAAGGTCGATGAGGGCTCTGAGACGCCCGAAGTCTTTGTGGTTGAAATCGAGGATCAGCCGCGGAAGATGGATGATTTCCGGTTCGTCTGCTTCTTCGGCGAGGGCACTGCCCCACGTCATGCCGCCGCCCGGCTGCAGAATGTCCGCGAACTCACGCGCCAGCCGCTCGGCCGCCTCCGGCGGAATGGGAGACTGCAGGCGCAGGACCAGTCGCTCTCCCACGAAACGCAGACTGTGATAGCGGCGGTAAAACCGGTTGATCCGCCGGACGGCTTCGTCCACCGAATGGACCCGTTCGAAGAAACGGAAATCCATTGCGCTGATGAGTCCACGGTCGAGCAATTCGTTTCGGATGAAACGTTCCCAGTGGGACCAGTAGGTGCCCCCCGGTTCGTCGATGAGGATCAACGGAAGCGGGTAGCGCTTCCCCGTCTGGAGCAGTGTGAGGGTCTCCATGGCTTCGTCAAGGGTTCCAAACCCGCCCGGAAAAAGCGCCACCGCGTCCGCTTCCTTCAGGAAGGCCACCTTCCGGTTGAAAAAATACTTGTAGGTGATGCTTCTGGGATTCCCCTCCACCACCGGGTTGGATTTCTGTTCAAAAGGCAGGCGGATGTTCACTCCAAAGGACCGTTCAGACCCTGCACCCTCGTTCACCGCCTGCATGATCCCCGGACCTCCCCCCGTTATGACCATGTAGCCGGCCTCGCTCAGCTGCTTTCCAAAGAGGCGGGCCATTTCGTAGATCGGCTCCCCGCTCCTGGTTCGAGCGGAACCGAATACCGTCACCTTTTTGACTCCGGCGTAGGCGGAAAAGACCTTGGCGGTGAACCGCATTTCCTTGAGCGTGGAGTTCATGAGCTTTAGGTCGGCGGCGCATTCGTTTTCCTGGCCGGCTTTGAGCGCGGCAAGGATCATCTCCCTTACCCACTGCGGGTGGCGGATGCCCCCGACCTGTTCCATCAGGCCATCGATGAGGTCATCGACGGGGCCGTTGGTTCGGGTGAACTGCAGTCTTACCGGAGGCGTATCCGGCCTGTCGTCTTTACGCAATTCGGTCATGGCCAAGGGACCTCGGTTTCTTGAGTCGGGTTTTCACGGTGTATGCCGCACGGCGGATCCCCATGCAAGCAGCATAGAGACTTTTTTCCTAACGGCGTCAAAGCTGCAATCGTTCCTTTACGCGGAAGCTCCTGTTGAGCTAAAAAACTGTTTCAGAAGCGCAGGCCCGCTTCCGAACCGCCATGGCCTGTGGTGGCTTCGCCATGCGCCAACCGTGCCGGGGCGAGTCGAGAACGGGCCCTCGGCGGCTCTTGAGGCGCCGGCCGGGAAAGTATTTTCCTCTTTTTCAAGGGATGATTTCCACTGTTTTCGACCCGCAAGGTCTCGGCCCTTGGGAGCCCCCATCCATGATGGAAGCGCAGCTCAGAGAACGCATCAAGGAATTCAGCCGGTTTGCTCCCCGTGGTTCGCTTCGCGTTCATCGCAACACAAGTGAGTTCATGGAGATTCGTCCGGACGACGTCATTGAGCTGGAAGGGCGGTTTTTTCTGGTCCGGGGCGAAGAATCCGAAGGGCGCTTCGGCCTGGACGGGGAACCCAAGTTCTGGGTGAAGCGCGCGGTGGATCTTGAAGACGGCGCGCCGCACATCTTGAAGCTCGTTTTCCACGAAACCTTTATCATGAAGCTCGGTGAGCAGCGGATCCGTTGCTATCGGAGTCCTCAAAAGGAATCCCGGATCCTGGAGAAGGTAAAGGGGCACCCACATTTCATGCAGGGAGTCACCCTTTACGATGAGGCGGGCAACCCGGTGAGGGTCATCGAGCGCATTCGTGGTGCGTCTTTCTACGAGTTCATCAACGGGCTCGACCTGGACCACAGGCGATATTTCCTCGAAGTCTTCCCGGAGATCTTCGAAAAGGTCCTCGCCTCCTTCGAAGCCATCGCCACGCTGCACCGGATGGGAGAAATCCACGGCGACGTCCGAAACGACCACATCCTCATCGAGCGCCAGACAGGACTGTATCGCTGGATTGACTTCGATTACGCTTACGAGTGGACGGAGCAGCCTTTCGGCGTGGACCTTTTCGGACTGGGAAATATCCTGTTGTTCGCGGTGGGTAAAGGGTTTCATACCATCGACATGCTGGGTATGGGGGCGGGCGGCGTTCCCGCCCAGACGGCGGAGCCTCTCACGGCGGACGATTTTTCCCTCTTCTTTCCCAATCGGCTCATGAATCTTCGGAAGATCTTTCCGTACATACCGGACAGTTTGAACCATGTTCTGATGTATTTTTCGAGCGGAGCGGAGGTATTCTACGAAGAGGCGGAGGAAATGATCGCCGACCTCCATCATTGCAAGGAATTGTGCCGACGCGAGGTGTTTCATGGAACACAGGGTGCTGGTGGCCGTTGATCATTCCGAAAACGCTTTCCGGGCGGTGGAATACGTAGGAAAAGTCATGCGGCATCATCCCGAGGCGCACATCACTCTTCATCATGTGATCCTTTCGCCTTCCCCGGACATCGTTCCGGAAGAGGAGAAGCGGAAGGAGCAGGTGGCGGCCATGCGTGCGGAAACCCTCACAGTTCTGGAGCGCATGGGGCGCCGGCTGACGGAACTGGGTTTTCCGGAAAAAAGCATCCGCCTTCACGTACAAGTGTGCCGCGAAGCCAAGAGCATCGTGGATTTGCTCCTCCACCAGCAGCGGGCGGGGCGTTTCGGGACCGTGGTGGTGGGACGGCGCGGGATGAGCAAACGCGAAGAATTTCTTTTCGGGAGTGTTTCCAGCAAGATCATTCGGGAAGCCCGCAACTGCGCCGTCTGGGTGGTGGAGTAGAGAGGCCGGGCGGGGTGCGGTGCCGGAAACCCGCGGGGAGGTGCCTGTGGAGAAAAGGCGGATCGAAAAGGACTCACTGGGGCCGGTGGAAGTGCCGGCGGACGCCTACTACGGCGCCCAAACCCAGCGGGCGGTTGAAAACTTCGCCATCAGCGGCCTGCGGCTGCCCCCGGAGTTCATCCGGGCGCTCGCTTTGATCAAAAAGGAGGCGGCCGAGGTCAACGGGGAGCTGGGATGGCTCGCCGGAGACGTTTCAGAGGCCATTGCCCGGGCCGCTCGGGAAGTGATGGAAGGCCGCATGGCGGATCAGTTCGTCGTGGACGTTTTTCAGACCGGCTCGGCGACGTCCACCAACATGAACATGAACGAAGTGCTGGCCGGGCGGGCGAACGAAATCCTGACCGGCAGGCGGGGCGGGAAATTTCCGGTCCATCCCAACGACCACGTGAACCTGGGTCAGTCCAGTAACGATGTCATTCCCACGGCTCTTCACGTCGCCGCCTGGACGGCCGTCCGCGGCCGGTTGATTCCAGCCCTGTCCGGTCTTCGGGCGAGCCTCGCGCGTAAGGCGGAAGAATTTTCCGATGTGGTGAAAATCGGTCGAACCCACCTTCAGGACGCCGTTGTGATGACCCTGGGGGATGAATTCAGCGGCTACGCCCGGCAGGTGGACTTGGGGATCCGCCGGCTCGAATCCACAGGAGAACGGCTCGAAGAACTGGCGCTGGGAGGAACCGCCGTGGGCACCGGCGTGAACACCCACCCGGAGTTCGCCCAGCGCGTGATCGCCCGCCTGAACGAGGCCACCGGTCTCAGCTTCCGGGAGGCGGCCAATCATTTCGAAGCCCAGGCGGCCCAGGACGCCGCGGTGGAAGCGAGCGGAGCCCTGCGCACTGTGGCGGTGAGCCTCATCAAGATCGCCAACGACATCCGCTGGCTCGGTTCGGGACCCCGCTGCGGTATCGGTGAAATCCGCCTCCCCGCGCTTCAGCCGGGATCCTCCATCATGCCCGGCAAGGTGAATCCGGTCATTCCCGAAGCGGTGATCCAGGTTGGAGTCCAAGTCCTGGGAAACGACGCCACGGTCGCCGCCTGCGGCCAGTGGGGGTTCTTCGAATTGAACACCATGCTCCCCGTCATGGCCTATAACCTGCTCCAGTCCGTCGAAATCCTTGCGGCCGCCGCGGACGTCTTCCGCACCCGATGCGTGGAAGGGATCGAAGCCGACCGGGAAAGGTGTCGGACCGCCGTGGAACAGAGCCTCGCCATGGCCACCTATCTCGTTCCCCGGTTGGGCTACGACCGGGCGGCCGAGATCGCCAAGGCGGCCTACGAGCAGGGAAAGACCGTGCGCGAAGCGGCGATCGAAGGAGGGTGGCTTTCCAGGGAAGAGGTCGAGCAGGCTCTTGCCACGTTGATTCCAGGGAGGAAGCACCATGGAACAGATTGAAAACGCACAGCCCGGCAGAAGAGACATCGCAGTGCGGTTCCTCTACTCCGTTCTTTATTTCGTGATCTTTGAACTGGTAAAGACCGTGGTCCAGCTGACCGTCGCGGTCCAGTACGTGCTCCTTTTTACCACCCGAAAACCCAGCGAGCCGCTCCGGCGTTTTTCCAACCGCGTGGCCGCCTACGCCTGCCGACTGCTGCGATACCTCACATTGAACGAAAACCTCCGTCCTTTTCCCTTTTCGGACTTCCCGCCGGAGCTGGAACCCATGGAATTCCCCGTCACGTTTCGATGAAGACGGCACCCTCCCGCCCTTGAGCGGAAGCCGCCGGTAGTGTCGGTTCTTTGACGGGTCGTCGTCGGCTTCGGCAGGAAACGGGGTTCGAACGGACGACTCGCACCGTGCTTTCAAAGGCCGCCGGAGTCGGAGGAGGAACCTGCGTGAACCCCCCAACGCTGTGGTCCCCCGGCACGAGTGCTCTTGGCCTGCGTTTCCGGCTTAAATCTTGCACAAAAGGAAAAGCGGTTGAACCCCGCAGACAGGAGGGAAAAGCATGGCGTTCCAGCCGTTGGCTCGTCTGGACAAAGACGGCGCTCGAGCCGCGCTGCCGGTGGAAGGCGCCTCCCGGCAGATTATGTCTTCGCTCCGGCAGCGTATATTCCACGAGGTGCTGAACGAAAACCGTTCGATATGGCGGGATGAGCAGGAATCCGGGGTCGCGCCCGGATCGCCTGAGGTGGAACTGTTGGGGCAATTGGGGGAGGAATCATCGCGCCTTTCCGAAGTCCGTTCCCAGGTGGCGCAGGCGGCGGATCGTGGAGGTCTCCAGCCCTTGATCACGGCGGCATACATCCGTGCGGCGGCCATGGGAAGCGGTGCGGCCGTGTGGGAAAACGGTGTTTCCGGGTTGTGCTCGGTGCCGCCTGCACTCTCCGCGTCGCCGTCCGCCGCGGAAGAGGCCGTTGCGCTCGGCGGAGAGCCTGCGATCGGGATGCTCTCTTCGCTTTTCGAATCGGGGGCCGGCGGTGTGGGAGCCGTCGGTTACGATCCTCGAGGCGGAACTTCGTACGGACTCTACCAGATCGCTTCCGGCACCGGCTCCATGGATCGATTCCTCACCTTCCTCGAGACCCGTGCGCCTCATTGGGCGAAACGCCTCGAAGACGCCGGTCCGGCCGACACCGGAAGCCGGGAGGGTCGGATGCCTCGAGAATGGCGCCGAATAGCCTCGGAAGACCCCGCTCGATTCGCCTCCATCCAGCACGAGTTTATTCGTGAAACTCACTACGAACCGGCCCTGGAATCCATTTACGGGGCCACCGGTCTGAGGCTGGAGGAACGTTCCCGGGCACTTCGGGAAGTGGCATGGAGCGCCGCCGTGCAGCACGGCCCCGCCGGAGCCACCGCGATCTTTGAAGAAGCGGTTGCCGCTCTGCGAAGCCGGGGAAAGCCCGTGACGGACCCGGCACTCATCGAAGAAATCTACACGGCCCGTGCAAAGAGGGCCTCGCTGTTTTCCGGAGGAATCCAGAAGGCCTTATACGGCCGGTTTCGGGAAGAAAAGAAGCTGGCTCTCGCCCTCGCGGCAACAGAAGCCAAAGCCTAGCACCGGTTGCCGCGCCCTTGAACGAAAGGATTTCGGGGCATCGCTTCGAAACACAGCCCCGGGACTGTGAATGCGCCCCGCCCATGGAGGCGTGGCGCCGCAGGCCGTCACTTCTCCAGTTCCGGCTTGATCCGTTCGAAATAATCCAGCACTTCCGGGTTCATCAGGGCATCCCGGTTGGTCACGGGCCGCCCGTGAAGTATGTTGGTGACCGCGCTTTCCACTTTTTTCATGTTGAAGGTGTACGGAGCGTCCGGCATTTCCATGATGACGGCCGGAACATGCCGAGGCGACGCCTTTTCCTTGAGGGTCTGGCGGATCTTTTGTTTCAGCGCGTCATCCAGACGGTAGCCTTCGTTGAGCTTGACGAAAAGGACGATCCGCTGGTCTCCCTGCCGGTTCTGGCCGATAGCCAGGCTGTCGGCGATCTCCGGAAGTTTTTCCACCTGGTTGTAGATTTCAGCCGTGCCGATGCGAACGCCGGAAGGTTTCAACACCGCGTCGGAACGACCGTAGAAGGTGATGCCGCGGGTGTCGCTGTGCATGACGATGTAGTCTCCGTGGCGCCATACGCCCGGGTAGACGTCGAAGTAGGCTTCTCGGTACTTGGTTCCGTCGGGGTCGTTCCAGAAATAGAGCGGCATGGGAGGTGCAGGGGCTTCACAGACGAGCTCGGCCTGTTGATCCCAGACGTGTTTGCCGTTTTCGTCGTAGGCCTTCACTTTCATGCCGAGTCCCGGGCTCTGCAGTTCCCCGGCGTAGACGGGAAGGATGGGGCTGCCGATGGCGAAGCATCCGTTGAGGTCGGTGCCGCCCGAAATGGAATTGAAGTGGAGGTCCTTCTTGATGTCGCTGTAGACGTATTCGAAACCCTCGGCGGAAAGCGGGGAACCGGTCTGGGAGATTTGCTTGAGAGCCGAAAGGTCGTATTGCTTGCCGGGGCTCAAGCCCTGGGCGCGGAGGGCGTAGACGTAGCTCGCGCTCAGCCCGAATACCGTGATGGAGTGGTCCTGGGCAAGCTTCCACATGGCCGCGGGGTCCGGGTACATGGGATTGCCGTCGTAGAGGACCACCGTCGCGCCGGCTCCCAGGGAACTGATCAGCCAGTTCCACATCATCCAGCTGCAGGTGGTGATGTATAGAATGGTGTCTTCTCGTTTGAGGTCCGAGTGGATGATGAGTTCCTTCAGTTGATTGATGAGGATGCCGCCGGCCCCCTGGACCATGCATTTGGGCTTGCCGGTGGTCCCCGAGGAGAACATGATGAACACCGGGTGATCGAACGGGAGCTGTTCGAAAGAGAGTTCCAGGCCTTTTTCCGGGCTGAGGAAATCTTCGTATCTTACGGCGTTGGGGATCGCGGACAGGTCGGGCCGGGTGCCGGCGTAGGACACGACCACCACCTTCTTGAGCGACGGGATGGCGCGGGCCACTTCCACGGCGTTGGCGTAGGAATGAAACACCTTGCCTTTGTAGAAGTAGCCGTCCACCGTGAAGAGCACCTTGGGCTCTACCTGGCCGAGGCGGTCCAGGGCGGCTTGGGCCCCGATATCCGTGGCGCACGAAGACCAGACGGCTCCGATACTGGTGGCGGCCAGCATGGCGATCGCCGTTTCCATCAGGTTGGGCATGTATCCCACCACGCGATCCCCGGGCTCTACGCCCAGTTCTCGAAGCGATTCGGCCAGCCGGGCCACGGTGGCATACAACTCCGCGTAGGTCATCGTCTTCTCGTGTTGAGTCTCGCCTATGAACTTGAAGGCTATCCGGTCGTCGCGGTAGCGGAGCAGGTTCTCGGCGAAGTTCAGGCGTGCTCCCGGAAACCATCGGGCGCCGGGAAATCGGTTCAAGTCGTCCACCACGGTATCGTAAGGGACCGAAGCCTTGATCTCTACGAAATCCCAGACCGCGCTCCAAAATTCCGGGATGGATTCCACCGACCAGTCGTACAGATCCCAGTAGGTGCCAAACGACTTCCCGTGGCGGCGGTTCACACGTTCCATGAAACGGGTGATGTTGGCCGACTGCTTGCGCTCTTCAGATGGTTCCCAAAGAGGGATCTTCTTCGCCATCGCTTTTCACCTCCGGCATGTTGTTTCTGTATGAGGTCTATCCCCGCGGGGTTATGGACCGGGCGGGGTCCGTTCCGCAGGTTCCACGGTCGCCGCTCGGCTCCAGCATTCGGCCCCGGGCGTTCGCGAAGCCTGAACCATGTCATCGACAGGCCGGCGCCACACGGAGGTTTCCCCGGATGGCGTTGAAGGCGCTGTGAAACCCGATAATCGTCCTGCCGGAATTCCCAAACAAAGCCTTAAAGGCGTCCGCCTTTCGTTTGAGTCCTGTGCGTGGCTTTCGATTCGAAAAATCCGGAGATGGTCGAAGTCTTTCAGGCGGGCGCGAGTGTAGCAGGTTTTTCCGGCAGACCAAAGTTTAAAATGATCAAACTTATGACGGCGCGGGCGTCCCGCCTCGAGGATCTGTGTCAGAGTTCGGGGGGGCCCGCCGGGATGAGGCAGATGAAGACCAGGGGGGCGTCCCCGGTGTTTCGGATCTGATGTTCTTCGTTGGCGGGAATGAACACGGCGGTTCCCGGTTGCACAGGGACCCACTGGCCGTTTCTCAAAACGGCGCCGCTTCCAGCGTGGATAAAAATCTCGTGTTCCCAGTCGTGCTGGTGTTTGGGGGTGTGGCCGTCGGGGTCCAGTTCGAACAGTCTCATGCAGAACTTGTCGGCGCCGTCGGCTTTGCCGATGAGCACGCGGCCGGTCACTCCCTTGGCGGGGGCGTTTTCGAAGCGGGTGGCGGGTGCGTCGGCGGCTGTGGCGATTTTCATCGGGGATTCCTCCTTACCCGGCACAGGAACGAAACCCTGTTCTTCAACAGCGCGAAAACCTCGGGCGGGTCCTTTCAAGCGTTCTTTTTATACGAAGATCGGGCGGGATTTGCAAGTTCAGGAGTTCGCCTTCTGCGGCGCAAACGAGGCCTTTTGTGATGGATTCCGAGGCGGTTTTTCATTAAGATTGAATTCAACCGCAAAGGCAGCACGTATCGACCGTGGTACCCAGGCAACCGGCGAGGGTTTGAGAGCCCTCTTGAAAAGGGGTTGCCATGGTCTTCCGCCGACTCTATTGACGCTGCGATTCCCCGATGATCGACTACATAACGCCCGAGGCCGTGCGACTTCTCGAACACGTCCATGTGAACCTGCCATGGGAGATGTTTGATCGATTTAGGGACCTGGTGGTGGAACGCCGGATCCATGTGGAAATCGGGTTCAGCGCGGTGGATTTGGACGGAGTGTCCCGAAGGCGGTTGGAAGAAGCTTCGGCGCTCCTTGCCAACGCGGGTTGCCGAATCACGCTGCATGCTCCTTTCTGGGAGCTTTGCCCGGGGAGCTCGGACCCGCTGATCCGGCAGGTGACGCTTTTGCGGCTCCATCAATTCCTGGACGTTGCGGCGGTTTTGCAGCCCGCGCAGGTGGTGTGCCACACGGGCTACGATCCACGCCATCATGAGGGCATGAAGGCCCGGTGGATCGAAAGGAGCCTTCCGGTCTGGGAAGCCCTGGCGGATCGTGCGGGGCGGATCGGGGTCCGGATTCTCTTGGAAAACGTCTGGGAGCCCGAGCCTTCGCTCCACCGGGAACTCTTGTCCAGACTGCCGTCGGAGTACCTGGGATTCTGCCTGGACGTGGGCCACCAGCACTGTTTTTCAGAGGCGCCTCTTGATGTGTGGCTCGAGGCGCTTTCGAGCCGTCTCGGCGAACTTCATTTGCACGACAACGACGGCCGGCGGGACGATCATCTTCCCGTCGGTCGGGGTACCGTGGATTTCGGAACGCTTTTCAAGTTCCTGTCGGAACGACGGATAACGCCACTTCTGACCTTGGAACCGCACCGGGAAGACCACTTGTGGGAAAGCCTCGAGGGGTTGAGCCGGGTGATCGGCGAAGGCTTTGGAGGTGCTGAACGGGCAGGGACTGGTGGATTCAGGAGGTGAGCGATGGCGGTGGTGGAAGTGAGCGTCGTTCCCGTGGGAACCGGCGCTCCGGGGCTCAGCCGTTACGTGGCCCGGGCGGTGAAGATCCTGCAAGCGTCCGGGCTGGATTACGAATTGACAGCCATGGGCAGCATCATCTATGGAGAACTCGATGCGATCCTGGCGGTGGTCCGCCGCATGCACGAGAGCTGCTTTGAATCCGGTGTCGAGCGGGTGCTCACGCAGCTCAAAATCGATGACCGGCGTGACCGGCCGGCCAAGCCCGGCGACAAGGTGCGGTCGGTGCTGGAACAACTGGAAGGGATGCAATGAGCGGGACGAAGGGCCAGGCTCGAAGTCCTTGGCTGACGGCGCTTTTCTGCCGCGGGCAGTGCCGGGAAACCGTAGCGCCCCTTGAAAAGCGACGCACCTGTTCTTAACAATAGATTTTAACGCCCGGCATAGCACACCGACCGCCGATTCCGCGCGGTTCAGGCTGAAAAAGGAAAAACGCTCCAACCTTGAATGAAGGAGAGTCAATGCCTGGAAAATTTCCGGAAATACCCGCACAGGAACTGCGAGCTTTTGTGGATCCCGCCACTCTGCCCTTCGAAACCACCGCTTCCATCGAACCCCTGGAGGGAGGCGTGGTCGGCCAGGAACGCGGAATCGACGCGATCAAGTTCGGGATGGGAATGAAGGAAAGCGGCTACAACATCTTCGTCGCGGGTCCGCCGAAAACCGGGCTCACCTACATCGCCAGGACGTTTCTGGAAGAGCAGGCAAAGAAGGAACCCACCCCGCCGGACTGGTGCTACGTTTTCAATTTCAAAGAACCCGACCAGCCCAAGAGTCTGAAACTCACCGCCGGTCGAGGCAAGGAATTGAAGCGGGACATGGAGGAATTCATCCAGACCCTCCAGAGCAAGATTCCCGAGGTGTTCGACAGCGACGATTACCGGGCCAAGGAAGCGGAAGTCCACCAAGCCTTCGAGAAACGGCGACGGGAAATCATCGAGGAACTCAGCCAGACGGCCCGGGAAGATGGGTTCGTGCTGCAGTTTTCTCAGGTGGGTATGGTCATCATCCCCGCCAACAAAGAAGGCCAGCCCATGAGCCAGGAGGATCTGAGCCAGCTCGAAGACGAAGAACGGAAGGCGCTCCGTGAAAAGAGCGACGAAGTCCAGTCGAAGATGAAGGACGCCATCAAGCGAATCCGCGAAGCCGAAGCGGAATTCAAGGAGAAGCACGCCAAGCTCGACGGCGAAATAGCGCTTTTCGTCGTCGGCCAGCTCATGGAACATTACCTCGAAAAATACGGAGATGAAGAGCAGGTTCAGCAGCACCTGAAGGCCGTACAGGAAGACATCCTGGAAAACATCGATGATTTCAAGAAAAAGCCCGAAGGTCAGCAGCAGGCCGGTCCGTTTCCCATGCCGCCCAGGGAAGCGGCCTTCAAGAAATACGATGTGAATGTCCTCATCGACAATTCCGAGACCAAGGGAGCGCCGGTGGTGATTGAATCCAACCCGGCCTACCCCAATCTTTTCGGTACCATCGAGCGGCAGGCCTGGCTCGGAGCGCTGTTCACCGATTTCAGCATGATCAAGCCCGGAGCTCTTCACAAGGCCAACGGGGGCTACCTGGTCATGAAGGCACTGGATCTCCTGAAATGGTACCTCTCGTGGGAAGCGCTCAAGCGAGCGCTTCGAGACGGTGTGATCCGCATCGAAGACCTGGGCGAACTCTACGGGATTTTCAGCACGCGGACCATCCGACCGGAACCCATCCCTCTGGATGTGAAAATCATCCTCACGGGAGATCCGTACCTCTATCACCTGCTCTACATCTACGACGACCGCTTCCAGAAGCTGTTCAAGGTGAAGGCCCATCTGGACGATCGCATGGACCGTAAGGATGAAACCGTTATCGAGTGCGCCAAGATGCTCGGGCGGTTCTGCTCTCAGAACAACCTCCGACACCTTGACCGGGAAGGGGTGGCCCGGGTGCTGGAATACAGCATGGAAATGACCGAGGATCGGGACAAGTTGAGCCTGGAACTGGGTGATATCAGCGACCTGGTCCGGGAAGCCAACTATTTCGCGGGACTCGAAAACGCCGCATTCGTCGGCCTCAGGCACGTGGAGCAGGCCATAGAGAAGCGGATCTACCGCTCCAACCTCATCGAAGAACGGATGAGGGAGTTGGTCAATAAGGACATTTTCTGGGTCGAAACCACCGGCGAAAAGGTCGGACAGGTCAACGGCCTTTCGGTGCTCATGACCGGGGACCACGAGTTCGGCAAGCCCAACCGGATCACCGCCACCGTCTCCGTGGGGCGCGAAGGGGTGGTCGCCATCGAACGGGAGTCCAAGCTGAGTGGGAATATCCACACCAAGGGCGTCATGATCCTGAGCAGCTTCGTGAAGGAGCGTTTCGCCCACAACAAGCCCATTTCCCTGACGGCATCACTCTGCTTCGAACAGAGCTACGGCATGGTGGATGGGGACAGCGCTTCGAGCACCGAGCTCTACGCGCTCCTGAGCGCGGTTTCCGGGGTTCCCATCCGCCAGGGAATCGCTGTTACAGGATCCGTCAGCCAGAAAGGGGAAATCCAGCCTGTGGGCGGTGTCACCCGGAAAATCGAGGCCTTCTTCCACGTGTGCCGGCACAAGGGGTTGACCGGGGACCAGGGTGTCATCATCCCGGCCAAGAACGTGCGCAACCTGATGCTCAAGAAGGAAGTGATCGACGCCGTCGAGGAAGGGAAATTCCACATTTGGCCGGTATCCACGATAGAAGAAGGCATCGAACTCCTGACCGGCATGCCCGCGGGCGAACTTCAGCCCGACGGTACCTACCCGGAAGGGACCCTCTTCCGCAAGGCGGATGAACGGCTTCGGCAGATCGCTGAAATCGTAAAAGAATTCGGAAAGAGCGACGAAGGCGCGGCGAAAAAAGGAAACGACGAGGGCGGCGGGTGTCCGAGTTGCGGCCGCTAGCGGGCGGCGTACATCCCGGGGTCGAGCTGCGGTGGTGGCGGACAGGGCGGGGCGTCCCCGCCCTTTTTTTCGAGAGGCCCAGAAGCCGGGTTGGGGGCGGTAGAACGGCCGGTGTGATTTCCGATCCGCGGAGGCGGTGCGGCGGCGGGCCGCCTCCGAGCATCGGCGGGGCTTGTCGCTGGTTGAAGATACCTGCGTTCGAAGGAGGGGGATCATGATTAGAGACGGTTGCATGGGACCTGGAGAACTGGAAGGCTTTTCCCGGGGCGAAAGGGAGCGAGCCGCTCGGGCCGGAGAAATCTACTCCAGACTTTGTGAGGAAGCGGGCATCGGATCCTTGTGTTTCGAGAATTTCGAAGCGTGGAAGGCCTTCGTCGAAGGTGAGATCGGGGAGTCTCAGCTGAATGAAGAAGCTCGAAAGGAAGTGGAAGAGTTCTCTCGAAGTTTCGGCAAGTACCTGATGGTGGACAGCAGGGAGGGCCGGCGGCAGGAGCGGGAAGAAGAGGAGAAAAGAGAGCGGGCCCGAAGAGCGAACAAGATCTACCGGAAGGTCTGTTCCGAATGCGGTATGGAAGTGTGTTTCTTCCAGGATTTCAGCAGTTGGAGCGACTACGTGGAAGGCCGGATAAGCGATGAAGCGTTCGAACAACGGGCCAGGGCCGAAATCGAAAAGATAAGGACCCGGTCGCAATCCCCCCGTTGATTTCCTCGAACAACAGGTACCGGCCGACGTGTTTGTAGTGCAACCGAAAAGGGACATGGGGCCAATCGGCAGACCCAAGGTTCGTGGTGATGATCATGGACCCCTTTTCGTAGCGTTCCGCGAAGACCTGGAACAACAACTCCGAACCTTCCTTGGAAGACGGAATGTAACTTCAGAAATCCAAAAAAAGATATTTGCATACACAAAGACGCTGCCAACTTTCACCGGGGTCGTCCAACTATAGGATAAGATCGTGGTTCGCTTAGCTCTCACGATCTATCCTTATTTGTCAGGCGGCTGTTCGAGAGTGTATCTAATGCCTCATGCCGGCACAGGAGCCCTCTCCGTCAGGATCAGGTTAACAACGGGAACCGCTCTCAATTCCAATCTTGACAGATCAATGATTTTGCTGGCATCTTCTATCTCAACCCCAATGACACGGTTGTGCTCGTCGAAGTCCAGCACAACTCCCGACGCAATCTCTTCAGATTCAGTGCTTACCCCTTCAACCAGTTTGATATACAACATATCTGTTTCGGGATAGTATTCCAAAATCATCTCCCCATCTCCTCCTCAAGGTTTGAAACGACGGTCGAAGAAAGCGTTATGCACGGTCTCTCCATCCGATTGCATAACGACTCGCAAGTACTTGTTTATGTCAGCAAGGTACCCCCAATAACGAATGCGCCCGTTAGGCTGCACCTCAGTGCGGATAGGATTGTTAAGAACATGCTCAATCCATTCCATTTTGAGATAGGGGCGACGAGCTATGACACTTGCTATGAAGTAAGCTGTTGTTTTCATTCGTTATTGCCAGCTATATTGAATTCCTGAATCCGTCACAAGCGATGAGCTATGGGCGCATGAAAAACTTCGAAAAAGGGCTGAGAGCCGAAATGGAAGCCATGCTCGATCAGGCGCTTCAATGGTAAGCGTTTAGTGAACCCCATCTTTTTTGGACACCTACTGTAGGAAACTGACTGTCCAGGGTGCGGGTGGGTTTCCGCCACCGTGAGTCCATCCGTTTCCGCGTTTGGATGTTTTTAACCTGCCGTCGGGCCGGGTTCAGGATGAAGCGGGGCTGTTCGGCGAGAGGTCTTCCATGCGGGATCGGACCTGGAGGCAACGGGACCGGTAGGAACGGGCGAGCAGGTCGGTGAATGCGGCTTCGAAATCGCCTTCCGTGAAAAACTCCAGGTGCAGCATCTCGGGGACTTCCGTGAGCGCCTCGAAGTGCTGCTTGAACGCGTCGAAGTGTTGCACTCGCGCATCCGAGAGTCCCGGGCGGATTTCCCGCTCTCGCAGTCTTTCTTTAAGCGTTTCGTCGGAAGCGCGGCATTCCACGAAGATGCAGTTGGCGTCCAAGTCTGCGGCCAGTCGTAGGGCTTCGTCACGCCACTTCCTGGAAGCGAAGGTGGCGTCCAGCACCACCGGTCGCCCTTGGCGAAGGCGGTCTTGAGCCCGGTTGAGCAGTTCTCCGTAGACGAGCCGGCGGAACTCCGGCCGGTATTTCCCTTCCTCGAATCGTAAGACGCCCGGTTGGGAGGGGCTGCCTTCGGGGATCGCCAGCTCTGTTCGCACCTGGTCGGAGCGAAGGATGTCGGCTTCCAGGTATTCGGCGAGACGGCGGGCCAGGGTCGATTTTCCGCTGGCCGGCAGGCCGCAGGCGACCCACAGGGTGGGCCGACTGAACTGCACGGCATACGTGCACGCCTGGGTCAAAAATCCCCGCACTTGGTCCTCGAGGGACTTCCGCCGGCCACCGTTTTTCCCCCCGAGTTCCGGGTCTTCCAGTTCCTCCCATTCCAGGCAGGCCACCTTGAGCCGCACCATGGCGCGGTAGCAGGCGTAGAAATCGATCAACCGGTAGACGTCGGGATCATCCGCTGCCACGGCGTAGGCATGGAGTGCTTCCAGGCCGTGTTCCAGTGCTCCCAGATGATCCAGATCCATGAGCAGAAAGGCGAGGTCGGAGGCGGCGTCGCCGTAGCGGAACCGTTCGTTGAATTCAATGCAGTCGATGATTTGAAGGCCTCTGAAGAAATAGACATGATCGCTTCGAAGATCGCCGTGGCCGTCCCGGATCCGTTCGGAGGCGATCCTCCTTTCGAAGAGTTCCTTATGATGTTTCACGAAGGAACGGCTGACGGAGCGGATCAGTTCCCACGATTCCCTTTCCAGGATGAGCCCGGCGAACGGTTCGGTCTGGCGGAAGTTTTCTTCCATGTTGAAGGTCACTGTGTCCAGGCCGCCGAACCGGTCGATTTGGGGTCCATGGGGGGCGCTTCGGTAGAAATCGGCGAGCTTTTGTCCCAGGCGTTGCATGGTGCTGCGGCTGGCCCGGTTTTCAAGGATCTGGGCTTTCAGGCCGGCGTTTTCGGGGAGCTGCACCATCTTCACCGCGTATTCCACCGTTTCTCCGGGACCGTCCAAGGTGGTGCGCCCGGTTTCCTCGTCCCGGCAGATTCGGGCTACGCCCTCGTACACGCCGCGACTCAGCCGCTGATTCAGGCGGACTTCCTCTTCGCAGAAGTGCCGCCGGGATTCCAAGGTGGAAAAGTCGAGAAAACCGAAGTCAACGGGTTTCTTGATCTTGTAAACCCAGGATCCGGTGAGAAAAACCGCGGAAATGTGCGTGTCGATCCTCCGGATGGCGCCCACCGGGTGAGGGTACGTCTCGGGGTCCTGCAATGCTCGGCAGACGTCTTCGAAGGTCGCGGTCTTGGCCGATGCCGTCATGATAGAGGGCTCCAGGCGTTCACGTGTGCCGTTGGATCCCGCCGCTACGGGTTCGCTTTACTCCGTTCGATGAACGCGTAGGCGCTGTGGTTGTGGATCGATTCGAAGTTTTCCACGTCGACCTGGAACCACAGGATGTTGGGGTCCGGTTTGAGTTGAGCCGCGATGTCGCGCACCACGTCTTCCACGAATTTGGGGTTTTCGTAGCCGCGCTCGGTGACGTACTTTTCGTCGGGGCGCTTGAGCAGCGAATACACCTCGCAGGACGCCGCTTCTTCCACCACCCGGATCAGGTCCTCAATCCAGACGAACTTCTTGTATCGAACCGCCAGTCGCGCCATGCCTCGCTGATTGTGCGCCCCGTAGTTGCTGATTTCCCGGGAACACGGGCAGACCGTGGTGATGGGGACGTTCACTTCCACGATCAGGTCATATCCCTTGCGATGGTCCATGGACCCGATCACGCGGCAGCCGTATTCCATCAGCCCGGTGGTCTCGGTCACGGGCGACTTCTTTTCAATGAAGTAAGGAAAAGCGATCTCCAGGTGAGCCGATTGCGCTTCGAGCCGCTTCTGCATGGCTCCGAGGATCTTCGAGAATTCCCGAATATCCAGGTGGCCGTAGAATTCGTTCAAAATTTCGATGAAGCGGCTCATGTGGGTGCCCTTAAACTTCCGGGGCAGATTCACATACATGTTGATCGTCGCAACCGTGTGCTGGAAATCATTCTCACGATCCATCACCGTCAGTGGGTATCGAATGTTTTTGACACCCACCTTGTCGATGTTGATGTTGCGGTGGTCCTCCTGGTTCTGCACATCGATCATGGAGGTTCTATTCCTGGGCGGTGTGCATGCTGGAAAGCTTCCGGGCGATGGCTTCCAGGCTGTCTCGGGTTTCAGAGGAAACGTTGGACGCGAACGCACCATTGAGGTCCGCTTCGATGATTTGCTCGTCGAAAGGGAGAAACCCGAGAAATTGAAATTCCGGGAGCAGATTTTCCAGGAATTCACGGTCCTTCCCGTTTCGAATCTTGTTGCCGACGACAAAGAGCTTCGAAAGACCGATATCGGAGGCCAATCGGCGGATTCTCAGGGCCGTTTCCACGCTTCTTCGGCCCGGTTCCACGACCGTGATCAGGGCGCTTACCGCCCGGGCCGTCCCCCGCCCCAGGTGTTCGACGCCCGCTTCCATGTCCATCACCACCACTTCGTCGCGGCGCAGGATCAAGTGGTGAACCAGGTTCTTAAGGAGCACGCTTTCCGGGCACACGCAGCCCGTGCCGCCCTTTTTCACTCCTCCCATGATCATCAGCCGGATGCGATCGCCGCAGGGAACCGCAACTTTTTCAGGGAGATCGTCCACCTTGGGATTCATCTTGAAAAAACCGCCGAAACTTCCGGGAACCGACTCGGTCCGCTCGGCGATGAGATCCTTCATGGCCGTGATAGGGGGAATCTCGGAAGCGCCGACGACGCCCAGGGCGTTGCCCAAGTTGGCATCCGGGTCCGCATCGATGGCGAGCACGCTCTTACCCTGGTCCGCGAACCACCTCACGAGAAAAGCGGATAGGGTCGTCTTGCCGACCCCGCCTTTGCCGCTGATTGCGATTTTCAACTTTCGTTCCTCCTTTTACATGAAGCGGGGCGCCGCTCCGCAAATCTCGTTCCCAACCCCCGCGGATTCCTTCACCGCCGGCCGCAGCCGGCAATAAAATCATCATAGTGGAGGTTCACGGCCAAAATCAACGTTATATCTAACGCATCCGTTCCAACAGGTCCCGGCGGTAGCCGTCCGGGAGCGGTTTCTGGCCGAGGAGTATGGCCAGGAGGTCCAGATCGTCCAGGCTGAGGATCCGTTCCAGATCGGGCAGGTCTTCGTCCGGGAGCGTGGCTCCATGTCGGGCCCAAAACCGCTCCAGGATCACCTCCAGTTCCCGGGTCGCCCGGCGGGCGGTGAGATACCGGAGCTTCCTTCGGTATCGATCTCCCAAGGCGCTCACGGAAGGACCTCCTCGCTTCGCATTTCCGACTCCGAGCGGCCGGAAGCTTGCCTCTTTCCCTCTCCGGCGGCGGAATTCTCCTTCAGGAACGCCACTACCCGCCTCAGAATCGACGGGTGGTATATGAGGCAGAGGTGGCCCACGGGTGCGGTCATTTCCGCAGGCCAGGAACTTCCTTCGGGAACGCCGGCCGAGTTGGGAAGAACCATGTCGTCCACCGGCGAATAGAGCGCAAGGCGGGGAAGTTCCTGCGGGAAAGGCAGGGTCTTAATCTTTTCGATCAGCGGGCATCGATAACCCAGGGAACGGGCGGAGCGGCCCACGGCGAAAACCGCCAACTTGGTTCCCTGATGAGGGGTCCCCAGCGTGACGACAGCTCCCGCGACGGCGGCGACCGTTGGGTCCGAAAGCGCAGCCCGTATGAGGAGGCCGCCCATGCTGTGCCCTACGAGCAGGATCTTTTCCCCTGGAAAGGCGCGGGCCAGCTCGCGGATTTCCTCCACGAGGCGGCCCGCCAGTTCGTCAAAAGAAGGGCGAAAACTGGGGTAATGCCATGCGCGGATCCGGGTGAAGCCGGCACGTTCCAGGAAAATGCGGAGAAGAAACCAGGCGCTTGAATTGTGATAGACGCCGTGCACCAGCAGAACGGGCGGCGCCGGGCGGTCATCGCCCCGCAACGGCGCTTTTCGCCTGTTCGCGAAAACTCCCATGGGGAACGTGGCAATTACCAGGAAAAGCGAAAACAGCGACGTGAGGTATCCTCGGAAGACCCACGCCTTGACGCGCCCCCGGGAAACTTCGCGAAGGATCGCCAAATGCGGTCCGTTCGCTGTTTCATACCAGAAGAAGGCGCAGGTGACGGCGGGCACGGCGAGGAAAATCAGGGCGACCAAAGTCAGTATGGCAATCATGAATCCAACCTCTCCATGAAGAAACGATCCGCGGCTTCCAGGTCTTCCACGACGCCGTCCGGAAGGGGCTTTTCCGCGTTCAGAAGTTCCACCAAGAGCGACCGTTCCCTTTCGGGCCGGCAGAGAATCCAGAGGGTTTTAAAGCCGACGCGACGCGCCGGCTCCATATCCAGTTCGTAGCTGTCGCCCACCATCCAGCAGTTCTGCGGCGGCTCGCCCGCTTTGCGGGCCGCTTCGCGATAGATGTCCAGCGACGGCTTCTTATGCTGCAGGCGATAGCTGAGGACGGTAAAATCGAGCTGCGAAGATATTTCCGGGAAGTTTTTCTGAAATCCGTTGAAGAACGGGTGCCAGATGTTAGATATCACCCCCAGGCGAATTCCGGCGCCCTTAAGTCGACGAAACAGGCGATGGGCGCCTGGAATGCAGCGCACACAGAGGGTCTGGTCTTCCCAAAGCCGCGTTATTTCCTGTTCGATCCGGTGCGGGTCCCGTTGGGGGAAGTGAGCGGCCACGGCCGTGGCAAGGGTCGACGGATCTTCCGCCGGATGCGTCATGATGAGCTTTCCCAGCCGGTGGGTTTCTTTTTCGGTGAGGGCCAGTCGAGATCCAAGGAGCCTTCGGGGCGACTGATGGGCGCCGGTGACCAGGGTGTGTCCAATATCGAAAAAGATGACGCGCGGTTTCACCGGGGTGCTACTCCTGGACAAAAGGCTTGCCTTCCCGCAGGCACGCTTCCGCGCGAGCGAGTTGCCGGCCCAGGTAAAGGGCGTGGTTGATGTCGGAGACCGCGCAGTCCCTGGCGATTTCGTGCTGTAGCCGGCTGGACTTGGGATGGCGGTAGGTGTGGAGCGTGAAGTCTCCCTGACGATGTTCGACCACGATGGCCTCTTCGTCCACGGTGATCCTGAAATAGCCCATGGGGTCTTCCCGATACCGGAAGGATCGTTCGGCGGCGATGAACGCGGCCCGATCCATCTGGGTTGTATCCACGGATATGGACTGGCTGACAACGGTGACGGCGCCCGGATCCATGCCGCAAGCCGACGCCACGTGGCGCTGAATGGCCAGCAGTCCGTAAAAATTCACGAGCCAGGCGTCCAGGGCATTATGCGTGCGAAAGACGGCGGTCAGGGTAAGCCGTTCCTGAAAGCGGCGGAAAAAGAGGCTCACCAGGCAGGGATGGCCTTGGGCGGCCTGCAAGTCCCGGCGGGGGTCCCACAGCACCACGTAGGCCTTTCGGTCTTCCGGGTCTTCCCGGAGCCGTCGGGCGGCTTCTTCAAGTCCGTCCACGCCGAAATAGGTTCGGAGCCGGTGGCCGTAGCTGTAAGTCTCGTCTTCGGAACAGGTGCCCTCCAGGATGGCCTCCTGGTAACGGCGCAGGTGGACCGGATCATATCCCCAACGCACCAGGTCTTCTTCCGGAATTTCGCGGGGTTCTTCGACGATCACCTTGACGTTCTGCAACTCGCGGCGTTCGCCCTTGGCCAGTCGAACGGGGACGCCGAAACGGTGCAGTGTGAAAATCAGGTCTTTCCAGGCGGTGAGCGGATCGCCGGCGCGGATCGTGTGTTCCCGGGGATTGCAGGGAAACGACGTGATCCGCACACGGGGCAGAGGGACGACGATCCGTTCCGGAGTCGGCGGCGGACTGGGGCGATAGCCGGCCACGAAGGACCGGAGTTCGTCCCGGACGTCCGGATCCTGGAGCGGCCAGAAGGAAACAATGGTCGGGGGACGGCGAAACAGGGCCGGGGTGACCAAGTCGTCAAGGATTCTCGATGTGCCCCGGATGCGGACGCACGAGGGCGTGCCGAATCCTTCCACCGGTTCATAGCGGGCGTGCGGATTGTCGTAGGGTTCCACGCCTCGTTCGAAAAAAGCGGTGAGTTCCTCCAGCGATCCGGAACGGTCGCGACCGCAGACGATCAAGGTGTCGATCTGGGGGTTGTGAAGGAGGTTGCGGAGCATTTCCCGGAGGCCGTTTCCGTAAAGGGTGCCCGCAGCGGCGACGGGGCTGGTTTTCGAACTCAAGTCGATGCCGGCGTCTCTGACGACTCTTAACACGTGGTCCACCCTGGACCAAAGGGTTACGATACCCATGGTTCCTGCGGGATTGATCACCTCCAGTCGATCGCCGAAGTGAAGTGGGCTGAAGGTGATGGGGCTTTGATTCGCGTTTTCCCTGGAAGGGTGAGGCTTCATCGAAAACGATTTTCCCGCTTCCGGCGGTACTCCCTGAGGCGTTGCATCACTCGGGCGCTCGATTCGAAGGCGGCCTGGGCCCGGGTTCCACGAAATCGGTGGCGTCCAACCGCCTCTTGGAGGTGACGCCCCGAATTCCAGCCAGGATGTAATCGTAGGTTTCGGACGAGATGATCAGCTGCTCAAAGGTCTCGATCCCTGCTTCCTGCACTGCACGGCTCCAGAAGGCGTCCCGTTCCGGGGTTGAAGAATCGTACGGATGTTCGTAGTAGATGGCCCGGATGCGTGCCGTGGCGATGAGTTTGAGGCACGTGTAGCACGGCGCCAGGGTCGCGTAAAGGGTGCCTCCTTCGATGGAGATCCCGTAGCGGGCGGCCTGGGCAATGGCGTTCGCTTCGGCGTGAGAGGCCCGGCAGAAGTTGTACTTGTCGATATCGGGGACCCCAAGGGCCCTCCGGTAACAATAGGGTTTTCCGTCTATTTCCGGGCCGTCGATGCAATGAGGCGCCCCCGGCATGGCGCCGTTGTAGCCGGTGGAGAGGATGTGGTTGTCCTTGACGATGACCGCTCCGGTCGGGCGCGAGTTGCAGGTCGAACGACTGCTCACGATCTTGGCGATCAACATGAAGTATTCATGCCAACTGGGGCGGTTGCGGGGCATGCTGGTTTGGCTCCTGCCTGAAGGAACACCCACGCGGCCGGGACTGGAAAAGCACCCTCAAACTTATCCAATCGCCGTCGGTCTTGTCAATCCAGCGGGCTTCCGAAAAAGCAATAAAAAAGCCGCCCTCGGAGAAGGCGGCGGTATCGGCATGGGGTGAGTGATCGGACTCGAACCGACAACCTCTGGGGCCACAACCCAGTGCTCTGACCTGTTGAGCTACACCCACCGTCGAAATCCATGGCATGTTGCCCTGAGAGCAGTGTCTACTAACACGATTGGCTTCCACCAGCAAGCAAAAAACGCCGCTTAGTACAGTTCCACAGAAAAGAGTGTTTATTACCCCTTGTTCCCAAGCTCCAGCTTGGGAACACAACTGTGGAGAAGCTCCAGCTTCGATTCCCGATCGCGGCGAGGGCGCCGCTTCTACAATGACTCATGCCCTGTAGGAGCCGGCTTGCCGGCGATCCGCATCGCGGCCAAGGCCGCTTTTAGAGGAACAAGGAACCTCATCAGGGCCGGACGTTCATGAGGTTGTTTTTGGACAAGCCCTTAAAGAGCCTCGAAGTACGCCAGGGCTCTCATCGACAACCAAGACGAAGGCACAAACTGGACGCCGAAGATGACCGAAAAAAGGGAATGCCTCCTGAACCAAAGGCGGTAGAATAGCTCCCGCGGTCGCTTCATCAAAAACGGAAAACCTCGAGGAGCTCTGATATTGAGCTGGTCTGCCATTCGAATCGCCCTGGGAAGCTTCCTACTCGCGCTCGGTGTCTTGGGTCTGGTGCTCCCGATCCTCCAAGGCTGGCTGTTACTCGCCCTGGGAGCCCTGGTCCTCTCACGGGACGTTCCGGCCTTTCGACGCCTGGTCCATTGGATCACCAAGCGTTTTCCGCTGGTCGGAGAAGCGCTGGAGCGGATCAAGACGCGCTGGCAGGCTCTCGTTGAAAGGGGAAGGCGCTGAGACGCCGCTGCGACGGCGGTGATGCCGGAAGGACGCGATGAAGGAAGTCCGAAACCTTGTGACTGAGTAGAGGGAGCTAAACCCAGCCTAGCCACAATCGCAATACGGGTGCTGACGGATGAGTTCACGGCCTTGGATTATGTGCTGATTCGCCGGTAGGCAAAGACCTTAATCCGTGAGATTTAGAACGCTACCAAGGAATTTCTGGCCGAAAACCCCGCGACCCGGAAGCTCTTCGAAATCATGTCGATTCCCCTGGAAGACATCCAATGACCCGTCCGCAGAGGTGACCGATTGGAGGGGCGAGGACGATCCCTCTCCCGCGCAGCCTCAATCGTCCACTTGACTTTCGCCGTCCAGTCCGCTAGAAAGGAAACACCTGACGCGGGGTGGAGCAGTTCGGTAGCTCGTCGGGCTCATAACCCGAAGGTCGGAGGTTCAAATCCTCCCCCCGCTACCAAGCAAATCAAGGACTTGGCTCACACGGCCAAGTCCTTTTTTATTTGCGGACAGGCGGCGAGTGGTCCTTTACCACATCGTTCCATGCGCCTACCAGGATCTGAGTTTGCACGTAAAATGAGAAAGTCCGGTAGGCAAGATGAGAGGCTTTTGCCGGCAAGGTAGCAATTCCTGGAGCGGATCATCTTCGGGAATTGCTGGGTACAAATGTAAATGGCATGGCCACGTGCTTAGTACAGGTCCACAGAATAAACCTTTTGGTAGCGTAGAAAATAATAAACCTATATTTGATGCCAAATTCTATTTCCCCTCCCCTTGTGGGAGGGGATTAAGGGGAGGGGAATGTAACTGGTTGACATACGTTAACTTTCTCACCCTCACCCCAACCCTCTCCCATCAAGGGAGAGGGGGCATTTTCCCCTCCCCTTGTGGGAGGGGATTAAGGGGAGGGGAATGTAACTGGTTGACATACGTTAACTTTCTCACCCTCACCCCAACCCACTCCCATCAAGGGAGAGGGGGATTTTTTCCACCTTGTTCCCAAGCTCCAGCTTGGGAACACAAGTGTGCAGAAGCTCCAGCTTCGATATTCACCGCATCGGGATCAGCTAGATCTATCGAAGACCATGCAATCGTTCAAATCCTTTACAGCGAGGCGAAACTGGAGCTTCCCGGGCAGGGCGTTCCCAAGCTGGAGCTTGGGAACGAGGGGGAAACCCCTTTCGGAGCCCGAAATGATCCCCCGGGTTCGCGAAAATCAAATCCTTCAAGACCCGGTTTTCAAGGCTCTACAGCGGCTCCGAGAATTGCTGATTCGATGTTGAACGTTCAATGTTCGATGTTCGACGTTCATCTTTAAAAACAACCCAATGACAAAAATAGAACCCGTGAATGTTTAGAAAATAACTTGGTTCTTACGGAGGGGTCAATTGAGCCGTGTGGAGGAGTAGGTGCTTGGGGGAAGCGCCGGGCGTGCTTGAGGCGCTTCGGTGAGTTTTTCCACTGCGGTATCTGCGACCGTTTTGGGGCCGTTGGGCGTCGAGGTGCTTTGGGGTTTCTTTTCCGCCCGTGAACCGTTTCCCGTGATGCCCACCGTTTCGGCGAGGCGTGAGGCGATATGTTCCAATTCCCTCGAACGGTTCCGGATGCCTTCGGAGGCCGAAGCCGCTTGCTCGCTGCAGGCGGTTCCCTTTACCGCTGCTTCGCGGATTTCCTGCAGAGCCTCGTTGATGCGGCTTACTTCATGGGTTTGCTCTCGATTAGCCGTGGCGATGCTTTCAATCAGCTCCATGGAACGCGTGACGGCTTCAACGATTTGCTTGAAGGAACGCTCCACTTCCGCGACGGTCCGAGCGTCTTCGTGGATCTGGTGGAGCATGCTTTGAATGCGTTGGGTCGTGTCCTGGGCCGCCTCCGACGATTGGTTCGCCAGCCGGCGGACGGCTTCGGCGATGACGGAAAAGCCGGCACCGGCGTTTCCGGCTCGGGCCGCTTCCACCGACGCGTTGATGGCGAGGAGATTGGTTTGGAAGGCGATTTCGTCGATGGTGGTGACCACTTTCGACGATGCTTCGCCGGAGCGCTGGGTTGCCGCCATGGACGATCCCAAGCGGTCGACTTCCTGGGCGGCTCGGTCGAGAAGGGTTCGGGTTTGACGTATTCGATCCAAGGCCTCCCCGGTGCGTTGGGCGTTCGCTTGAGCGACGGTGCTGATTTCTTCGGCGGATGCGGCCGTCTCCTCGATGGCCGCCGCCTGGCTCGAGGCTTCTTTGGAAGCCAAGCAGCTCACTTCGAAGATGTTTTGAGCGTCTTGCGAAAAGGCTGCCGCAGAGGTTCGGACCGAAGCGGTCAGGTCACCCAGGGTGCGAGAAACGCGCCCGGACCATAGCATTACGACGATCAAGGCCGATCCCAGAAAAGCGGCGCCGCCCCAGAGCACCAGCCGGCGGATTCGCGTGACCGGTGCCGCCAGTTCCCGGACGGTCTGGGTGGCCACCACCGCCCAGGAAGCGGCAGGGACCGGTGAAAAGGCGCACCAGTTTTCTTCTCCCTCGAAAACATACCGTTGCGTTCCGGCTCGGCCCGCCGCAAGAGCGGTCGCTACCGACTCCATGCCTTCGATTTCATGGATGTTCAGCTTCAAGATGAAATCTTGGCGGGGATGCGCGATCACTTTTCCGGTGGCGTCGGTCAGGAAGACATAGCCGGTTTGGCCCCAGCGGCTCTGCGTCACCATGTCCATGAAAGGTGAAAGATTCAGGATCAGCCCAAGCGCCCCCAGGACCGTTTCCCCGTCGGCTCGAATGGGCGCCAGGATGCGGACCGCGGGAAGGCCCGAACCGGCCGATGCAAAGACCGGAGAAACCGTTTCCTTTCCTGTGTTCATCACATCCTGAAAAAAGGGGTCTTGCGAGAGATCTTCACCCCGGTAGGGGTCAGGGTCCCCCGTGCGCAACGCTCCGGCGAAGGCGATGCCCTTGGCGTCGACTAAAAAAAGGCCCTCGTAGTTGTCTCCGAGCCGCTCCAGCGCGGACCCCAACTGGAAGCGCAGTTTTTCCAGCATCTGGTCGTCAAGTGACATGCCCGCGTAGAATTGAAAGCCCATGCCGGAAAAGTTCGCGTAGCCGGCCGCGAGGGCGTTGGCGAGCCGAGCTTGTTCGGCGAGCACCAGGTCCACCGACCGGGCGAGACCGGAGGCGGTGGCGGTCTTTTGCTCGGTCAGCATCCGGTACAAAATTCCTTCAAAATGAGGCACCAGCAGGAAAACCACGAAAATCATCGGGACAAGGATCGTGAAGACCGGTCCCAGAAGCAACTTTACTTTGAAAGACAAGCGCCGCACGTCGTCCTCCTGGAACTCATGAGCTGAAATGGTCCAACATGCCGTTTATGCTGCGATTGCCATTCTAACCGGGACGGAATGCAGGATTGTTACGCAAAAGTGTCATTTGGGTCACATGCCTATCGTCACCCGCCGCCCACGGGAGGCTGCAACTCGCGATCAAGTTTACTTCCGGAAATGCCGACAATGAGGATGAATTGAGCTTCCTCGGGTCCGTCCGAGCCGAGCAGCCGATGTTTTCTGTTGAGTCGTTATTTCTGGAAGGAGAAAGTTTCATGCGATTGACCTTCAAAGCCAAGCTCGTTGTGCTCTGTGTCGCGCTCGTCGCGATCCCGCTCATCGCCAGTACGGCCATCAATACGGCTCTGTCCACGTCGCAATCCAAGCACTTGTCGGATTTTCTTTCGACCTCCCTGAAAGAATCCAGCTTGAATTTCCTTGCCGCTTTAGTGGAGGCCGATCACGTTTTTGTCAATGACATCGTGACGAGAACGGAGGAAGACGCCCTCCGCCTTGCCGCCTCAGCGAATCTCAAAGAATACATCCACGCTTTATCCGGTACCGACGAGAATCTGAACGCCATCTTCAGAGACCAGGTTATGGCGGAGATGGAGGGTTTGGTTCAGAACCTCAGAACGCAGCACGCCTACGTGCTCAAACAGCTGAACATGGCCCTGAATCTGGCTCGAACCAGCGTTGGGCGGTCCGACCTTTCCACCATCACCCACACGTGGCACGCGGTCAACCAGTTCACGCAGGAGTCCCGTTCCGTTGAACTCCCGCTGCTGCAGCTCGGCGCGCAAATCTTGTATCCGACAGAGGCCTTCGATCAACAGGTGCCGGTGGTCGATGATGTCAAGAAGATCACCGGCAGCACATGCACCATTTTTCAGAAGATGAACCCACAGGGAGACATGCTTCGGGTGGCCACGAACGTGGAAAATTCAGCGGGTGCCCGAGCCGTCGGTACCTACATCCCCGCCGTCAACCCGGACGGGAGCCCCAACCCGATAGTAGCGACCGTCCTTCAAGGGAAGACCTTCCAGGGACGTGCCTTCGTGGTGGACGATTGGTATCAGACGATCTATGAACCCCTTCGCAACGCCTCCGACGAGATCATCGGCATGCTCTATGTTGGCGACCGGATAAAGGATCTCGCGGGTATTCAAAGCGAACTTTTGAAACGGCGTCTCGGGCGGGAAGGCCATTTCTTTGTGATGGATTCCAGCGGGAGCGTCGTGATCCACCCGGAATCCTCCCTGATAGGCCGAAACGCGGTGGAAAGCTTCCCCGATTCGCCCATGGGAAAGGTCTTGACGCTGATCCGCGAAGAAAGCACAGGGCTCCTCGAACACCAGGACGAAAAGGGGCGGAAGGGTTTTCTCGCCTACCATTACTTCAAGGAATGGGATTGGGTCGTGTGCGCCGCCGGCCGCTGGGATGACATGGCGGTCGGCGTTCGGGAAAACGCCTTTCGGGCGTTTCGTGAGGAGATGGAGGCCCTTTGGAATGTGGCCACCGTTCAGACCGCCGACGGCGAGCGTCCGATGTATACTCAGGTGCGGTTTCTCGATGCAACCGGTTCCGAGATCTTGAAAATGGTAGAAGGTCGGTTCAGCGACGACCTGGGATCACGGGCCGAAGAGGCCTGGTTCCTTTCCGCGGTAAAAGCCGAGAGCGTGGTCAATTCGGGTGTGGAAATCGCCCGCAATACGGGCAAGCCGGAAATGCGGGCGGTCGTTCCCGTGAGGGAGTACGGCACGTTCCAAGGGGCCGTCGTCATCAACCTGGACTGGTCCGTGGTTTGGCAGATCATGAAGGCCGAGAAGCACGGCCAATCCGGCTACTCATGGGTGTGCAACGACCGCGGTGTTCTCATCTCACATCCCAAGTACTCCCTGTCGGACGGCGTGAATGTGAGCGAATCCAGCTACGGTGATCTGGCCCGGCTGGTCAAGGACGGCCTGTCCGGAAATGCCGGAACTGGCGGTTATTTTTTCGAAGGCGAGGACAAGTTCATGGCCTACAAGCCTTTGAAAGTCGGCACCGGTCATTACCTCGTGACGACCAGCATGGCCCAGGACGAACTGCTGGCCATGGTCCGCCAGGTGACGGAACGGCTGAACCGGGATCGGTTGAAATCCATGCAATGGGCCGCGGCCGTGGTGCTTTCCATGGTGGGGGTGGGCATCGTGGCGGCGTTTCTCTTCGGTCGAGGGATCGCCAATTCCATTTCCAGGGCGGTGGAAGGCCTTACGGAAGGTGCCGACCAGGTGGCGGCGGCATCCGGTCAGGTGTCCGCATCCAGCCAGCAATTGTCGGAAGGCGCCTCCCAGCAGGCGGCGTCCTTGGAAGAGAGTTCGTCGGCCATCGAGGAGATGGCGTCCATGACGCGCCAGAACGCGGACAACGCCAAGGAGGCGGCTCAGATCGCCACCCAGTCCGGGCAGAAATTCACGAACGCCAGCACCGCGCTGCAGTCGCTCACCCAGTCCATGGACGAGATTTCCAAGGCCAGCGAAGAGACGCAGAAGATCATCAAGACCATCGACGAGATCGCCTTCCAGACCAACCTGTTGTCACTCAATGCTGCGGTGGAAGCGGCCCGGGCCGGGGAGGCGGGAGCGGGTTTCGCGGTGGTGGCCGACGAAGTGCGGAACCTAGCGCTTCGATCCGCCGAAGCGGCACGGAACACCGCCGTCATCATCGACGGCACGGTGAAGCGGATCCGCGAAGGATCGACGCTTGTCAGCAACGTGAACGGGTCCTTCAAGGAAGTAAAGACCGATTCCGAAAAGATGGCCGAGCTGATCGCGGAGATAGCGGCGGCATCCCAGGAACAGGCGGAGGGGATCGAACAGATCAACCGAGCCATTTTGGAAATGGACCAGGTGGTGCAGCAGAACGCCGCCAATGCTGAAGAAACGGCGGCCGCATCAGAAGAATTGACCGCCCAGGCCAACCAGCTCAGGGAATACGTGAGCCTTCTGGTCCAAATCGTGGGGCAGGGCACGCGAAAGTCGGAAAGAGCGGCCAAGGAGCCGGAGCGGGGCGGAAGCGGCATGAAAACCCCGGCGGCCGAGGTCCCGCTTCGGGCTGGCGGAGGTGGCAAGGGAGACGGCCGAGACAGACCGGCTCGACGGAAGACCGGTTCGTCCAAGGCGGAGGAGGTCATCCCCTTCGAAGAAGACTTTTCGGATTTCTGAGGTCCGCAAGCGGCGGGAGCTCGGTTCCGCCGGCGCCGCTTCCGGCCGCCTTCGAATCCCCACGCGCCGGATACGTTGTTCAACCAAGGGGCATGGTCCAGTGACCATGCCCCTTGGCGTTTGTCCCAAAACAAGCTCATGAAAGTCGGTCCCTGATGAGGTTTCCTTTTCCTGTAGGAGCGGCGCCCTCGCCGCGAATTGGGTCGCCGACAAGCCGGCTCCTACAGGGCATGAGTCGATGTAGGAGCGGCGCCCTCGCCGCGATGAACCAACAGCGGCCATCGGTTTCCGTTGGCTCGGGTGAGCTCGCGCCGCCTCACACGTTTCATAGCCCATGGCGGGGACGTCTCCACCTTGTTCCCAAGCCGGAGCTTGGGAACGAGGGGAACTTGACTACCAAGTCTGTAGCAAAGATCATAGCTTATGTTCACCCAATGAAGACTGCTGCATAGTGGTCACTTAATTATGTGGAGCTGTACTGAGCAAGGGAGGACAATAGAAGTATATATTAATTCTAGCATATTGAAATGACTTACTAAAGTATTTTAAAGTTAATTTGACTCCGTTTGATTTGCCGGGTTGAGACCGGAACGACACAGGGGAGGATTTTCTTCAAAGAGCCAACGGCCTTCAGCGTGCCTGGCGGAGTTATTGGGCGGAGCATTATATCAGTGCTGATATAACGCTTTGGGGCCGCGGTCCGGCGGGCGGGCCTTCAAGGGGGCGCAACGCATTTCGCCCGAACCGCATGGAGCCAGGACAAAAGGAGAAGAGTAAATGGATTATAAGACCATCCTTACGACGTGCCCCTACTGTGCCTGTGGGTGTGGAATGATTCTCGAAGTCATGGAGGGGCGGATCGTCAATGTCTTTCCTTCGAAAACGAGCCCAACCAATGCGGGGAAGCTCTGTATCAAAGGATGGACTGTGCATGAATTCGTGCATGTCAACACCGGTCGAGAATGTCCGCAAATCATCGGAATAAAATGTCCCCAAAACAACGCTTTTGGTGTCATCCGGGAGTTGAACGATTCGGAGCGGAGCCTCCGACTCACTCGCCGTTTCCGCTGGCAACGACAGCCGCGATCGGCGCGGCACAGATGGAAGGTGCCGCTTGTGCCGATCGCGGGTCGTTGCCGCGTCTCCGCCTCCCTCAAGTCGGTATCCACTCCGAACCGCTCAACTCCCTCATCGGTTCACTCGGATGCTTTTTGTTCAGTCGGAAAAGCGGTTCTTGGACCGGCTCCGACAAGCCCTGCCTTTCTCTTTTCTTTGAGCCTGAAACTATCCCCTTTGATGTTGAGGGTGGTGCAGTGGTGAAGGAGCCTATCGAGTATGGCTGTGGCCAGCACCTGATCATTGAAGATCTCCCCCCAGTCAACAAAGCTCTTGTTGGAGGTGATGATCAAAGAGGCCTTCTCGTATCTTCTGGTAAGAAGCCTGAAGAAAAGCCCTGCTTCATCTCGGCTCATCGGGAGGTATCCCATCTCATCGATGATGAGCACTCTTGGGTAGACAAACTGTTGGAGTTGCCTCTCCACCCGGTTCTCCATCCTGGCTCGAGTGAGCCGAGTAAGCATCGACTCGAGAGTAAGGAAGAGGACTCGGTATCCGGCCTCTACGGCTTTTACTCCCAGCGAAATGGAAAGATGTGTCTTTCCCACCCCCGGAGGGCCAAGGAGGATCACATTCTCTGCCCTATCGACGAAGGAGAGTCCCGAGAGTTCACGGATCACCTTGCGATCGATGCTTGGTTGAAACGAGAAGTCAAATTGCTCAAGAGTTTTCACCCAGGGGAATCGGGCCATCTTGAGTCTGGCCTCAACGGCCTTTCCGTGTCTGCCCCGCCATTCGGCCTGAAGGGCTTCCGCAAGGAAGTCTTTATAGGAGAGATCCCTCTTTGATGCCTGCTCACAGACTGAATCGATCTGCGAGAGAAGGTGCTCCATCTTCATCTTCTCAAGGAGGCCTGCTAGCTCCATCGGCTCGCCTCCTCGTAGATCGACAGATCCCTTCGCTCAACCTGCAATGCCTCCTGCCACAATTGGGCATGATGGGCTGCAACGCTTCCCCATCCCTCGGCTGCACTGCGAAGGGTGTGTTCGGCCACCAGGGTCTCTTCGGCGTAGACTCTCAAGGTTCCATCCAACCCGATCCTCACTCGGACCGTTTGTCCACACAGCTGAGAGGGCACACTGTATCTATTGCCCAAAACATCGATGAAGCCATCCCAGTGGACACACCGGTGCTCGAGATAAGAGGTGTCATACCGCAGGGCAGGAAGGGGACGAAGATGAGGAGCCTCACGGGAGAATCGTTCGGCTACGATTTCCTTGACTGTTCCGTGCAGCCTCTGATCGGTTTCCTCTGTGAGCCACTTCTCAGCGAGAGCGTTCATCTGGGCGAAGCTCTCGAACTTGCGGTAACGCACAAAGAAGTTGTGCTTGATATAGCCCACCATCCGCTCATCTTTTCCCTTGGTCCTTGCTCTTCTCGGGCGACAGGCTCTGGGGGTGAAGCCATAGTGGCCGGCAAGATCTATAAATCGTTCGTTAAAGCGAACACTCTCCCCGATCCTGTGGACAATAACCGTTGCTTTCTGGTTATCCACGAGCACCTCTATTACTACTCCTCCAAAGTACTCGAAGGCTCTGATGATCCCTTCGTAGGTGTGCTCGGCATCATTCCTGGGGGCACACCAGAAGAAGAGACGCCGGGAAAATCCGAGGGTATTCACACTGAAGTAGACCTTCTGTGGGATTTCAGCCACTTCGGTTGTGAGCTCTCCCCAATCATTTTGCATCTGAACTCCAGGATCTGTTTCAAACCGTACCGTTGCCCGGCTTTGCCTCATGGGCCTTCTGGGGCTGATGTACTCCCGAAGGATGGTGGTCCCGCCCGTGTAGCCTCGCTGTTCGATCTCACGCAAGATCACCATAGCATTCCAGACTCCATCTCTCAGGAGCTGGTCGATCAAGGGTTTGAAGGGATCAAGTTTGCTCACCCTTGCACCGGGTCTTTTCCCCGAGGGTACTCCTCCTCGACTAAGAGCACGGCTTATGGTTTTTGGATGCACTCCCAGGCTTTCTGCGATGTCCTTCTTGTAGACGCCCTTTTCAACTTGTGCTCTGATCTCCATCCAGTCCTCCTTTTTGAGCATGGGTCACCTCCGGCTCTCTTGGGTCTTGCTGGAGGAATAACCCTTCGCTCATCTGGGAGGACATTTTATTCCGGCGTTTACCAGACATTTTATTCCGATGGTGACAGTGCAGCGTTTCGACCGTTTGAAAACCCCGCTCATGAGAACCGGGCTTGGGTTTCGCGAGGTCACCTGGGGTGAGGCCTTGGACTACGCGGCTCGTGAACTGGGCAGGATAAAAGATACCTACGGACCTGACAGCGTGGGCTTTCTCACCTCCGCTCGATGCACGAATGAAGAAAATTATCTCCTGCAAAAGTTCGCGCGCTCTGCCGTCGGGACGAACAATATCGATCATTGCGCCCGGCTCTGACACGGCCCCACCGTGGCAGGTCTTGCCATGGCTTTTGGGAGCGGTGCCATGACGAATTCTTTCGACGAACTGGCAGAAGCCGAGTGCCTTTTTGTAATCGGATCGAATACGACGGTGGCCCATCCCATTGTCGCGACGCGCCTTTTTCGTGCCAAGGCAAAGGGCGGCAAGCTGATCGTCGCCGACCCCCGGAAGTCGCATATTGCGCGTCACGCAAACATTCATGTCCAGCACCGATTGGGGACGGACGTGGCTTTGATCAATGGAATGATGCACATCATCCACAAGAACGGCTGGCATGATTCGAAATTCATTGAAGAGCGGACGGAAGGCTTCGAGGTGCTCGTGGAAACGATCGAGAAATATCCTCCCGAACGCGTTTCCCAAATGACCGGGATCGACATCGGAACGCTCACCGAAACAGCCAGACTTTATGCCGGGTCCAAATCGTCTTCGATTGTCTACTGCCTGGGAATCACCCAACATTCGACGGCCGTGGACAACGTCATGAGCCTGGCCAACCTGTCCATGCTTTGCGGCCAGATCGGACGCCCCAGCACGGGGGTCAACCCCTTGCGCGGCCAGAATAACGTGCAGGGCGCCTGCGACATGGGCGGGCTTCCCAACGTTTTCCCGGGCTACCAGGCCGTAACCAATCCCGAAATCCGCCGGAAATTCGAGTTGGCATGGAACGTGAGACTTCCAGCCCAAAACGGCATCACCATCATGGAGATGATGCAGGGGTGCATCGACGGACAGGTGAAGGCGATGGTGGTTCTCGGGGAAAATCCCGTGGTGAGTGACCCGGATTCCAATCACGTGAAGCACGCTCTGCAATCGGTTGAATTTTTCATGGCCATGGATATCTTCCCAACCCCTACGACTGAGCTGGCCCATCTCGTATTGCCGGCGGCCTCCTTTGCAGAGACCGACGGGACCTTTACGAATTCCGAACGGCGCGTGCAGCGTGTGAGGCAGGCAATCCCGCCTTTGGCTGGAAAGACCAACTGGCAGGTCATTCAGGAACTCTCCACCCGGACGGGCTATCCCATGGGGTACGGATCGGCTGAAGAGATTTTTAATGAAATGGCGAGTCTGACGCCGTCCTACGCTGGGATAAGCTACTCACGGCTGGACCCGTCAGGCCTCTGCTGGCCCTGCCCGACACCGGAGCACCCGGGAACGCCCATCCTCCACATAGGCCGCTTCAGCCGCGGACGGGGACTGTTCCATGGAATCGAATACAAGCCGCCCGCCGAAACCCCGGACGAGGCATTCCCGTTCTGGATGACGACGGGAACGGAGTATGCTCACTATCTTACGGGCACCATGACGCGCCGGTGCGCGTTCCTGGACAGGGAAATGCCTGAACTGATCACCGATCTCCATCCGGAAGACGCAGATCGCCTGGGTGTTCTAAACGGCGATTACATTCGGGTGACCAGCCGCCGGGGCACCCTGGAATCCAGAGTGCGTATCACCGACGCGGTAAAAGCCGGGATGATTTTCATGCCGATGCATTTCGAGGAAGCCGCGGCCAACCTTTTGACCAACCCGGCTCTTGACCCCATCAGCAAGACTCCGGAGTACAAAGTCTGCGCGGTCAGAGTCGAAAAGGCGGCGGCATGCCCGCGGGAAATGGAGTCCGAACCCGCCGCATTGACCGTGGAGCGTTGACTGACGGTGGCAGTGGAGTGATGCCGTTCGGAATTTCGCCCCCGTCCACGGGACCGGGGTGAATCCATTGCAATATTCAAGAACTACTCAACGGCTTCCTTATAGCTCCTGACCATCACCGGCATCAATTCACGGGCCTTCTTCAATGCTTCCTTTTCGACGTGGTCGAACCATGCGAAGTAGCTCTCCATGAACAACTTGCCCGCGTCCGTGAGCCGATACCCCTCACTCTTGCTACCGCTCTGGTAAATGAGCTTCATACCGATGATCTCCTCGCATTTTTTGATCTTTCCCCACGCTGCCCGGTAGGACATTCCCATCTCATCGGCGGCTTTCCTCAACGAACCGCATTTTTGGATATTGGCGAGCAGCATGGCTCTCCCCAAGCCGAAATAGAGCCCGTCGGCCGTTTCCAGCCACAGGTTTAACCGGATGGTGGGAATGTTTTCGCTCATTACTTGAGAAACTCGGTTGCAATCATCCCCCGAAGGGACACTTGGGGAAGGTGCAGGTTTTACAGGCCAGGCAGAATGCGCCGTGACTCAGCCTGGCAAGATCGCGACGGGTGATCTCGAGGTTTGCAAGCATTCGAGGCAGCAGAAGGTCGAGACTGGTGGTCTTGAAGTAGAGCGCGCAGGCAGGCACCCCCATCACTTGTACAGTGCCGATGCGCGCAATGAGCGTCATAGCTCCCGGTAGGATCGGAGCGCCATAGAGCATGTTGGTCACCCCCGCGTCAACCAGCCCCTGGCGAGTGACATCATCGGGATCGACGGAAAGACCCGCGGTCGTGATGATCAAATCGACTCCGGATTGAAGGATCATCTGCCCGATTCCATCTGCTATAGCGCTTCGATCATCCGGAACGATGAGTGACCGCACCACGCCGCAGCCGTATTTTTCGACCTTGGAAGTGATGATGGGGACAAACTTGTCCCTTATCAGCCCCTGGAATACTTCGGTCCCGGTGACAAGAACCCCCACTCGCGCCTTCCGCAAGGGCAGAACCTTGAAGATGGGTCCATCATCGAGAATGGTGAGCGCTTTTTCGAAGTCTGTTCTCGGGAGAAGCAGGGGGATGGCCCTGGTGGCCGCAACCGGCCGATCACGCTTTACGACCACGCATGCCCTTCGGCTGGCGCACATCACACCCCGTATCATGTTGAACTGCTCCAACCGATCCTCCTGGACAACGAAAAGCCCGTCCCGGTCGGCGATGAGGTTGATCTTTCCTTCACGCGGATGCTCATCGTAAGTCACGCCTTCCCCGGCCATGGTTTTTGCAAAAGCGAGTGCCGCATCGTTTTCATGAACCCATTCCGGATGAATGTGGTTTTCTTCCTGTACGTAGACCCTGCTCCGTCCCATTTGCTGTAAACGGCACAGGTCGCCGATCGTGATCTGCTGCCCTTGCGTAAAAGCAGCCCCTTTGGTGACGCCGGGAATGATCAGGGTCATGTCGTGCAGGGCCCTTTTGCCGACCGCCTTTTCGGTTGGAACCGCCCTGAGCGGGGGCAATGGATCCCGGCGGTCATCCGATGACGCGGAGGGAATATAGGGAGTTTCTCCCTGGCACGCCCGGCATATCGCCCCGTCGCGGGCAGGGTAAGGCTCATGGCACAGGATGCAGGTGGCAATAGGGCCCCGGTTCTTTTTGCCCAGGAATTGGGTTTGGACCTTAACCGACTGCACCCCGCAAATGGAATGCCCGGCCCCCTCGATTTCGGACATGAGCCGGTCCTTGTCCTGTTCGGCCTTGGGTTTGAGCTTGAAGAGCCACGATTTGATCTCGGGCCATGCCCCCAGCTTCTCCGCGTCCACGAAGACACGAATCCCCTCACCCTCATACTTCTCATAAAGGCTCAAGGCGAAACGCCCCAGATTGAACACCCTGAGCCAACCGTTGCCAATGGTGCAGGGCGTGAGCAGCTGGACGGCATCCGGAAGGCAGCTGGTGGTTTCACAGATGGCATCAAAAAGAATCCCTCCCGGCATCCGTTTCATGGCCAGATCGACCATGAAGCCGCCAACGACCAGACCCGGCGCTACACTCCCATGAAAGGACTCGACGATGCGCAAATACTCTTCATACGAATAGACCCCAATGTTTGCCATCGGAATACCCCTAGGAGGATGATTGCCGCATACCGGACCCGGCCGGTAAGCGAGAGAAACGTCCCTGCCGTGCATGGAAGGCCCCCGGCAGAAGGGCTAGTTTACCGGACCGTTATGTCTGATCTGACATAAGGCGAATTCAGTATCAAATCTGATGGCAAGGAGTCAAGGAAAACAACTCCTCGGACTCACAATGTATTGACTGTCGAGTCTCGCGAGATCATTGACGATGGGTGTAGATCTCTTCGACATTGGGATGCGAGTCCGCTGAAACCAGTGCTTCAAGGACCGCCGATCGCTGCGCTGTGATCCGAAATCGCCGGGTTTTCAGCTTTGCACGGGCGTGAGACAGACGCGTGCGGAATCGGCCCTCCCGTGTCGGCACCGGTCGAGGCCGGCAGCGAGTGCGAGCCATTGCGGCCGATCAGGAGCACGAGACGGAGGGACGGACATGATTTCCATCGACGGTGGTTTGAAATCGGGTTCAGGGACGTTGGTTCGAGATGCCGTGGCGCTTTGCGCCCTGACAGGGGAGACGCTTCATCTGTTCAACATTCGAGCGCGGCGGCCTCGTCCCGGGCTGCGGCCTCAACACTTGTCGGCGGTTCGGGCGGCGGCTGGAGCCGCTGATGGAGCGTCCAAGCCGCCGGCCGCGTCCGTTTTGTTTTGGCTGGGGCGTTTCTTTTTCACACGCTGCGAAGGAATACCCAAGAGATCCTAAAGATCGAGCAGACGGCTGTTGGCGGGGGACTTTTCGGCGGCTTCGTGCAATGCCTTGAGGCGTTGGGCGAGATCTTCGATTTCGGCGGGATTCAGGACGGGAACACGGCTCTCGCCGTTTTGCTCCAGGTGGTCCAGAACCCTGCGAATGGTGAGCTGAGTCACGGGCACGGCGGGTTGATAGAGCCGCTCTTCATGGCTCACACTGGAGTCGCCGTTGTCTTCAGGCGAGGCCATTCGGGCGACCAGGCCGGATTTTTCCAATTCCGTCAAGGTCTGACGGATCAGTAGAACCGGCATGCCTTCCGCACGCACCAGATCTTCCTCGGAACAGCCGCGCTCGCCCTCATGGAAGCGCCGTGCCAGGTACCGCATGACACTCAATGCGGCAAGGTTCCTTGCCTCACGGCTGAGCCTCCGGATCTGCGGTTCGCATTCGAACAAGGCGGTGTTTTGGTGCGCATAGCAGATCTCGGCACCAAGTAGGACGATCATCCAGCTCGCCTGAAGCCAGAGGAGAAAGAGGGGCAGGGCCGCGAAACTTCCATAGACGGCGTTGTAATTGGACATTCCGACCTGGAAGTAGATGTAGGCGGCCTGGAAGATCTGGTACAGTGTGCCGGCGAGGACGCCTCCCAGTGCGGCCGACGTCGCCTTCACCTTGGTGTTGGGCATGAAGATGTAGAGAAAGGTGAAAAGGGCCCAGAGCACCAGGTAGGGGACCAGGCGCAGCGCCTTGAGAATGAAGGATTCGAAGTAACTGACGATGCCGAACCGTTCGCTCATAAACCCCACCTGCTGCGTAACCATGACGGTGAGGCCGCTCGAGACCACAAGCAGGATGGGAGCGATGAGCATAAAAGACAAATAATCGCTCACGCGCCGGCTGAAAGGTCGATGCCGTTCGATCTTCCATATGGCGTTCAGGGAAATTTCGATGTTTTGAAGAACCTTCAGGACGGTCCAGAAAAGGGCCACCACCCCGATGCCGGCGATGAGTCCGCCGCGAGTGGTTTCCAGCAGGGTGTGGGCGAAGTCCATGATCCATCGTGCCACCTCTTCCTGGCCCGCCAGTCGGCGCAGGGTCTCCCGTTCGATGGCGTTCTGGAGCCCGAATCCCTTGGCGATGCCGAAGGCCATGGCTAACATGGGAACGATGGAAAGCAGCGTAAAGAGAGTCAGGGCCGAGGCACGAAGGTGGCACTGGTCGCGCGTGAACCGGCGCCCGACGATGGCGGCTATGCGTAGTGCGCGAAGCAGCGCGGCTCTGGCTGGCGGGAGGTCCGCCAACCGGAGGTTCCACAGATCGCTCTGTAGAAAACGTTTGATGTCTCCGAATTTGGAAACCATGGCGACTCCGTCCTGGTTTCAGGAGATTACGGCCAGGCCCCACAAGCAGCGGTCGCCTTTGAGCGGGGCCGTCACGCCGGGGGCCACTCCCATAAGCGCTAAGTTGCTTTTACCCGGTATCGACTGGAAAAACGAACATCGAACATCGAACATCGAACATCGAACATCGAACATCGAATGGGTGCAGATCTTTTGCTTCTTGTTCCCAAGGTCCACCTTGGGAACACAACTGTGCAGAAGCTCCAGCTTCGGTGAGGCCGTTCCCAAGCCAGAGCTGGGGAACGAGGGGGAAGACCACTTCGAGATCCTGGCGAGCTCCCTAGAAAGACAGCGAGTTTCAGCTGTAGCAGGAGGGAAGCTGGAGCTTCCCGGGCAGGGCGTTCCCAAGCTGGAGCTTGGGAACGAGGGGAAGAAAATAGTCATTCAGAGTTCCACATCGGAGTCTTCGCTGACCAGGCTTTTTTCATTCGATGTTGAACGTTCGATGTTCGATGTTGGACGTTCATCTTTAAAAACAACCCAATGGCATAAATGCAACCTGGTTTTTCATTCGATGTTGAACGTTCGATGTTCGATATTCGATGTTCAATGTTCATCTTTAAAAAACAACCCAATGTCATATGGGGGCATAAAGATCCTGGCCTTTTGCAGGCATTCGGGATAAACGGAGCCCGAAGGCGAAGGACGGACTTCCGGCAAGGCGAGAAAGAGGATTGCAAATGAAATTTTGCCCGCAGTGCGCAGCTCCTTTGGTGGAAAAAGTCATCGACGGCCGAAACCGCCTGGCCTGTTCCGATTCCCGGTGCGGGTACGTTTTCTGGAACAATCCAACGCCGGTGGTGGCCGCCGTAGTGGAATGGAACGGATCGGTGATCCTGGTTCGCAGCAAGGGATGGCCGGAGAAGTTTTTCGGTGTGGTGGCGGGATTTCTCGAAGCTGGGGAGACGCCCGAGGAAGGGGTATTGCGGGAGGTCCGGGAAGAACTGGGGCTTGAAGGCCGGATCGTCGATTTTCTGGGGATCTACTCTTTTTTTGAAAGGAACCAGGTGATTTTCGCCTACCACGTGAGCGGGGAAGGGGAAATCGTCTTGGGCGACGAACTGGCCGAAGTCAAGGCGTTGCCTCCTGAAAGGGTGAGACCCTGGGAGAAAGGGACCGGCCCCGCCGTGAAGGAATTCCTAAGGCGCCGCGGGGTTTCGGTGCGCCAAGGCGGAGCGTGAACCGGGACGGTGGGAGAAGGCATAGGAACAGGGAGTGCATCATGCGCAAAACCGAATGGATGGGACGCTTGGAAACGGACCGGCAGGCGATTACGTTTTTCGACATCGGCAAGCTGGAACGGGACGGTTTGGCGGACGTCGGAAGGTTGCCCTTTTCCATCAAGATCCTGCTGGAAAATGTGCTTCGGAAGTGGGACGGAACGGTTGTGACCGAAGAAGATGTTCTGGAAGTCGCCCACTGGCGGAAGCGGTATGCGAATCCGGTGGAGATTCCGTTCCATCCGGCCCGCGTGCTCATGCAAGATTTTACGGGGGTTCCCGCCGTGGTGGATATCGCCGTCATGCGGGACGCCGTGAAGGATAGGGGCGGAGACCCCAGGCGGATCAACCCGTTGGTTCCCGTGGACCTTGTGATCGATCATTCCGTGCAGGTCGACGCCTACGGCACCGAGCGGGCCGTGGAAATCAACGTGGCCCGCGAATACGAACGCAACCGGGAACGCTACGCCCTGCTCAAATGGGCTCAAAGAAACTTCGATACGCTGCGGGTGGTGCCGCCTCGGTCCGGCATCTGCCACCAGGTGAACCTGGAATACCTGGCGCGGGTGATGATCGTGGAACCCACCGGGGAACAGGGTGAAAGGCTCGCCTATCCGGACACCCTGGTGGGAACCGATTCACACACCACCATGGTGAACGGCATCGGGGTCGTGGGCTGGGGCGTCGGGGGGATCGAAGCGGAAGCGGTGATGCTGGGGGAACCTTACACCATGAGCCTCCCGGAAGTGATCGGGGTGCGGCTGGTCGGCGGGCTGCGTCCCGGCGTAACGGCGACGGATCTTGTGCTTCGGGTCACTGAAATGCTTCGAGCTCACAACGTCGTGGAAAAGTTCGTGGAATTTTTTGGACCGGGGCTGAAGGGGTTGAGTCTTCCGGATCGAGCGACGGTAGCCAACATGGCTCCCGAATACGGCGCCACATTGGGCTATTTCCCGATCGATCGGGTCACCGTGGATTACCTCCGGGCGACCGGGCGGGAAGCTCAGGCCGATTTGGCGGCGGCTTGCGCCGAAGCTCTGGGGCTTTTTGCCTCGGGGACCGAGGAACCCGAATACACGGATGTCCTGGAACTGGACCTCACTACGGTCGAGCCTTCGGTCGCCGGGCCGGCCCGTCCCCAGGATCGCGTGGAACTGCGGAACTTGAAGGAACGCTTTGCTCAAGTTCTGGGATGCCACTATGAACCGGACGCCACGGTCGAACAGGTCTCCGCGTTCATCAACGAATCGGGCTGCCGTACCCGGCGTCCCCGGACCTGCACGCCGCTCAGCCAGCGCTTTTTCGACGTGGAAGTCAACGGAAGACTTTCGCGGATCGGCGACGGCAGCGTGGTCATTGCGGCCATTACGTCGTGCACCAACACATCAAACCCGTCGGTGATGATCGGAGCCGGCCTCATCGCCCGAAACGCCGTAAAGCGCGGCCTCACCGTACCGGCCCACGTGAAGACGTCACTGGCTCCGGGAAGCAAGGTCGTTATGGATTACCTCGAGGAAGCCGGCCTTACACCGTACCTCCAGGCCTTGGGATTCCACTGCGTGGGCTTCGGCTGCACCACCTGCATCGGAAACAGCGGACCGCTCCACCCGGCGTTGGAAGAGGTCATTGAACGGGAAAATCTCAACGTGGTGTCGGTCCTTTCGGGGAACCGCAACTTTGAAGCTCGAATCCACCAGAGGGTCCGTTCCAACTACCTCGCGTCCCCCATGCTGGTGGTGGCCTTCGCCTTGGCCGGCCGTGTGGACGTGGACTTCACCCGGGAACCCGTCGCCCTGGATCCCAACGGCGAACCCGTCACCCTGGACGAGCTTTGGCCCGGCGAGGACGAAATCCGCCGCATGGCGGCGGCTCACTGCAAGTCGGCATTCTTCCAAAAGGAATACGCCGCCATCTTCGACGGAGACGCCTTCTGGCAGGGACTTCAGGCGGAAGCCGGCACCACCTTCGCCTGGGACCCTGCGTCCACCTACATCCGAAAACCCCCTTACTTCGACGATTGGTCGCCGGAAACCAAGCCGCTCCAAGACATCCGAGGCGCGCGGGCTCTGCTGGTCCTCGGGGACGCGGTGACCACCGATCACATCTCCCCCGCCGGCGCCATTCCCGAACACTACCCGGCGGGCAAGTACTTGGTTTCCAAGGGGGTGAAGCCTCCGAATTTCAATTCCTACGGGTCGCGCCGCGGAAACCACGAGGTGATGATGCGCGGCACCTTCGGGAACATCCGCATCAAGAACCGGCTGGCGGGAGGAAAAGAAGGGAGTTTCACGCGGAAGTTTCCGGAAGGCGAAGAGATGTTTGTCTTCGATGCCGCCATGGCCTATGCCCGCGAAGGCGTGCCTCTGGTGGTGCTCGCAGGCTCCGAATACGGCACGGGCTCTTCCCGGGACTGGGCGGCCAAGGGCACGGCGCTCCTTGGAGTCAGGGCCGTGATCGCCCGGTCCTTTGAACGGATTCACCGAAGCAACCTGGTGGGAATGGGTGTCCTGCCGCTTGTTTTCAAGAGCGGCGAAAGTATCGAATCCCTGGGACTGGACGGAACCGAAGTCTTTACCATTTCAGGTCTTGACGATCTCGCTCCGCGGAAGATGCTCCGCGTGGAAGCCGAAAAGCCGGACGGTTCGGTGGTTTCCTTCGACGCCGTCGCCCGGCTCGATACCGATGTGGACGTGGCCTATTTCCGCCACGGCGGCGTCTTGGCCTATGTTTTGAGAAAGATCCACGGCGGCGGCGCCTGAAATACGGCGTCCGTTCAGGGTGGATGGGGCGTTGAACCTGTCCACGCGAAGCTGTTCCATCCGCCGCCCTTGGTCATCCTGCGGTCAAAAAAGGAGACTTCCGCAAATCCCCCGATGGAAAGGAGACGACCCATGGAACTTGCACCGGAAAAATTCAAACAGTTTTTTCCCCTCCCGGTGACAGTGATCACCACAAGGGACGGACGCGGGGTCGCCAATGCGGCCCCCTACAGCTGCGTCATGCCCATCCTTCGCCCGTATCCGCTCATCGCGCTGGCTTCCGCCCTTCCACGCCATACGCTGCAAAACATCCGGGAAACGGGCCAGTTCGTGGTGAATGTCATCGGGCGACCGTCTTTTCGAGACGCCATGCGCACGGCGCGGCCCTACCCGCCGGACGTGGATGAACTGGAAAGGGTGGGTTTGGAAACGGTCCCGTCCAAGAGGGTTTCACCGCCCCGGATCGCGGCGGCCATCGGTTGGGTCGAAGCAACGCTCGAGCGGGAAGTGACCGACGAGCGTTACGCCCTCCTCGTCGGCCGCATCCTTTGTTCGGAGATCAACGACCGCTACCTGGAAGACGGGCGACTCAAGGAACTTCCGCTGACGCTCCTCGCGCCCCATTTCCGCATGCTGGGCGACGTTCTGGCGGATCGCGAGGAACTGGAATCCGAACTCACGCTATGACCGGCCCGGTGCGGCCATCCGTTCCAGCTCCCGCGGCTGCGGCTTACCGGGTCAGGTGGCGGTATTTGATCCGGTGGGGCTGGGCGGCGGCTTCGCCCAGACGGGCTCTTCGGTCCGCTTCGTAGTCGGAATAGTTGCCGTCGAACCACACGACGCGGCTTTCCCCTTCGAAGGCCAGGATGTGGGTGGCCACGCGGTCCAGAAACCACCGGTCGTGACTGATGACCAGCGCGCAGCCGGCGAAGTTGAGGAGCGCCTCTTCCAGGGCGCGGAGCGTGTTGACGTCCAGGTCGTTGGTGGGTTCGTCCAGGAGCAGGACGTTGGCGCCTTCCTTGAGCATGCGGGCCAGGTGAACCCGGTTCCGTTCGCCTCCCGAAAGCCGCCCCACCTTCTTCTGCTGGTCGGCCCCGGAAAAGTTGAACCGCGCCACGTAGGCCCGGGAATTCACTTCGCGGCTCCCCAGCAGGATCTTGTCCTTCCCGTCGCTCACCGCTTCCCAGACGGTTTGGTCCGGGTCCAGAGCATCACGGCTCTGGTCCACGTAGGCGAGTTTCACGGAATCGCCGACGCGGATCGTCCCGGACGTGGCCTCTTCCTGCCCGGTGATCATGCGGAAAAGGGTTGTCTTTCCGGCGCCGTTCGGGCCGATCACGCCCACGATGGCGCCGGGCGGCACCAGAAATGACAGGTCTTCGACCAGCAGGCGGTCGCCGTAAGCCTTACTTACGCTTTCGGCTTCGATGACCGTCTTCCCCAGGCGGGGGCCGGGGGGTATGTAGATTTCGAGATCCTCGGCTCGGCGCTCGCTTTCCTTGGCAAGGAGCTGCTCATAGGCCTTGATGCGGGCCCGGGCCTTGGCGTGCCGTCCCTTGGGGGGCGTGTGGATCCATTCCAGTTCGCGCTGCAGGGTTTTACGGCGTTCGGAAGCCGCCTTTTCCTCGTTGGCCAGCCGCTTTTCCTTCTGTTCCAGCCAAGAGCTGTAATTACCCTTCCAGGGGATGCCTTCGCCGCGGTCCAGTTCCAGGATCCAGCCGGCCACGTTGTCCAGGAAGTAGCGGTCGTGGGTGACGGCGATGACGGTCCCGGGGTAGCGCCGGAGGTGCTGTTCGAGCCAGGCCACGGATTCGGCGTCCAGATGGTTGGTGGGTTCATCGAGAAGCAGGATATCGGGCTGCTGGAGGAGCAGCCGGCAGAGGGCCACGCGGCGCCGTTCACCGCCCGAGAGCACGCGGACGGGAGTGTCTCCGGGCGGACAGCGAAGCGCATCCATGGCCATCTCCAGCCGGGAATCGAGGTCCCAGGCGTCCAAGGCGTCCAATCTTTCCTGGACGGCCGCCTGGCGTTCAATAAGCCGGTCCATTTCGTCGTCGGACAGGGGTTCGGCGAAGCGTTCGTTGATGCGGTTGAATTCGTCCATGAGGTCCACGGTTTGCTGGACGCCTTCCCGGGCGATGTCGCGGACCTGCTTGGAATCGTCCAACACGGGTTCCTGTTCCAAAAAACCGATGGTCTGGCCCGGGCTGAGGACCGTTTCGCCGACGAAATCCTTATCCACGCCCGCGATGATCCGAAGCAGCGTGCTCTTCCCGGACCCGTTGAGCCCCAGAACGCCGATTTTGGCGCCATAGAAGAAGGAAAGCGATATGTCCTTGAGAACCGGGCGCTTCTGGTAGAACTTTCCCACCCGGACCATGGAATAGATGATTTTGTTGGGTTCTTGCGTGGTTGCCAAAGCACGTCTCCTTCAAAAGGGCTGTGGTGGGAAGTTGCCGGCGGGCACTGCCGGCGGGGTCCTACAGGCTGCCCTTGGACGACGGGACGCCCGCCCGGCGCGGGTCGGGAGCCGCCGCCTGGTCCAGGGCGCGGCCGAAGGCCTTGAAGACCGCTTCCAGGATGTGGTGGGAGTTTTCTCCATAAGGAACGCCCACGTGTAGGGTGACGCCGCCGTGCTGGCAGAAGGCTCGCAAAAATTCGGGCACCAGTTCCGTTTCGAACCGTCCAAGTCGTTCAATGAGCTTTGGCGTGTGGTAGACGAGAAACGGCCTTCGGGAAAGATCCAGGGCCACGTGCGCCAGGGTTTCGTCCATGGGGACCGACGCCTCGCCGTAGCGGCGGATGCCTTTTCGGTCTCCCAGGGCGCCTTCCAGGGCCTTTCCCAGGCAGATGCCCAGGTCCTCCGCCGCGTGGTGACAGTCCATCCGATCGTCCGCATGGTCCCCCGTGGCTTGGATCTCCAGGTCAAAGAAGCCGTGCACGGCGAACAGAGTGAGCATGTGATCCAGGAAAGGGATCCCGGAGGTGATGTCGGTCCGGCCGGTGCCGTCCAGGGTGAACTTGAGCCGGATGGAAGTCTCCCGGGTGGTCCGTTCCACTTCAAAGAAGCGCCCGTCGGAAGTCATGGTCAGCGGCCTCGCAGGATGAAGGTTCAAAAGGGGATCACCGACGATTTCCTTGCGGCTCCTTTTATGCCATAGTTTTTCGCTCGCCGCCACCGGGTTGCGGGGCGGGAGGGGGAACATAAGCGCTAAGTTGTTTTTTCGCTGTATCGACTGGAAAAAATGAACATCGAACATTGAACATCGAACATCGAACATTGAACATCGAACATCGAACATCGAACATCGAACATCGAACATCGAACATCGAACATCGAACATCGAACATCGAACATCGAACATCGAACATCGAATGGTGAATGTGAAAAGATGAAGAAACAGACATATGACCTGGAAGAAAGGCTGCTTGAGTATTCGGTGCGAATCATAAAGATCGTCGCACAGCTTCCAAATACCAGAACAGGCAACCACGTTGCGACCCAATTGTTAAGATCGGGAACTTCACCTTATCCAAACCACGGTGAAGCCCAGGCGGCCGAGTCCCCAAAGGACTTTATCCATAAGCTTCGTATCTCATTAAAGGAACTTAGGGAGACACAGAGATGGTTAAAACTTATTCAGCGTGTACCACTAATCAAAAAACCTGAACTATTGGATGATATTTTAAAGGAAACAGAAGAATTAATTAAGATTTTCGTTACGAGTATCAAAACGGCTGAAAAGAAAGGGAAATAGTCATTCAAAGTTCGACATCGGAGTCTACGCTGACCTCGTTTTTTTCATTCGATGTTCAACGTTCGATGTTCGATGTTCGACGTTCATCTTTATTCGATGTTCGATGTTCGACGTTCATCTTTAAAAAGAACCCAATGGCGTAAATGCAACGCGCTTTTTTCATTCAACGTTCAACGTTCGATGTTCGATGTTCGATGTTCATCTTTGTTCGATGTTCATCTTTGTTCGATGTTCATCTTTGTTCGATGTTCGACGTTCATCTTTAAAAAGAACCCAGTGGCATAAATGCAACCCGTGAATGTTTACAAAATAACTTAGCGCTTATAGGGGCAGGGTCGGAGGCGGGGAAGGTGGTCGAGGGGTGTTGCGGGACACCGTGATGGAAACGGAGTTCAGATGACGGAAAGACTCGGGAGCGTCAAGAGAACGGATCCCTCGGTGGTGCGTCTCTTTGGAAAGCCTGTCGCTTTTTCGCCGCTTTTGGACGAGATTCCGGTGGGACTGGTGATCCTGGACCTGGATCGCCGCGTGGCGATGATGAACCGGAGCGCCGAGGCGCTCACGGGGATGAGTCGCGATGAGGCCCGGGGCCTTCCCTGCCGGCATGTGGTGCGAAGCAACCTGTGTCTTCAGCGCTGCCCGCTTCCTGAGATGTCGTCGGAGTCGGAACCGGTGTGCCTGGAAGGCGACATCATCAGCCGGGACCGGGAACGGATCCCGGTTCGGACGACCTTCGCCCCGTTGGAAGATCCCGAGGGGCGGCTGGTCGGCTTTTTGGAAGCGCTGGAAGACCTCCGGATGCTCCAGGCGCTGGATGCGTCCAAGGGGCGGGTCTACAGCTTCGGGCAAATCATCGGCCGGAGTTCTCAGATGCAGCGGATCTACGAGATTCTTCCCGGTGTCGCCCAGACCGATTCGTCGGTGCTGGTGACGGGCGAGACGGGGACCGGAAAGGATCTTCTGGCCGAAGCCATCCACCAGGCCTCCGGACGCGCCAAGGGTCCCTTCGTCAAGGTGAACTGCGGCGCCCTCCCGGAATCGCTCCTGGAATCGGAACTTTTCGGCCACGAAAAGGGCGCCTTCACGGGAGCGGGCGAAAGCAAGCCGGGCCGTTTCCGGCTGGCTCACAACGGCACGCTTTTCCTTACGGAAATCGGAGACCTCCCGCTCACCCTCCAGGTGAAACTCCTCACCTTCCTGGACGACCACGTGATTTATCCGCTGGGAAGCACCAAGGGGGTACGCGTGGACGTGCGCATCATCGCCGCGACCCACCGGGACCTCAAGCAGATGGTCCGCGAAGGGCGCTTCCGCGAGGATCTGCTCTTCCGGCTGAACGTGGTGCGGCTCCACATTCCGCCGCTTCGGGAGCGCGGAGGCGACGTGCGGCTTCTACTCGACCATTTCTTGCGGGCCTTCACATCGCAATTTCAAAAGCCCATCCGGGGGTTCACCGACGAGGCGCTGGAACGGCTCATGCGCCACCCGTATCCCGGAAACGTGCGGGAACTGCGAAACATCGTGGAATACGCCGTGAACCTCTGCAACCGGGACCGGGTGGGGCCGGACCACCTTCCGCCGTACCTCCTGGAAGAACCGGAAGCCCCGGCCGCGAAGGAAGCGGGCGGCGGGGAGCAGCCGCCGGTGAGGGAACAACCCGCCGGGGGGCCGGGGAGGGTGTCGGAGTCGACCACGTGGATGGAACTGGAGCGCCGCATGATCCTGGAGGCGCTCCTCAAGGCCAAGGGGCGCCGGAGCCGGGCCGCGGAAATCTTGGGGTGGGGCCGGAGCACCCTCTGGCGGAAAATGAAGCGGCACGGCATCGACGGCTGAAGGGTCTCAAAACCGGTGGGAACGGGCGATCATGGCGCACAAGGTGGTGATTCCATTGAATGGAGAAGAGGTGGCGCCGCGCTTCGACTTGGCCGCTGAGGTGTGGATCGGGCGGTTGAACGCCGAAGGCGGTCTGGAGGAAGAGCGGATCGTGGTCCTGCCTCAGGCGTCGGCGGAGGCGCTGTGCCATCTCATCGTCTCCGAAAGGGCGAAGACGGTGATCTGCGGCGGGATCGAAGAACTCTATTACGATTACCTGGTCTGGAAGAAGGTCGCCGTGATCGATTCGGTGGTGGGCCGGCGTGCCGAGGTGTTTCGGGCCTTCTTGGAGGGGAGGTTGGAATCCGGGACCGTGCTGTTTGAGCGCAAGGTGCGGCGGTAGTCCGCCAGGATGTGTTAAAACGTATCATAATGTAGCTTTCATAATGTTTCATTCTGTCTAAGATCCCGTCCTCGTCTCAAGACCTCCTCCCCGAAAGTGACGGACATCACAAGGTCGAAACACCTGGCACCCCTTTTGCTCCCGTCTTGAGCCCGAGGCAGGGATCAGGAACGCCGCGGCCGCATCCGACGGAAGCCGGCCGCCGAGACCACATGGGGACGAGGGTGCCGTGCCGATCGAGGATTCCAGAGTCGCGAAGCTAGTCCTCTACGAAGAAGACGGCCCTTTCCGAATGAATCTGGCCAATTACTTGCGCCGAAACGGCCTGCAGGTCACCGAAGCCGACAACGCCTTGGAGGCTTTGGACGCCGCCGGCGATGCGCAGGTGGTCCTCATCGGCCTCAAGGAAGACGGAGCCGAGGGCTTGGCTCTCCTTGAAAGGATCAAGGAGCGGCGGCCGCGGGCAGCGGTGATCCTTCTGGTGCCTTCCGGCCAGGCGGCCCTTTCCATCGAGGGGATGAAGCGCGGGGCCTTCGACGACCTCATGATCCCCTTCGACCTTTCGCTGCTGCTGCGGAAGGTTATCGAAGCCGGGGCGGTGGCCCACGAGGACCGGATGGGAACCACCACCCAAGGCGGAGAACCCGACAGCGCGGAAGGGCCCGGGAAGCCGCGACAGAAAAAGAAGAAGGCACGACGTCGCACGGAGACACGCCGCGATCGCTGAAGGCGGTCTTTGGGGAGGCGGAGCCGCGGGCCGGCTTTTTGGGGGTCGTTCAAGCGGCGAGCGGCGTTGAGGGCCGCCGCAGACGGCGGTACCTTGTGACTTCGTTCACACATAGCCGATCCCACATCGGCGCCGGCAAAACGGAAATCCGGCCATAACCCAACGTTTCGAGGAGGCAGCGTATGGAAACGGTCAAGGTGAAAGCGCTCATGGTACCCCTGGACCACTACGCCCGTGTCCCTGAGGACGCCACCCTGGCCCAGGCGGTGTTGGCGCTCGAAGAAGTTCATGAAAAATTCGACGACCATTATTACAAGCACCGGGCGGTGCTGGTCCATGACGCCGAAGGCCGGGTGATAGGGAAGGTCGGCCAATTGGACGTGCTGAAGGGCCTGGAACCGCGCTTCAAGGAAGTGGGTGATCTGAGCATGCTCAGCCGGTTCGGTTTCGGGTCGGAGTTCGTGAAGATGATGAGCCGGCAGTTCAGCCTGATGGAGAAGCCTCTCAATGACATCTGTCGCAAGGCGGCCAAGGTGAAGGTCCGCGACATCATGCACACTCTCACCGGCGGTGAGTACGTGGACGAAGAAGCGAGCGTGAATGAAGCCATCAAGCAATTGGTTCTGGGCCAGCACCATTCGCTTCTGGTCACGAGGGGCGAAGAGATCGTGGGCGTTCTTCGCCTTTCCGATGTCTTTCTGGAAGTGTGCCGCTTGATCAAGGCCTGCGAACTGGAAGGATAAACGGATTTTCCGACTAGGAGCCGAGGAGGTGTCTCACATGCATGCACAGATGAGCAAAAAGAGAGTGAACTGGATGCGGCTGGTTTTCATGCTCACTGGAGTCGCACTCTTTTGCCTGGTCTATTTTTCCCCGCCCTGGGCGGACGCCGTCGATCCCATGGGCAAGCATTTCCCGCTTTCCCGGGAGGGAAAGGGGGCTTTGGCCGTTTTTCTGTGGGCTGGAACCTGGTGGGTGTTCGAAGTGGTGCCCATCGGGGTCACGAGCCTTCTCATCGGGGTCCTTCAGGCGCTCTTTCTCATCCGGCCCGCCAAGGTCGCTTTCAAGGATTTCATGGATCCGTCGGTGCTTTTCATCTTCGGCTCCATCGTGATCGGCATGGTCTTCACCAAGACGGGGCTCACCCGGCGGCTGGCCTACAAGATGCTCGCCGTCGTGGGTGAAAAGACTAGCCACATCATGCTGGGCTGTTTCGTGGTGACGGCGGCGCTCACCCATATAATGGCCCACACGGCGGTGGCCGCCACCATCTACCCGCTGCTCCTTTCCATCTACGCCCTCTACGGCGCGGACGAAAAGCCCACCAAGTTCGGCAAAGCCCTCTTTATGGGGATGGCCTACGTGGCGGGCGCCGGGAGCATCGTGACGCTTCTCGGGGCGGCGCGGGGCGCCGTGGCCATCGGGTTTTTCAACGAGATCGTCGACAAGAATGTGGGATTTTTCGAACTGAGCTACTACATGTTCCCCATCGGCTGGCTCATGACGTTCCTGCTGTGGGGCTTTTTCATGATCTTCTGCAAGCCGGAAAAGAAGGTGATTCCCGGGCTGAAGGAAAGAGCGAAACAATTGAGCGCCGAGCAGGGTCCGATCACTCGAAAGGAAATCCTGGCGCTGGGGATCATCTTTTCCGTGGTGGGGGTCATGAGTCTGCGCTCTTTCATCCCGGCGCTGGAACCCATCGACAAGACGGCCATCATCCTGGTGTCCACGATCCTCTTTTTCGTGGTGGGAATCCTGGATTTGGAGGACCTGGAGCAGATCTCCTGGAACATCATCCTGCTTTTCGCCGGGGCGATGAGTATCGGCTTCTGCCTGTGGGAGACGGAAGCGGCCAGGTGGCTCGCCGTGAACTGGCTCAGCATGTTCCAGAAGGCGAACTGGTTCGTGTTCGTGATGAGCATCGCGTTTTTCGTGATGGTGATGACCAATTTCATCATGAATGTGGCGGCCATCGCCATCTCGCTTCCCGTGGCTCTGGTGATCGCGCCTTACCTGGGCGTGGCCCCGGAGGTCATCCTTTTTGCGTCGCTGGTGACGGCGGGCATGCCCTTCCTGCTTCTCGTGGGAGCCGCACCCAACGCCATCGCGTACGATTCCAAGCAGTTCACCACCGGTGAATTCTTCCTTTACGGGATTCCGGCCAGCATCCTGCTCATGGTGGTGGTGGGGATCGCGGTCGCCGTCATCTGGCCCATCATGGGCATGCCGGTGACTATCGGAGGTTAGGAGGCTTTTCATGAAACGCATCGAACAGCTCATCGACCGCATCATCGACCGGGTGAATATCAATCTGAGGGAGCCCGCCTTCGACGTGGGGCCCTATGTTCGCGGGCTCATCCCCGTGGAGCAATTTGAACGGTTTTACGCCTTTTACGGCCTGAGCCCCCACCATCCCCTTCACTTCCATTTTCGGGGATCGAGCCTTGCGGGGAGCTACTTCCTGGGAAAGTGTATCGTGGAGCATTCCGTGCTATACAAGAGCGACATCCGGGGCGACGAGCTGAAGATGCGAGGCGACGTTTTGTGCCACAAGGGGCTCCAGGTGCCGCTCCACGACGACGAGGTCATCCGGATCAAGGACGGCTTTCTGGTGAAGACCCTGGTCCACAATTACTCTCACGATCCGGAAAACCCCGAGGAGTTCCTCATCCAGAACACCGTCTCCCTCCATTACGCGAACATCCACGGAGCGCCCGTGGAGGGAAGTTTCCTGGGGCCGTTCGCCACGGTGGATCTCACCACCGTGCACGACTGTGTGATCGGTCCATTCGCCTACGTCCAGGTGGGGGAGCTGGCTCATCGCGAGGTGGAACCGGGAACCATCTGGATCCGTTCCGACGGGGATTTCGATTTCCGGTACCGCTTTCCGGACACTGTCCTGAAGCGCTATGTGAACGCCCTTTCGGGAAGGAACCCCGAGGGGGTGCTCATGGATTTCGTGGAAGCGCGAAAGGAAGATTTCCAGGAAGTGTTCGACGGCGCGGTTCGACGGCCACCCCGGATCGATGTCCCCCCGGGGGCGGCGCTCAGCCGTTACGCTGTGGTCCGTGGTGACACGGAAATCGCCGAAAACGTCCTGGTGGCTCAGCGGGCCTACCTGGAAGACGCCTACCTGGGAAAAGGGGCGAACGCGCAGGAAAACTGTTACATCATCCGCTCGCGCCTGCAAGGCTGGAACGTCACGGCCCACGGCGGCAAGATCATCCACGCGGTATTGGGGCCCAAGGTGTTTGTGGGCTTCAATGCGTTTCTCCGGGCAAGCGAAGACTGTCCCTTGAAGATCGGCGAAGGTTCCATCGTCATGCCGCACACGGTGGTCGACCTGGAGGAGCCGGTGGATATCCCGCCGGGGCGGCTGGTGTGGGGTTACGTGTCTCGCCGGGCGGACCTGGAACACCAGAGCCTCGCCCTGGAAGACCTGAGCCGTGTCGAAGGGTTGATGGAAAAGGGGGCGATGCGGTTCGAAGGAAACGGCGCCCGTTTCGTGGAAGCCTTCCGGCACCGGATCGAGCACATCCTCGAGGCCAACGGGGCGTACTTCGACGGGACGAACAACGTGGGGCACGCTCAGAAGGGCCAGAACATCTCATTCAACATCATGCAGCCGTACCCGGAAGGGGAGATGCAGGGGCTGTATCCGACCATCGACATCCGTCCCTGAAAGGAACGCGGGTCATGCTGAAGCGGCTCAGCCTGCGCGCCAGGATACTGGTGCTTCTCGGGGTCCTCATCGGCGTCAACTGCGCTGGGGCACTGGTGACGCTCTGGTACACCAAGCGAACCCAGGCGCTCTACACGTCCATGGTGGACCGCGATGTGGAGGCGCTCCTGGCGGCTCAGAAGCTCGAAAGTTCCCTGGTGATGCAGAAGGGGTTCGTGACTTATTACTTTCTCAATCGCGATCCCCAGTGGCTCACGCAATTGAGCGACTATCACGGCCGATTCGAAGATTGGCTGCAGAGGGCGAGACAATCGGCTTACCTGGAAGAAGCTCGGGAAATCTTGAACGCCATCGAGTCGGAGTACATTCGCTACGCTCATGCCCGGGACCGGGTCGTCCATCTCTACAAGGAAGAAAAGGTTGAGGAGGGGGCGGAACTTCATTGGAAGGTCCGGGACCAGTTCCATGCCATCTACGACCTCACCGAAGCGTACAAGAGGCTCCACGAAGCCCGGATCCTGGAAGCGCGCGAGCGCTACAGCGCGCAGGCCAAGCTGGTGACGAGGCTGGCCTGGAGCGCCATCCCGGCAACCATTGTGGTGGGGTTCGTGCTGGGGTCCATCCTCTTCGGGCAGGTTCTGGAACCGATCCGCCGGATGGCGCTGGACAGCCTGCCGGAAGGGGATCTGAGAAGGGTGGGCGACGAAGTAAAGGCTCTGAGCCGTCGGGTCCGGAGCCTCATGGACGACGTGGACGAAGCGCACAGCCAGTTGGAAGAGAGTCGTGAGCACCTGATGCAGTCGGAGAAACTCGCCCTGGTGGGTAAACTGGCGGCCGGAGTGGCTCACAGCATCCGAAACCCGCTCACCTCGGTCAAGATGCGGCTCTTCTCCCTGGAGCGGAGCCTCAAGCTGGATACCACCCAGCGTGAAGATCTGGAGGTGATTTCCGAAGAAATCCGCCACATTGATACCATACTGAGGAATTTCCTGGAGTTTTCCAGGCCTCCCAAGTTAAAGATGCAGCGGATAAGCCCCTCCGATGTGGTGGACATGACTTTGCAGCTCCTGCGCCACCGGCTGGAATCGTACGGTGTGGAGGTCAAGGTCCAGCGGGAGCGTCGGCTTCCCAAGATTTCAGCGGATCCGGAGCAGCTGAAGGAGGTGCTGGTGAACCTTCTACTGAACGCCTGCGAAGCCATGACGGAAGGCGGCGTCATCCAGATTCGGGAAGAGGAAGGGGTGGTGCCTCCGCGGGGGCGGACCCTGGTGATCCGGGTGACCGACAGCGGCCCTGGGATTCCCGAGACGTTGCAGGACAAGGTGTTCGAGCCGTTCTTCAGTACCAAGGAGGAAGGATCGGGGCTGGGCTTGAGTATCGCCAAACGCATCATCGAGGACCACGGCGGGTGGATGCAGGTGAGTTCCACCGGGAGGCAGGGGACCACCTTTGTAATCGCCCTTCCGTGTGAGGAGCAGGACCATTGGCTGAGATCTTGATCGTGGACGACGATGCGCAGCTTCGCCAGAGCTTCGAAAGGCTCCTGACCCGTGAGGGGCATCGGGTGAGGACGGCTTCTTCCGGGGAGGCGGCCCTGGCCCTGGTGCAAGAGGCGTCGCCCGATCTCGTCATCATGGACGTGCGGCTCCCTGGCATGGACGGGCTGCAGACGTTCCATGCGCTCAGGGAAATGGACCGCAAGCTTCCGGTCATCATCATGACGGCCTACGGCACCACGGAAACCGCCATCCAGGCCACCAAGCTGGGGGCGTTCGACTACGTGCTGAAACCGTTCGAAATCCCTGCCATCTTGGAGCTCATGGAGCAGGCCTTGAGCGCCGGCCGTTTCATGCGATCGCGCGTGGAAGTGGACGCGCAGCCCGAAACGGCCCCTTGCGATGCGCTGATCGGCCGAAGTCAGGCCATGCAGGAGGTCTACAAGGCCATCGGCCGCGTGGCGCCCACGGACGCCACCGTACTCATCCGTGGAGAATCCGGCACCGGAAAGGAACTGGTGGCGCGCGCGGTGTACCAGTACAGCGAGCGGGCCGACGGACCGTTCCTGGTGATCAACTGTGTGGCCATCCCGGAAACGCTCCTGGAAAGCGAGCTTTTCGGCTACGAGAAGGGGGCCTTCACGGGGGCGGTGAGCCGGCGGGTGGGAAAAATCGAACAGGCCCACCGCGGGACCCTCTTTCTCGACGAAATCGGGGACATGCCCTTTTCGATCCAGGCCAAGATCCTGCGCCTGCTCCAGGAACGGAGCATCGAAAGACTGGGCGGGAGGAAACCTATCCCGGTGGATGTGCGGATCATCGCCGCCACCAACCGCGATCTGGAAAGAGCCGTCGCCGAGGGCCGCTTCCGGGAAGATCTTTATTACCGCCTGAAGGTGGTGACGCTCACCCTGCCTCCGCTCAGGGACCGCCACGGCGACGTTCCCATGCTGGCCGACTACTTTCTGGCCCGGTTCGCCCGGGAAATGAACATGGTGAATCCGGGACTCACCCGCGACGCCGCCGAATTGCTGAGCCATTTCCCCTGGCCGGGAAACGTCAGGGAACTGGCCAACACCCTTCAGAAAGCGCTCATTTTCAACCGGGGTTGCCCCCTGGACCGCGAAGACGTCCTGCGGGCCATCGGGCAGGGGGAGCGCACGGCTCCCAGCCGAAGCCACGGCGAAGGGAGTATCGGAGGGGACCAGACCCTTCGCGACTGGATCCGGGAAAGGATCCGCAGTTCCTCCGAAGAAAACCTCTTCGAACAGCTGATCGACGAACTGGGGGCCTTGGTGATCCGGGAGGCTCTGGATTTCACGGGAGGAAACCGCACCCGGGCTTCGAAACTCCTGGGGATATCCCGGCCCACCCTCATCGCTCGGATCGAAAAATACGGCCTCAAGATCGAAACCTCGGTATCGTAGACCATCCTCCACTGCGAAGCCCTGACGGCGTGTCGATGAAACCTTCGACGCCTCCGTCTTTACACCTTGTAAAGAAATCCGACAGCCGCCCTTTGCGTCATACGCGGTTCCCCGCGATGTATCGTTCTCCGCCGCTGGTATGTTCGTTGCTCGTGGAAACGATATCCAAAGCGTTCCTTCGGGCTTCTCTTTCGGAAGCCAGGAGGCCGGCGCAAGTGCAGGAGCCGGCTTGCCGGCCTGACGGGAGGGCGGTGAGGATACCGGAGGGTTCTCGTGGAAGTGGCCCGGGGGAAGGGTCTCTTCCGCCGCCGCGAGCGGTGTTTCGAGGCTGGAGCTTCCATGCCGCACGAAGGTTACCGCAATCTGCGCCTCAAGATCATTGCGACGACGCTCACCTTTTCCCTGATCCCGCTTTTTGTCTTGGGGGCGAGCATCTATTACCAATTTCACCAGTCCTATTCGTCGAAGATTCACGAAAACCTCCGTGCGATGGCGGAAAACCGACGCCACGCCCTCGACCTCTTTTTTGACGAAAGGATTTCGCAGCTCACGACAGTAGCCTACACGATGACGTTCGATCGGGTCACGGCGCCGGGGACCTTGGAGCGGCTGTACGATCTGATCCAGAGTCGGTCCAAATATTACGTGGACTTGGGGGTCATCGACGAGAACGGGGAGCACGTGGCTTATTGCGGTCCTTACAAGCTGAAGGGCCTCAACTATCGGGACACCGACTGGTTCCAGTCGGTGATTGCGCGCGGAACCTACATCAGCGACGTCTTCCTGGGGTTTCGCAAGGTGCCTCACTTCATCATCGCGGTCGCTCGAAGAGAAGACGACCATACGTGGGTTCTCCGGGCCACCATCAACACGGACCTCTTCGAAGCCATGGTCCGTGCGGCCCAAACAGGGCGAAAAGGCGATGCGTTCCTGCTCAACCGCGACTTCGTCTATCAGACGGCGCCTCGGTTCCACGGCGGGCTTCTCGAAAAGAACACCAGCCTGCAACTACCGATGTTCATGGGAACCCGGCTGATCGAACATGCCATGGAAGGCCGTCGGCTGCTGGTGGCCGCCACCTGGCTTGAGAACAAGGAATGGCTGCTTGTGGTGGAGCAAGATCCCGGGGAGGAACTCCTGCCGCTTTTCCGGACCCGCCATTTGACCATCGGGCTCATGACGGCCGGCGTCATCGCCGTGGTCTTCGGGACGGTACTGGTTTCACAACTGATGATCCGGCAGCTCATTCGAGCGGACAGGGAAAAGGCGGAACTGGATGCGAACCTGATGCAGTCGGCCAAGCTGGCGGCGGTGGGAAAACTTGCGGCAGGCATCGCCCATGAAATCAACAATCCGCTGGCGGTGATCCGGGAAAAGGCGGGCTGGATCCGGGACCTTCTGGAAGAGGAGGACATCCAGAGCAGCGACAATTTCGCGGAATTCGCCGATGCCGTGGAAAAGATCGAAGCCCACGTGGAAAGGGCCCGGACCGTGACCCACCGGCTGCTCGGGTTCGCCCGACGCATGGAACCGGTTGAAGAAGAGGTGGACCTTCACCGTGTGCTGGACGAAACGATCGCTTTCTTGGAAAACGAAGCCCGTCACCGCAACATCGCTATTCACAAGGAGTACATGGCCGATGAGCCGACCATCATCAGCGATTCTTCCCAGTTGCAGCAGGTCTTTCTCAATATCATCAACAACGCCATCGATGCGGTGGAGCAGGACGGTGACATCTGGGTCCGGACTCATCGGGACGGGAAGAAGAATTCTATTACGGTTGAAATCGCAGACAACGGGCCCGGCATCCCGCCGGAGCACCTGAGCAAGATCTTCGACCCCTTCTTTACCACAAAGAGAACGGGAAGCGGGACCGGACTCGGACTGTCCATCAGTTACAGCATCGTAAAAAAGCTCGGGGGAGAGATTGTGGTGAAAAGCAATCGGCCGAAAGGAGCCGTCTTCACTCTTTCTTTTCCTGCCCGCCAGGGTGCGGATTGAACGGCAGGACGTGAAAAGAGGCTTGGAGGCGATCCAACCGGGGGCGACTGGGAACGCGGCGGAGGCATGCCATGATGCCGTACAAGGTGTTGGTGGTCGACGATGAATTGGACTTCCTGGAGACGATCGTGAAGCGGCTGGAGAGGCGCCGGATCACGGTCACCGGGGTGGCAAGCGGTGAGGAAGCCTTGAAGCAGCTGGAAACCTTTCCCGTCGACGTGGTTATCCTGGATGTGAAGATGCCGGGCATGGACGGCCTGGAAACCCTTCGACGCATCAAGCGAAGATGGCCTTTCGTGGAAGTGATCCTTCTCACGGGCCATGGTTCCGTGGAATCGGGCATCCAGGGCATGGAACTTGGAGCTTACGACTATGTGATGAAACCCGCCAAGCTGGGAGACCTCATCGCCAAGGTGGAACAGGCCTATGAACGAAAGCGGCTTCGCGAAAAACAGAGCCAGTAACTACGCGGTTTCCATTCTGCTGTTTCTCGCCGCGGCCTGGGGCGTCGTTTCCGGAAGAAGGCTGTGGGCGATAGCCGCCGCCGCCCTCGGGGGCCTTTCCGCTTATTCCGTTGGAACGCTTCTGCGTCGAATCGAATCCGCGGAAAAGCAGAGGAAATCGCTGGACCAGCAGCTCCTGCAGGCCCAGAAGCTGGCCGCCATCGGCGAATTATCGGCGGGAATTGCACACGAAATCAACAATCCGCTGGCCATCATGACCCAGGAGCTGGAATGGATCCGGCACCTCATGGCCTCGGAGGAGTCGCTGAAGTCGAGCGGGTTCGAAGAACTCAAAGATTCGCTTAACGAGATCGCCCGACAGGTGGAGCGATGCAAGGAAGTGACCCACAAGCTGCTTGGTTTCGCCCGCAAGATGGATCCGGTGATACAGCCGGTGGACATCAACCGCCTGATCGAAGAAATGGCCTGTCTGGTGGAAAAGGAAGCCCGGCTCCGCAAGATCACCTTGATCCGCCGTTACCGGGAAGATCTCCCGCCGATACGGACCGACCCACCCCTGGTCAGGCAGGTGGTCTTGAACCTTTTGAACAATGCCATGCACTCCATCGGCGAGGACGGTTCGATCTCGCTGGAAACGCGCCTCATGGGCGACCACGTGGAGCTGGTGGTTTCCGACACCGGCTGCGGCATCCCGGAGGAACTCCAGTCCCGGATTTTCGATCCGTTCTTCACCACCAAGCCCCCCGGCAAAGGGACGGGCTTAGGGCTTTCCATCTGTCATGGCATCGTCCAGCGGTTGGGGGGAAGGATCGAAGTGGAAAGTCGACCGGGGGAGGGGACATCCTTTTACGTTATTTTGCCGGTTCGCGAGGAGGAGTGAGCCATGGGTGGTGAAGCGGGTTCCAAGCCGCAGGTCCTGATCGTGGACGACGAAGACCGTTTCCGGTTGACCCTGGGAAAGCTTCTTGGATCCAGGGGGTACCCTGTCGATTCGGCGGGAAGCGGCCCGGAAGCGCTGGAAAAGATACGCGATCGGGCCTTCGACGTGATTCTGCTCGACGTGAAGATGCCGGGCATGAGCGGGATCGAGGCCTTGGCGCGCATCAAGAAGGAAAGTCCCCTTTCCGAGGTGATCATCCTGACCGGCCATGCTTCGGTGGACGCAGCCGTCGAAATCATGAAGCTGGGCGGCTACGAATATCTTCTGAAACCCTGCCCCATGGACGAACTCACTGCCCGGATCGATGCGGCTTATGAAAAGAAACTCGCCCGGGAGCGTGTCGCGAAACGGCCGCAGTAAGCCGATCACTACAACCGGTAGCGCTCTTCGATGAAATTTGCGGCCAGGACTTCCACGCTCTGCTCGCTGTCCATGAGCATGTCCATCTGCCGGGTATACTGCAGCATCCGGCCGATCCGATCCAGCCTCTCAAGGGTCTCTTTCCGTTCGTATTTCACATAGCGGCCGGTTACTCGGTCCCCCGCTACAGTGACCACAAAACCCAGGGCTTCCAGGATGCGGGCGATGGCCCTGGCCCGCCGGTTCCGGCGGGTTTCATCGGCGGCGCCGCCCATGAAGGAGAAGGTGATGTAGTTCTTGTTGACGGTTTCGCCGCAGTAGGTGTCCAGGATGCTGTAGTGGTAGCCGACCCGCGAACTGAAGTTCAGATACTTTTCGGAAACGATGGCGTAGCTGCGATCGCCGAACCGTTCCACGTCCAGGCGGGGCGGTGAGAGCATCTGTTCGGTCATGACGGAAAGAAACCCGCCCAAGTGAATGGGTCGAGGTTCCCGGTGGCGGAGTTCCGGACGGGTCATGCCGGCCAGAAGGGCCCTTAACGGTTCACAGGCGATCCGGTCGAGGGAGACCTTTGTGTCTCCCGGTTTGACGTCCATGAGTCCGCCTCCCAGGTCGATGAGAAACAGGTCGATGGGGATGTCGGCTTCCACTTTTACGGCCCATCCTTCGCCGTTGGAGACGGCGTCGCTCAAGCGGAACATTTCTTCGTAGGACCGCTCGTGCACGAACCGCATGATATCGTGAAGTGTTTCGCAGGATTCCGGGCGGAAATCGGGGGCCTTGGGGTCCACGAGATTGATGGGCAGGATGTGGCGCGTTACCCGCTTCAGGGTATCGTGGACGGGCGTTCCTTTCATGAAGGGTTTGAGTTTCGGGCCGGGGCCGAGCAGTTCCTTGACTTGGCCGCGGTACACGCGGCCCGAAGAGGCGTCCACGGTCACGTCGACACCTGGTGGGATCCGTTCGGTGGCATCGAGGGTTCCGAGCAGGGTGGGAACGGAGAACTCACGGGCGATGGACGCCATGTGCCCGGTAACGCTTCCCGCATCGGTCACGATGGCGGCGGCTCGAGGGATAACGACGGCGTAAGCGGGCGAAGAATGGCGGGCGACTAGGACGGCGCCTTCCGGGAAATGGAGCAGGTCTTCTTCGGTTTGCACATGAAAAGCGGGCCCGTATCCGACTCCGGGGCAGGCGGTATTTCCCCCTTCCAGGATCACGTGGTAGCCTTCTATTCGAGCGGAACGGGGCCGTCCTTCGGCAAACGAGACATCGGGAGGGTGCAGTGGGCGGGACTGGAGGATGAGGAGGCGTCCGTCGGGGGCGAGCGCCCATTCGATGTCCTGCGGGCTGCCGAAATGCCGCTCCAGCTTGAGGGCGAAGCCGGCCAGTTGCAGGATCTGTTCGTCGTCGAGGCGGGCCTTCGCACGGAGGGATTCCGGTACTTCGATTTCTTTCAGTCCGCCGTCCGGATCGGCGACCAACTGGACCGTCTGCACCGAAACCTTTCTTTCCACGATGGTGAGTCTATCGCCACGGGCCACGCGGTACGTGTCGGGTGTCACCGTGCCGTCGACGGCATATGGCCCCAGACCCCACACGGCGCTCACCACCAGCCGGTCGTCCGAAGGATCGACGGGATTCCGCGAATACACCACCCCACTTGCCACAGAATCGATCATTTCCAGGCAAGCGACCGCCATGGCCACGTCTTCGTCTCGGATGCCCTTGTTGAAGCGATAGGTGATGGCGCGCGGCGTGTAGAGCCCGGCCGCTATGATGCGGTAGGTTTCGGCCAGGCGTTCCCGGGGAGTGTTGAGCATGGAAACGTATTGGCCGGCGTAAGACAGCTCGGTGTCTTCCCCGATGGCGCTGCTTCGCATGGCGACGCGAAGAGGGGTCCGAGCCCCCGGCGTTTTTCGGGCCCGAGCGTCTTGTACAGTGTCGAAGGCTTCCTCAAGGGCTTTCCGGAGCGGGTCGGGGACTCCGGCCGTGAGCACCATGTGTTGGATCGATTCGCTCAACGCATGGACCGCCTGGGGGTCCCGTGGGTCGACCTCGGTTTTCAGCTTGTTGATGCGGTCGACTAGGTCGTTTTCCGCCAAGAAGAGTTGAAAGGCGCGTGTGGTGACGGCGAAGCCCTCAGGAACGGCGAGCCCCGCTCTGTTTCGAACTTCCCCGAGGTTGGCGTTCTTACCGCCGACCCAATCCACCATTTCGCGGGTGACCCGGCAGTAGGGCAGAACCAGTTCGTCGATGGAAGGTGTCTCAACGGCTTCCAATTCCTGCTTGATGCGGGTGTGAATCTTTTCGAGGACTGCGGAAAGGAGCCCGTAGCGGTTTTCCGAGAGGGCGTTGAGGGCTCGGATCATGCGCGCGCTGTGAGAAACGGCGAGGGTCGCCTGGGAGCGCACGTAGGCCATCCCGAAGGGTTCGTATCCCTGGAGCTTCACAGAAAGATCGGAAAGGATCTTGGCTAGTTCCGAGTTGGAATGCAAGAGGTCTTTGAAGTTCGAATACTTGTAGCGGAAAAGATCCGCGATTTCTTCCGGGGTGCGCTGGGGTTTGGATTCACGCTTTATGAAAATCCTGGAAAGCCTCTGCCACATGACGGGTGCATCCTGCTGGGTGAACGGTTTGCCGGCGTCAGGCGGTTCATGACCGATGCCGCCGAGACGGCCGAGGGCGTATCATGGGTCTTAATCGGCAGAACAAGGTTGGGGCGATTTCTTCGCCGCCCCGTTCATGATGAGAGATCGGTCCTTAAGTCGGTAGCGTGTGGCCGGCCCGCGACCGGTTTTAACCAGGACGCCCTTGGTCACCAGATCCTGGAGGTCGTACAGGGCGGTCCGTGCAGGCAGTCCGTCGCCCACTTCCCGCTGGTATTCGGCCCGGCTGATTTCCCCTTTTTGCAAGAGCAACGGGATGACCCGGGCCTGTCGTACATTCAAGGAGACGCCTGCTGTTTCGTCCGCTTGGGCGCATGTAGGCGCATCCCTGGGGGCGGGCGAGGGCGAGGCGGGAGTCGGCGGCTCCGGTTCAGGGGCGAAGTCTCCGAGTTGCAGATCCTGCACGTGAATGAGAGATCCTTCCACCATGGCCACGGCCCGGGTGATGCAGTTTTGAAGCTCGCGGACGTTTCCTGGCCAGTCGTATGCCTTCAATCGTTCCAGTGCTCCGCGGCTGAGCCCGATCTCCTGCCGATTCATCCGAGCTTCGGCTTCCTTGAGGAAGTGGTGGGCGAGGAGCGGGATGTCCTCTCTGTGCTCGCGAAGCGGCGGAGTGTGGACGGTGATGACGTTCAGCCGATAATAGAGGTCTTCACGAAAAACGCCCTTCTCCACCAGGTCCTTCAGGTCCTGGTTGGTGGCGGCGATGAGGCGTACATCCACGTCGTATTCGACGTCGCTGCCCAGCGGATGAATCTTGCGCATGGCCACAGCCCGAAGCAAAGCCTGTTGCACCTTGGGAGAAGCGGTACCAACCTCGTCCAGGAAGAGGGTTCCGCCGTGGGCTGTGAGAAAAGCCCCTTTACGGTCTGTTCTGGCGTCGGAGAAGGCGCCTCTCACGTGACCGAAGAGGGCGTCGAGGAGGAGATTCTCGTCCAGAGCGCCGCAGTTTATGGAGATGAAGGGCTTGTGCCGCCTGCGGCTCAGCTTGTGAATGGCTTCGGCGGCCAACTGCTTTCCGGTTCCCGTTTCTCCAATGATCAGAACGTCTGCATCCACCGCGGCGGCTTTTCCGATCTCTTCGCGCAAAGAGGCAACAGCCGGGCTGGCGCCCACGATTTCCCGGATCAGGACGCCGGGGTCCGCCGTTCCCAATGCCGGGGGATCCTCGTCGAAGACGGCCCGTTCCCGTTGGGCCGCTTGTTGGAGTCGGCGGTCGCGGTCGCGGATTTCTTCGATCTGATCCCGTATGGTGGAAATCATGTTGTTTATGGAGAACTTGAGGAAACTGGTTTCGTAGTCGTGGGTGGGAAGATCTAAAGGCTTCAGCTCCCCGGTTTCCTGAATATGATTGACGGCGGCCGCGAGTTCGAAGATCGGGCGCGTGATCAGGCGGCTCAACAGCCAGATCAGCAACGTTACGAGGACGGTGGACGAAAGCAGGATCACGAAGATGACGTCGATCTGCCGGTAGCCGGCAAAGAGACCCAGTCGGCTCCGGTCCACGAAGGCCACGCCGCCGATCACCCGCCCCTTTCCCTTTGCGGACGGCAGGTGCACCGGGGCGTATCCCACGTAGACCTCGTCCACGGCCGACTCAGAAGCATCATTTACATTTAACGTAAGGATCCCATGGCGGCCGCGCGAAATATCCTCGATCATTTTCCAATAAGCGCAGTGGCAGGGTGCCGGCCGGAAGGCTCCGGGAAGCCCCGGTTTTCCAAAGGTTCCCGAGAATCCGCTCCGGGCGGTGTCCGTGGCCAGCGGCCGCGGCGGCCCTTCCGGTTCCTCCGACTGAAACAGGATCCATCCCTCGGTGTCGACGAAATAACAGTAGCGTACTTCGGGACTCCTTACGTAGGCGAAAATCGGGGATTTGGAAGAATTGTAAAGAGAAAGAATATCTCGGAATCTTCGCGCGTCCACGCCGAGGATCAAGAAGCCGGCCCGTTTGCCGTCGTTTCCAGCAACGGGCGTCGCTAGGCGCAGCACCGCGCGGCTGCGGGTCAGGCCGTTCCATTCCTCGGCGTCGAGCGGATAGTGGCTCTCAAAGACCTCGGAAAGGTGGATCTCCCCCACGGCGAGCTCCCCGGCCTCCTCCAGGATCTCGTAAGGGTTCGGCCTCACTTGAGCGATCTCATGGACGGCCGGCACATGGAGATCCTCGCCGGTGTCGAAGGCGAACCAGGACTTCTCGCCGGGGCGCTCGGAAAGGTAGGCCAGTTCCGCATAGGTCCAGCCCCTGATCGCCCGGGTCGAGGCCCAAAAACGCTCCAGTGTTTCGAAGTCGGCCGGCCCTTCCGACAGCCGCAGCAGGTCCTCACGGCACCGCGCCAGGAAGCTTTCACACTCGTGGGCCAAGGCCAAGGTCTGGAGGCGCACCGTGCGCTGGACGGCTTCCGTCAGGAACTGGTTGGCGAACCAGTTGGTCACGAAACCAGTCCCCACCAGGATGACGATCGTTGACGGGACCAGCGCCGCCAGAAGCTTGGTTCGAATTCTCAAAGATTGAAAGAGCGACCCCGGACGGAACAAGGAGAACCCGCCGTTGAATAGCCTCAGTATGCCCATCGATTCCCGCCTCTATGTGGGAGCGCCTGTCGAAGGTGCTGCTCCGTTCAGGGTCTGTTCGTGAAAGGAAGCTTTTCTCTCATCCCCTTCCCCTCCCCTTGTGGGAGGGGATTAAGGGGAGGGGGGAGAAGGGGATTTTTTGACCTTCGTTAACCTTTTTGCTTAAGGTCTCGACTTTAGAACGCTACCCGCCCTTTATTGGCAGAGGCAAAGGACGTGCCGTTTCACCATGTCGGTCCACTTTGCATTCGATTGAAATCATTGAATAAACTAATTTGCTCTCATGCGGCCCGTTCTTCCATCGACGCCCGCCGTTAAGTTTTTTTACGGTCGGCGGACTTTGCCGGCTCGACGGCCCCGAAGATCCGCTCTTTCTTCCCGGTTGTGAAATCCCTTCGCATCGTCCCGGCCGGATGGTCGGCGCCTGCTGTCACGCAAACGGCCCGTGGTTTTGCGCCGCTGGATGAGCCGTGGCCGATGCGCGATTGCGTTGAGAGAGGTGGCGCGATCCCTCCGGGCCGGCGGGATGGTTAGCCGGAGGCAGCCCCGGAAGGCCCATAAATCATGGCATTCAGAACCATCGCGCAAAGGGTGGCGCGATGGGCTGGCACGGAAGTTGACTAGTGAGGGGGTGAACCGGCAAGGCCGCGCCCATGGGGGAAGGCCCGAAAACGGGCACGGAATAACGCCCCGCTGGGTGGCGTGCCGGCGGAAAGGGTGCCGACGGCGTCGGTGTCTAACAGGTGAAGTGGAGGAAGGGAATTGGACCGCGCGAAGGCAAAGGCTTCAAAGACCCATCATCCGAAACGAAAGAGGAGGATCGCCATGAAACGTGTTCTGGGAAGATGGTTGGGAATCTTTATGGCTCTCTACCTGCTCATCCCCGAAATGGTGTGGGCGGCGGGAGGCAAGGCGGCGCCGCTGGTCGTGGTGGCGGATACGCGCCGGATATCGGGCGGCATCATGAAGTATTTCGCTGATCTCTACAACACCAACATTCTGCTCTTCGCCGTCTGGGCGGTGGTGCTCACGGCCGCCTACGGTTGTTTCCTGGGCCTATTGATGGATTTTATCATGAGGCGAACCGGGCTGGACCTGAGGTCGCGGAAGATCGTCGAACATTGAAAGCCGGCTGGAGTCCGGGACAATCATTCCTCGAAAAATTGTTTCGGTCTGGAGAGAAAGGAGAGCGATCATGGATTGGCTTTACATGTATATGCCCATTGCAGGGGTGGAAATCTTCTGGCCCGGCCTCGTGCTCCTCGGATTTTCCGTGGGCGTCATCGGCGGCTTCTTCGGTATGGGAGGCGCCTGGATGGTCACCCCGGGCCTCAACATCCTGGGTTTCCCCATGGCCTTCGCCATCGGCACCGATATCGCACACATCGCCGGCAAATCGATGGTTTCCACCTTCCGCCATTCCAAGTTTGGTAACGTGGACTATAAGCTGGGAATCGTGATGCTGGTTGGCACTATGGTCGGCATCGAATGCGGTGCCCAAATCGTCATGTGGCTGGAACGGATCGGCCGAGTAGGCAGTGTGGTCCGGTGGGTTTACGTGGTGTTTCTCTTCCTGATCGCCACCATGGTCTTCTACGATTACTATAAAGCGGTACAGAAGAAGAAGGTCGGCATTGTGGATGGCGACAAGGGCACCGAGGGTGTGACCTGGTACCGCACGTTCCACAAGATCAAGATCCCCCCCGTGATGCATTTCAAGGCTGCAGGATTTACGTGTTCGGCGTGGGTTCCCATTGGGGTGAGTTTTCTCACGGGGGTGCTGGCGGGTTTTCTGGGGATCGGCGGCGGTTTGCTGCGCATGCCGGCCTTGATCTACCTCATCGGCTGCCCTACCCATATCGCCGTGGGAACCGACCTCTTCGAAGTGATGATTTCGGGTCTCTACGGGGCGTTCACCTATACCTTGAAGGGCCGCATCGAGCTGGTGGCGGTGTTTGTGATGCTGACCGGGGCCGCCATTGGGGCGCAGATCGGCACCGTGGCGACCAAGTACTCCAAGGGTTACGGCATCCGAGTGGCTTTCGGCTGCGCCGTGCTGGCTTGCATGGTTTCCATCATCCTCAAGCAGTACGGTTTTGATGCCGCCGCCACGGTGGTCATCTATGGGGCGATTAGCCTGATCTGCCTTTACATCATCGTGGTCATGTTCAAGGGGGCCGCGGCGGAGTTGCGCGAGAAGAAGCTGCGCCAAGAGGGGGTGCATTGAAGACGTTGACCTTGGGCGGCTCCCCTTCCACCGGGGAGCCGCCGCTGACCGTAAGAAAAGGAGTGTCCGATGTTGAGAAAACTTTCCATGGCCGGTGTTCTGCTGATCGCGGTCGCCTTTTGCTTCGCGGGTTGGGCCGTGGCGGCCGATGTGGTCCAGGGCAAGTGCGTCGAGGTGAGGGCAGCGGAAAAGACGCTGGTGATCGAAGAATATGACGTGAACTTCAGTGACGAGCATCCTTACGGGCGGTCGACCGGAGTGGTGAACGAGTACCTTATAGATAAGGCTTTGGTGGGGATTCCTCCGGAGCCGGGCGATATCCTCCGTATTGCCTATGAGGTGCGGGGGACGGACCGAGTCGCCCTCAAGGTGATGAACGTTTCCAAGCAGGACCTGAGGAAGAAGTAGGCAAGCCATCGGCGAGGACTTTGTTTCGCTTGAATGCATTCCTGCTCACGCCGGGGGGATTGCTGCCGGGCGGAGATCCCCCGCCTCCAACCTCCCCCTCCCCGCTCCAAGGGAGGGGGGCCTTGGGAACGGGCATCGACACTTTGAAAGGCCGCTTGGGAGTGGGCGGGCCGCAAACGGACGAGGAATGGCATGAACGTCAAACAGAAAATCGTCGTACTGGTGATGGATCTTCTGCTGCTGGTGGAACTGACCTGGAGCATCTACCTGGGTCATGGAAGGGGCGACGAGATGACCGCCGTGTTCCTTCGGACGTTTCTCCCCTTGGCTCTTGTGACGGTGGTGTCTGCGCGGCTGCTCGTCAGAAGGTGGCGAGCGGTGCCGGTTGCGGGGGAACTTGAGTGAGGGGCCGGGTGGAATCCTCCGCATCCCGGATCGCCTTGGTCCATGGGGTGGGAGCGTTTCTGGGATGCTTGTTCCTGGCGTCGATCCTGGACAGTTGCGTTGCCGGGTACCTGGAACCCAAGCGCGAAGTGCGGCTTCTTGCCGGATCGACCGTGCTCGTCTCGGGCAAGGCGGAGATCCGGATCCCCGAACTGAACTGGCTCACTTACGAGTCGGAATCGCCCGAAATCGCCGTAGATTTCGTGGAATGTCAGGGAAGGCTCTGGAGGGCGAAGGTTGAAGCGTCTGATATCGCGGCGCCGGGCTCCTACGCGGTTCGAATCTTCCTGCACGGGGAAGACGAAGAAGAGGCAAGAGAAAATCCGGTGTACACCGTCCGGGTCTTTGCCGACGAAGCGGCGCTGCGCAGCAGTGAAACCTCTCTTTTCCGGAGGTATGCAGGCGTTTCGCCCATGGCGGTCACCGCCTTCAGTTTCCCGCTGATGCTCGTGTGCCTCGGCATGTCCCATCGCCTTTGGTCTCAACAGGAGTCGCTGCTTCATCGGAAGGGCATCGGTGCAGTCTTCCGGGCGAAAAAGGTCAAGGAAGGATGGGAAATTGCCTTTGCACTGGGCCGGGATGACGGCATCAGGCCGGGAGACACCCTCGAGATCCTGGACCGTCACGGCCGGCCGGCGGGAAGGGCCCGGGTGACCTCCGCGGGCGCTTCGGATTCCATCGCCTGCGTTTCGGGGTCCGCTTCCCTCCCCACCGACGCATACGTCCGCCTGGTGAATGCCCCCTCGGAAGATTCCGATTGACGAACCGTAAAGTTTCCTGACAGTTCATCCCCTCCCCATCTCATCATCACTGCCACACCCACAGGCTTGCACCGCAGAGAATACGAGGCTTCTAGAAGGAAGGCCGCCCTTTTCCGCCTTGGCACACCGATTGCCCTTTCGTAGACACGGCATTGCGAGACGTCGACGGCAGGGGAGCGGTGGCCTGCGGCGGACCTTCGAGCCGAACATGCGGGCAGGAAAGAAATGACGGATGCTTTCAGAATCCTGGTGACAGATCGCAACCGGCATGTTCGCGACTTTCTCAAACGAGAATTGGGGCGGGAGGGCTACGAGGTGATTCTGGCCAGAGACGGGACGGACCTGATCCGCCTGCTTAATTCCCACGACCGGTGCGATCTTCTCGTTTTGGATACCGAGATCGCCTTCGGCTGCAGCCTCGCCTTGATCGAAAGCCTCGTGGCCCGGCGGCCGGCGCTTCCTATCGTGATCCACTCCTTCGCCGCCGAGCAGGAGGATCCGGAAGTGGTGCGACATGCAGCGGCGCTGGTTACCAAGGGAGGCAATGCGGAAAGGCTCAAGGCGGCCGTAGCGGGGGTGCTGGCGCAGGTTTACCCCGGCCGTGGATCGCGAAGGGACGGAGCCGACCGCTGACGAAGGCGAAGAGAAGAGGGCTGACTGCTGATGGAGCGGGCGACGGATGGCGGACATGAGTGAAGACAAGTACTACCGGTCTTTGACCCGGAGCATTGTCTTGATCATCATTGTGGTTTCGTGCACGCCGCTGCTTCTTATCGCGGCCATCGCCGGCTATCAGTTTCAGACCGCTTACAAACACAAGGTCATGGATCATCTGGCGGCCCTGGTGGAAAGACATCGGGAAAACATCGACAGTTTCCTGCGGGAGAAACTCGCCGACATCCGGGTGATCGGTTCGATCTACTCCCCTGAGCAGTTGAGCGACGAAAGGGTCTTGGAGAATCTGCTGCAGTCGCTGCAAGAGCACCATGGCGGGACGTTTGTTGACCTGGGGTTTGTCAATGAGGAAGGGGTTCAGGTGGCTTATGCGGGGCCTTTCAAGCTGAGGCGTGTCAATTACGCCGATGCCCAGTGGTTTCTGCGGGCGATGTCCAATCCGTACACCATCAGCGACGTGTTTCTGGGGGTGCGGGGCCTGCCGCACTTTATCGTCGCCATCCGCGTGGGAGGCGACGGCGCTTCCTGGATTCTTCGCTCCACCATCGATTTTGTTCATTTCAACCGCTTGGTGGAAAACCTCAGGGTCGGGAAGACAGGGCATGCCGTCATCATCAACCGAGACGGGGAATTGCAGACCCAGTCCGTCGACAAGCCCGCGCTGTTACCGGAAAAGTTCGTGGAGTTGTTCGAAGGGCGGCCAGAGCAGACGATTTCGCTGATGCCCGGTGAAGGGCTGTCGGCGCCGCCCGGATACGAGTCCTTTAGATTGGAACGGCATCCTGATGTGAAGATCTTCGAGGATCGAAACCCGACGACCCATTCCGAAACGATTTATCTCGCCACCGTCCTGAAGAACGGGGACTGGATCCTGGTGTTTCAGCAGAGCGTTCACGACGCATTCAGGGATCTTTATGAAGCGCGGAGCATCACTGTGGGTCTCATCATCCTGAGCGCCTGCATGATCGGCGGTATGGCCGTCTATCTCGCGAGAAGGACGGTGAAACGGATCGTCCAGGCGGATCGGGAAAAAGAGATGATGAACGAGCAGATCATCGAAGCGGGGAAGCTGGCTTCGGTGGGCGAGCTGGCGGCGGGGATCGCTCACGAGATCAACAACCCGGTGGCCATCATGGTGGAGGAGGCGGGGTGGGTGGAGGATCTGCTGGAGGAACTACGGGCGGAAAGTACGGAAACCTTGGAGGAAGTCCGTCGCGCTCTGACGCAGATCAAGACCCAGGGGGCTCGCTGCAAGGAAATCACCCACAAGTTGTTGAGTTTTGCGAGGCGGACGGATCCCAAGGTCCAGGTGGTGTCGATCAACGAACTGGTGCAGGAAGTGGTGGGCCTTTCGGAACAGCGCGCCCGATTCGCCAATATCCGGATTCGGACGCACCTCACCCCTGAGCTCCCGCCCATCGCCGTGTCCCCGTCCGAAATGCAGCAGGTACTCCTGAATCTCATCAACAACGCCATCGACGCCATGGAGCGTAAAGGGGGGGCCATCGACATCACCACCCGGTTGGAAGACGGATTCCTGGTGGTGGATGTGGCGGATACGGGCGAAGGGATTCCCAAGGCGAATCTGCAGCGCATCTTCGATCCTTTCTTCACAACGAAGCCTGTAGGGAAAGGGACGGGCCTGGGGCTGTCCATCTGCTATGGGATCGTCAAGAAGATGGGCGGCGACATAACGGTCAACAGCGCTGTGGGGTTAGGGACGACCTTTCATATTCACCTTCCCGTGGCGGGAGGGGGCAGCCTGGCGGCGTCCGAACCCGATCGATGACGGCTTCGGGACGGCACCTCGTGACGGCGACCGAAAGAACAGCGAAGGACGGAGGGCGAGATGAAAGACATCCGCGTGATGCTGGTGGACGATGAAGTTCCCTTTGTGGACACCATGACCAAGCGGTTGACCAAGCGGGGCTTGGACGTGGTGACGGCTTTCAGCGGGGCGGAAGCCCTGGAAAAGCTCGACGGCATGAAGGGCGTGGACGTGGTCGTCCTGGACGTAAAGATGCCCGGCATGGATGGGATCGAGACGCTCCGGGAGATCAAGAGCCGGTTTCCCCTGCTGGAGGTGATCATGCTTACGGGTCATGCCACCGTGGAAACGGCTATCGAAGGCATGAAGCTTGGAGCCCACGATTACCTGATGAAGCCATGCGATATCGAGGAGCTTTTGGGCAAGGTGAAGGAAGCGAGAGACAAGAAAGCCCGTCATGAACAGAAGATTATCGAAGCCAAGGCTCAGAGCATCGTCCTTCGCCGCGGGGACTGAACGGGGCGGGTCGTCATGGAAAAAGGGAAAGGCAAAGCCACCGGTCCCATCCGGCTGCTCCTGGTGGACGACGAGGTCGGCTACGTGGACGTGCTGAAAAAGCGGATGGCACGAAGAGGGATCGAAGTGACCGCAGCAATCAACGGCACGGCAGGAATCCAGGCACTCCGGCGGCAGCCCTTCGACGTGGCCGTGCTCGATCTGAAGATGGAAGATCTGGACGGGATCGAGGTGCTCAAGATCTTCAAGAAGATGGATCCGGACATGCCGGTCATCATGCTCACCGGCCACGGTTCGGAACAGTCGGCCCGGGAGGGCATGGCACTTGGAGCTTTCGATTACCTGACGAAGCCGTGCGACCTGGCGGAACTCATAGAAAAGATCGAGCAGGCGGTGGAGCGAAGGAGGTGACGGTGGTGGAAGCCATACGAGTGTTGCTCGTCGATGACGAGGCGGAGTTTCTCGAGACGCTCGTTAAGCGCCTGAAGAAGCGCCGCGTGGACGTTCAGGGGGTGAGAAGCGGCGAAGAAGCCCTTGACCTCATCAGGAGGCAGCCGGTGGACGTGGTGGTGTTGGACGTCAAGATGCCCGGCATGGACGGCATCCAAACACTCAAGGCCATCAAGTCCATGAATCCCCTGGTGGAAGTGATCATGCTCACCGGACATGCCAGTGTGGAGGTGGCCATCCAGGGCATGGAACTGGGTGCCTTCGACTACCTGATGAAACCCATGGACATCGATGAACTGCTTTACAAGGTCCAGGACGCCTACAAGAAAAAGGCGCTCCAGGAAAAGCGGATCCAAAGGCGGAAGGAGGTGATCGCTGGGCGGCCTGCATGACGCCGCCGGGAGATGAGGTGCATGGTCGGAGCCTGTCCGAAAGGATTTGGTAGCGTTCTAAAGTGGAGACCTTAAGCAAAAAGGTTAACGAAGGTCAAAAAGTCTCCCTCTCCCTTGATGGGAGAGGGTTGGGGTGAGGGTGAGAAAATTAACGCATGGCAAGCAGTTACATTCCCCTCCCCTTAATCCCCTCCCACAAGGGGAGGGGAAATAGAATTTAGCATCAAATATTAGGTCTATTATTTTCTACGCTACCAAGGATTTAGGGCCGAGCGCCGGGAAGCCGGCGGCGGGCCCCTGCGGTATGAGCCGAATGGAACGTGACCCCATCAACATTTTGAGGAGAGGCGGGAGACGATGAAAAGCGTTCGAAAGATCTACGACCTGTTGCTCATGGCATCCATGGCCCACGCCCGGTGGGACTATGAGGCGTCGATGAACATCCTGAGAAGCCGCAAACGGCTGGCCATCTTGGGACTCCTGGCGCTTCCGGCCGTCCTTCTCTCGGTCGTCTTCGCGGCGGGCGACGGCGACCTGCCGTCCATCCTGGGCGGGAAACACGCATACAGTCCGGCCTATTACACACCCTCCATCTTTCTCGTTTCCATCTTGATCGGGGTGTGTGCCGGGCTCATCACCGGCTGCATCGGAGCCGGAGGCGGGTTCATCATCACGCCGGCCCTCATGAGCGCCGGCATCAAGGGCATCCTTGCCGTCGGGACCGATCTTTTTCACATTTTTGCCAAGGCCATCATGGGGACGGCCGTTCACAAGAAGCTGGGGAATGTCTCGGTGCCTTTGGCCGTCTGGTTTCTCGTGGGATCCGGTATCGGCGTCACCGGAGGCGGCGTCATCAACCGAGCCATCTACGAGAAGAACCCGGTCATGAGCGATACCTTCATCAGCGTGGTCTACGTGGTCCTTCTCGGGTTCCTGGGGATCTACGCGCTTTCCGATTTTCTCAGGCTGCGTAAGAGCGGCGCCGACGTGGGAGCCCATCACGGCGAGAGCCCCCATGGTAAAGAAGCGGCTACCGGCAAGGTGGGTCTGCCCGCCCGCTTGCAAGGCGCGAACCTGCCGCCGATGATCCGCTTCGATGAAGACTTGGTGCCGGGGGGAAAAAAGATCCCCGCTGTGTTCGTGGTGATTGCCGGCGCCCTGGTGGGTTTCGTGGCCGCCATCATGGGTGTGGGCGGCGGCTTCCTCACATTCCCCATTTTCGTTTACATTCTGGGGGTTTCGTCCTTCACCACCGTGGGGACGGACATTCTGCAGATCATCTTCACCGCGGGCTACGCCTCCATCAGCCAGTACGCCATCTATGGGTACATCTTCTACACCCTCGCCATGGGCATGCTCCTGGGATCACTCCTTGGGATTCAACTCGGGGCCCTCACCACCAAGGTCGTGAAGGGGATCTACATCCGGGGTTTCTACGCGGTGGCGATACTGGCCGGATTTATCAATCGGCTTTTCGCCCTTCCCGGGAAGCTGGCCGACATGAAAATCATCACGCTGTCACCTTCGACGGCCAAGTTCATCGCCGTCATCGGCAACTGGGCGTTCTTCATCGTCGTGAGCATTTTCGCCTTCTGGATCATCAGCAAGTTCTTCGCTAACCTCAAGACATTGCGAGGGGAGGCCTGAGATGTTGGTTCGAGACAAGAAAGCGTTTTCCCAGGGAGCCGTTCTTTTGGTGTCCTTCTTGGTGGTGCTGGCGGTCATGTTCATGCCGCTGTTCGGCGGCGAAAACGCCTTCCACGCTTCCGACCGCCTGTTCAACACCATCGCGAAGGGATCCACGTACTACTTCCCCGCCTTGCTGGAAAAGGTGGAAGCCAGGAAAGGCCACACCTTTACCGTGGATGTAGCCATGGCATCCGAAAAGGTGGCGTCTGATGCTCGGAAGGTCTTGATGGAGGGTGGTGCCGAAGTTTGGCAGAATGGAGCTCAGCTCAAGGTCTCCGGCGACCTGGGCCGCTTGGTGGAGGCTGCTCTGAAGGACGCCGAGGCCATGTACTACAACAACGGCCAGGAAGTCTCCGAGCGCTATGGATTCAACGAGCGGGAAGTGCTTTTCGCTTGGTGGTCCTTCATGAAGGCGGCACAGAAGGCCTTCAACGAGCAGGAGGAGTTCAAGCTGGCGTCTTTCCTGGAAGAACCCATCGCTAAAGGGATGGAAGTCGGCTACAATTTTTATGGCATCAGCCCCGAAAAGGCCGCTTCTCGGGCGGGTATTCTCAGCTTCGCTCTGATCTTTTACGTGATCTACACGCTGTGGTGGGGCTATGCGATTTTCCTTCTTTGTGAAGGCTGCGGCCTGGAAATGAAGAAAGCCGCCAAGAAGGAAGTGTGAACCCCTAAGGGAGCCGGTTTGCCGGCGACAGAAGGCGTGTCGGCTCCTGCGGAATAAGCCCCTGGGGATGGGTGGCCATGGGACCATCGGCTGGAGACAGCAATGGCGGTTTTGAGGCCCGTCATGGTTACGGAGCGATGCAACCGAATCCGGTCGGTAGGTCCTGACCGCCGGGCGGGGTGACAAGGTCCGATGATGTGGAAAAGGGAAAGGGCCGGAAAGCTTCGCAAGGCGTTGCGAAAATGGGTGCTCGGAGACGTGGGCCCTTCGACGCCCCCGCCTCCGGAGGAACTGGAGCAGCTGCGGCTCGCTTTCAAGGCCCGATATCATCACTTCAAGCTGTTGCTCAACGCCAACAACCGGGCGCTGGAGGTCATGGCGGAGATGGAAGAGATGATTCGAGGGAATCGTCCGTTCGGCATGACCTTTGTCCGGTCGCGCTGCACCCGGGTGTCCACCAGCGTTTTCCAGATCATCCGGCACCTGGACGCGCTCGCACCTGGCAAATACACGGAACTTTACGACCGGTTCCGAGACATTCAGAAGAAGATCAACCCGTTCATCCACAGTTCGGCTCCTGCAACCCGGGCCGCTCCCCTGGTCGTCGCTCTGGAGGACGTGGGGGCTCATGCCGCGGACTTGGTGGGAGCCAAGATGGCCAACCTGGGGGAGGTCGCCAACCGGCTCGGGTTTCGTGTTCCCCGGGGTTTTGTGGTTACCGCCCGGGGCTACCAGCGTTTCCTTGCTGAAACAGGCCTCCAGGCTGAGATCGACCGGCGCCTTCAGTCCGCGGATGCGGAACGCCTGGACGAACTCTACAGCCTCAGTGCGGACATCCAGCAGCTCATCATCCGTTCCCCCCTGCCTTCAGATCTACGGGAAGCCATCGAAGAACAATTGAAGCTGCTTCAGAATCGAACGGCCGGTCCGGTTCGGCTGGCTCTACGGAGCAGCGCTCTGGGCGAGGATCTTCCGGGCGTCTCCTTTGCGGGCCAGTACCGGTCGGAACTCAACGTCAGTGCCGACAACGTGCTCCAAGCCTACAAAGAAGTCGTAGCCGGCAAGTACGGGCTCACCGCCATGACCTACCGCCTCCACCGCGGCATCCGGGACGAGGACATCGCCATGTGTGTCGGCTGCCTGGAAATGGTGGACGCGGTGGCGAGCGGTGTGCTCTACACGAGAAATCCGTTGAATCTCCGTGAGGACGAACTCGTGATCCATGGGGTCTGGGGCCTTCCGAAGCCGGTGGTGGACGGCAGTGCGGTCTCGGATCTTTTCGTGGTGTCCCGCGAGCCGCCGCACCGTGTGCTGCGGCGCGATATCGCGGACAAGTCGTTGCGATTCGTATGCGATCCCGACGAAGGCGTGTGCCGCCTGGACGTGGTGGGCGCAGAACGGTCTGAGCCTTGCCTCCACGAAGACCAAGCGGCGGCCCTCGCCCGGCTGGCCCTCCGGATCGAGGCCCACTACGGGTCACCGCAGGACATCGAGTGGGCCCTGGACCCTTCCGGAGACTTCGTGGTGCTGCAGAGCCGGCCGCTTCTGCCGACCGGGATGCCGGAGGAGGCGATACGTAGAAACGCCTCGCGACGGGACGCTCCGGTCCTCCTGGAAGGCGGAAGCACTGCGTCTGCCGGCGTCGCGACCGGCACCGCCTTTGTCGTTCAGCGGGACGTGGACGCACTCCAGTTTCCGCCCGGGGGCGTCCTCGTCACCGCTCAGGCCCTCCCGCGCTGGGCCACCCTCCTCGGCCGGGCGGCTGCGGTGGTGAGTGAAAAGGGAAGCGTTGCGGGCCACCTGGCCAACGTTGCGAGAGAGTTCGGCGTACCGGCCCTGTTTGGTGTTCCAGATGCCTGCAGGCGCCTTTCCACCGGACGCATCGTAACGGTGGACGCCGACCAACGGGTGGTCTACGACGGGCGGATTGAAATGCCGGAGATCTCTGAGCGGCCTCAACGAAAGCTCATGGAAGGAAGTCCGGTCCACCGGGCGCTGGAAGGGGCGGCGCGATGGATCGTTCCGCTGAACCTGCTGGACCCGGATTCTCCGGACTTCCGGCCCGGCAACTGCCGCACTTTCCACGATATCACGCGATTCTGCCATGAGAAGGCCGTCTTCGAAATGTTCCGCTTCGGGGAAACACACCACTTCCCCGAGCGATCCAGTAAGCAGCTGGTTTGCGACGTTCCCATGCAGTTCTGGGTGATCAACCTCGATGACGGATTCAAGGCGGAAACCGAAGGGAAGTTTGTATCGCTCGAAAACATCGATTCCATCCCCATGCGGGCGCTCTGGGAGGGAATGGTGGCCGTGCCCTGGCACGGGCCGCCTCCCGTCGATACCCGGGGGTTTCTTTCCGTGCTGTTGGAGGCCACCACCAATCCGGGTCTGGACCCGGCCCTGCATTCGCCTTACGCCATCCGCAATTATTTCATGATCTCTCGGCATTTCTGCAGCCTGCAGTCCCGTTTTGGATTCCACTTTTCCACCGTGGAAGCGCTGGTGAGCGAGCGGGATTCGGAAAATTACGTGAGCTTTCAGTTCAAGGGAGGAGCCGCCAACCTGGATCGCCGGATCATTCGAGCCCGCTTGGTCGCCGGGCTGCTCGAAGAACTGGGATTTCATGCCGAGGTCAAGGAAGACGCCGCGTTCGCCCGGCTGGAAGGCCATGGCCCGTCTTTCATGGTAAGCCGTCTGCGGGCTTTGGGTTATCTGATCATTCATACCCGACAATTGGACATGGTAATGACCGACGGCTATTCCGTGGAGAGGTATCGCAGCCAGATGCTGGATCATCTCCGGCCGCTTGTAGGTGAATGCCTTCAAGTCGCGGCCGGGGACTCCGGGTAAGGAGACGATGGATGGCCGCTCCAAAACCCCCTGGTACCAGGGACATCGTTACGGTGGCCTTCGACGAAAGTCGGTTGACCGAGAGAAACGCCGCCCTTTCGGTCCTGCTTCGCCTGAGCAACGTTCTTGCCGGAGCGACGGATCTCGGCGAGCTGCTCCACGAAGCGCTGGAAGTCGTCTGCGGCCATTTCCAACTGGATACCGCACGTCTGTACCTCTTGGATTCGGAAACGAACACTTTGGTGCTGAAAGCCAGCCGGGGGCTGGATCCCGCCGGCCTGGAAATCGTACGCATGGACGAAGGGTTCTCCGGACGGTCTGCTCGAAACCGTTGCTTAATCGCTCAGAACGTTTCGGACCTGACCGACCGGGAAAGGGCCGCACTCCTTAGCAGTAAAGGATTGAAGGTTGTTGTGTGCGTGCCCATGATTGTCCTGGACAGGGTGGAGGGCGTAATGAATCTGTCGTCTCGGGGGTTTTTCGAACTGGATTCGGAAAAGATCGACCTGCTCATGGTGATGGGGCATCAGATCGGCGCCGCCGTCGCCAATGCCAGGATCATGCGGGAATTGAGCGCCAAGTTGGACAAAGTGCGGGAGCAAAGGGAGACCATCAAGTTCTTCGCCTATTCGGTGAGTCACGATTTGAAGAGCCCGGCGGTGGGCCTTTACGGCCTGACGAAGAGGCTGAAGACCCGTTACGGGGAAAGCCTGGATGAAACGGGGCGCCTCTATTGCGACCAGATCCTCAAGGCGGCGGAAAGGATTGTGACCCTGGTCGAGCAGATCAACACCTACATCACCGCCCGGGAAGTGCCTCGGCCCATGCGGAAGGTTTGTTTGAAGTCGGTGTTGAGCGGGCTTCGGGACGAATTTTCCATAAGGATAAGAGAGCGGGGAGTTCGTTGGGTCGAGCCTCAGGTTCTTCCCGAGGTGGTGGGCGACGAGATGCTCCTTACCCGGGCAGTGCAAAACCTCATCGACAACGCCTTGAAGCACGGCGGCGAGGAGCTCAGGGAGATCCGGTTCGAGTGGCGTGAAGACGAAAGGAGCTACATCTTGGCGATTTCCGACGATGGTGCGGGCATCCGTGAAGACCAAAGGGCGCGGCTCTTCCAGCCATTTCATCGCGGTGCCGCAAAAGGTGTGGAAGGAACGGGGCTGGGGCTCGCCATCCTGAAGGAGGTGGCCAAGAGGCATGGCGGAGAAGTCTGGGTGGAATCGGAGCCGGGCAGGGGAACCACCTTCTTCTTCTCCATTTCGAAACAGCTCGACGCTGCGTGCCGGGAAACCGGGACGGAGGGATCCCGTTGAGCTCGTGGGGTTTCCTCCCTCGTTCTGGTTCTCGCCCCGAACGGACGGGAATGACAAAAGGCTCCGGTTTCGCGTAATGTGCGAAGAGCTCTCGTGGTTGATCGAGCGGCGGCCGGCTTTGCAGGTACGGCCGGCGGAGCGGAGTGTGTTTCCGGGCGGTATCGACGGTTTCTCGGGACATGGCGAAGGGCTGAACGAAAGAAGGCCGTGGCAGGGTCTTGATCTCGAAAAGGAGAGGCGCCCATGGACGAAAGCAAAAAGAGAGTGCTCGTGGCGGTGGATGGTTCGCAAGGTTCCTTCGAAGCGGTTCGTTACGTGAGCGAGCTGCTGCCGCCGGACCGGCTGGAAGTGATGCTCTTTCACGTGGCTACTTCCATTCCGGAAAGCTTTTGGGATATCGAAAGCAATCCGGCGTTTCGTTCGCGGCTGGCTTCCGTACGAGCGTGGGAGATCGGTCAGCGGGCGGCCATGGAAGAGTACCTGGCCAAGGCGAAGAAGCTTCTGGCGGACAGGGGATTTCCCGAAGATGCCGTGACGGCGGAAAGCCGCGAGCGTCAGGTGGGGATCGCTCGCGATATCGTCTTCGAGGCGCAGAAGGGCTACGATGCGGTGGCCGTGGGTCGGCGGGGGATGAGCAACATCCAGGATATCGTCCTGGGAAGCGTCGTCCACAAGCTCCTGGCGCGCCTGGTGACCGTCCCGCTTTGGATCGTCGGGGAATACCAGCGGGGCGAAGGAGCCGTGGTGGCCCTCGATGCGTCCGAAGGCGCCATGAAGGCCGTGGAATATGCCGGCCGGATGTTCGGGGGCACCGAGACGCGCATCATGCTTTTCCACGTGATTCGAGGAGTGGAGTCCTTGATGCAGAGGTACGGACGCTTTTTCGCCCCAGGGGAACAGCGGGACTGGATCGAGAAGGCTGAGGAAGAATTCGAACGCGCCAAGCAGCACATGCACACGGTCTTCGATACCGCCCGCTCTCGGCTCCAAGAAGCCGGGATTCCAGCCGAGCGGATCGAAACGAAGCTGTTGACCGGGGCGGCCAGTCGGGCGGTGGCCATCGTTGAAGAAGCCCGCGCGAGGAATTTCAGCACCATCGTGGTGGGGCGGCGGGGGCTGTCCCGGGTGGAAGAATTCTTCATAGGGCGGGTGAGCAACAAGATTGTCCACATGGCCCGGGACAAGGCCGTCTGGGTGGTGAGCTAGGTCCGTGTCCGAGAATCCGTTTCAGGGCCCTTGTGTAGAAGCCGGCTTGCCGGCGACCCGAATCGTGGCCAACGCCGCTCCTACAAAGGCCTCCTTAGCGGCCAAGACCGCCCCACCAGTGGTGGCAGGGTCTTGATCTCGAAAAGGAGAGGCGCTCATGGACGAAAGCAAAAAGAGAGTGCTCGTGGCGGTGGATGGTTCGCAGGGTTCCTTCGAAGCGGTTCGTTACGTGAGCGAGCTGCTGCCGCCGGACCGGCTGGAAGTGACGCTCTTTCACGTGGTAACTTCCATCCCGGAAAACTTCCGGGACATCGAAGGCAATCCGGCGTTCCGTCCGCGGCTGGCTTCCGTGCGAGCGTGGGAGATCGGCCAGCGGGCGGGCATGGAAGAGTACCTGGCCAAGGCGAAAAAGCTTCTGGCGGACAGGGGATTTCCCGAAGATGCCGTGAGGGCGGAAAGCCGCGAGCGCGAGGTGGGGATCGCTCGCGATATCGTCTTCGAGGCGGAGAAGGGCTACGATGCGGTGGCCGTGGGTCGGCGGGGGATGAGCAACATCCAGGACCTCGTCCTGGGAAGCGTCGTCCAGAAGCTCCTGGCGTGCCTGATGAACATCCCGCTTTGGATCGTCGGGGAATACCAGCGGGGCGAAGGAGCCGTGGTGGCCCTCGATGCGTCCGAAGGCGCCATGAAGGCCGTGGAATACGCCGGCCGGATGTTTGGGGGCACCGAGGCGCGCATCATGCTGTTCCACGTGATTCGAGGAGTGGAGTCCTTGCTGCAAGGGTATGGACTCTTTTTCTCCCCCGGGGAACATCGGGACTGGATCGGGAAGGTTCAGGAAGAATTCGAACGCGCCAAGCAGCACATGCACACGGTCTTTGATACCGCCCGCTCTCGGCTCCAAGAAGCCGGGATTCCGGCCGAGCGGATCGAAACCAAGCTGTTGACCGGGGCGGCCAGTCGGGCGGTGTCCATCGTCGAAGAAGCCCGCGCGAGGAATTTCAGCACCATCGTGGTGGGGCGGCGGGGGCTGTCCCGGGTGGAAGAATTCTTCATAGGGCGGGTGAGCAGCAAGGTTGTCCATATGGCCCGGGACAAGGCCGTCTGGGTGGTGAGCTAGGGCCGTGTCCGAGAACTAAGAATCAACCTTTGGGGCAACGCAATTTCGCACACTTAGCGTACCCAAAACGGCCAAAATCGGCATTCTCGGACAAGCTCCTAGATTCCTTCTATGGCTGACCCTCTGAGTGGTGGATTGGCTGGAGCGGGAGACGGGCTTCGAACCCGCGACCCTCAGCTTGGAAGGCTGATGCTCTAGCCAGCTGAGCTACTCCCGCGTCAATAGTGGCTCCTGTCTAACACGAAACGATTTCCTGTTCAAGTGAAGAAATGGTGCGGCGTCCGCCTGGCTCTTCGCTGTACGCAGAACCTGGCTGAAGTGGCCGGAGCCGCGGCGCCGGCTTCGGTTTTAGGGGCGGCGGGCCCGTAAGCGCTCGTTGTTTTTGCCCGGTATCGACTGGAAAAAATGAACATCGAACATCGAACATCGAACATCGAACGTTCAACATCGAATGAAAAAGGGTGCGGATCTTTTAGAACGACATCCAGGGTGACCCTCTGAGGTAGATCCAGATGGCCTTGAAGCAGCAAGCGCATCAGCTCCGTTTCCCCTCGTTCCCCAGCTCTGGCTTGGGAACGGCCTCACCGAAGCTGGAGCTTGGGAACAAGAAGCAAAAGATCTGCACCCTTCAAAGTTCGACATCGGAGTCTTCGCTGACCTGGTTTTTTCATTCGATGTTCGATGTTGAACCTTCGACGTTCGATGTTGAACGTTCGATGTTCGATGTTCGATGTTCATCTTTAAAAACAACCTAATGGCCTAAATGCAACCCGTGAATATTTACAAAATAACTTAGCGCTTAGGGGCGGCGGGCCCCGGCCCTGGCTGAGGTTTCGAGGAGATGTTCGAGGGGCGGCGGCCGGACGGGGACGGGACCGTCAGGCCGCCGAGGCGCATTCGAGGATCACTCGGTCTTCGCCGTCTTTTTCCTTGAAGTGTACGTTCACCTGTTCTTCCGGAAGCGTGTCCAGCTGAATGCCCACGAACTGGCTGCAGATGGGCAGTTCCCGGTTGCCGCGATCCACCAAGGTCGCCACGCGGACGCGGCTGGGCCTTCCGTAGTCGATGAGCGCGTCCAGGGCGGCCCGGATGGTCCGGCCTGTATAGAGCACGTCATCGACCAGGACCACGTCTTTGTCGTCCATGGAAAAGGGCAGGTTGGTGGAGCGGACTACGGGATGGTGGTGCAGGCGGGTCCAGTCGTCCCGGTAGAGGGTGATGTCCAGGGTCCCCATGGGGAGTGCCAGCTGGAAATCCCGTTCCAGGATGGCACGGAGGCGTCTGGCCAGGTAGACGCCTCCGGTGTGAATCCCGACCAGCACCAGATTTTCCGGATGATCGGCCTGTTCCACGATTTCCGAAGCCAGTCGCTTTAGAGTTCGACCCATGTCTTCCGGGCCCATGATCAAACGCTTGTCCGTTTCCTGCATGGTGCAGCTCCAATGCGCGCCGCCGTACGCGGGTGAAAAAGGAAGGGGCGCCTTCGAGGCACCCCTTTTGCCCTCTCGGGGGTTCGATCCGAATCCATCAGTAACATCTAACACTTCATTAAAGAAGCGCGCCGGACTTGTCAACTCACGAAATCTTCTGCGGGAGGCGACCGTCTGTTTGCTTGACGCCCTCTGGGGCGTCTGTTATCAGTAGCCGCGTTTTGAGGCGCTCATAAGCGGTGGCATGCCGCGGAAACCGAAGCACCGGAGGTGAATTCACTTGGCGGCCAAACGGATCAAGGTTCCAAAAGGCGCAACCAGGAAAGCGGACGATATTCCGGGAATGATAGAGCGCCTTCAGCTCTGGGTGACGGAGCACCTCAGGGTGCTTGGCGGATTTCTGGCCGGCATCGTCGCGGTGCTTCTGATTTCTTGGGGTTACGGGGTTTACGACAGTGCCGGGGAGCGGCGGGCGCTCACGGAATACACGGAGATTTTCCAAAAATGGGCCGACGCGGCGGGGCCGGAGGCTGCGGAAGCCCGCAGGGATGAGCTGATTCGGGAACTGGAGGGGTTCGTCGCGGCAAACTCAGGAACGCGGGCCGCACGCAACGCACTGGTGGACTTGAGCCGCCTGTGTTTTGAAGCCGGTCGGTACGACGATGCGCTGCAATGGCAGAAGCGGGCGCTGAAGGAAGCCGACGGGAAGGCCGGAACCGATCTTTTGGTCCGCTACCAGATGGGGCTCACGCTGGAAGCCTTGGACCGGAAGGATGAAGCCATCGCTTCCTGGCGGCTGCTTTCCGAGTCGGCGCCTGCGGAGATGCGGCGGGAAGCCCTTTGGCACGTGGGGAAGATCCTTGAGGAGAAGGGCGAAACCGCCGAGGCTCTGGAATTTTACGAAAAGGCGGCCGAGACCTCGGGCTTTTACCCCGGTGAAGATCTCCTGGACGAGACCATCGCCCGGCTGCGCCGGGAGGTGTCTTCGGGGTCCTCTTCGGGGGAAACCGGGGAAGAGGCGGCTTCGTGACGGAAACGAGGGCCGGAGGTTTGGGAAAAGGTTTCGTTTTCCTTGACAAAGCCGTGACGGATCCGCTATGCAACGGCTCGGACGGTGCCTCGGCTTCTCCGGTGTTTTGGGAATGACGGGACGAGGCGAAGGAATCAGGATGCGCGATCGGTTTTGCCGCGATGCCTTTTTTGGGTTTTTCGGGGGCTTCTTGTTTAGGAAGTCTACCCGTGGGCGGTCCATGTAGGCAAAACCGGTTTTTCGACGCTCACATCGGCCATGGGTAGACGCAAAAGGAACCCATGGCCGTTTTTTCTTTCAAGGGCCGTGAGCTTTCGAACCCGGCCCTTTTTGGTAAGCGGGCCGGGTCTTGACTTCCCGGGTGACGAGTCCCCATCCACACCTTTTGAACAAGGAGCGCGAATGCCATGATTCTCAACATCGAGTATGAAACCATGCCCCGCGAAGCGCTCGAAGCCATTCAGATGCGGCGGCTTCAGAACACTTTGCAGCGTGTCTACGCCACGGTTCCCTTTTATCGCGCGAGGTTCGACGAGGCGGGGGTCAAGCCTTCCGATATTCAGAGCCTGGATGATCTCCGCCGGTTGCCGTTCACCACCAAACAGGACCTTCGCGACAACTATCCCTTCGGGCTCTTTGCCGTTCCCATGGACAATGTGGTCCGCATTCACGCCTCTTCCGGGACCACGGGGAAACCCACGGTGGTGGGCTACACGGCCAGGGACATCCAGACCTGGGCGGAGCTCATGGCGCGCTGCCTGGCGGCGGCCGGCGCCAACCGGGGCGACATCATCCATAACGCCTACGGCTACGGCCTCTTCACCGGAGGACTTGGAGTACACTACGGGGCCGAGCGGCTCGGCGCTTCGGTCATCCCCATTTCCGGCGGGAACACCAAGCGACAGATCATGATCATGAAGGATTTCGGCGCGACGATTCTCACCTGCACGCCATCTTACGCGCTGCACCTTGCGGAGGTGGCCGAAGAGATGGGCGTGGATTTCAGGGAATTGAAATTCAAATCGGGGATTTTCGGAGCGGAACCCTGGTCCGAGGAAATGCGCTCGGAAATCGAAAGGAAGCTGCATCTCGCCGCCCTCGACATCTATGGGCTGAGCGAAGTCATCGGCCCGGGGGTTGCGGTCGAATGCATCGAAGCCAAGAGCGGCCTCCATATCTTCGAAGACCATTTCATCGCCGAGATCATTCATCCGGAAACGGGAGAGGTGCTGCCACACGGCGAGATGGGCGAACTGGTGTTCACGTCGATCACCAAGGAGGCGTTTCCCGTGATCCGTTACCGCACCCGGGACGTCACGTCCATCAACCCGGAACCGTGCGTGTGCGGGCGAACCCACGTGCGGATGAGGCGCGTGAGCGGCCGGACCGACGATATGCTGATCATCCGCGGCGTCAATGTCTTTCCGTCTCAGATCGAAAGCGTGCTCATGGAAATCGAAGGCGTGGAGCCTCACTATCAGCTGGTGGTGGATCGCGAAGGGACCCTGGACATGCTCACGGTGATGGTGGAGGTGGGCGAACAGGCCTTTTCCGATGAGATCAAGAAGCTCCAGGTGCTGGAAAAGACCATAGCCAAAAACATTAAAGAATACCTGGGAATTTCTGCTAAGGTGAAACTCGTGGAGCCCAAAACTATTGCACGAAGCGAAGGAAAAGCCAAACGGGTGATCGACAACCGAAGGCTCTAACCCCCCGGGCGGTGAAGGAGGTTCACCATGCGAGTCGAACAGATCTCGGTTTTTCTGGAAAACAAGGCGGGCCGCCTGGCCGAGGTGACCCGGATCCTCAGCGAAGCGGGCGTGAACATCCGGGCGCTTTCCCTGGCCGACACTTCGGACTTCGGTATCCTGCGGCTCATTGTGAACGATACGCAGAAGGCGAAGGAAGTCCTTCGGAGCAACGGGTTTACCGTGGGGAAGACCGACGTGGTGGCGGTGGAAGTGGAGGACCGGCCGGGAGGGTTGCACAAGATTCTGGAAACGCTTCGAAAGGCGGGCATCAATGTGGAGTACATGTACGCCTTCGTCCAGCAAAGCGGCAACAACGCGGTGATCATCTTCCGGTTCGACAACCTGGACGAGGCCGTGAAGGTGCTCATGGCCAACGGCGTTACGGTCATCAATGGGAGCAAGGTGTACACCATGTGAGGGCTTGTCGAAAACAAGCTCATGGAACTCGGGCCCTAATGAGGTTTCTTCATGCCGACTCATCAGCGAATCGTCGCTTCTCTTGTTGTGAGCCTTGTTGGGCTGGCGGATCAATACCGTGCGGGAAGCCTTTTCGGGCGCTCACCTGACGGCCGTGTGGGGCGAACGCTTGGGCCTGGCTTCCTGGCCGCCATTCGTGTCGGAACGAGACCGGCCGCTGAGTCTCCGGAAGGGGAGCCGCAAAGCCGCCAGTGTATCGACCTGAAAGGGAGGCTGGAACCCAGATGGAATCCAAACGACGCATCCTTTTTCTCTGTACCGGGAACTCCTGCAGAAGCCAGATGGCCGAGGGGTGGGCGCGGGCCCTCAAGGGTGATGTGATTGAAGCTCATTCCGCCGGAGTCGAACCGAAGACCGTGGACCCGCGTGCCGTTCGCGCCATGGCTGAAGCGGGCATCGACATTTCCGGCCAGCGGTCCAAGTCCATCGATGACCTGGCCGGCTTGGAATTCGATTACGTTGTGACACTTTGCGACCATGCGCAGGAAACATGCCCCTTCTTTCCGGGACGCGTGAAGAGAATCCACGCCCCCTTCGAGGATCCTCCGAAGCTGGCCGCCGGCGCGGCAACTGAGGAAGACGCCTTGGCGCATTACCGGAGGGTTCGAGACGAAGTGCGGCGCTTTGTGGAAAGGCTTCCCGATGGCCTGGAAACGGGGTGTTCGGCATGAGTGGTTTTTTTAAGTCATGAGCGTGGGTGGCGGCCCGAAACGCGGCGTTGAGCGCAGCGGACCGAGATTCAGAACCCTTGACGGCGTGCTGGACGATGCAATCCAGCCCATACCGCCCGGGTACCGGACGGCCGCAATGGAAGGGGATGCCTTGAGCATGGTGGAAATCTGCACGAAGAGCCTCTGTCAGGCGGCGGCGCTGCTTCTTGCGGCGGGACTGCTGGCGCTGGGGGTAAACGCCATCCGCCCCGACGGGATTCCGTTGATTGGCGACTGGTCCCCGGAGGCTCGGCTTTCCCTGGAAAATGGAACGAACCTCTCTATTCCCATCGAAGAAGCAGAGGCCCTTTTCTTTTCCGGGGAAGCGGTTTTCCTGGATGCGAGAGATGCTTCCGAGTACGCTTCGGGGCACATCTACGGAGCGCGGAATCTTCCGTGGATGGAGTTCGAAACGGCATTTGAAAAGGTCATGGGGGATGTCGGCCGGGACGTCGTGATCGTCACCTACTGCGACGGGGAGGGGTGCGGGTTGAGCCGGGAGTTGGCCCTTGCGCTCCTGGCCAAGGGGTACACCCATGTGCGGGTGCTGGTGAACGGCTGGACGGTCTGGCGGGACCGAACGCTTCCCGTGGATGTGGCCGGAGGATTCGGACTCGAGCCTGAGTAGGTTCCCGCTCCATCTCGAGCTCGGCATCGCGGCGGGCGGTGTCCATTGGTCGCGGAGCGATGCCTTGTTATGATAGGGTTTAATTGATCCCGGTGTCGGGAGCTAAGAGGGAGTAATGACGCAAGACGTTTCGCAGGTTCCGCCTCCTGAAGAGGCTGCCGGTGGCGAGGCTTCGGCCGCCGGCGATCTTGTCGGGGGGAATTGCGGCCTCAATCATGAGTGCGGGTGCCATGGCGTGTCTTTCGGACCGCATCGTGCTCCCGACGTAGAAAGGGCGCAAGGCTCGAGGCTCCTTCTCACCATGGGGCTTAACCTGCTCATTCCGGCGGTCCAGATGGCCGGAGGTTTTTACGCCCACAGCGTGGCCTTGATTTCCGATGCGACCCACAATTTCAGTGATTTCACCGCCATCGTGATCGCCTATTTCGCGTTTCTCATAGGACGGCGCGGACCGTCTCCGAGGCTCACGTTCGGCTACAAGCGGGCCGAGATTCTTGCCGCCCTGGCCAACGTGGCCATTCTGGTTGGGGCTTCGGGATTCATCGTGCACGAGGCGGTTCGGCGCTTTCAAAGCCCTGAAGCCGTATCGGGGCAGCTGGTCATGGCCGTCGCGGCCGTCGGCGTGGCGGGAAACGGCTTTTCCGCGTGGCTCCTTCATCGCGACGCCAAGCACAGCCTCAACGTGCGCGGCGCGTTCCTTCACATGATGGGCGACCTTCTTACCTCCGTGGTGGTCCTGCTGAACGGTGCCGTACTTCTCTTCAAACCCTGGTACTGGCTCGATCCGCTGCTTTCGCTGACGATCGTTGTCTTCATTCTGAAAAACTGCTGGTCGATCTTGAAAGAGGCCGCAACCATCCTGATGAATGCGACGCCCAGGGGTCTGGACATCGAGAAAGTGAAGACCTACTTGGAGGGCTTTCCGGACGTGTGTGGTGTGCACTACGTTCACGCGTGGAACGTGAGCGCTTCCAGCGTGGCCTTTTCGTGTCACTTGGTGGTGGCCGATCAGCCGGTGAGCCGCACCGAGGTGCTTGCGGAACGCATTCGCGAGGATCTGTGGCGGCGATTCGGGATCGACCATCCCGTCCTCCAATTCGAAACCGTGCCATGCGGGAACGGGAGCCTCCTTTGCGAACTCTCGTGCGCAGCGGCAGCGGAGCCGGAGTCTCAAGAGGAAAAACGCAGAAAGGCGGAAGAAAGGCGGGTTCGACTGAGGGCTGGGCTGCTTGCCGCTTGCAGAATGCTCTTCGGGGGCATGTTCCTCTATGCCGGTGCCGCCAAGATCCGGCAGCCTGAAGCCTTCGCACAGGCGGTTTTCAACTACCAGATTCTGCCCGACTATTGGATCAATCCGGCCGCCCTTGTGCTCCCCTGGCTCGAATGCCTGGTCGGGCTCTGCGTGCTCTTCGGGTTCTGGCTTCCCGGAGCGCTGCTTACGGCCGACAGTCTGCTGGCGGTTTTTCTGGGGGTTCTCTTATTCAACATCCATAGGGGTTTGAACGTCGATTGCGGCTGCTTCGTCGCCGGCCCGGGAACGGGGGATTCCGGAAATATGGCCTGGAGCGCCCTCCGCGACACGGCGTTTCTCGCCTGGGGCGGCGCACTGCATTACCTGCTTGTCTTCAGACGGGCGGTAGCGAGGCGGATGCCGTAGAACGGACCGGGCGGAGCGCCCGGCGGTCGAAAAGGAGCAAGGTTCGCATGACGGAAGAACGGCTCGAAGGGTTTCCCGTTGTGGTCGAAATCCCCGTCCTGTGGGGAGATATGGACGCTTTTCAGCACGTGAACAATGTGAGGTATTTCCGATACTTCGAAAGCGCCCGGATCGCCTATTTCGAACGGATCGGTGCCTTGGAGTTCATGAAGGAAAAGGGCGTGGGTCCGATTCTTGGATCTGCGCGCTGCCGCTTTAAGCTGCCTCTGACCTACCCCGACACGGTACGGGTGGGCGCCCGGGTTCCCGAACTGGGCGAAGATCGATTCCTTATGGAATACCGAGTGGTGAGCGAGCAGCACCGGCGCGTTGCCGCGGAAGGCGACGCAATGATCGTTTTCTTTGACTACCGCGGGAATGCCAAAGCGTCTCTACCGGAGGAGATCGCGGAACGGATCCGCGAGCTTGAAAGCGCCCGTTGAGCTTCGACGGCGATCCCGGCTTGCTGTTTCTGCGGTCTTAATTCTTAGTCGGTTCATCGCGGCGAGGGTGCCGATCCTACAAGGGCTCATGCCCTGTAGGAGCCGGCTTGCCGGCGACCAGGGTCAACGGGGTATTGCCGGTTTTACGGGTCGCGGGCAAGCCCGCTCCTACCGATAACGGAAAACCGGGCCGCTGGCCTGTAGGGGTACGGCATGCCGTGCCCCTGCTTGCCAGCGGTCCGCTTCGGCGGTGCCGCTTCGGGAAGTCGGCAATGTTGAACTCGGCGATTTTAATTGTGATCGTGGCGGTGGTGGTGTTCGAAATCGTCGAACACGTGGTGCTTCCCCTGTCTTTCGCCATCATCCAGAAGCGGCGTCGTTCGCCGTGCGGTGCCGAGGGCTTGATCGGGCGTGAGGGGACCGTGATTTCCTGGTCGAGTGGAAGCGGGCGGGTTTTCGCGGAAGGCGAGCGGTGGAAGGCCCGGGGAGCGGCATCGCTTGCCGCCGGCGAAAAAGTGGCCATCCGCGCCGTGCAGGGAACGGTGCTCGAGGTGGCGCCTCTTGGAGATGGGCGGGGCCCGGTGACTGAGCCATGAAAGCGGAGGACGGAGATTGCGGCATGAACGAGACGGATTCCATGGAAGGGTCGAAAATCGACCGGGCTCAAGCCGTAAGAGGGCGCGGGCTCTTTCCGTCGTTCAGGAAGCTGTGTGAGAAGCGCCGCGCGACAGCCGTCGGCCTCCTCACCGCGTTCTGTATCGGAATAACCGCCTACTTCCACGGGGTTCTACATGCAGAAGCGATATTCGTCCATTTCTACTACCTGCCCATCGTTCTCGCTGCGCTGTTTTGGGGAAAAAAAGGTGTCGGTATCGCCCTCTTTCTTTCCGCCTACGTACTTTGGAGCCACCGATTTGTGTGGGACAGGCCGCTGAACACCGAAGACTGGGTCCGGGTCTCTCTGCTGGTGGGGATCGGCTTCGCGGTGGCGGCCCTCAGTGAAAGGCTCAAGGGCGTCCAGCGGGAGCTGGTCTTGAGCCGGACGCGGTACAGCGAAATGTTTCGGCACATGTCCGAAGGCGTCGCCGTTTACAAAACCGTGGATGACGGCCGAAGCTTCGTCACCGTGGACATGAACGAGGCGGCGGAACTCCTGGACGGCGTCTCGAAAAAGGAAGTGCTGGGAAAAGACGTGACAGCGGTTTTTCCCAGCATCGAGACGTCCGGTCTGCTGGATGTCTTTCGGAGGGTCTGGGAGTCAGGGAAGCCTCAGAGCCACCCGGTCCGTTTTTACACGGGCCGCCGTATGAGCGGCTGGCGGGAAAACTACGTCTATCGGCTGCCGTCGGGCGAAGTGGTGGCCGTTTATACGGACCGGAGCCGTGAAAAACTCGCGGAGGAAAAACTCCTGGAACTGGCGTCCATCGTGGAATTTTCCAACGACGCCATCCTGTCCATCGACCTCAACGGCACCGTGCGAAGCTGGAACCCGGCCGCGGAAAGAATCTACGGCTATTCGGCGGAGGAAATGGTAGGCCGGTCGATTCTCACGCTGGTTCCTCCCGACTACCACGAGGAAGTCCTCGGCGACCTGGAGCGCATCAAGAATGGGGTACGATTGGAGCACCACGAATCGGTCCGAATCACGAGGGACGGGAGACACCTCCATGTTTCGGTCACCATTTCCCCGGTGAAAGACGCCGAAGGCCGGATCGTCGGTATTTCCAACATTGCTCGGGACATCACCCAGCAGAAACAGATGGCGGCGGCTCTGGAACGGGCCAGGGTCCAGCTGGAAAGGCGGGTCGAGGAGCGTACGCGGGAGCTGGCGCAGGCCAACGAAGAACTAAGGGCGGAAATAGCCCGGCGCGAAGAAGTGGAGGAGGCGCTCCGGGAAAGCTCTGAAAAGATAAAATTCTTCGCATACTCCGTGGCTCACGACCTGAAGAGCCCGGCGATCGGAATCTACGGGCTGGCCAATCTGCTCGTGCGGAAATACTCCGACCGGCTCGACGAAAAGGGAAGAGCCGTCTGCAGCCAGATCCTCAAGGCTTCCGAACAGGTAGCGGCGCTGGTGGACAAGATCAATCTTTTCATCGCCAGCAAGGAATCGCCTCTGAACGTTGAAAGCCTCCGGGTGAAGGAACTGTTCGAAATGATCCGGGAGGAGTTCTCGCTGCAGCCGGGGCTTCGCCGGATCGGCTGGTGCGAACCGGATACCGAAGCGGAAATCCTGGCGGATCGGTTGGCCATGATCCGCATCTTCCGAAACCTCGTGGACAACGCCCTCAAGTACGGCGGGGAAAGCCTTACCGAAATCCGCCTGAGCTACCAAGCTTCCGCGGGTCTGCACGTGCTTACCGTAGCCGACAACGGCGCGGGCATACGCGGGGAAAACGCAGAACGGATCTTCGGGCTCTTCCACCGTGAGGGAAACACCGGCGACACCCAGGGAACGGGCCTCGGGCTCGCCATCGTCAAGGAACTGGCCGAGCGCCACGGGGGCCGAGTGTGGGTGGAATCGCAGGAGGATCGAGGGACCACGTTCTTCGTGGCGTTGCCGAAAGACTGAAGCGCGAGGTTCGCGGGCGGAGGGTGTGGCGTTCCCGGCCATGTGGACACCGTGCGTCCTCACTGGTCCTCAATCGTGAAATCGCGAGGCCATAAGCGTGAAATCGCGAGTCCACCTGTAGGAGCCGACTTGCCGGCGACAGAACATGTGCCGGCGACAGAAGGTGAGGCGGCGTCGCGGTTCCAAGCAGCCATCCACAAACACTCGCTATGAGTGGGCGGAGGGATGCGACGCATCACTTGAGCGTGTGCCGCTCGTTCTTTGGCGCTCTCCGTCAAGCCCACTGCAGCCACCCAGGTTTGTGGCACGGTTTCGTGCCGGATTTCACCAGTCGTAGAGGATTTCCCAGTGTTCCTGGAAGGACGGGTCCGCGATGCTGTAGAGGTACGTCATGGTCTTTCCCGTTCCCGGACCCTTGCTGGTATCTTCCCGCCAGAACCTGATGTGGATCGCGGGGACCAGGCGGCCGTCGTGACCTCCGTGGCTCCCCCCGGCTTCCGAGGAACTCAGCCAGGTTTCCTTTTCTTCGATCACCTTCCAGACCGTTCCGTAACGTTTGCTTCGGACCCGTTCCCCCACGCGGGGAAGGGCCAGGCGTTCTCTGAGTTCGCGGAACTTGTAGATGGAAAGTTCCGAGCGGTCCAGAATGCGTTCTCCCAGCAAGGTGATGCCCACGGCGCCGAGAGGCGCTGTCAGCAGAATGGAAAGTACCGCCACCGCAAGGATCACTTCCCCGGACGCTACCCCTGCGGCCAGCGGTACGGCGCCGATGGCCGCCTGGACCGTGGCCTTGGGGACGTAGGCCACCACGCAGAAAAGCTTTTCCTTCCAGTGGAGCGCCGTTCCCAGGAGCGAAAGGTAAACCCCGGCGCTTCGGAAAAGGAGGCCGACGACAATCACGGCGGTTCCCGCGAGCCCCGCCTGCCAGGCCACGTGGATGTTTACTTGGGCGCCCACGAGCACGAACAGGATCAGTTCGGCGAAGACCCAGAGTTTTTTCAGTTCCTGGGAAATGAGGTGGGCGATGGGTTCCGATTTTTCCAGGATGATGAAACCGATGGCCATGATTCCGAGAAGGCTTGCCGCATGGACCCAGGGTTCCAGGGCGGATTCCAGCCAGGTCAGGGCAATGGAGACGCCCAGCACCAGCAGGGTTCGCTTGGGAGGCCGCCAGTCGTAGGTGACGAACAGCCGGTAGAGCAGGTAGCCGGGAAGAAGGCCCATGAAAATCCCCAGGCCGATGGAAACCGGAATCTCCGCCAGCTTGGCGCATACATGAACTTCGCCGCCTCCGTACATGCCGAGAAAAATCGAAAAGAGCACGATCACGAAGACGTCGTCCACCGAGGACGCGGCGAGCACCAGCGTGGGGATTCCCTTCTTTACGCCGCGCCCCCGGTCCATGAAATCGATCATGAGTGGAACCACGACGGCCGGTGACACCGCCGCAAGAATAGATCCCAGGATGGCGGCTTCGATGAGGGACAACCCAAGCCAGCGGGGGGCCACAAGCATGACGCCCGCGATCTCGAAAACGGCCGGAACGGCGCTCATGAGCAGCGCCGCCCGTCCCACCCGGTTCAGGGTGTCGCGGTGGAGTTCGAAGCCGGCCCGAAGGAGGATCACGATCAGGGCGATTTTTCGAAGATCGCCGGAGACCTCCATCATCTCGGGGCGTATCAGCCCCAGTACGTAAGGGCCCGCGCCGACGCCGACCAGCAGCATGCCGACGAGTCCGGGAAGCTTCATCTTTCGAAAGAGATAATCCGCAGCGAGCCCCAGGATGATGATGATCGCCAGGCTGACCGCCATCGATACCTCCTTTCGCTCCACAAAAAAACCCGCCCGGATCTTCCAGGCGGGGCAGGTTGTCCGCGCTGCCGGAGACTCCTACCCCCAAGGTAGAAGTCATCAGCCCGACTATATGCGCGGGATGCACTTCCATCGGGCGGTTCCGGCAGACTTCATTGCCGTCGCTTTGGCCGCATCCGTATCAGAGCGTCGGTCCGGCTGTCAAGCGTCCGTCGCAGGCGCCGCTCGTAAAGCGCCGCCCGGCCCCAGGGGGGCGTTTCCCGCCCGGAGGCACTCAAAAGCGGGCGGCGAGCCACAGGATCAAGAGAAGGGGGATCCATGCCCCAGCGATCATGCAGAGCGCCTTGCTCGACAGTTCGCCGAAGATCCGCTTGGCCGATTGGACGACCCAGGTCCAGTTGTTCCAGATGTGCACGACAAGCAACCCCAGAAAAAGGAGAGCCAGGGTGAAATGAATGTCTCCCCAGTCGTGGCGCTGCAATCCCAAGAAGCTGTTCGTGCCCTGCCGACCGCCTCCTTTGGGAACCACCAGGCCCAGCAACAGCCCGATGGCCGCCAGGGTGCAGAAATCAACGAAAAGCAGCGTGTTCACCACGAACTTCCACGTGTTCTTCTCCATGACCCTCTCCTTTCGCCCGCCGGCACGAAAACACGAACCGAAGCCCCGGTTCCCAGGGGGACTTCCAGCCCTCAAGCGCCCGTCTTGAAAACGTCACTTGTCAAAAAGCGTGTAACGGACCCCGTCCTCGGCTTTAAACGCTCTGGCGAGCTCCATGTGCCGGAGTGTTGCGAAATTGCGTTGAAATTCGTTTTCACTGAGGCCCGCTTTCTCGCAGATTTCCTGGGCCGTGAGGGGGCCGTTTTCCCGAATGAGTGCTAAGATTTTCTCTTGAACGGGCGTCAGGATCGTCTGCTGTTCCGCGGTTCGCTTCGCGCTGTGAACCGCCCACGGGTCGCAGGCCTTGGGCGTCGCCATGAGGTCCAGGTAGCAGTCCTCGCAAAGTGTTTGCCCGGCGTGGTGGAGGGCATCTTCAGGGGGAAAAGTTGCACCGCACTTGTCGCACCGCATCGTGATCCTCCTTTGAGGTGGACGAAAGTTGATGAATCGAATAGGTGAAGCAGGTTTTTTAGGCACTATTTTTCCCCATTCGGCTTCAAAAGCCAACCCCGCGGGTGCGGGCCGTCTGAACGCATGCCGACCCCATCGGGACTCCCCGATGGGCTCAAGGCGCGTCGGCTGAGGGGGTTCAAACCCGTCCGGGCGCAATTAGGAAGACCCCCGGACGAGTTCGATGAGGGTGATTTCGGGCGGCGCCAGCAGTCGCATGGGCGGGCCCCAGAACCCGGTGCCCCGGCTGGTATAGAGGGTCGATCCGTTTTCCAGGGGAAACCATCCTTTCAATAGGGGATACTGCAGCGCCACAACGAAGTTGAAAGGAAACATCTGGCCGGCGTGGGTGTGCCCGGAAAGCTGGAGATCGAACAAGCCGGTGGTTTCCGGGCATATGAGGGGGCGATGCTTCAGATAGAGGGTGAATTTTCCATTCCGGGCGATACGGAGTAAGGGGACTTCCCTTTCGGGGAGATTCACGGGGGCGTCGTCCACTCCGACGATGTTGATGGGGGTTTCCCGATCGGAGGTGCTGTTTCGGAGCACGGTGAAGCCGGCTTCCCGGGTGAAGGCGGCGGCCTTCGAAAGCCCGGAATAGACCTCGTGGTTCCCCGTGACGGCGAACTTGCCGTACCGGGGCCGGACGGTCTGAAGGAGCTCCAGCAGTTCCGGAAGATGATCCAGGGATCCGTCGACCAGGTCTCCCGTGGATACCAGGATATCTGGGTCCAAGGTGTCGACCTTTTCGAGAATGGTCTTCAACCGCCCCGAACGGGCCATCATGCCCAGGTGGACATCCGTGATCTGAGCGATGGTCAGCCGGGGGATATGAGCGGGCAGTTTAGTGGTCGTCAGCGTGACCCGCTCGGTGCGAATGCGTCCGGCTTCGAAGGCTCCGTAGCCGCAAAGCAGCAACGTGGCGGCCAGCATGGCGAGGACCGGAGTTTTTCCTGTAAGAAGCGGAGGAGCGTGGGGGAGAAGCCTGGCTCCTGTCCAGGCCAGTGCGTCGTAAAGGGTCATGAGGAGGCAGAACCAGAAGGAGACGAAAATGAAGCCCATCCAAACGTATCCCACGGTGGCCGTAATCCTTGCCGCGAGGTCGTGGCCCGCCCGCTCCATCAGGCGGCACAGAATGGGCGCAAGAATCATGAGGAACAGGAATAGAGCGAACCCCCATTGTGCGGAACGCCTTTCAGGGAGCAGCACGTGCACGCGAAGGAAAAAGAGCGCGTGCATGGCGCTGTAGATGGCGAGGAAGAACAGGAGAAATCTCAGCACGGTCCGTCTCTTTCAGAGATTCAGAGAGCTTGTTTAAGAACAAGCTCGTGAAAGTCGCGCCTCCGGTTCCTTGTTCCTGTAGGAGCGGGCTTGCCCGCGATCCGTAAAACCGGCAATGCCGCGCTGACCCTGATCGCCGGCAAGCCGGCTCCTACAGGTTTCTGTTTCAAACCAACACATATTCACAAAGCGCCTCAAAAGCAACGCTTCACGGCCGCTTCACCGGTCGGCGGTCGCCCTTCCCGGTGGCCGGCCGGCGATTCGCCGGGTCATGGTTCCCGGGCGGCCGCCCCGGGTTCGAGGTCCGCCGTCCGGAACTGCAGGCTCTGGAGGTGATGGTAGAGTCCTTGCTGAGCCATGAGGGCCGTGTGTGTGCCTTCTTCGACGATCCGGCCGCGGTTCATGACAAGGATCCGGTCCGCTCGCCGAATGGTGGAGAGGCGGTGAGCAATGACGATACTGGTTCGGCCGGCGAGGGTCGAGGCGATGGCCTTTTCGATGAGCATTTCGGTTTCACTGTCCACGTTGGAAGTGGCCTCGTCCAGCACCAGGATGCGGGGATTTCGAGCGAGCACCCGGGCGAAGGCAAGGAGTTGCTTTTCTCCGGCGGAAAGGTCGATACCGCCTTCTCCGATCCGGGTTTCCGGTCCCTGGGGAAGTCGGTTCACCAGACCGGTGAGTTGGGCTTCGTGGATGATGCGATTCAGGGCGTCGTCAGTCAGGGATCGGTCCAGGAGGATGTTTTCCTTAAGGGTACCGGGGACAATGAAAATGTCCTGCATCACCAGGCCGATCTGACGGCGCAGCCACGCGGGATTCAGCTTCTTGAGATCGGCACCGTCGATGGAAATCTCTCCGGCGTCCGGATCGTAAAAGCGTTCCAGTAAATTGATGAGGGTGGTTTTCCCGGCGCCGGTGGCCCCGACGACCGCCAGGGTCTCCCCCGGCGCCACCTGGAAGTTCAAGCGGTCGACCACCGGCTGGGACGGTTTGTAGCCGAAGGTCACATCCCGAAAGGTGATGGCGCCCCGAAGATCAGGGAGTGTCATCGGGGTCTTCGGCGGAAGAACAGTGCCTTGGGTTTCGAGCAGCTGAAAAATCCTTTCGGCGGAGGCCATGGCGGACTGGATGATGGAATACTTGGCGGAAAGTTCCCGAAGCGGCTGAAAAAAAAGCCTCATGTAGGAAAGGAAGGCCACCAGAATACCGAGAGTCATCCGCCCGTGGAGGATTTCCCGCCCACCGTACCAGATGATGACGGCCGTGGCCGTGGAACTGAGCACTTCGATCAGGGGGACGAAAACACCGAACACTCGGATCTGATGGAGTGTGGCGTCCAGGTAGTTCTGGTTGAGTTGGCGGAAGCGGGTTTCTGTATCCCTTTCGCGGGAAAAGATCTGCAGGATGGTGATCCCCGAAAGGACTTCCTCGAGAAAGGCATTGATCCGCGCCAGCTGCGTGCGGATGGCCCGAAAGGCTTCCCGGGCGTACCGGCTGAAAACCACGGCGTTCAAAACCATGACCGGCAGGAGCAGGCTCAATATCAGGGTCAGTTCCCAGTGCATCCAGAACATGATTGCGAGGATGGCGATGATCTTGGCGGCGTCGTTGAAGAGGGTCACGATCACGGAGGTGAACATTTCGTGCATGTTCTGGACGTCGTTTGTGAGCCGCGTGACCAGTTTGCCCACAGGGTTTCGATTGAAGAAGGCCAGGTCCAGGTCCAGTACATGCCCGAAAAGGTCCTGGCGGATTTCATGCATGACCTGCTGTCCGGTTCGTTCCAGGAGCATCACCTGGAGGAAGTTGGTGGTGAATTCGAGCAGCATCAGGGCGGCGAATATCAAGGCGAGGTGAGCGAGGCCGCGGAGCCGTTCTTCCATGGTCGGATCGGCGTTGACGATGTATGCATCGATCCCGATCCGAACCAGGTACGGAAGACTCAGGGCGGCGGCCGAAATGAGCAGAGCCAGCAAGATCGCCGCCAGGACCGCTTTCCAGTAAGGCTTTACATAGCTCAGGATCCGCCGCCACAGGCCGACATCGCCGATCTGCCCCAAGCGTTCTTCTTCGAAGTATCCATAACCGTAATGCATGAGCGGTTCCCCGGGACGGTCAGGCGCCGTCCGCCGTCCGGCGGGCTGCCTGGTGTCGAGCGATGGCGGCGTAAAACCCGTTGGTTTCCAACAACCGGCGGTGTGTTCCACGGGCCGCGACCCGCCCCGCCTCCAAAATGACTATTTCGTCCGCATCGGAAAGCGGGGCGACCCGGTGGGACACGATAATGCACGTGCGCCCTTCCAGGTACGACCGGAGCGAGTGAACGATCGCGTACTCCGTTTCCATGTCCACGGCGGAAAGGCCGTCGTCGATGATGAGGATGGGCCTTCGGGTGAGGAGGGCGCGGGCCAGGGCGATGCGTTGCCGTTGACCGCCTGAAAGCCTCACGCCCCGTTCCCCCACCCGCGTGTCGTAGCCCTCTTCCATGGCCATGATCTCCTCGTGGATGGCGGCGGCCCGGGCCACCGATTCGATTTCTTCCCGTGAAGCCTCGGGCCGGCCCAGCGCGATGTTTTGAGCGATGCTTTCGGAAAAGAGGATCACGTTCTGCGGCACATAAGCGATCTGCCTCCGCACGGCGTCGACCGAGAGGCGGTTCACATCGATCCCGTCCACGTAATACGTGCCGTCAGGGATCGGGTACAGGCGGGCGAGCAGCCGGCAGAGGGTGGATTTTCCCGAACCGGTCCGGCCCACGATGCCGAGCAGCCCGCGGCCCGCTTCCAGGGAGACTTCGTTCAGCGCCGGTTCCCGCGTTCCAGGGTAGGTGAAGGTGAGGTTCCGAATCCGGAGCTGTCCCCGCACAACCGGCAAGGTCACCGGGTGAAGCGGATCCCGCAGCGCGGGCCTTTCTTCCAGAAGGTCCCGGATCCGTTCCAAGGACGTCACCCCGCGCTGAAACAGGTTCGCCACCCAGCCCAGGGCCATCATAGGCCAGGTCAGCATGAACAGGTAGTTGATGAAGGCCACAAAATCACCGGCCGTGATGGTTTCCCGGATGGTCAGCCGGCCTCCGAAGAAAAGCACCAGAAGAAGGCTCATGTTGCCGATGAATCCGGACATGGGAAAGAGCGTTCCCTGGATGGCCGCCAGCTTTAGGTTGTTTCGGATGTAAGCGCGCCCCAGTCGGTCGAATCGTTCCAATTGAACGCGTTCCTGTGTGTAGGCCTTGATGAGCCTCAAGGAAGCCAGGCAATTGCGGGTGAACTCGGTGAGATGGGAAAAAAGTTCCTGGACCCGGCGAAACCGGTGGTGCAGGCGGGCCGCGAGAAAGCGGGTGAGGACCGCCAAGACGGGCATCGGGGCCATCGCGATGGCGGTGAGGCCCGGGTGGATGTAAGCCATGAACGCCAGCGCCGCAACGGTCATGACCACCGCGTCGGTGAAGGCCACCAGGCCCATGCCGCAGGCCAATTGAACGGAGGCGAGGTCGTTGGACGAGAGCGCCATGATTTCGCCGGCCGGTCGTTTCTGAAAGAAAGTGCGATCCAGGGTGATGACGTGTGAAACCATGGAATTGCGGATGTCTCGTTCGAGATACCGCGAAAATCCCAGAATGAAATAGCGCCAGAGGAAGCGCAGCGCGGCGACGGCGATGGAAAGGAGGAGAATCAGGCCGCCATGGTGCAGGAGGCTCTCCGAAGACGCGGAACCTTCCTGCAGGCTGTCCACCGCGCTCTTGATGATCCGTGGAATCCAGAGCTGGATGAAATCGACGGTGATCAGCGCCAGGCATCCAGCGGTGAGTCTCAGGCCGTAGCGCCGGAAAAACGGGCTCAGAAGCCCCAGAGCTCTTCGGAGTCGGTGCCGTCCGCGGTCGGAATCGGTCAAAATCACACCTTCGAAACAAGGGGGAACAGGGGACAAGGCCGACGGCGGCTCAGCCGGAATCGGCTTCCTTCAAAGTCATCGCCATTTCCCTGCCCTTCAGGTAGGCGGACGTGAGGTAATCCGGGTGTTTGAGGACGTCGCCTTCCAGGTCCAATTCCCGGTAGAGCAAGGTCCCCCACAGTTCCGTGTCCACGGCGTCGAAGAAATATCGGACCGTGAGGAGGGTGCCGTCGAAGAGCCGCTTTCCGGTGGTCGCCCCAACGGAAACGAAGAGCCCCTTCCTGGCGTAATGCCGTATGCCGAAGGGAATCCGGTCGATCCAGTAGCGCTTGACCCAGAGCGACTGGCAGCGGTCCATGAACGCCTTGGTGTGGGCGCTCACCGTGTAAAAGAAGATCGGCGACGCCAGCATGATCCCCTGGGCGTTCAGCATGGATCGAGCGACCTGCTGAAAATCGTCCTGGATGGCGCATTCCCCCTTCTCCTTGCAAGCGTAGATTTCGAGACAGGGCGAAATCCTGAGATCTCGAAGAACGAACTCCTCCACCACGGCGCCTTCGTCCCGTGCCGCCGAAACGGCGCTCCGTAGAAGCATCGAGGTGTTACCGTTCCTTCGGGGGCTTCCGTAGATGGCGACGATTCTGGTCATGGCTCGCGTCTTCCTGGCATGGAACCTTGGGGCCGCCGGTTTCCCGAGGGCGGCGGGGCCCCTGACTCCGGCGCCGGTTGCTTCGCTCTATAAACCCTGCGGCAAGGGCTTCACAACGCTCCTGATTTGTCCTAGATTTTCAGTTCAAAATCAAGGGGCCGATGTCCGCCCGGTGAGGAGGATGAGCCCGTGAGTTCCTGCGGCCTCCGCCGCGCCCCGGCACGGCGAAGCCCGAAGCCGTCCCAACCGGCTTCGACGAGGCTGCCGTGCACCCGAAGGGGGCTCACCATGACGGGGATTCGAAGGCGCGGGCGGGCGATGGTCCTATTCCGGATGGAGTTTCACCCGGCATGAAGCGTGGCGGTTCAGGATCGGGTCGTGAGAAAGTCTCCCTGGGTAAGAGGCCGCGGGGGTGCCCGTCCTTCAGGTGCCTGGGGGTCCGGCCCAACTGGGAGGACTATTCCGGGGAGGAGCGGGACCTGATCCGCGGTGCCGCCAAGATCTACTATCCGAGCCGGCTTTACGAGACGTTCTTCCTTTCCACCGGAAAGGACGTCTTTCCGCGGAACTATTACGAATTCATGGGAAACAAGATCCGGCAGACCGGCTTGTTCCAGCTTCTCGACGTTTCGCATCCCAGGACGAAAGTCTATTACGGAAGGCGTCGGAGCCCCTGCATCCTCAGCGATTTCACGTACCCCTTCATCGCGAAAGATCCCCTGGGATCTTCGCAGGGCTCCGGCGTCTGGCGGATCGAAAACCGAAAGGACCTGGAGCGATACCTGGCGCGCTGTCGACCCGCGTACATCCAGGAATACCTCCCGATCGACCGGGACCTTCGGGTGGTTCTGATCGCGGGCCGGGTGGTGCACGCCTACTGGCGGGTGGCACCCCCCGGCGAATTTCGAAACAATGTTTCCCTGGGAGCTTCGCTGGTGTTCGATGCCATTCCGGAAGACGCCCTGGATTTCGCGCGCGATGTGGCCTGCCGGTGCGGGTTCGGCGAAGTGGGCCTGGACATCTGCCGGCATGACGGCCGCTACTACGTGCTGGAAGCGAACATGGTTTACGGCCTGGAAGGCTTCCATAGGCGGTGTCTGAACATCCACGAGATCCTGAAACGCCTGGACGATGGAGGAACGTTGTGAGCGCAGGCGATCCCGTCCTGGAACGCGCCCTGACTCAACTCAAGGAACGGCTCCGTCAGGCTCACCATGTGGTGGCGCTGACCGGGGCCGGAGTTTCCGCGGAGTCCGGTGTGCCCACCTTCCGTGGGGAAGGGGGCCTGTGGCGGAGTCACCGGGCCGTGGATCTCGCCACCCCGGAAGCTTTCGCCCGAGACCCGCGTCTGGTATGGGCGTTCTACAACTGGAGGCGGGAGCTGCTGGGTCCGCTCTCGCCGAATCCAGGCCACCGCGCCTTGGCCGCCATGGAGCGGCGCTTTCCCCGTTTCACCCTCGTCACCCAGAACATCGACAACCTGCACCAAGAGGCCGGAAGCCGCAATGTACTGGAGCTTCACGGCAACATCTGGCGGGTGCGCTGCACGCGCTGCGCCGTAACCTCCGAAGACCGCCGTGTGCCGCTTCCCGAACTGCCTACGTGCGGTGTGTGCGGTGGGCTGCTTCGGCCCGACGTGGTCTGGTTCGGGGAGGCGCTGGATCCCGAGGTGCTGGAGAGGGTCTACGAAGGGCTTCGATCCTGCGATCTGATGCTGGTGATCGGGACATCGGCCGTGGTCCAGCCGGCCGCTTCCATGGGGCTCTACGCCAGAAAACACGGAGCGTTCGTGGCCGAAATCAACCTGGAACCCACTCCGTTCAGCAGCATGCTGGACGTCAGTCTCCTCGGGAAGGCGGGCGAGATTCTCCCGCGGTTGGTGGAGCCGGAGGCGGCTTGAGGGGAGGCGGCTTGAGGGGAGGCGGCTTGAGGGGAGGCGGCTTGAGGGGAGGCGGCGGGGCGGTTCGCCCGCCGCCGGTGGATGAAGGGCATAAGTGCTAAGTTGTTTTTTTCCCTGTATCGACTGGAAAAAATGAACATCGAACATCGAACATCGAACATCGAACATCGAACATCGAACATCGAACATCGAACATCGAACATCGAACATCGAACATCGAATAGTGAATGGGAAAAAAGGAACTTGCTTCTTGTTCCCAAGCTCCAGCTTGGGAACACAACTGTGCAGAAGCTCCAGCTTCGGTGAGGCCGTTCCCAAGCCAGAGCTTGGGAACGAGGGGAAATGCGCCCCGGTTTTTCATTCGATGTTGGACGTTCAATGTTCGATGTTCGATGTTCATCTTTAAAAACAGCTCAATGGCATAAATGCGCCCCGGTTTTTCATTCGATGTTGGACGTTCAATGTTCAATGTTCGATGTTCATCTTTAAAAACAGCCCAATGGCATAAATGCAACCCGTGAATGTTTACAAAATAACTTAGCGCTTATGTGGATGAATGCTTGGCCCATCCGGAAGGGGTTCAGGGGGGAGCGGGAGTTCCAGGGAAACGCCGAGGCGCCGGAACAGGACTTCAGGAGGACGCTTCGCCGCAGGTCGCCCTTTGAGCTTTTTCCAGCCATTCCCGGGCATGAGCCCGCGTTTTTTCGGAAATGCTCACGCCTCCAAGCATCCGCGCCAGCTCCTCCACGCGTTCCCCTCCGTCCAAGCGTGTGATGAGGGTATGGGTTTCGTCGCCTGACGTGTGCTTGGCGACCTTGTAATGATGGGCGCCGTAGCAGGCGATCTGCGGGAGGTGGGTGATGCAGATCACCTGGTGGCGCCGGGCGAGTTGTTGCAGCTGGCGCCCCACAAGTTCCGCGGTCCGTCCTCCGATCCCCGTGTCCACTTCGTCGAAGATGAGGGTTTCGGCTTCCCCTTGCAGGCTGAGCAGGCTCTTGAGCGCCAGAAGAATCCGGGAAAGCTCGCCTCCGGAGGCCACCCGCGCGAGGGGCTTCAGGTCTTCGCCCGGGTTGGCGGAAAGGAGGAATTCCACCCGGTCCACGCCCTTGCGGGTGAACGCCGCGTCTGTCACGGTTTCCAGGTTTTCACGTTCCTCATCAAACCGGACGTCGAATCGCGCCCTCGGGAGATCCAGCGAAGCCAGGACGGATCGGACCGCCTCGCTCAGCGCCGATGCCGCCCGGCGGCGTTCTTCCGACAGAGCTCGAGCCCTGGAAAGGTAGGTACTCCGAAGGGTTTCCATCTCCTTCTGCAGCGCCTCTTCGCGGAACTCCTGCTCCTCTTCGTCGGCGAGCGCCGTGCGGAGTTCCTCCAATTTTTCCAGCATGTGATCGACGGTTGGTCCATATTTCTTGGCGAGGCGCTGGATCAACGCCAGCCGATCCTGGATCTCCGCCAGGCGGTGTGGGTCGAAGGCGATGCTTCCGGCGTATTCCTGCAGGGCGTGGTGCAGTTCTTCCAGGTGGATGGTCGCCTGGTCCAGGTGTTCCGCAAGCGTCTTCTGCCTGGGGTCGATGGAGGCGAGAACGGCCAGGTCCTTTCCCACCTGGTCCAGGCGCTCCAGTACGGCGCCTTGGTCGGAATAGAGCAGCCGTTGAGCCCGCTTCGCCGCCTCGTAGAGGGTTTCCGCGTGCCGCAGCACCTTTTCTTCCGCCTGCAGTTTCTCGTCTTCGGCGGGCTTCAGGGACGCCGATTCCAGTTCGTTCAACTGAAAGCGCAGGAAGTCCCGCTGCCGTGCGAGTTCCTCCCTATGCCGGCGAAGGCGCATCCATTGGTCGCGGGTACGGGTCCAGCGATCGAAGGCCTCGGCGACGTCGGTGACGTGGGGCCCCAGCTTTCCGAAGTCGTCCAAAAGATCCAGGTGGACTTCCGGGTTCAAAAGGAGCTGGTGTTCATGTTGGCCTGATATGGAAAGGAGTCCTTCGGCGAACGCTTGGAGTTGCTGCAGGGTGACCAGCTGACCGTCGATGAACACCCGGTTCCGTCCCGTTCGCGACACCACGCGGCGGATCACGCACTCTTCGCCCGGAGCAAGGCCCAGAGACCGGTAGCGTTCCTGGAGAACGGGGGAATCGTGAAAGACGAAAAGCGCTTCCACCGTGGCCTCTTCGGCTCCCGAACGAATCATTTCCTGGGAAGCGCGGCTTCCAAGGATCAGGTTCACCGCGCCCACGAGGATCGATTTTCCGGCGCCCGTTTCGCCCGTGAGCACGTTCAGGCCCGGTTCGAAGTCGACCTGCAGGTCTCGGATGATGGCAAAATTGTGAACGATCAACTCGGCGAGCACCGCGGGGTCTCCTTGTGTGAACCGTTTCAGGGCCAAGGCGCTACGCCAAAAAAAGAATTTGGTTTTGCCCCGACCATTTGCTACGCTACCCCTTCCCGCAACTCTTGAACCTCGCCTGAGATCCTGTTTGCAGGTTAAGGATTTCTTATGATGAAAAACTGGCTCCAGAGAGTCAAGGAGAGTCTGGTAGGAGCGTGCAATGGCGGCGAGTTCTCGCTGGCGGAGGATCCTTACGGGCAGACGCTTCCTGAGCGGCCCCGGTTTCTTTTTCGCCGGCTGTTCGAGCGGCTCGTCAGCAAGACGTCCATGCCCGAAGATCAGCAGCGGCAGCTGGAGAACCTGGGGCAGCAGGGAACGGTGGTCTATGCCATCAAGTACCGGTCCCAGCTGGACATGGTCTACGCCGCCCTGCGGCTCTACCAGCTGGGACTGCCCACCCCCACCGTCACCTTCGACCTCAGGCCCTACTTCTGGCAGGGGCGCTGGTACGGTCTGAAACTCATGGTGCACCATTTCCTTAAGCATTTCACCCGGAAAGGGGTGCCCGATCCCTACGGGGACGGCTACTACAGGCGCAAGATCGTGGAAAACCATGCCGGGATTTTTTTCCTGCTGGGAGAGAAAGGCTACTACCAGCGAACGGTCCTGGTACGGCACGACCCGCTGGAACACCTGCTGGACATTCAAAAGGATCTGGACCGCCCGATCTACGTCGTTCCCCTGGTCCTGCTCTATTCCCGGGATCCGGGGCGCCAGCGGCGCGGTTTCTGGGAAATCGTCCTGGGAAATCCTGAAAAGCCGAGCTTCCTCCGGAAGATCGTTTCCTTCATCCGAAGCTACGCCAACGCCGTCATGGAAGTGGGCGAACCGCTCAATCTCAGGGAAGTGCTTCCCGAGCTTTCCGAGGATCGCTGGGAGAGAAGAAAACAAATTTTTCAGCTGCGCCGAAGCCTCATCGACGCCACCAACGAAATCCGCCGTGCCATCGTGGGCCCCCAAATCAAGAGCAAGCTGGAACTCAAGGAGATCATCCTCCATCATCCGCGCCTGGAGGCTTTTATGCAGCGACGGGCGCGGGCCAGAGGGGAGGAACTCTGGAAAATCCGCAAGGAGGCGGACGGCTACTTGGACGAAATCGCCGCCGATTACAGCTACACCCTGATCCAGCTGGGCGAACGCGTGCTCACCTGGATGTGGAACAACCTGTTCGACGGAATCGACGTGGACGTGGAAAGCCTTCACCGGGTGAAGCGATCCGCCCGGCACAGCACGCTGGTCTACGTGCCGTGCCATAAGAGCCACATCGACTACCTCATCCTTTCCTACGTCCTTTTGCGCAACAACCTCTATTCGCCTTTTATCGCCGCGGGAAATAACCTCGCCTTCTGGCCCCTCGGGCCCATCTTCCGGCGGGGCGGAGCTTTCTTCATCCGCCGGGCGTTCAATGGCGCCCGTTTCTACTCGGAAGTCTTCTCCCTCTACGTCAAGACCATGGTGCAGCTGGGGCACAATATCGAGTTCTTCATCGAGGGCGGTAGAAGCCGCACCGGAAAGATGGTGCTTCCCAAGCTGGGGCTGCTCGCCATCCTGATCCAGGCGGTGGAAGAAGGCTTCTGCGACGACCTGGTCTTCGTTCCGACCTCCATCTGCTACGACCGGATTCCGGAAGAGGAAGTGTACGTCGAGGAGATTTCCGGGGGGAGCAAGAGAGCCGAAAGCATTGCCCAGTTGGTAAAGGCGCGGCGTTTCCTCAAGCGGCGTTACGGGCGCGTCTATGTCCGGTTTGCAGAACCCATGGCCCTCCAGCGATACCTGGAGCGGCACCGTTACGACCTGAAAAACCTCAGTTCCAAGATGCGCCATGCCATGTATCGGGACTTCGCCTACCGGATCATCAACAGCATCAACCAAGAATCGCTGGTCACCCCGCACGCGCTGGTAGCCGCAGCGTTCCTTTCCACGACGCGCCGCGGCGTGTCCAAGGCCGAGCTGCTCGGGACCTGCAAAGCGTTCATGGCTTACCTGGAACAGCGGGGGATCGGCTTTTCCAGGACCTTCAAGAGCTGTGAAGCGGTCATCGACGACACGCTTCGCGACCTGGAACGCAGTAAAACCGTGTCCAAGCTGAAAGCCGAAGACGACGATCTCGAGGAAGAAGTCTTCACCATGGAGGACGCCAAGCGTCTCGCGCTCGAATACTACAAGAACAACATCATTCATTTCCTCCTGCCCGCCGCGTTCGTATCCACCTCCATCCTGGCCCAGGAAACCTTCCGTTTCAGTCTGAGCCAGGTGCTGGAAGACCTGGCGTTCATGAAGGATTTCTTCAAGTACGAGTTCGTCTACGACATGGATCTGCGCGACCATCAGCTGGCTCAGGACGTGCTCAACGTGTTCGAGGCTCTGGGGTGGATCCGCCACCAGGAACCCCGGGAAGACTACCACTACATGATGACGCACAGCGGTCTTCATGCCGCCCAGGCCTTCAGGGGGCTGATCCGCGACTACTTCGAAGCCTACTGGGTGGTCTTACGGTCCACACGTTACCTGCAGAAGCGTTCCTACACGGAAAAGGATTTTCTCAAGAAGATCATGGATATGGGCCAGAAAGCACTGAAACTGGAACTGATTCAGAGCCCGGAATCCATTTCGAAGATCACCTACGCCAACGCCATCAAGTACTACCTGGAAAAGGGAATAATCGCCAAATCGGTGGACGAGGGAAAGAAAAAGGACAAGGTCCAGGAGCGCTACCAAGACGCGGGAGATCGCCGGATCATCCAGATGTACAGCAAGCAGATCGCCCGGCTCCTGAGGGCTCCTCACCTGGCGCTGCAGTAGGACCTTTGAACCCGTGGAATCACTCGCCCGGGGGACGTGCCGCGGACCGCTGTCCGCCGGTGGCGCCGCTCCGGCCGGAAGCCGGACCGGTCTGCACGACGACCAGTTGCTCGCCGCTCAGGTTCAGGGATTCCAGTCCCCGCGCCGTCACCCGGTAGGTGTTTTCAATACCGGCGATCCCTATCCCGGGAATGATGTATTTGGGTTCGAAGGCGAAGGTCATCCCTTCACGAAGCATCGTCTTCTGCCCCCGGGCGATGAAAGGAAACTCATCCACCTCCAGGCCGAGCCCGTGGGCCAGGAAGGAGACCCGCGACGCGTCTTCGCTCCCCATGAAATACTGCGAAAGCGGTCGGGACGCGGCCCATTCCAGTGCTTCCCGGTACAGTTCTCCTGTGACGGCGCCGGGCCGGGCTGCTTCCCGCAGCCATGCGTGGAGTTCCAGAGACAGGCGGTGGGCGTCCGCGAGTTCCGCGGGTGGGGCTTCCAAGGCGAAGTTGCGTGTCTGGTCATTAAGGTAGCCGTGGTGGTTCACCATGGTGTCCACGCTCACCAGATCGCCCCGTCCGATCACCCGGGTTCCCGAACCCTGGCCGAGCGCGGGACTGACGCCGGGGCCGCCGGTGGGGGAGTCGGCATAGGACGATGTTGCGGCTTCGGGGCCGGAGAGAATGTGCCCGAAATAAATTTCCAGATTGAAGGTCCGCACCCGTGAAAAGCCCAAGTGCCCCGCCTTTCGGGCGACCGCCTCCAGTTCGATGCACAGTTCCAGTTCACTGACGCCTTCCCGCAGGAACTCCGGAACGGCTCGAGCCACCGCGTCGGAAATCACGGCCGCCCGGCGCATCATTTCGATTTCCCAGTCCGATTTGATCATCCGCACCTGCCGCAGCAGCGTCCCCACGTCTACGATCCGATCCTTGGGGAAGACCTTTTCGTCGTAGAAAAAGAACGTGGAAGCCGGAAGCACATCCAGTTCCATGCCGAGGGTTCGGGGCGGCCGGCTGCCGCAGGCCCGGTCCAGGTGATCCGGCAGCTCCTTGATGCTCGTAAGAGGCACCACTGGGCGGATGGGCGACTGCTCTTCGGCTCTCCGGACGTCGCGTCGAACCAGGAAACACGGGGAACCCGATGCGGGAACGATCAGGTGGGCGTCTTGGACGGTGCCCGTCAGGTAGTAGAGATCCGTGTTCTGGCGTATCACGGCCGCATCGATTCGATGCTGTACCAGGGCCGCCTGAAAGGCCACCAGCCGATTCGCGATTTCTTCCTTGGGCACCTGAAACATCTTTTGCCTCCTTTTAGTGAACGGCCGGGGCAATCCCGCCGGCTCCCGGGTTCGCTTCAGCCCTTAGAGGCTGCCTGAGAATACCCTTCACCCTTCTGAGGATTGAGTGTCCGTTTCTTCGCGTAGGGGCGGTTCGCGAACGGCGCTTAAGGAGCGCCGTATGCCCTGTAGGGGCGCAGCTGCGCTGCGCCCCTACTTGCCGGCGATTCCGATCGCGGCCAAGCCCGCTCCTACACGAACAAGGAACCTCAGGACCCGACTTTCATGAACTTGTTTTTTGGTCAAGCCCTTACTTCGTGCTCCGGAGATCTTCCAGGCGGCGTCATGCGGTCCTCCGTTCCAAAACCAGTTCCAGCGTTCGGAAATCAATGTCGGCGAGCGCCGGCACGGTCAGGTGCGCCTCACGAAGGGTTTCCACGGGATGAGAATGACCGACCGCGATCACCGAGAGGCCGGCGTCTCGGGCCGCCCGAATACCTTCCGGCGTGTCCTCGATGACCGCGCAGGCTTCGGGCCTGAGGTCGGGTCGGCGGTTGTGGCTCTTGAGTCTGCAGACCGCCAGAAGATAGGTCTGCGGATCGGGCTTGCTCCTTTCCACATCGTCGGCGGTGACGATGACGGGGAAGGCGTCGTGCAATCCCAGGGCGTCCAGCATCGAGGCGATTTCCTGCCGGGTCGAACCGGAAGCGATGGCGAGGGGGATCTTCTCGCCTAGAAGGCTTCGAATCAACGGATGCACGCCGGGAAAGGCCTTGACCCCGGCCGAGACGATGGTCTGGAAGGCCTTTTGCTTTGCCGCAATGAGGGCGCGAAGGGTGGGTGGGTCCAGGTCTCTTCCCGCATCGCGAAATATCTCCCGGAGGGCGTCCCGATCGTCGTAGCCGATGTAACGGTCCACGTAGGTTGCGTAAGAATGGCCCAGGCCGAGGGGTGCAAGCACTTCCTGGAAGGCCCGGTAGTGGTACGGTTCCGAATCGACGAGGACACCGTCGAAGTCGAAGATCACCGCATCGGGAAGTCTCGGGGCGCAGGCCAAGGGAGCACATCCTCCAATGGATTTCTATCGGCGTTGGGGGGCGTTCGCTCTTCCGGGTACCGAAAAAGATAATAGCGAAATGGTTCGTTTTTGGAAATGATCCGTTTGGGAGCCGGCGAAGCCGTTTCCATTTCGAGGCGGAGTCACGGGGTTGGTTTGAGGGGGAACGGGGCTGTTTTTGCTGAGGTTTTCATTTTTTGATGTTTATCCGGTCCTTGCAGGCCGATGTCATTTCATGGAGGACGCCGACGGTGACGGCGCGGGTGATCGCGGTGGACGCCGGTTTCTTTTTGAGGTACAGACAAAAAATGGAAAGTTGCCTGAAGAGGCCGGGCGGTGGCTCCGGCAGCGGCGTGGACCCGAACACTTTCTGATGAGGATCCTGCCTTTGCTTAGGACGACGCGGTCCAAGCTCATTGTCAGCTTTCTCGGCGTTTCGTTCCTGGTGGGAGCGGTTTCCCTGGTTGTCGGGGGCCATCTTCTTTATCGAACCTTCATGGGAGAAGCGACCAACCGGGTGCGTCAGGACTTGAACGCCGCCCGCCACATGTACGAAGACCGCTGCAGGCGCGTCGAGCTGGCTCTTGCTGTCACGACATTGGGGCGCGGTTTCCGCGAGGCGCTGCAGCCCGAGCGGAGCCGGGAGTTGACGGAGCGACTGGCGCGGGTGGCCGAATGGGCGGGTCTGGATTTCGCGGGAGTCGCCGACACCAGGGGCCGGGCGATGGTCCGTCTCAGCGGAGAGAGTGTTCCGGAGGATGCGGTGCGCTGTGCTCCGAATCCCCTGGCGGAGTTGAGCTTGAAAACGAACCGAGGGGTATCCGGAACTTTGGTTCTTTCCGAGGCGTGGCTCCGTTGCGAGGATCCGGTTCTGGCGGAAAGGGCCCGCATCCAGCTGGTTCCGACGCCTCCTGCCGGATCCGGAGAAGATACGATCCTGACGTCGGGGATGGTACTGGCCGGTGCCGTTCCGATCCGGGAAGAGGGTGCCGTCATCGGAGTCCTTTACGGGGGCGTGCTGCTCAACCGCAGCACCGAGATCGTGGATACCGTCCGGAACACCGTCTTTAAGAACGAACGCTATCGGGGCCGGGAGATCGGCACGGCCACGATCTTCTTCAAGGATATTCGGATTGCCACCAACGTACTCTTAGAGAACGGTGCCCGCGCGCTGGGAACCCGCGTGTCCTCGGAAGTGGCGGAGCGGGTTCTGGGTAAGGATCTGAATTGGGCCGACCGGGCGTTCGTGGTGAACGACTGGTACCTCACGGCTTATGAACCCATCGAAGACGTCTTTGGAGAGCGGGTCGGGATGTTGTACGTGGGCGTCCTGGAACAGCCTTACGCCGACGTCCGCCGGAAAGCCCTCACCGTTTTCACCGTGTTGAGCCTTCTCGGCATCACGTTGGCCGTCGGGCTGGGCTGGTTCCTGGAGAAAAAGATCATGCGGCCCATTCACCTCCTCACCGATGCCGCCGATGCAGTCTCCCGCGGAAATCTCTCACCCGACCTCGGGTCCATTTCAGAAAGTGAAGTGGGGGTTCTGCAGAAGACGTTTGAAAGCATGCTGGCATCGATCAGGGAGCGTGAAAGCCGGCAGCGCGAAGAAAGCGCCTCCATGCTGGCCCTGGCTCAACGCCAGGCCAGCGTCGGGCGCCTTGCGGCCGGAGTGGCCCATGAAATCAACAACCCGCTCACAGGAGTTCTTGCCTTCTCGCATATGCTGCTGGACCGGCATGACCTGGATGAAGAGGCGCGCGAGAGTCTTCAGATGATTGCCGAAGCCACGGAACGCGTGCGCCGGATCGTCCGCGGCCTGCTGGATTTTTCTCGCCGGACGGATATCGATCCGGAGGAGACGGCCATCGAAGGGCTGGTAAGGTCGACGCTCACCCTGGTCGAAAACCAAGCCTTGGTAAAAGGGGTGGAGCTGCAGGTGGAGGCGGCGGCGGACCTGCCGCTGGTGACCGTGGACCCCGGCCAGATCCGCAGCGTTCTGGTGAACCTCGTCATCAATGCTCTGGACGCCACGGATCCCGGGGGACGGATCCGGGTGAGCGTGCGGAGCGTTCCGGCGGCGTCGGAAGGGGAAGGGCGCGGGAGCGGGGTCGAAATCGCCGTTTCGGATACGGGTGTGGGCATCGCTCCGGAAAATATCGAGAAGATATTCGATCCCTTCTATACGACCAAGGAAATCGGGAAGGGCACCGGCTTGGGTCTCTCGGTCAGCTACGGCATCGTGGCCCGTCATGGCGGGAAGATCACCGTGGAAAGCGAGGTGGGCCGCGGGAGCACCTTCAAGGTATGGCTTCCGGCCCACCGGCGGGAAGAGGCGTGACCGGCCGGTCCGGGAAAGGGTCCACTGCTTCTTCAAGGCGACGCGCCCGATGGTGTTTCAAGGGCTCTTGACCCGGCTGCGCCGCCGGGAAGGCTTTGGTCAAAGCCGGTGACCGGAAGGTTCGGCCTCCGGTGGCCTCGAGGAGTCAGGCAAATGGCGTCCTATCAGGTCATTGCGGATTTCACCCTTTCTGAAGGTAAGCTTCTGCGGGTGCTGGAACCTTCCCGCATGGATCGCATCGTGGTCGTCTTTCTGGCAAAAGCGGCCGGGGTCAAGCTGAAGGCGGATGACATTTATTCGGGAAAGCTGTACACGACGCCGTTTGGCACCATTTCGGTGGAGTCGGACGGGCTCGTCCTGGATGCCAATCCATTTAACGCCCGGGAAGGAAAGGCACTCATCGGGCGACTTGCCCGGTTCGCGCGGATTGCAGCCATGCCCGAATACGCCGAGCGGGTAAAGCTCGTTCTTTCGGAGAAATTCGAAATCTTGAACGAAATCAGGGGAGAAAAGGCGCTTCTGATGCTTCTCGTGCTCCGTGGGAGCGACGGTGAGGTCTTCGGGGTGGCCGTGAGGACCGACGGCCTGAAGGCGCTTGCCATCAAGGGAAAAAGCCCGGACAACGAATTCGTGGTCGGCCTTTACGATTGCTTGCGAAAGGCGGGCCTTGCCGATGGGCTGTCATTTGCCAAACGTTCCTCACCCGCCTGAACCGAGCCCGCGCCGCCTGCGCACCGGGCCGACCGCCGCGAAATACCCATGTCCACGGGACACAAGCCCGGCCGCTACGTGGTTCTGTGCGTGGCGGACACCGGGGAGGGTATGGACGCCGAGACCCTTTCGCGGATCTTCGAACCGTTCTTCACCACCAAGGAAACCGGCCCAGGCGCCGGCCGGAGCCCCTGCTTCCCGCCCCCGGATCTGAAAACGGGGCGCACCCCGACGTACAGAAAAATCTGAAGATTTTCAGCAAATACGACGACATCTTGGCAAGGAGCTTGCCCGAAAATAGTTTTAGGGCCCTTTGGTAGGGGCCGGCTTGCCGGCGATCAAGGTCAACGGGGCATTGCCTGTTTTACGTGTCGCGGGCAAGCCGGCTCCTACCGATAACGGAACACCGGGCCGGTCGCCGGGGTTTGTTCATCGCGGCGAGGGCGCTCCTCCTACAGGAACAAGTAACCGCAGGGCCCGACTTTCGTGAGCTTGTTTATGGTCAGGCTCCTAGATTTCTACACCCGAACTTCAAGAAAAGGCCATCATGATGAGGCCGTCATCGGCGGAACGGGCCGGGTGATCCGCAGGGGGAAAAACGTGACGAGAGGTGCCGGGGGGGTGCCATGGAAAAGGGTTTTGCTGAGGCAAGGCGCACGGAACAGATCCTTATTGTGGACGACGAGGCGGGGATTCGCAACCTGCTCCGTGAGCTGCTCCAAAAACACGGATACCGTTGCCGGACGGCCGCGGATGCACGGGAAGCCCGGGCGATCCTGGAGGCCGAACCCTTCGAGTTGGTGATTTCGGACGTCAACATGCCGGGTGAATCCGGCTTGAGCCTCGTGCGCCACGTGTTTGAAAACTGTCCCGATACGGCGGCCGTGATGGTGTCGGTCATGGACGACCCCCAGGTGGCGCGGGAAGCTTTTGGGCTGGGGATTTACGGATACGTGGTGAAGCCGTTCGACCTGGAATGCGTACTCATTGTGGTGGAAAACGCCCTGCGCCGGCGGCGCCTCGAGATCGAAAACCGCCTGCACCGCGAGACGCTCGAAAAGCTGGTGGCCGAACGGACGAAACAGCTTCAGGTGAGCTGCGAGCGTTACCGGGAACTGGTGGAGACGCTTCCCGGGGTCGTCTACACGGGGGCCACAGACTGGGCCATCGTATTCGTGGACGAAAAGGTTCGGGACCTTACCGGCTACAGCGCCCGGGAGTTCCTTTCCGGGGAAGTACGGTGGCCGGACATCATCCTGCCGGAAGATCTTCCCGGGGCCAAGAAAGCGTTTCGGGATGCGCTGACGGGTTGTCTTCAGTTCGTCCGGGAATATCGGATCCGAACCCGCTCCGGAGATGCGGCCTGGATCCAGGATCGGGGGAAAATCGTCTGCCGGGAGGAGGGCAAGGTCGACCATGTGAGCGGGTTCCTTTTCGACATCACCGAGAGAAAGAGGACCGCTGACGCCATTGTTCAAGCCAAAGAAGAATGGGAAAATACCTTCGACGCGGTACCGGACCTCATCGCCATCCTGGACGCCGACCATCGCATTGTCCGGATGAACCGAAGCATGAGCAAACGGCTGGGGGTGACGCTGGAAGAAGCCGTCGGAAGGCACTGCCACGAACTGGTTCACGGTCTTTCCGAACCCATCCTGGGCTGTCCCCACGGGCGGATGCTCAACTCGGGGGAGGAATATTCGGCGGAAATCTACGACGAACGGCTGAAAGGCTGGTTCCACGTGAGTTGCTCGCCGCTCCACGCACCCGACGGCCGGATGATCGGCGGTGTTCACGTGGCGCGGGAGGTGACCGCCCTCAAGGAAACGGCGAGAGCGCTTCGCCGCGCCCACGCCGAGCTCTCCCAACTCATCGAGGCCATTTCCTCGGTCTTGATCACTCTGGATTCGAAGAACCGCATCGTCAGGTGGAATTCGCACGCGGAACGCGTATTTGGATTCACGGCGGACCAGGTCCGGGGAAAGCGCCTGGAAGATTGCGATCTGCGCTGGCAATGGGGAAGGGTCTGCGACATCCTGGCTCGGTGCCGCGACAGCCGAGCCCCGCAGCGGTTGGAAGAAGTGCGGTTCACCAGACCCAACGGCAAACAGGGGTTTCTCGGCATGGTGTTTACGCCCATTCCCCGGGAGGGGGAGGAAGGTTCCTACGTGCTGATCATGGCCGCCGATATCACTCACCGAAAAATCATGGAAAGCCAACTGGCGCAGGCTCAAAAGCTGGAGGCCATCGGACAGCTGGCGGCCGGGATCGCCCACGAAATCAACACGCCGACTCAGTACGTGGGAGACAACACGCGATTTCTCAAAGACGCCTTTGACGAGATCCTGAGCATCGTCCGGGGTTACGGGGCTCTCCTGGAACGGGTCAAGTCCGAACAGCCGGATCACCCCGATGTCCGGGCCATCGAGGAACTCATCCAAGAAGTGGACCTGGATTACCTGATGGAGGAGATCCCGCGGGCCATCGAGCAGAGCCTGGACGGTGTCGGCCGGGTGGCGAAGATCGTGCTGGCCATGAAGGAGTTTTCTCATCCGGGAGTGGAAGAAAAGGTGGCGGTGGACATCAACAAGGCCATCGAAAACACGGTGACCGTGGCGCACAACGAATGGAAATACGTGGCGGAATTGGTGACCGATTTCGATCGCGGGATGCCGAACGTTCCGTGCCTTCCCGGCGAACTCAACCAGGTTTTTCTCAACATCATCGTGAACGCCGCTCAGGCCATCGCGGAAAAAACGGGAGACCGGCCGGAGGCCAAGGGAACCATCACCATCCGCACCCGAAAAAACGGGGGCAACTGCGAAATCGCCGTCACGGACACCGGGGGCGGCATTCCGGAAGAAATTCAATCCAGAGTTTTCGATCCGTTTTTTACGACCAAGGAAGTGGGCAAGGGAACCGGCCAAGGCCTGGCCATTTCCCATGACGTCGTCGTCAACAAGCATGGGGGTACCATCACCTTCGAATCGGAACCCGGCGTGGGGACCACGTTCCTGATCCAGCTTCCCTTGGACGATTCCAATGCTGAGAAAGGATGATTCCATGGTGAAGACCGTGCTTTTCGTAGACGACGAACCCAAGGTTCTGGAAGGACTCCACCGCATGCTCCGGAGCATGCGGCGCGAGTGGCGCATGGGGTTCGTGACCAGCGCAATGGAAGCCCTCAAGGTTCTGGACAAGGAAGCCGTGGACGTGGTGGTCACCGACATGCGAATGCCCGGCATGAACGGGGTGGAGTTCCTCACTCAGGTCATGAAACGGCATCCGGACATCGTGCGGATCATCCTGTCCGGGCATTCGGACCGGGAAATGATCATGAAGTCGGTTCCGGTGGCTCACCAGTACCTGGCGAAACCCTGTGACGCCGAGGTGCTCAAGTCCTGCGTCGCCCGAGCCTGCGCGCTCCGGGAACTCCTCGCCGATCCCCTGCTCAAGAAAGTCGTCTCCAGGATGGGCTGTCTGCCCAGTCTTCCCTCCCTGTATGCGGAAATCACGGAAGAACTGCGTTCGCCGGACGCTTCCATACAGCGCGTGGGGGAAATCATCTCCAAGGACGTGGCCATGACGGCCAAAATCCTTCAGCTGGTGAATTCGGCGTTTTTCGGGCTTCGAAGGCGCGTGGCGAACCCGGCTCAGGCCGTGAACTTCCTCGGACTGGAAACCATCAAGAGCCTGGTGTTCGCGGTGCAGATCTTTTCCCAGTTCGAAGGGCGGAAATTGCACGGTTTTTCTCTGGAAGCGCTCTGGGACCACAGCATGACCGTGGCCGCCTTCGCCCGCATGATCGCCAGGGAAGAAGAGGCGGAGCCGATGGTCATCGAGGCGGCGTTCATGGCCGGACTCCTCCACGATCTGGGAAAGCTGGTGTGGGTGATCAATTTCGGAGAAGCCTACATGTCGGTTCTTGCCGAAGCTCAGCAGCGCAGGATCCCGGTGCAGATGATCGAAAGGGAGCACTTCGGGACAAGCCACGGGGAAGTGGGCGCCTATCTCATGGGGCTCTGGGGGCTTCCCGACAATATGGTGGAAGCGATCGCCTATCATCATTCGCCGGGTACTTTGCCGTCTCCAGGCTTTTCGGCCCTCACCGCGGTCCATGCCGCAGACATCCTGACCCACGATCTGCAGAAGAACTCCCCGGTGTTTATCCAGCAGGAAGTGGATTCCGATTATGTTGAAGCGGCGGGCGTAGCCGACCGATTGCCTCATTGGCGGAAGCTCTGCGAAAACTCCATGGCCGGGGAAGAGCTATGAAGGACAGGGTGCTTTTCGTCGATGACGAATCCAACGTGCTCGAGGCGTTCAAGCGGCAGTTTCGGAAACTGTTCGACATGGAGGTGGCCCCGAGCGGCAAGGAAGGGCTGCAAAGAATCGCGGGCGGGAACGGGTTCGCCGTGATCGTTTCCGATTTCAAAATGCCGGTCATGGACGGGGTACAGTTTCTTTCGCGGGCTAAGGAGATCGCTCCCGAGAGCGTCCGGATCATGCTGACGGGATACGCCGACGTGAAGACGGCCATCGAGGCGGTGAATTCCGGCCACATCTTCCGGTTCCTCACCAAGCCCTGCCCGCCCGAACTGCTGGCCCAGGCCATCGCAGCGGGTGTCAAGCAGTATCGGCTGATCCACGCGGAAAAGGAACTGCTGGAGCAAACCCTCAAGGGAGCCGTCAAGGTGCTCACCGAAGTGCTGGCTCTCACCAACCAGGAGGCCTTCGGGCGTTCCACGCGTGTCACCCGGTACGTCAAAAAGATCGCCGCCCGGCTCAAGAGTTCCAACACTTGGAAGCTGGAAACCGCCGCCATGCTTTCACAGATCGGCTGCATCACGCTTCCGGAAGAAATTTTGCAAAAATTTTGCCGAGGAGAAGCGCTGAGTGTGGACGAAGAGGCGGTCTATCGGATGCATCCGGCGGTGGCCGCCGATCTCCTGGAGAAGATTCCCCGCATGAGCGAAGTGGCCGAGATCGTCGCCTGTCAGGAAAACCGCTTCGACGGAGCGGGGAAGGCCCCGGTGCCCCGAAAAGGCGAAGAGATCCCCCTGGGAGCCCGCATCCTCAAGGTGGCCCTCGACTTCGACATCCTGGAGACCGCGGGGCGGTCACAGAGGGACGCGCTGCAGGAAATCAAGGGACGCAACGGGGTGTACGACCCCGCCGTTGTGGCGGCGCTCGAAGACGTGATCCGCATGGACAGCGGCTATGCTCGGAGATCCTGCAAGCTCACGGAGCTCAAGGAAAACATGATCTTCGCCGCCGATGTTCGGGCCATGGACGGAAGACTGCTCATTACTTCGGGAAACGTGGCCACCCGGCCGCTGCTGCAGCGCCTCAACAACTTTTCCCAGACCATGAAAATCCGGCAACCGGTCGAGGTGCTCGTGCCCGTGGGGGACTGGGTGTTCTGATGGATCGGGCCTTCCGTTCCGGTCCGGTTCAAGGGGAGGAGAACATGTCGGCGACGGTCCTGTTCGTGGACGATGAACCCAAGATAACCGATGCCCTGAAACGGATTCTTCGAAGGGAACCGTACCGAGTCCTGTGTGCCAACTCGGCGAAGGAAGCGCTCAATATCCTGGGCGGCCGGGAAGTGGACGTGGTGGTTTCCGACGAAAAGATGCCCGGCATGTCCGGTTCGGACTTCCTGGCCCTTGTGGCGGAAGCTTACCCGGAAACCATCCGCATCGTGCTTACCGGGCAGGCCAGCCTGGAGGCGGCCATCCGCGCCATCAACGAAGGCGGTATCTACCGGTTCCTGACCAAACCCATCAGTGAATCGAACCTGACGGCCACCATTCGTCAGGCACTGGAACATCGGAGCCTGGTGAAGAAGGTCGCCGAAATCCGTAAAAAAGAACACAGCCGGGCGGCGGCGCTGAAAGCCCTGGAGCGATCCTATCCCGGGATCACCGAGCTCAGGGAAGACGCCTCGGGAACCATCATCATCGATGACGTGTTTTAGGCCGCTGTCCGCTCATGGGCCGCCTTCTTCGCCCGTCCAAACGGTTCCGGTTCATGGCCCTCCACGCAACCGGTTTGAGATCCCGGCCGCTCTGTCCGATTGTTGTCTTCGAACGCCTGGATATGGCAGGAGTCCCGGGCGGAGCACACTCGCCGAATCGCGCGGAATCAACGCCAAACATCACAGGGGGACGACATGGCCTTTTTTGACTGGAAAGACGACTACAGTGTGGGTATCAAAAAACTCGACGACCAGCACCGGAACCTGGTGCGGTTGCTGAACGATCTCTACGATGCCATGCACAGCGGCAAGGGAAAAGAGGTCCTCGGCAAAGTCCTGAACGAACTGGTGGCCTACACCAAGACGCACTTCGCTTCGGAAGAGGCCCTCATGAAGATGTACGACTATCCCGGTTACGCGGATCACAGGCAAAAGCACGAAAAGATGACCCAGCATGTATACGCGCTGGTCGAGAAGTTCGAAGCCGGCGAGATCACAAGCCCCATCCAGATCAGCAATTTCCTCAAAGACTGGCTGAGCAAACACATCCTTCAGACGGACAAGGCCTACGGTCCGTACCTCACCGGTAAGGGAGCGGTGTGAAAGCCCGGTGGGCCTGAGGGCAAGGGCTTTGGGCTGGGACGCGCACGCACCACCCCGCCCTTGGCCGGACCGCCGGCCAAGTGTGTTCGGGCAGGCGCCGCTGCGCGTGCCAAAATATAATGCTTGACGGCACATCCCGGGCGGCATGGGGATTTGGGTGGCTGGTATCCATTGGTGCCCCCGGCAGGACTCGAACCTGCGGCACCAGGATTAGGAATCCTGTGCTCTATCCTCCTGAGCTACGGGGGCGTTAGGGCTTGGAACAATGGCCGTCCTTAGCACAGGGGGGGAGCCGTGTCAATCGCTTGAACAAAGCGGGAAAAACAGGCTATAAGAGGCGGCAGGGCGATGGCCTGATCTTCGGAGACCACCGACGGGGGGGACGTGATGCGCGGAAACACTTCACGCCTGGGCGCGTTCCTTCGGGACGCGCTGAACCGCCATCCGGCCTTCAGCGCCAATCCGCTGGGGGACTGGAAGGAGCTGGCGGGGGATCAAGTGGCCCGCCATTGCCGGCCCAAATCGCTGAAAGAAGGGCTTCTCGTTCTCGTCGCCTCGGACGCCGTTTGGAAACACCACATGGAACTCCACAAGGAAATCCTTCGCGAAAAGATCAACGCTGGTCGGGAAAAGCCGCTGGTGGAAAAGATCGTGATTCGAATCGGCGAAGTTCCGGAGGAAGAGGCGGCCATCAATCCCGGCCACCAGCTGCTGGACCGTCTGAAAGCGAAAAAACAGCGGACTCGCAGACAGCAGGCCAAGCTCCGCCCCCTCACCGCTGAAGAGGAAGCGCTGCTGGCGGCGATCCCCGACAAGGAACTTCGAAAGATCGGATCCAGGCTGCTCCGCCGTACCACTCCCCCGGAAATCCCCCAGGAGCTTGACCGAGGATAGGTTTCAGAGCCCTTGGGTAGGAGCCGGCCTGCCGGCGCGATGTCCATCGCGGCCAAGGCCGCTCCTATCAGGAGCAAGAAACCTCATCGGGGACCGACGTTCCCCCTTGTTCCCAAGCTCCAGATGGGAACACAACTGCCCCTTCTTCCCAAGCTCCAGCATCCCCTCCCCCTTGTTCCCAAGCTCCAGCTTGGGAACACAACTGTGCAGAAGCTCCAGCTTCGATTCCCATGAGGCCGTTCCCACGCCAGAGCTTGCGAACGAGGGGAAAAGGGGTCCGGATCGCTGTCTTATCCTTGTCGGAGAGTCTCCAAGGCGTCAGCTTTCTTCGCTTTGGCTTTCCGTGTCCCCGAAGGCGGGAGGTTTTTCGGTGCGTTCTTCCAGCCGTGAGAGGTGTTCGAGGATGCTTGCGGCCAGCGGGCGGGGGATGCCGGGCACGGCGGCCAGCGCGTCCACGTCCGCCTGCTGAATCGCTTCCACGCTGCCGAAGTGAAGGAGAAGCAGCCGGCGGCGCTTGGGGCCGATGCCCGGCACGGCGTCCAGGGTGGAGGCCACCAGGTCGCGGCGGTGGCGTTTCTGGTAGAAGGTGACGGCGTGGCGGTGGGCTTCGTCCCGCAGGCGCTGCAGCAGGTGGAGGACTTCCGGCCTGGCGGTCAAAAAGATCGGGTTCCGGCGGCCCGGAAGATAGACCTTTTCATAGAAGCCGCGGCCTTCTCCGCCCAGATCTTTTTCCCGTTCCTTGGCGAAGGCGATGAGTGGCAGGCCGGTTTCCAGGCCGCGTTCCACGAACAGTCGCCGAATGCGGTTGAGCTGGCTTTTCCCGCCGTCCACCACGAAGAGATCCAGCCGGCTGACCTGATCCCTTTCCTCTTCGAGGAAACGCTCCACGATTTCGGCCATCATGTTCGGGTCGTCCGGTGTGGCCTTTCTCTTCACCGTGTAGCGCCGATAGTCCAGGGGGTGGGGCCGGCCGTCCACGAAGATCACCACCGATCCCACGGCGTGGCGTCCCTGGATGTTGGAGACATCGACACAGGCCATGCGATGCGGTTTTCGCGGAAGCCCGAAGAGATCGCAGCACTGGGACAGAATCCGCTCGGTCTTTTCCGAATCATTCCTTTCGCTCTTCAAGAATTCCTTGGCGTTTCGATGAGCGAGTTCCAGGAGCGATTTGCCGGTTCCTCTTCGAACCGGCCGGACGGGCACTCGGCGGCCGCGTTGATCGCGCAGCCACTCTTCCAGGACGTCGCGGTGCGCCACCGGTTGGGGAACCAGGATTTCGTCGGGAATGAGGTGTTCCTTCGAATAGAATTGTTGGATGAACCCGGAGAGGATCTCGGGGGTGTCCCCCGGCAGGTCCCCCAGCCGGTAGCGCCGCTGACCGACCAGGGCGCCGTGCCGTACGAAGAGTACCACCACGGCGGTTTCGCCCGCCTCGCGAAAGATGCCGATGGCGTCCTGATTGTTGAAGCGGTCGGAGATGATGTGCTGCCGTTCGAGCACCTCTTCGATGGCCCGGAGCCGGTCGCGGCAGAGGGCCGCTTCTTCGAAGCGAAGGGACGCGGCGGCGGATTCCATCCGTTCTTTGAGCTGTGCCTGAAGTCGGTCGGCTTTGCCTTGAAGGAAAAGGATCACCTCATCGACGATCCGGCGGTAGTCTTCCTTGTCGGCCTTCCCGGCGCAGACCCCCAGGCACAGGCCCATGGAATAGTTGAGGCACGGGCGTTGGCGCGGCGGAGGCTTCTTGCCTTTGCACTGTCTGAGGGGGAAGGCGCGGTTCAAGATTTTGAGTGTTTCGCGGAGGGAGTGGGCGCTGTGGTAGGGACCGAAGTACAGGGCACCGTCCCGTTCGAAGCGGCGAACCACCGTGAGGCGCGGGTATTCTTCCCGGGGGTCGATCCTCAGGGCGGGGTAATTCTTGTCGTCTCGAAGCACCACGTTGTAGCGGGGCCGGTGGCGCTTGATGAGGCTCGATTCCAGAAGGAGCGCTTCCTTTTCGGTGGCTGTTACCATGTATTCCAGGTGACCGGCGCGGGCCACCAGAGCGCGGGTTTTCACGGTGGCGCCCTGTCCGGATCGGAAGTAGCTGTTCACCCGGTTCTTGAGGTCGACCGCCTTCCCCACGTAAAGCACTTCGCCGTCCGTCGCCTTGAAGATGTACACGCCGGGCTGATGGGGAAGCCTGGCGGCTTCCTCGATCAGACCGGGATCCACCGGGTTGTCTGCGATCACAGGTTTCGGAGGCATCGGTTTGTTCACCGTCGTGTTGGCGTTTCCTGCGCATGATAACCGAGGAGGGCCGGCGGGGGCAAACCGCAGGGATCAGGGGCGCCGTTAAGTGGTTCCTTGGGAGTGAGCCGACGTGGGGGCCGGTGGAGAATAAGCGCTAAGTTATTTTGTAAGCATTCACGGGTTGCATTTATGCCGCTGGGTTCTTTTTAAAGATGAACGTCGAACATCGAACATTGAACATCGAACGTTGAACATCGAATGAAAAACCGGGTTGCATTTATGCCGCTGGGTTCTTTTTAAAGATGAACATCGAACATTGAACGTCCAACATCGAATGAAAAACCGGGGCGCATTTATGCCATTGGGTTGTTTTTAAAGATGAACGTCGAACATCGAACATTGAACGTCCAACATCGAATGAAAAACCGGGTTCCATTTATGCCACTGGGTTGTTTCCCCTCGTTCCCAAGCTCTGGCTTGGGAACGGCCTCACCGAAGCTGGAGCTTCTGCACAGTTGTGTTCCCAAGCTGGAGCTTGGGAACAAGAAGCAAGTTCCTTTTTTCCCATTAACCATTCACCCTTCACCATTCGATGTTCAATGTTCAATGTTCAATGTTCAATGTTCAATGTTCGATGTTCAATGTTCAATGTTCGATGTTCAATGTTCAATGTTCGATGTTCGATGTTCAATGTTCGATGTTCAATTTTCCAGTCGATACCGGGCAAAAACAACTTAGCGCTTATGTATTGGTGGAGGCGGCCGGGCGGGGCGATGCCATTATTCATGAGACAGGTTGGTCCGGGATGGATTAAAGTATGGATTAAAGTCATGGGGACCTTGAGACGGAGGAGGGTTTTTCCCGATGTTTGAGATCGAGGCGAAGACCGGGGAGGCTTCCGGATCTTTGGTGGTTCAAGGGCGTGGACAAGCCGCCGTAAGCGGCGGGGCGGGAAGGATCGAAGCCTTTGCCGGCCGCTGGTCCGTTCCCGCGGAACCGCTCCGGCGGGTGGCGGAAGTCTATCCCTTTCGAACGAGCGCTCACTTCGAGCGCCTGATGCAGCGGCCGGGCGATCCCATCTGGATGCAGGTGGTTCCGGATCCCCGGGAATTGCAGGACGCGGGCGGCTTTCGAGATCCCCTCGGCGAAGAAGAACGTTCGCCCGTTCCCAACCTGGTTCACCGCTATCCGGACCGCGTTTTGTGGATCGTATGCAACCGATGCGCCGTTCATTGCCGCTTCTGCACCCGAAAGCGGCGCTGGACCGATTCGGTGCCTGCGGACGCGTCGCTTCAGGCGGCCGGGCTGGATTACATCAAGAAGCACCCGGAAATCCGGGATGTGCTGCTTTCCGGGGGCGATCCACTCATGCTTCATCCTTCCACTCTGGAAGAGTATCTCCGAGCACTGCGTGCCATCCGTCACGTGGCGATCGTGAGGATCGGCACCCGGGTGCCCTCGGCGGATCCCGATCGAATCACCCCGGAACTCGCCCGTATGCTGGCCTTGTACCATCCCCTCTACGTGAACATCCACTTCAATCATCCCCGGGAAATCAATTCCCGTTCGGCCCTGGCCTGTTCACGCCTGGCGGACGCGGGCATCCCGCTCGGAAGCCAGACGGTGCTGCTTCAGTCCGTAAACGATTCGGCGGAAGTGCTCCGGGAGCTTTTCGTGGGCCTGCTGCGCCTACGCGTCCGCCCGTACTACCTGTTCCAGATGGACCTGATGGAAAGCACGGCCCACTTTCGAACACCGCTCCACCGGGGCCTCGCCATCGTCCAGTCTCTCAGAAACCGCATCTCAGGGTTGGCGATCCCTCAGTTTGTGGTGGACCTTCCCGGGGGGCACGGCAAAGTGCCGCTGCTTCCCAACGCCATTCACCGTGTGAAGCAGGATCGGGTGGTCTTCCGGGATTTCACGGGAAAGAACCGGGAATACCCGCTCATGCCCGGTGAAGAAGACGAACTGAAGCGATTCCTTTCGGCCGAATGAAAACGTTGACGTTCGTCGGCCGGAAGAACCGGACCGACGGCATCCGCATGCCGCAGAACCCGTCGGGATTCATGGAACGCTTTCTTCTCCGGCGGACTCCGGGACGTCTTGCCACGCGGGGCGAAGCTGGAGCTTCTGCACAGTTGTGTTCCCAAGCTGGAGCTTGGGAACAAGGTGGATACTTGGCGGTAATAACGGCGTATATTCCGGACGAAGATCAATGGTCTAGAGACTTCAGAGCGAGGATTAAGTCATGAAATGCATGTATTGTCAGGGCACAATGGTGCGCGGACATGCGCCATTTCATATTGATCGTGAAAATATCCACGTCAGCTTCGACAACGTTCCCGCTTGGGTGTGCACGCAATGCGGAGAAGTCTATTTCGAAGAAACCGAGGTAAACGCAGTCCAGGACGTCATCAAGGCTGTAGACGAGCAAGCACACAAGCTTGCACGCACGGCATGAAGTCTACGCCATGGCAGTGAACGTCGAACAAGCCCGTCCAGCCTACGTTTTCCCTCGTGCCCAAGCTCTGGCTTGGGAACCGCCTCAATCGAAGCTCCAGCTTCGATTCCCATGGGGCCGTGCAGGGTCTCAGTGGAGGCGCTCCCAGCGGGGGCCGTGAGGCGTGTCCACGACGGCGATCCCTCGGCGCCTCAACGCTTCGCGCAACCGGTCCGCTTCGTCCCAGCGCTTTTCCCTGCGGGCGGATTCCCGGGCCGAAAGCAGCCGTTCTTCCTCTTCGGAAAGCGGCTGCAGTTCCAGGTCGAAAAGGCCGAGCACGGTGTTGATCTTGTGAAAGACTTCCAGGACCTGGTCCCGTTGGGTTCGGCTGATGGCTTCGCTTTCGAGGATCGGGTTGAGCCGGCGGACAAAACGAAAGAGAGCGGCGAAGGCTTGCGGGGTGTTGAGATCGTCGGCCAGAGCGTCGAAGAAGTTCTGTTCCATGGTGAAAAGCATTTCGGCCAGGGTGGGGTGGTCTTCGCGGTTTTCCCTGGCGTGCTGCAGCCGGTTGATGCATTCGCGCAGGCGGCGGTAGCCTCGGGCGGCGTTGTTGAGAGCGGCATCGGAAAGATGGAGGGGCTTCCGGTAATGGCTGCTCAGGAACCAGAAGCGGATTGCCATGGGTTCAAAGCCCCTGGAAAGTACGTCTTCCAGAAGAACGTTTTCGCGCGGACCGCCGCTCTCCGGTTCCCTGGCCGTCGTCACTCTTTCGGCGAGCATCCAGGTGTTGGCATACGGCTTTCCGGTGATGGCTTCCGCGATGGCCCGAACGTTTTCCAGATGCGGGAAGAGAAAATCGGTGCTGCTCACGCACAGATCGAGCGGGCTTCCCAATTGGCTGATGGCGATGGAAGCAGCGGCGATATGCCAGGTGGGAAGGACGTTTCCCCATTCGGTCTTGACGTAGAACCCGCGCTTCAGTTCCGCCAGCGTGGCGCGCTTGAGCAGGGTGAAGTCCCGGGGGTTGAGTTTCTCGTAGGCCTCCAAGTCCACGGTGGAGCCCGCTCGGGTCTTGCGGGGATCGATCCGTGCCAGTTCTCCGTAGCGTGGAAACTCAGACAGGGCGTAATAGACGGAGCGGAGTTTTTCGTAGGCGTAGCCCTTTTTCAGGAGTTCCCGGGCATAGTCGACCATGGCCGACACATGGTCGGATATCCGGGCGCAGGTGGGGCGGCGAATCCCCAGGCTGTCCATTTCCTTCAGCAGCGCCGCTTCCCGGGCGGCGGCATAGTCTTCCAGTTTGCTTCCCGCCTGGATGGCTCCATGAATGGTCCGGCTGTCCAGATCGGGAATGAGCACGGCGGATTCGGTTTGGAACCCTTTGGTCATGAGGAAACGCACCAGGAGGTCCGCCAGCACGAATCGCCGCGACGCCTGGAGGGTGAGGCTCTGATCCAGGGGGGAACCCGTGATGAAAATCCGGACCTTCCCCTCCTGGACCGGCTTGAAGTCCTTCTTCGCTCTCGAAAGATGGTCGAAGAAGCGGAAGTCGGGCTCCATCATGGTGGTAAAGAGGTTGGTGCTGAGATAGCGGTCGCCTCCGTCGGGGAGTACGGTCACCACGATACCGTCCGTTCTTTCCTGAGCGATCTTCAGGGCCACCGCCATGGCGGCGCCGGAGCTCATGCCGACGAAGATCCCTTCTTCTCGGGCGAGCCGCCGGGCCGTCTCGAAGGCTTCTTCGTCCTTCACGTGCATCACGCTATCCAGGGCATGGCGGTCGAAAATGCCCGGGACGTAGGATTCCTTCATGTTTTTGAGTCCCTGGATCTTGTGGCTGGGATAGGGCTCTACGCCCACCACCTGGATGGCGGGATCGCGTTCCTTGAGGGAGCGCACGAGCCCCATGGCGGTGCCGCCGGTTCCCAGGGTGGCCACCACCACGTTCACCTTGCCGTCCGTCTGTTCGTAGATTTCCGGGCCGGTTCCGTGATAGTGGGCGCCGGGGTTGGCGGGATTGTTGAACTGGTCTGGCATGTAGTAACGGTCCGGATTTTCCCGGACCAGCCGGTAGACCTCTTCAATAGCCCCGTCGGTTCCCAGGTTGCCCGGCGTGAGAAGCAGTTCGGCGCCCAGGGCCTTGAGGATCTTCTGCCGTTCCATGCTGGCGGTTTCCGGCATGGCGAGGACGATCCGGTAGCCCTTGACTGCGGCCACCATGGCGAGCCCTATTCCCGTGTTGCCGCTGGTGGCTTCGATGATGGTCTTTCGGGCCGTGAGTTCTCCGCTCTTTTCCGCCGCTTCGATCATGGAAAGCGCCGCCCGGTCCTTGATGGACCCGCCCGGATTCTTCATTTCCAGCTTGGCGTAGACCGTGACGCGGGGATTGGGATTGAGCCGGTTGATTCGAACCAGCGGCGTATTGCCGATGCACCCGAGAATATTACCGAATACGTTCTTCATAGCGGATGAGAGACTCCAGCTGAAATGCCGTAAGGACCAAAGGCGGCCGCCCGAGGCGAAGCCTTTAGAATATAGGCGGATACCGGAAATGTTGTCAAAACGTTTCCCTGGCCGGCACTGCGGGGCGCTCAGCGGCGGTTCTCTTGCGGCTTTTTCCCTCGGCCGAAAAGAGGTAAAAGAAACCCTCGCGATTTTTATGGATTCCGCATCCTTCGAACGCTAAGCCTTCACAGAGTGCAGACTATGACGAACCAGGCTCTCCAGGAACATCTCGCCGCTCTTCTGGAAAAGGGCGTGACGGTCATCACGGAAAGTGAGCGGCTGGCGCACCAGCTGCTCTACGCCTGGCGACTCGCCCGCGCCGCGACGGAATCCGGCGGCTGGGAAAGGCCTCAAATCTTTTCACTGAACGGTTTTCTCAGGCGGATCTGGGAATCGGCGTGGCCGAAGGAGATGCCGGCGCGCGCCCTGTACCGTTGGCGCGTGCTGAGCGACTGCCTGCGGAACCAGCCGCCGCCGGGGCCGCTGGCTGCAGACGCCGCACTGGTCCTTGAACTGGACGACACCTTCAGGTGGTGCCTCCGCTACGGGCTGGATCCCGGCGAAGGTGGATCGTCCAACGAACTGGTGCAATGGCGGCGCGGGGTCTGGCGGCGATTTCGGGAAAGAATGGAGACCGCCGGATTCTTCCACGAAGCCGAACTCCCCCGGCGGCTGGTCGAAGCGCGGGAACGCGGACGAAGGCTTGCCTCGGGGCCTGTGGCGGCCGTGGGTTTCGAATTCGCCGGAACCTGGGAGAAGCGGCTCCTGGAGATGCTGGTGAAGAAAGAAGGGGCCAGGGTCTTTCCCCTTCCTCAAGGGAACGCGGAAAACGCTTCGTTTCTCGCCTTTGCGGATCGAGAACAGGAAAGGCACGGCATTCTTGAGCGGCTGGACCAAGATGCGCGCCGAGGGGCGCTTCATGAAACCGCGGTGGTGTTGCTGGATCCAGAGCACTATCGGGATGGATTCCGAAAACTTCTGGCCGATGTCTACGGAGCCCCGCTCCAGGGTTCTCTGGCCGCCTACAACGTTCCCGGCGGCGATTCACTGGAACGATCGCCCATATTTTGCGCCGGGCTGCTTCCACTGGAATTTGCCGTCCAGGGGGAGCGGCGTGTGGACCTGTTGAGCCTCTTTCGTTCGCCCTATTTCGGCAGGTTTGCCCCCCGAACGCGGGCCCTGTGCCGGTGGGATCGGCTGTGGCGGGAAAAGGCGGTGGAAAAAGGCCTCGCGCTCTTGCTGTCGGTCGTGCCTCCCGAGGTGCGCGCGGTGCTTCCGGAGGGAGGCGAAGAGGTTGCGCGCGCGGTTTCCGGCCTTCGATCGACGGGCCTTCGTTCGGGGTCCGACTGGGTGCGCGCCCTTCGGGCCGCCTGGGAAGAACTGGAATTTCCCGTACTTTCCGGGGAAGAGGACCGCAACGAGTGGAAGCATCTGAAACAGGTTCTGCCGGCTTTCGAACAGGCGTTCGGGGACGAGGCGATGACGGGCGGAGACTTCCTTGGGTGGATTCGGGAGGCGGCCCGGCAGGTGGTGGTTCAGCGGAAGGGGACGGAAGAGGCCGGCTTCCAGGTGATCGGCGCACTGGAAGCCCGCGGCCTGGTTTTCAGGAGGCTTTACGTGCCCGGCCTGGTCCTGGGCGTCCTTCCCCAGCCGGCGCGGTCTTTTCCGTTCCTGTCGCGGGAGGAAAGGAGCGCGGTTCAAGGCGGTACGGTGGAAAGCCAGCTGCGATTCGGGGAGCATCTCTTCCACCAGCTTCTGGCCGTGGCGCCGGAAGTGGTGTTCACACGGCCTGGAGCCGACGAGAAGGGAGAACCGCTCCCGCCGTCTCCTTTCTGGTTGCAGGAAAGGGAGCGGTCCTCGGGGACTTCCAGCGTCTGGTTGGACCCTGGACCGGCGCTTCAGCGGGCTTCCTGGGTGGCGGAAGGCCTGGCGGCTCTGGCCGGCCGCCATGCTGAATCGGGAGCCGCGGCGAAATCGTTGGAAGGGCCGGGGACTCTGGAGCCTGCGACTTCGGCCGCCGCAGCCATGAACCCGGCGGCCGTTTCGACGGCAACGAACCTGCCGGCTGCCCTGGCGGAACAACTCGTCCCGCGGCAAATCCAAGCGACGGAACTGGAGACGCTCCTCAAGTGTCCTTGCCTCTACCTGTTTCGGCACGTGCTGGGCGTCGAGCCGCTTCCTGATGCGATTCGGGGGCTGGACCCCAGGGAGCGGGGCCGTGCGGTGCACGGGATACTGGCCGCGTTCAGCGCCCGGGCGGAGGAGATCAAGCGCCGAGAGCCGGCCCGCTGGAATTTCCAGACCCTCGAAGCGCTCCTGCGCGATCAGCTGGCGAAGGCCTGGCGCGAGGTCGATTCCATAGCCTACTGGCAGGTCGAAAAAAAGCGACTACTCGGCGTGGGGGAGGCGGTCAGAGGACTTTTGGTGGTGTGGCTGGAAAAGGAATGGGAGCGGCTGGAGTCGGGCTGGTCCTGGGTCTTTGCCGAAAGAGCGTTCCAGGGGCTCGAAATCCGCGGCGTTCCGGTGACTCTCAAGGGTCGCCTGGACCGGCTGGATCATCATCCTGAAGAAGGATGGATCTGCTGGGACTACAAGACGGGTCGGCCGCCTTCGACGAAGGAAATCTTCACTGAAATGTCCCGGCCCCAGCTGCCCGCGTACCTGCTGGCGGTGAAGCGGGGCGTCGTGCCCGGGTTGAGCCTGGAATCGGACCGCCTGGAAGCCGGATTCATCGAACTCACCTCCGCCGGAAACGTCCGGCACATCGTGGTACTCAAGGATTCAGGGCAGCTGGACACCTTCCTCGCCGACTGGGAAACGCGGGTCGGCGAGGCGCTCGCGGCCCTATTGCGTGGCGAACTGGTACCGCGATGGAGCGGCGAGGATCGGGGTTGTGCTTCGGAGTGTCCGTATGCGCTCCTTTGTAGCGCTTTTCTGCAAGACGTCACTCATTGCGCGCAGGAGCGACAAGAGGCTGTCTGAGTATACCCTAACGGAAAACCGGGCCGATCGTCTGTAGGAGCCGGCTTGCCGTGGCCCCACTTCCACCTTGTTCCCAAGCTCCAGCTTGGGAACACAACTGTGCAGAAGCTCCAGCTTCGATCCACAAGGCCGTTCCCAAGCCAGAGCTTGGGAACGAGGGGAGTTTATGAGCTTGTTTTGGAGAAGCTCTAAGGCGTCTGGAACCAATGGTTTTTCTTTGATTTGACGGCGATTATCCGTGGCGGTATAAGTACGTTCGTTTAGCTTCCACCCACATAAATCTGGGTTCTGGGTTCTGGGTTCCTGGTTCTGGGTTAACAGAAATCCTTGTGCGGGGGGATTAAAGGGAGACGGAGGGGCGGTCCATGAAGATCGGGGTTATGGGAACCGGCGGTGTCGGGGGCTACTTTGGAGGACTTCTCGCGCGTTCCGGAAGCGACATACACTTCATCGCACGCGGAAAGCACTTGAGGGCGCTCCAGGACGAGGGGCTTGAGCTGGTCACCAACCACGGGAATTTCAGGGTGAGGATTCACGCCACCGCCGAAGCGGACGAAATCGGGCCCGTGGATCTGCTCCTTTTCTGTGTCAAGTCCCACGATACCGATCAAGCGGCCCAGCTTGCCGAGCCCATGGTGGTGGAAGAGACGGTGGTGCTTTCGCTTCAGAACGGGATCGACAACGTGGACAAACTGAGCGCCCATTTCGGCCGCGAAAGGGTGATGGGCGGGACCGCCTACATCGAGTCCACCATCGCGTCCCCCGGAGTGATCGCACATACGGGCAAGCCGGGGCGCCTGGTGTTCGGTGAACTCAACGGCGAACGGACGGCTCGTGCCGAAGCCGTGCTGGACGTTTTCTTGAAAGCCGGGATCGATGCGGAGTTGACCACCCGTATCCACGAGGTATTGTGGTCGAAGTTTCTTTTCATTTGCGGCGTGCACGGGGTGAGCACCCTGTCGCGTTCAACGTTGGGCCTGGTTCTGGCCAGCCCCGAAACCCGCGACCTGCTGGAAAACGTCATGCGGGAAGTGGAAACGCTGGCCCGAAAGCGCGGCATCGCCCTTGAGGACGACGTGGTCCGGCAGTCGATGGAGCTTGCCCAGTCCTACAACAAGCGCTTCAAATGCTCCATGCTTCGGGACCTGGAATGGCACCGGCCCATGGAGATCGAAGCCCTGAACGGCATGGTGGTGCGTCTCGGCAAGGAAGCGGGAATTCAGACACCCCTGAACCAGGTCATCTACGCCTGCCTCAAGCTCGAAAACAAAAAAATCATAAATCCTGTCTGGGCCAGCCAGTTGACGGACTGAACACCTTTCCTGCGTCAAACGATCCCAGGGGGTCCCGCCGTTACGCCCGGCCGGTGGTTCCGCTTCAGTGAAGGAACGCCTCGATGCCCAGTTCTTTCGCCCGGCGGCGGACGCGTTCCACCACCTCCGGATCCATCACGATATCGTCGGGCCACGGACGGTCGTGGCCGTCTTCCGGTCCCTTCCGGGTGGCGTCCACCACGATGCGTCGACCCCGTTTCAAGATGTCCCGCTTTGGGTCCACATTGTTGAAAATCTTCCATAAGACCAGCGAGGCGTCGTTCAGGTCGATCCACGCGTCGCAGAGGCACGCGATGGAAAACGCCGTCAACCCGGGGTGTTCCAGGAGCTGCGTGGCCAGCCGGCGGCTTGAGAAGGAACCGTCCTTGGCGACGTTCAAGAGGAGCGCCGGGTTGCGAACCGCGAGGTGCGGAACCAAGAACCCGGTGAAGGCTCCCGATAGGTCTTCCAGCGCCTTGTGGACGTTCGATATGTCGGGAAGGCGTGGAGCCTCCGGAAGTGCGCGGCCTCTTTCGCCCGCCAGCCGGCGGGTGGCGTCCAGGCCCACCTTGCCGCCGAAAAGGGGTTCCGGGGCGCTGTGGTCCAGGACGTCCAGGACGCCTTCCGTCACGTATAGATCCGATTCCAGGTCCGATTCATTGAGGATCGTCTCCAGGAGCCGCCTCGGGTTCTTCAAATCGACGTCCGCGTCCACCACCACCAGCGCCTTACAGAAGCTCATCTGCCCCTGCCCCCAGAGGGCGCTCATGACGCGGCGTGCATGTCCGGGATACTCCTTGTCGATGGCCACCACCGTGATGTTGTGGAAGACGCCTTCCCAGGGAAGCCAGTAATCGCGGATTTCGGGAAGCACGGCGTTCAGCAGGGGCAGGAAGAGCCGCTCGGTGGCCTTGGCCAGGTAGCAGTCTTCCATGGGCGGCCGGCCCACCACGGTCGCCGGGTAGACGGCTCCCCGCCTGTGGGTGACGGCCGTCACATGAAAGACCGGGTACTCGTCGGTGAGGGAATAGTAGCCCGTATGGTCACCGAAGGGGCCTTCCAGGCGGCGTTCTTCGGGATCCACGTAGCCTTCCAGAACGAACTCGGCTTCCGCGGGAACTTCCAGGTCCACGGTCAGGCACCGGGCCATGGGGACCGGCTTTCGGCGGATGAATCCGGAAAGGATCATTTCGTCCACGCCCCGGGGAAGAGGGGCCGTGGCCGCGTAAGTGGTCGCGGGGTCGGTGCCGATGGCGACGGCCACCGGCATGCGCCGGCCGGCCTTTCGGTATTCCTGATAGTAGTGGGACCCGTCCTTGTGGATGTGCCAGTGCATGCCCGTGGTCTTCGCGTCGAAGACCTGGAGCCGGTACATGCCGGCGTTCCTTCTTCCTGTCTTCAGGCTTCGCGTGATCACCACAGGAAGCGTGATGAAGGGGCCGCCGTCCAGGGGCCAGCACTTGAGGACCGGAAGAATGCCCAGGTCCACGGCCCGGTCCCGATAAACCACTTCCTGGCAGGGTGCCTTGTTGACCCGGCGAGGGAAGAACCGGAGGAGATCCCAGCCCAGGGGAAGCAGGCGGACGGCGTCCCCAAAGGACTTGGGCGGCTCCATTTCGATGAATCGCCGGACACGGTGAGCCAGCACATCCAGATCGGGCACCCCCAGCGCCATGCAAATCCTGCGTTCGCTTCCGAAGGCGTTGGTGAGCACCGGAAAGTGACTGCCGGTGACGTTTTCGAAAAGCAGCGCCTTGCCGCCTCCGGGGCTTTTGCTGGCAAGATCCGTGATCTGGGTGATCTCCAGGTCTCTGGATACGGGCGCCTGGATGCGCAAAAGTTCTCCGGCCTTTTCCAAGGCGGCCGCAAATGCTCCAAGGTTTCGGTAAGCCCTCTGGGTCATGGTTTCACTTTCGTTGGGTTTCAGGTTGCCCGCGGTTCGAATCGGCCCGCTTCCCAAAAAGAACCGCCGCGCCGCTGGGTTTCCACATGTTCAAGGCTTCCGCGCGGTGAGGACGTAGGTGACCCCGCCCAGGAGCGGGGTCACCGATTCCGGTCGGAACCCCGACCGCTGGACGATGGCTTCCATGGCGTCGGGGCTCACGAAGGCCCCGACCGACGCGGGAAGATATTCGTATGCTTCCCGGTCCTGGGATATCCAGCGGCCCACCGCCGGGAGCACGGTTTCGAAGTAGAAGAGGTAAAAGCATCGGAAGAGAGGGTGGGTGGGCAAACTGAATTCGAGGATCAACAGGCGGCCGCCGCTTTTGAGGACCCGGTGGAATTCCTGCAAGGCCGCTCCCATGTCGGGGACGTTTCGAATGCCGTAGGCGATGGTTACCGCGTCGAAAGACCCGTCGCGACAGGGAAGGTGAAGGGCGTCGCCGACCAGGACCCGGTAGCGGCCGTCAACGATCCGCCGGGCTTCCGCCTTGGCCATGGCCCGTTTCAACATTTCCGGGGCGAGGTCGACTCCAATGATGTGCAGCGAGGGTTCGCGGGCCAGGGCGGCGAAAGCGAGATCTCCCGTTCCCGTGGCCACGTCCAGGAGGCGGGATCGAGGAGCGGGAGCCAGGATACGGGCGGCGGACCGCCGCCACCACAGGTCGAGCCCGGCGGACAGGAAATGGTTCAGGAAATCGTAGGTGGCCGCGATGCCATCGAACATCTCTCGGATGCGTCGCTGGTTCTTGTCTATGGAGACGGGTTTCACGGTGGGGGAAGCCTTTCAGACGAAGGCGCGGTCCAGGAAGATCGCCAGAATAAGCAGGACGGAGACCGCGCTGTTGACGTGAAAAAAAGCGATGGGGATCTTGTCCAGTCGGCTGGGCCGGACCAGAAGATGTTCCAAGAGGAGCAGGGAACCGATGACGACGAGCAACGCTGTGTAGATGCGCCCCAACTGGAAAAGCGGCTGAAGTGCCAGGAGCAGCAGAAAGGTGGCGCCGTGGAGGGCTGATGAAATCAGGAGGGCGGCGGGGATGCCCCAGCGTGAGGGGATGGAATGCAGCCCGGCCCTGCGGTCGAAGTCGACGTCCTGGCAGGCGTACAAGATGTCGAATCCGGCGATGTAGGTCATGAGCGCCAGCGAAAGGGGAAGGATCCGGGGGTCCAGGCCGCCGGTCCAAGCGATCCAGGCTCCCACTGGAGCCAGGCCGATGGCGAATCCAAGGAAAAGATGGGAAAAGACCGTGAAGCGCTTGGTGTAGGAATAGAAAAAGAGGACCGCCAGGCAGGGGACGGCCAGCCACAGGCACAGGCGGTTCAGCATGGCGGCGCTTCCCACGAAAACCGCGGAAGAGGCGCCGACGAAAAGAAGCAGGGACCGGGAGCCGATTTCCCCCGTGACGGAAGGACGGCTGACGGTCCGAGGATTCCGCCGGTCGTACCGCCGGTCCGCGTAACGATTGAAGCCCATGGCGGCCGATCGGGCTCCGGCCATGGCGATGACGATCCAGAGAAGTTTTCCCCACGAAAAAGGATGGGTCTGCGCCGCCAGGACCACCGAAGCCAGTGCGAAAGGAAGGGCGAAAATGGTGTGGCTGAAGGCGATCAACCTGCCGTAGGTGAAAAGCGAACGAAACCGCATGACGGCCGCCGGGATCGAGAAAATCGGGTACGTTTGGGATAAACCGCTAGTCAAGGACGAGCACATTTATTAGCATAAGCGGCTTGGGATGCAACCGACTTTTGCTTTACGGCCGCCGAGCGTCCGCACACCTTAGCCTGTTGGCGACTTCAGCGGGCCGGCCGCCGGAGCCTTGAAGCGGCGGATGTGAAGCCCCCGCTTCAGAGGGATGCAGCATGTTGGTGATGAGGTACGCTCGATCGTATGGATGTCTGGTGAGCAAACAAGGAGACCATGACGACGTTCAAGAAAGGCCGGGAACTGGACGTTGAAATCGAAAAACTCGCCTACGGGGGCCAGGCCCTCAGCCGGGTGGACGGTTTCGTCGTCTTCGTGGACGGGGCCCTTCCCGGTCAAAGGGCCAGGGTGCGCATCTCGAGGAAAAAACGAAACCACGCGGAAGCTCAGCTGTTGGAAGTTCTCCGGCAGACGCCGGACTACCGGGAACCGTTCTGCGAGCATTTCGGCGTCTGCGGCGGCTGCCGCTGGCAGGACCTGGCGTATGAAAGACAGCTCTACTGGAAGCGGCGCCACGTGCTGGAATGCCTCCAGCATCTCGAAGGTGTGGCTGAAGAGGTGGTTTCCGATGCGGTGCCTTCCCCTCAAGTGACCGGCTACCGCAACAAAATGGAGTACACGTTTTCCGACCAGCGTTGGCTTTCGCCCGAAGAAATCGCCGCCCAGGAGGTGGTCTACGACCGTTGCTTCGCCCTGGGGTTGCACGTCCGCGGTTTTTTCGATCGCGTCTTCAACGTGAACCGCTGCCATCTCCCGGTTCCGGAATCCATGGAGATTTTGCGGTTTGTCCGTGAGTGGTGCCGCGAAAGCGGGCTGCCGGCCTACAGCATCCGAAACCACCGGGGGTTCTGGAGGTTTTTGGTGCTTCGCGACGGCAAGCGCACGGGGCAGATGCTGGCTCACCTCATCACCGGCGACCTTCCTGGGGGCGCCTCCGCCGTGGACGCCCTGGCGGAAACGCTCCGGGCACGTTTTCCCGCGCTGTCCACGGTCGTGCACTCGGTGAACACCTCGCGCGCCCAGGTGGCCGTGGGGCCGGTATCCCGAACCTGCTTCGGTCCGGGCTTCATCGAAGAAAGGCTCGAAGACCTCACCTTCCGCATTTCCGCCCATTCCTTCTTCCAGACCAATCCACTGGGAGCGGAAGCGCTCTACCGCACGGTCCGCGAGTTCGCCGGGCTGACGGGGGTGGAAACGGTCTGGGATCTTTACTGTGGAACGGGAAGTATCGCGCTCTTTCTGGCTCGTCGGGCGCGGGCCGTCGCCGGTTTCGAGGCGGTGGCGGAAGCCGTGGAGGACGCTTACAGGAACTGCGCGTTGAACGGCATCGAAAACTGCCGGTTCCGCGTCGGGGACCTGAAGGACGTCATCGGTCAGGCGTCCGATGCTCCGGCGGGGCTGGGCCGTCCGGACGTGGTGGTGACGGATCCTCCGAGGGCCGGCATGCATCCCAAAGTGACGGCCGCGCTGCTGCAACTGGCGCCTCGGCGTATTGTCGCGGTCTCCTGCAATCCTTCAACCCTGGCCCGGGATCTTTCGCTCCTCCAGGAAAGGTATCGAATCATGGAGGTTCGACCCTTCGATCTGTTTCCGCACACCCCGCACGTGGAATGCGTGGTGCGGCTGGAACGAAAGGGTTGATGCTTGTGGGGACGCCGGAAAGGAAAAGACGGGGCGGCGGGTGCGGCCGAAAGCCGGGCCCGGTGGCGGAGCTCTGGAGCGGGATTCGATGACGGCCAAGAAAAAGAAAAACAGGAGCGGAAAGCCCCCAAAGACGGGTGGAAGGCGGGCCCGGTGGCTCAAAGCCTTGCTGGTTTTCGGGACGGTAATCGTGTTTCTGGGCGGCGGCATCTTCGTCTACCTGGCCGTCCAGGTGGACAAGCGGTTCGGGGCCAAGAGATGGAGTGTCCCCGCCACGATCCTTTCCGATACGGTGATCCTCTACCCCGGCCGCTCGCTTTCTCTTACCGACGTCACGCAGATGCTCGAAAGGCGGCTTTATCGGCCTTCGAAGACCGGTGACTTGAAGCCCGGGGAGTTTCATGCGGGCCGGGATCGGCTGAAGGTCTACTTCCGGGATTCTCAGCTTCCGGGGAAAAGGCTCCCCTCCCGACTGGTGACGCTCCAGTTTCAAAACGGACGGCTGAAGGCCATCGCGTCGCCGCAGGAGCCGCTTCCCTACCTGGAAATCGAGCCGGTGGTGCTGGACCGGTTGTTCGGGCCGGAGCGGGAAAGCCGGCATCTGGTGAACATCCGCCAGGTGCCCCAGCACCTGCTGGACGCGGTGACCGCCATCGAGGATCACCGGTTCTTTGAACATCCCGGCGTGGATTGGTGGGCCATCCTGAGGGCCCTGTGGACGGACCTCAGGGCCGGCCGCGTGGTTCAGGGCGGTTCCACCATTACGCAGCAATTGGTGAAGAACTATTTTCTTTCCTCCGAACGGACGCTGCGCCGCAAAGTCATGGAAGCCGCGCTCGCCCTGGTGATTGAAGTCCGCTACAGCAAGGAAGAAATCCTCGAGATGTACCTGAACGAAATCTACCTCGGGCAGCGCGGCAGCGTGGCCGTTCACGGGGTGGGGGAAGCGGCCCGGTACTACTTCGGACGGAACGTGGAAGACCTCACCCTGGCTGAATCCGCGGTGCTGGCCGGCATGATCCGTGCCCCGAACCGATATTCCCCGTACCGTAACCCGGACGCCTGCAAGGAACGCCGCGCGATGGTGTTGCACCGCATGCGGGAGATCGGGAAAATCTCACCAGAGGAGCTCGAGGCCGCGCTTTCGGAGCCGATCACGGTGGCCCCGTCTCATCTGCCGGTCAAGGCGGCGCCCTATTTCACCGATTACGTCCGGTATCAGCTCGAGGAACTCTACGAGCCGGAAGTCCTCGCTTCCGAAGGGCTCCTGGTCCACACGAGCCTTCACCCGGAACTGGCCTTCGCCGCGGAGCGGGCCGTGGCGGAAGGACTTCGGGAGTTGGAAAAGGCGCGGCCGAAACTCAAGGCTTCCGATCCGGAGAAGGCCCTTCAGGCGGTCCTGCTGGCGGTTCAGCCCAGGACGGGGGAGGTCCTGGCGTTGGTCGGAGGGCGGGACTACGCCGTGAGCAATTACAACCGAGCGCTGTTCGCCCGGCGGCAGCCGGGATCGGCCTTCAAGCCTTTTGTCTATCTCGCAGCGCTTGACCAGTTCACAGCCGTGAGCTGGCTCTTGGACGAACCGATCACCTACCGGACCAACGGAGACCTCTGGTCTCCCCGAAACTACGACGGCCGTTATCGGGGGCGGGTACTGTTCCGAGATGCCCTCGCCCATTCGTTGAACGCCGCAACGGTCAACCTGGCCATGCAGGTGGGACTGGAACGGATCATCGCTACGGCGCGCGCCCTTGGGATTCAGTCCGAAATGCGCCCGTTTCCCTCGCTGGCCCTGGGGTCTTTCGAAGTCACGCCGTTGGAACTGGCCACCGCCTATGCCACACTCGCCAACGACGGGCAGCGTCCCTTCCTCTTGAGTCTTCGGCGCGTGGTGACCGCCGAAGGGACGGTGGAGCAACGCCGGTACATGGACCTGGAATCCGTGACGTCTCCAGCCAAGGCGTTCCTGATCACTCACCTGCTCCAGGCGGTGGTGCAAGAGGGAACCGCGCGGCGCGCCCTTTCCATGGGAATCGATTTTCCCTGCGCCGGTAAGACCGGTACCACCAGCGACTATCGGGACGCGTGGTTCGTGGGCTACACCAGCGACCTGCTGGTGTTGGTCTGGGTGGGATTCGACGACAATCGTTCCACGGGGCTGTCGGGTTCCAGCGGCGCGCTTCCCATCTGGATACGGTTCATGAAAAGTGTGGAACCCTGGATGAATCCGAGGGAATTCCAGATCCCCCCGGGGGTTGTGGAACGTCTCGTGTGCCCGGTTTCAGGGGAGCTGGCCACGCAGTACTGTCCGGAAAGGATCATCGAATATTTTCTGCCTGAAAACACACCAAGGAGTGCCTGCAGTTACCATGCGCCGAGGTAGAATGGACGTCCTAACCTATGAGGGAGACACGTGATGCAAGACAACACCCGATCGCATTCCCGTTGGCTTTTGGTCGTTGCTTGGGCGCTGCTGGTCGGGGGGTGCGCGCCGCGAGCGGCCGTTCACGTCCCCGTGGAATGGCGTTACCCGCCTGAGAAGCCCCGGCAGGCGTCGACTCCGTCCCAATCGCAGCAGCCGATCCTGGCGCCCGATGCTCCCATCCAGGAACGCGACGTGAGCGGGGCCGAAGGCGCCGCAGCCGGTGCGAGTCAGGAACCGGCGACCCCTCAGCGCCTGGCCTCCACGGGCTTCGTGGAACAGGGTGACGCTCACTTGGCTCAAGGAAACGCGGATGAGGCCATCGCCTTTTACGAGCAGGCCGTCCAGGTGGACGCTTACAACGGCGACGCCTTTTTCGGGCTGGCCAAGGCATGGCGCCGGAAAGGGCAGCTTGCCCGGTCCCTGGAATTCGCCAGGAAGGCCGAAATCCTCTTTCAGAACAGAACGTCAAAACTGAAGGACGTGTACCTCTTTCAAGCCGATCTCCACCAGGCGCTGAACGACCCCGAAAAGGCCCGGTGGTATCGCGATCGGGCCGCACGGCTGTGATGTTCGTTCAGAGGAGTGGACGGCATGGAGTCCAAATCGAAATCGGGGGCGGGAGCAGCGGCGGAAAAGGGGCATCGCCCGTTTCTTCTGGTGATGCTCTTTTTCGCCCTGTACCTTGCCTACATCATCCTGAGGCCGTTTCTTCACACGCTTATTCTGGCCGTGGTCCTGGCGTCGCTCTCCCAGCCGCTACAGGACCGGTTGGTGCGCGCCTACCGGGGGCGAAGAAACGCGGCCGCCTTCACGGTGATTCTGGCCGTCGTCTTTCTGATCGCGCTGCCCTTTTTCTTTTTCGTGACCCAGCTGGTGGATCAGGGCGTGGAATCCATCAACCAGGTCACCGAATGGATCCGGGCCGGCAACCTGGAAAAGATGGCCGAACACCCATTCTTCCTCAAGATGACGGCTTGGGCGAACCATCAGCTGGATTTCCTTGACCTTTCGACGGTGAGCTTCAAGGAACCGCTGCTTCAGTTCAGCAAGAACTTCGGCCAGTTCCTGATCAGCCGTGTCGCGGGCCTCCTCGGAGACATGGCGACTCTCGTCACCCATTTTTTCATCATGCTGTTTGTGACCTTCTACGTCGTCCGGGACGGCCGGGAGATGGTCCATGCCGTGAAATACCTCTCGCCGCTCCGGGAAGAACAGGAAGACCGCATCCTGCTGAAGGTCAAAATGGTCACCCGTTCGGTCTTTCTGGGGAGTTTCGCCACGGCTCTGTGCCAGGGCATCGTGGGCGGGGTGGGGCTGTCCATCGTCGGTATCCCCGGACTCTTCTGGGGATCGACCATGGCCTTCGCATCGCTCATCCCCTTGGTAGGGACGGCGCTGGTGTGGATGCCCGCTGTGGGCTACCTGTTGTTTCTGGGAAAGTGGAAATCCGCCCTGTTTCTTGCCGCCTGGTGCGTGGTTTTCGTGGGAAGCATCGATAACTTCCTGAGGCCCTTTTTCATGCGGGGGCAGTCGGATATGTCCCCCTTTTACATCTTCCTCGCCATCATCGGCGGCGTCCAATACTTCGGGCTGGTGGGCATCCTCTACGGTCCCTTGATTCTCGCCTTCGCCATGGTGATGCTCTACATCTACCAGATCGAATACCGCGATCTGCTCGAATCGGAACACCCGCCGGTTCCGTCCGTGTCGGCTCCCGCGGAATCCGAAAAATAAAGGGCGGTTCGGAAGTCCCGAACCGCCCCGGCGCCCGGCGGTGTCAGTGGGAGTTGGCGAAAAAGCGGTTGAAGGCGTTTACGTAGGCCCGGGCACTGGCTTCGATCACGTCGGGACTGGTGCCGATGCCCGAATAGATGGCTCCGCCGATCTCCACGCGGACCATGGCTTCCCCCAGAGCGTCCTTACCCATGGTGACCGCTTTCAGGTCATAGTCCCTGAGGGTGCCCTGCTGCCCTATGATACGTTCGATGCAATTGAAAACCGCATTCACGGGGCCGTTTCCCGTGGCGGCGTCCGTGAAGGCGGTGCCCTCCTTCATCAAGGTGACCGACGCCAAGGGTGTCATGGTGCTTCCGCTCATGATCTGGAGGCTCTCGAAGGTGTAGGTTTCAGGTACCTTGCTCAGTTCGATTTCGACGATGCTGTTGAGATCCTGGCTGCTGATTTCCTTTTTGCGGTCGGCGACGTTCAGGAACCGCTGGTGGACCCGTTCGAACTGTTCCGGGGTCAGGTCATAGCCGAGTTCCTTGAGCCGGTGTCTCAGGGCCGCGCGGCCGGACCGGGCGGTCAGAACCAGCGTGTGCGCCTTGATGCCCACATCTTCAGGCCGGATGATTTCGTAGGTGCTCCGATCCTTGAGGATGCCGTCCTGGTGGATCCCGGAGGAATGCGCGAAGGCATTGGCTCCGACGATGGCCTTGTTGGGCTGCACAGGGATGTTCATGAGTCGGCTCACCATGCGGCTGGTGCGGTAGATCTCCGTGGTCCGGATGTCCGTGTGAGCGTCGAAGAAGGCCTCGCGGGTCCGGATCGCCATGACGATTTCTTCCAGCGACGCGTTCCCGGCCCGTTCCCCCACGCCGTTGATGGTGCATTCCACCTGTTCGGCGCCGTTTCGAACGGCCGCGAGCGTGTTGGCCACCGCCAGGCCCAGGTCGTTGTGGCAATGGACGCTCAATCGGACCCGGTCCAGGGCCGGCACTGTTTCCTTCAGTTTGAGGATGAGTTCTCCAAACTGGTCGGGAATGGCGTAGCCCACCGTGTCGGGGATGTTGATCACCGTCGCCCCCGCCTGGATGCAGGCGTCCACCACACGGCACAGGTACTCGAAGTCGCTCCGGGACGCATCTTCGGTGGAATATTCCACGTCCTCGCAGTATTTCTTGGCGTACCGTACCGCGTCTACGGCCCGTTGCAAGGCGCTTTCGCGGTCCTGGCGGAGCTTCTTCTGCAGGTGAATGTCGGAAGATCCGAGAAACACGTGAATGCGAGGCCTTTCGGCCTTCTGCACCGCTTCCCAGGCGATGTCGATGTCCTGAGGCACCGCGCGGGCCAGCCCGGCGATGACAGGCCCCTTGACCTGTTCGGCGACGGAACGCACCGCCTGCAGATCTTCCGGGGAGGAGCAAGGGAACCCCGCCTCGATCACGTCCACGCCCAGCTTGGCCAGCTGTTCGGCGATTTCCAGCTTCTGGCGCCGGTTGAGTTTCGCTCCGGGAACCTGTTCGCCGTCCCGCAGCGTGGTGTCGAAAATGTGAATTTTTCGGCTCATGATACCTTCCTTTCGTTTCGTGTTGGAATCCTCGATACGATGGTCCCGTTTCGCCAGAGGCGGTTCGGGCGGGTCAGATGAATCCGCTGGGCCAGCAAGTCCCATGTCCTTCACCTCCTTCCATGCCGAAGATTTCGTTTCGGAGTCCAGTCAAAAGAAAAGGCCATGGGCGGGAACCCATGGCCTTGTCTTTTGCTTTGCGTCGCGATGGCTTATGGCGACCGCAAGAGGAAGACGCCGGGTTCCCAAACCTGGGCCCGAAGGCACAGCAAAAGAAGGAGCAGAGCCAGGTTGGTCAGGGTTCCCGTCATCATCGACTTCCTTGGGCGTTCAACCACGAAGGTCCAGGCGGTGGTCTCTCAGATGGTCAGGCCGATACAGAACACGGTCACGATTTCAAGCAGAAACAGGAAGATGTAGATCGCGTACTTGTGCGGCGGGAAATCCTCGATGATCCTGTTGGCTTCTTCCATGGTCCGGACGGCGTCCATTACGGCCTCCGCTGAGTGTTGGACAAGTCCCGCAACTTGAGCGAACTGAGTCTTGAAGCGTATTATAAAAGCGGTCATGGAAAGATCAAGGAAAAAACAGGAAGCCGTCGGGATGTTGCACCATGGAGATACCTGTGGGTTCAAGGATGGGCGGACTCGAGATCCCTGCTGACGTGGGCCGTGTGCTGGACCTGCTGCTGGTGGCCGGCAGCAGGTCATGGGTGGTCGGCGGCGTGCTGCGCGATCACCTGCTGGGAGCCGCCCCCAGGGACTGGGACCTGGCGACGGAAGCGGCGCCGGAGGAGGTCCTTCGGATTCTCCGTCCTCACTTCACCGTGGTTCCCGTGGCGCTGAAGCACGGGACCGTCCGGGCGATCACCCCGAAACGAGAGGTGGAGATCACCAGTCTTCGCGGGCCAGGTGTGGAGGGATTGCTGCGGGACCTAGGCCGCCGGGATTTCACCATCAATGCCATGGCGTGGGCATATCCCGACGGAGGGCTCCTGGATCCCGGCGAGGGGAAAAAGGACTTGGAGACCGGCTGCCTTCGGGCCGTGGGAGATCCGCAAGCTCGGTTCCGGGAAGATCCGCTGCGAGTCCTCAGAGCGGCCCGGTTCGTGAGCTGCCTGGGTTTTCGAGTGGATGCAGCCACTTACCGGGCGCTCAGATCCGAAGCGGAAGGACTCCGGAAGGTGGCCGTGGAACGGGTCCGCGACGAAATGTGCCGTTTGCTTCTCGGAAGCTACATCGAGCCCGCCTTTTCCCTGCTTCGAAACGGCCGGCTGCTCCCATGGATCCTTCCGGAAATCTTGGAAGGCTTCGGTGTGCGTCAGAACCGGTATCACCGCCACGATGTGTATCGGCACACAATCCAGGTCGTACGAAACGCTCCGGCGCGGCTCCCGGTACGCCTCGCCGCGCTGCTTCACGACATCGGCAAGCCTCGCGTCCGGAAAAGCGTCGGCGGAGAATTCCGGTTCCACGGACACGCCGCGGCCGGTGCCGAAGTGGCCGCGGCCGTCCTCACCCGGTGGCGGCTTCCCGGGAGACTGGTCCAGGACGTGGTCGTTTTGGTCCGGAACCACATGCTCCTGGGAAGCGACCGGTGGAGCGGCGCCGCAGTGCGGCGTTTCATCCGCCGCGTGGGCAAGGAACGCCTTCCCGACCTTTTCGACCTTGCGCGTGCGGACCGGTTGGATCACGTGGATCCGGAAGCGTCCCTGGCCGCCCTGGATCGGCTGAAGGTTCGGGTTCGGGATGAACTGGAAAAAAGTCCGCCCCTGGAGCGGGGGGAACTGGCCATCGACGGGGCCGACGTAATGGACCGGCTGGACATCGGGCCGGGACCCATGGTGGGTGAAATCTTAAAACGGGTCCAGGAGCTGGTGCTCGACGATCCTGAAAAAAACGACAGGCAGAGACTCCTGGATTGGATACAGTCCAGGTACGGATCCTTGCCATCGAACTGAGTACAGGTCCACAGAATAACGTGTTTCCTCTCGTTCCCAAGCTGGAGCTTGGGAACAAGGTCAAAAAATCCCCCCTCTCCCTTGATGGGAGAGGGTTGGGGTGAGGGTGGGAAAATTAGTGTATGTCAATTAGTTACATTCCCCTCCCCTTAATCCCCTCCCACAAGGGGAGGGGAAACAGCCTTCATCGCGGCGAGGGCGCCGTTCCCACAACGGCTCGTGTCCTGTAGGAGCCGGCTTGCCGGCGAAGCGGCTACGGAGCAGTTTCATCACCGGGAAGGGGCACGTCGAAGCGCTGGAGGTCCCGGCCCATCGCGGCCCCCGGGTGTTCCTTCCGGGCTTCCTGTTCGAGCCGATCGAGATCCTCGTCCTGGTACCGGGGACTCAGGTGCACCAGGACGCACCGGTGCGCTCCGGCCTTCCGGGCGGCGCGGGCGGCCTCCGCTACGGTCATGTGGCCTTTTTCCCGGGCGTGTTCGGCCTCGGCGGAATGGAACATCCCGTCGAGAAAGGCGATATCGACGCCCCGGCACAGTTCGACCACGGCTTCCACGGGCCGGGTGTCGACCGCGTAAGCGATGCGCCGTCCCCGCCGCCGCGGGCCGAGGATATCGGCCGGAGTGATTTCCGTGCCGTCCGGCAGCATGACGGTTTCGCCTCGCTGGAGCCGTCCCCGGAGCGGGCCGGAGGGGATCCCCAGGGCTTCCGCCTTTTCCGCATGGAAGCGCCCCGGGCGGTCAGGTTCTTCCAGCCGGTATCCCAGGCAGAACCGGGTGTGCTCCAGGGGCAGCCAACTGATGCGGACCGCTTCGTCTTCCCAGGCCACAGGGCTTCGATTCTCGGCCCATTCCACGAACCGGACCGGAGGGGCGAGGTGAAACCCGAGAAGTCGCTGGGTCGATAGGACGAATTCCCGAATGCCGGGAGGCCCGAGGACCGCGAGCGGGCAGGGGTTCGGGATCTGGGAGCGAAGCATGAGGAGGCCGGGAAGTCCCAGGCAGTGGTCCGCGTGGAGATGGGTGACGGCGAGGACCGCGAGCCTGCCCAGGCCCATCCGGGCCGCCTTCAGGCCGATCTGAGTTCCTTCGCCCGCATCGAAAAGATAAAGCCTGCCTCCCGTCTTCACCGCGACGGACGTGAGCAGCCGGTGGGGCATGGGCATCATGCCGCCGCTTCCAAGCAGAACGCATTCCATCGGGACGCCTCTTTCCGCTCCTCCGGCGCGTTTCGATCGCCTTGAGTTTCTTTCCGTCCGGATTCGATGATCTTACCGCCCTTTCCTATGCCTGCTGGATGCTGCGGGAAACCGGTAGATTCATTGAACCGGCCGCGCACATCGACACCAGTGCCATGGCGGCCGACGGCCGCCGCCTCACGGGTTCTTCCCCAGCTGCCGGGATCTCAAGGCGGCCGCCTGGACCGCCGTCATGATGCCGCCGCGGATGCCGGAGTCTTCCAGCACCTGCAGGCCGTGGATGGTGGTGCCGCCCGGGGATGTGACCAGGTCTTTCAGTTCCGCAGGATGTTTTCCGGTTTCCCGGAGCATGGCCGCCGTTCCCAGGGCGGTCTGCACCACCAGGTCCCGGGCGATGGCGCGGGGAAGGCCCATGAGCACTCCGCCGTCCACGAGGCTTTCGAGGACCAAAAGGATGTAGGCCGGGCCGCTGCCGCTCAGGCCCGTCACCGCGTCCATCCATTGTTCCTCGACCTCGAGCGCGATCCCTACCGCCTTGAACAACGCCAGGGCCTGGGCCATCTGCCGGTCCGCCACACAGGGGCCGCGGGCGAGGGCGGAAGCGCCCTGAAGGACGAGTGCCGGGGTGTTAGGCATCGCCCGGACCGCCGGGGTTTCGGCGGGAAGGGCTTCGACCAAGGACGAAAGGGACACGCCGGCCGCGATGGAGACGATCAACGGGCGATGGGCCAGGTGGTCCCGGATGCGTTCCAGAACCTGGAAAACGTTTTGGGGTTTCACGGCGATGACGACGATCCCGCAGGAACTCGCGATCCGGGCTTCGTCTTCAAGGATGGAAACCCCGTAAGCGGCCGCCAGGTGCGCGGTGCGCGACTTGCTCACATCGCAGACATGAACACGCTCCGGGGGAACGAGTCTCGCCTTCAGAAGCCCCCTAATGAGCGCTTCGCCCATGTTGCCGCCGCCTATGAAGCCGATGTGAACCTGCTCGAACACGTTGTCCTCCTTTCCGTCCGTTTCGTGAGCCGTTGTCGGATGCCCGAAAGGCTTGTGCCTTCCGAATCCTTTCGCTAAGATTGTTAATGCGGCGGGCGACGCCCCGAAGGCGTTGCCGCCGCCGACCGTCGTCCCTCTCTTGAATAGTTTCCTCAAGTCACTTTTGGATCGAGGTTCGTCAGATGAACGCGATCGCGGCCCACGAACTGCCCTCTCCGAAAGAAAGCCTGCTCAACAACGGAGAAGTCGTTGTCCTGAGGCTCCTGGAAACCGTGGACGAAGAGGCGCTGCGGAAATTCTTCGAGGGTATTCCAGACCGGGAAGTGGAAACGCTCCGGGACGACGTGCGCAACCCCCGGACCATCTCGCGCTGGATCGAGAGCCTCGACTACCGGTACGTCACACCGCTGGTGGCCTGGGACGCCGCCATGAAGGGGATCGTCGCCGTCTGTACCCTCCACCGGATGAAGGGTGTGTACCGCCACGTGGCCGAAATCCGAATCGTCGTCGGCACCTCCCACCGGAAGTTGGGCCTTGGATCCACGCTCATCAAAGAACTGGTCGAAATCGGCACTCGCCAGGGCCTCTTTTTCCTCAGAGCCGAGATTCTGGCGGAAAATCAACTGGCGGTGAAGGCTTTCCGGCAGCTGGGCTTCGAGGTCAAGTGCACCCTGGAAGACTACTTCATGACCGCCGCGGGCAAGACCCGGGATGTGGTCCTGATGATGAAACGATTGCGGTTTGCCCTTGAAGAAGACTTCTTTTATGTGTTCTGAAAACGCCCGGGGCGCCGATGGCGGCTGCAGGGGGCCGGCCGCTTGGTCGTTAGGGCGATTTTCGGTGAAGGAAGGTACCGGATTCGCTGTTGACAGACAAGCCCAATTCCGCTATCCGAATAAACGATTTCACAATAAAGGCCGCATTCCCGCTCCACGCCCAACCCCTTCTTCGAGACTCCGGAGGAACACCCATGACAGCAAAGGGCAGGATTCTCATCGTGGATGACGATCCGGATTTCGTGAAATCCACCAAAATGATGTTGCTTGCGGACGGATACGAAGTGGTCGCCGCCGGGGATGGGAAGGAGGGACTGAAGAAGGTTCAAGAGGTTCAGCCCGACCTGATCATCCTCGACATCATGATGGAAAGCATGTTCGAAGGTTTCAGCCTGCTCGCCTCTTTGAGGTCGGATCCCGCCTTTGCGTCGTTCAAAAACATCCCCATCCTGATGGTTTCGAGTGTCCGGGCCGATACCGGGTCCCGGTTCAGTTTCGAAGATCCGGAGGACATGGGGGGGCTCCCGGACCCCGACGACTACCTGGACAAGCCGTTCAAACCGAAGGAACTTCTGGAACGGGTGGCCGACCTGCTGCGGCGTTACCGTTCGAAGGTTTGAGCAGTCCCGGCCGGGCGGCAGCGGCGGGCCCATGGCCGCGGCTTCAAGACGCGTCGCGTCCGGGGGCGGCCTTGTGGTGTATTCACGTCGCCGGCGGGTGGCCGTGAACCGAGGGCGATGATGGTGAATCCCCCGAAAGTGCTGGTCATCGATGACGAAGAAATCGCCCGGGTGGCCTGCCGCCGAGTGCTGAGCCGTGAAGGGATCGAGGTTACGCTTGCCCCGAGCGGTCGTGAGGGGCTGGAGATACTGGCGCGCGACCCCCACGACCTGGTGCTGGTGGACCTCAAGATGCCGGAAATGGACGGCGTGGAGGTGGCGCGGCGCATTCACGAGTTGGATCCTTCCATCGTGATCGTCATCATAACCGGGTACGCAACCGTGGAAAGCGCCGTGGCCGCCATGAAACAAGGCGCCTACGACTACCTTCCCAAGCCCTTCACGCCGGATGAACTGCTGATCGTCGTCCGGCGCGGCCTCGAAAAGCGGCGCCTCGACCTGGAATCCCGGGCGCTGCGTGAAGAAAAGGCGGCGATCGAACGGAACTTCGTGACCATGGTGACTCACCAGCTCCGGTCGCCGCTGTCGGCGATCCTTCAATACTTCGATGTACTGCTGGAGGGCATCGGGGGGGAGCTTACGGAGGTCCAGCGGGAGATGCTGGAGCGCGCCCGCGAAAGGCTCCAGGGACTCCTGGAACTCATCAACGATTGGCTCGACATGAGCCGCATCCAGGAAGGGGACATCGTTCGGCGCCTCCGCCCGGTGGATCTGGCGGCCTGCGTGGATGAAGCGTTGAAGGGGCTGGAGTGGGCCGCGCGGGAAAAGGACGTGGCCATCCAGGTGCAATTGCCGGAAGATCTGCCGAAGATCCTGGCGGACCCCGGATCTTTCCGGGAGGTGTTGAGCAACCTCATTTCCAACGCGGTGAAATACAACCGGGAAAAGGGCGTGGTGGTGGTGCGGGCCGAAGCATGCCCCGGGGGCGTTTCCATCCAGGTGACGGACACCGGCTTCGGCATCGCCGAAACGGAACTTCCCTTCATCTTCGACCAGTTCTACCGTGGAAAGGACTCCCGGGTCCGCTCGCTCGAAGGGACGGGCCTGGGGCTCGCCATAGCTCAGAAGATCGTCCGGGCTCACGGGGGTTGCCTTCGGGTCCGTAGCGAACTGGGGCGGGGGTCGACCTTCGAGGTGATCGTTTCTGCGGCGGGCGGGGATAATGTGACAAATGGTACAAGGTGATCGACGCTGCGGCGCGAGCAACGCGGGGGGTGAGGCGGGACAAGGGCGGACCCGGGCGGCCCGGCCCGGGTTCAGGTGACAATGCACAAGTTTCCACTTGACCTGTGACGGTCATTTTGCATAGAAGCACGAACGACGCTCGATCGCCTTTCACTCCTCCCGCTACACTGCTGAGGACCGGTACGAACCTGCTGGAGGCACCACATGGAACGCAATCTTCAGGCCGTGGATGAGATCATCGATCAATGGGGGGCGAAGCCAGAATCCCTCCTCCAGATCATGCTCGACGTGAACCACCATTTCAATTACCTGCCTCGGGAAAGCATCGAACGCATTTCAAAGCGCCTGAGGATGCCCATCAGCCAGGTGTACAGCGTGGCGACCTTCTTCAAGGTGTTCAGCCTGAAGCCTCGCGGGCGGACCATTGTTCACGTGTGTACCGGAACGGCGTGTCACGTGAGGGGGGCACCGAAAATCCTGGACCGGGTGAAGCAGGACCTGGGGCTGAATCCCGGAGAAACCACCGAGGATATGGCTTTGACCCTGGAAACGGTCAACTGCGTGGGCGCGTGTGCTTCGGCGCCGGTGGTGGTGGTGGGCGGAGAAACCTACAGCGAGATGACGCCGAACAAGATGGCGGAGATCATCAAAGCGATCAAAGCGCAGAAGGCGGCGTAACGGGGCGGTCATGGAGCGGCTTAAAAGCATTCAGGACCTGGACGGACTGAGACAGCGGATCATCGAGAAGCGCAAAGAACTCCGAAAACGCATCCGGGTTTGCACGGGGACGGGGTGCCATTCCCAGGGAAGTCGGCGCCTTGTGGATGCGTTTCAGCAGGAACTGGAGTCCCGCGGCCTCACTCGGGAGTACATGGTCATTCCCACGGGTTGCAACGGGTTTTGCGCGTGCGGGCCCATCGTGGTGATCGAACCGGAAGAGGTGTTTTACCAGCGGGTGAAGCCCGAGCAGGTGAGGGCCATAGTGGAGCGGTCGGTGGTGGGCGACGAGATCATCGAGGAACTGCTTTACGTGGATCCGACCACGGGCGAGCGGATCGTTCACGAATTCGAGATCCCCTTTTTCGCCAAACAGAAGCGGCTGGTTTTCAAGGACACCGGGTCCAACTACGTCACCGACATCGAAGATTATATCGCCCGCGGCGGCTATTCCGCGCTGGCCAAGGTCCTTTCCGGTATGAAGCCGGAAGAGGTGATCGACGAGGTGAAGCGTTCGGGGCTCCGGGGGCGGGGCGGAGGAGGATTCCCCACCGGTGTGAAGTGGGAGTCGTGCCGGAGGGCCCACGGGGACATCAAGTACGTGATGTGCAACGCCGACGAAGGCGATCCCGGGGCTTACATGGACCGGTCGCTTCTCGAAGGAAACCCGCACCAGGTACTGGAGGGGATGATCATCGGCGCCTACGCCATCGGGGCCGTGGAAGGCTATATCTACGTGCGTTTCGAATACCCCATGGCCGTGAAGAACGCCGAATGGGCCATCAAGCAGGCCAAGGACTACGGGTTGCTGGGCGAAAACATCATGGGGACCCCCTTCGGCCTCGATATGCACGTGAATCGGGGTGGCGGCGCCTTCATCTGCGGGGAGTCGACGGCGCTCATGGCATCGCTTGAAGGCAAGGTGGGTGAGCCGCGCGGCAAGCATATCCACACCGTGGAAAAGGGCCTCTGGGGCCGCCCCAGCAACCTGAACAACGTGGAAACCTGGGCCAACGTGCCGCTCATCATCAACAACGGCGGCGATTGGTATGCCTCCATGGGGACGGAACGGAGCAAGGGCACGAAGATCTTCTCGCTGGTCGGAAAGATCAACAACACCGGCCTGGTGGAAGTGGCCATGGGGACTCCGCTTCGGACCATCATCTACGATATCGGGGGAGGCATTCCCGAAGGGAAGCGTTTCAAGGCGGTGCAGACCGGAGGGCCTTCCGGCGGCTGCATTCCCGAACGGCTCATCGATCTGCCGGTCGACTTCGAGAAACTCAAGGAAGCCGGGTCCATGATGGGTTCAGGAGGCATGATCGTCATGGACGAGGCGACCTGCATGGTGGACGTGGCTCGGTACTTCCTGAACTTCCTGGTGGAAGAATCGTGCGGTAAGTGCATTCCCTGCCGGGTGGGTGTCAAGCGCATGCACGAATTGGTGACCGACATGTGCGAAGGAAGGGCCCGGCCGGGGGACCTGGAGCGTCTTGAAGAGCTGTGCCACGCCATCCAAGAGACCGCCCTGTGCGGACTGGGAAAGAGCGCTCCCAACCCCGTTCTCAGCACGATTCAGTACTTCCGTGACGAATACGAGGCGCACATCTACGATAAGCGCTGCCCCGCCAAGATCTGCAAGGCGCTCATCACCTACGTCATCGATCCCGACAAGTGCACCGGCTGCGGGCTGTGCCGGATCAAGTGCCCCGAAGGCGCGGTGATCGGCGCCAAGAAAGAATGCCACTGCATCGACGAGGAGCTGTGTGTTCGGTGCGGGATTTGCATGGAAAATTGTAAGTTTGGGGCCATATATATTGAGTAGAGGGAAACTTTATGCTTCCAACGGCGCTTCTTATCGATTTTCTTTCGGTTGCTTCTTATCTCCTGGTGGGGGTTGCGTTTGCGGTCATCACTCTCATCATTTCGCGGCTCATCGTCCGCCGGGGGAAAGGGCTGTTCCGGGACGCCACTTATGAAAGCGGTATGGAAACCATCGGAAGCGCCTGGATCCAGTTCACGGCGGCGTACTACATTTACGCGCTGATCTTTCTCGCCTTCGACGTGGACGTTCTCTACCTTTTTCCGGTGGCGCTGGTCTACGGGGAATACGGGATCCGGGATTTTCTCGAAGTGGTGCTTTTTGTGGGAATCCTCTCTTTGGCCATTGTCTATGCGTGGCGAAAAGGAGTCTTTGAGTGGCGGAGCAAAGAGTAGAACCGGTTGTTCAGTTCGCCTTGCTGGAGGATTTGCTGAATCTGGCCCGGGCCAATTCGCTTTGGCCCATGACCTTCGGCATAGCCTGCTGCGCTATTGAAATGATGGCGGCCGGTGCGGCGAGGTTCGACCTGGACCGGTTCGGGGCCGGTGTGTTCCGGCCGTCGCCCCGGCAGTCGGACGTGATGATCGTGGCCGGAACCGTCGCCCGCAAGATGGCTCCGACCATCCGAAGGCTCTGGGATCAGATGCCGGACCCCAAGTGGTGCATCGCCATGGGTAACTGCGCCATCTCCGGCGGACCTTTCCAGTACGAGGGCCAGTACGCCATCGTGCCTGGCGTCGACCTCATCGTGCCCGTGGACATTTACGTTCCGGGCTGCCCGCCGCGTCCCGAGGGGCTGATTCAGGGCTTTCTGGCGCTGGAAGACAAGATCACCAAGGGAGAAAAACGCAATATCATCCGAAGGTTCACTCGAAAGGAAGGCAGGGTCTGAGGCATGGCCGCGAGGGAACGAATGTCCGAGGTACTGAAGCGGTGGGTGGGCGAGGAACGCCTCCGGCTGGAACCGGATTTTGAAAAGGGGGTGGTGCTTTCCGCCGAGGTTCCAAGGGACGTGCTGCACGAGGTGATGCGAACCTTCGAAACGGAAGGCTGGTACCTGGAATCGCTCACCGGACTCGACTTCAAGGATACGCTGGAGCTGGTTTATCACATGAACCGCTACGAACCGTCGGCGAGGATCGCGCTTCGGGTGCCGGTGCCCCGGGGTGAGGGTGTGCCGACGGTGAGCGATGTTTACCGTTCGGCCCTGTGGCTGGAGCGGGAGGTGTGGGAATTTTTCGGCATTGTGTTCACGGGCCATCCGGACCTGAGGCCGCTTCTTCTGCCGGAAGATGCGGATTTCCACCCCCATCGAAAGGATTTCGGCCGGGTTCACGCCCACCGGAGACGGGAAGAGATCTATGGCTGAACAGTCAGCGCCGCCGGTCCAACAGACGTACAGCCTCAACCTGGGCCCGCAGCATCCCAGCACCCACGGGGTGCTCCGGGTGCTCCTCACCATGGACGGTGAGTTTATCGTGGAGGCCGACCCCATCATCGGCTACGCGCACCGAGGCCACGAAAAGATGGCCGAAAGCCGGACCTACCTGCAGTTCATGCCCAACTGCAGCCGCATGGATTACCTGTCGGGCATGATCTACAATCACGGATTTTGCCTGGCGGTGGAAAAGCTGGCCGGTATCGTGCCGCCCGAGCGAGCCCGGTACATTCGGGTGATCTGCTCGGAATTGAACCGCATCTCCAGCCACCTCCTGTGGTTCGGAACCTTCGTGATGGACCTGGGGGGCTTCACGCCGTTTCTCTATTGCTTCGACGATCGGGAGCGGATCCTCGACATCCTGGACCGAGTGAGCGGGTCGCGCCTGACCTACAGCTACTGCCGTTTCGGAGGGGTTGCACGGGACATCGACGAGGTTTTCGTCCAAGCGACGCGGGACTTCATCCAGCGGCTCCGAAGCCGCTGGACGGATTACCACAACCTGGTTACCAAGAACGTGATCTTCATCCACCGGACCCGCGGCGTTGGGGTGATCGACCGGGAAACGGCCAGGCAGTTCGGCGTGACGGGGCCCAACCTGAGGGCCTGCGGGGTGCCCTTCGACATGCGGAAAGTGGAACCGTACGAAGTCTACGACCGGTTCGATTTCCAAGTCCCGACGGGGACACGAGGCGATGCCCTGGACCGGTACTGCGTCCGGCTGGAGGAAATGGAGCAGAGCTGCCGGATCATCGAGCAGGCCCTGGACCAGCTGCCCGAAGGGCCGCATCGGCTGGAGGGTTTGCGACTGAAGATCAAGCCCCGGCGCGGCGAAGTCTATTTCGCCTTCGAAAGCGCCAGGGGACTGACCGCCTACTACCTGGTGAGCGACGGCAGTGCCTACCCGTACCGCTGCCATGTCCGGGTGCCCAGCTACGGAAACCTGCACTGCCTCACCGAGGTCTTGAAGGAAACACTGGTCGCAGACGCCATCTCGATTCTGGGAAGCATCGACATCGTGGTGCCCGAAATCGATCGGTGAGGCGGTGAACGGGGGCGCCGGACCGCAACCCATGGAATCCCGAGGAGTGGATCACGCATGACGGAAACAGTCGCCACGAGCGCAGGATCGGATTGGCTCCGGATCATAATCGGCCTGGTGGTCGTGCTCATCTTTGCGCCGCTCAACGCGCTTCTCCTGGTGTGGCTGGAGCGGAAGGTGGCCGGTCACATCCAGTTGAGGCTGGGGCCCATGGAAGTGGGCCCCCACGGGTTGCTCCAGACCATCGTGGACGGCATCAAGCTTTTGGGGAAGGAACTGATCACGCCCAGCCGGGCGGACCGGATTCTCTTTCCGCTGGCGCCGGTGCTCGTGTTCATGCCGGTGTTGTTGGCCTTCCTGGTGCTTCCCTTCGGTCCCCAACTGGTGATCCGGGAAATGAACGTGGGGCTGCTCCTTATATTTGCTTTTTCAACTTTCACCGTGCTGGCCATTCTGACCGGCGGGTGGGCTTCCAACAACAAGTATGCTTTGTTGGGAGCGATCCGGTCGGTAGCCCAGAACGTAGCCTACGAGATTCCCCTGCTGCTGGCGGCCATGGCCGTGGTGTTCATGGTGCGTTCCTTCAACCTCTCCGAAATCGTGATGGCGCAGCACCGGGTCTGGTTCATCTTCCTGCAGCCCGTGGCGGGGCTCATCTTCTTCATCTGCGCCACGGCGGAAACCAACCGGGCGCCCTTCGACATTCCGGAGGCCGAATCGGAACTGGTGGCCGGGTTTCACACGGAATACAGCGGCATGCGTTTCGGGCTGTTTTTCCTGGCCGAATACACGAACATGTTCATTGTGTGCGCCGTGGCCGCCACGCTGTTTTTCGGCGGCTGGCACGGTCCCTTCGGTTTCGGTCTGAGGATCCCCGGGGTGGTGTGGTTTCTTCTGAAGACCTATGTGCTGCTCTTCGTGCTCATGTGGTTTCGCTGGACCTTTCCCCGGGTGCGTTTCGACCAGCTGATGAATTTTTCGTGGAAAGTGATGATTCCGTTGAGTCTCGTCAACCTGGTGGTCACGGCCGCCGTGCTCAAGCTGTTGTGAAAGCTTCGTTTCCGGGTGGTGCGTTTCCAACCCAAAGCGGAAGGTGGACATGGGGTACTGGAAAGAAATCGTTGAAGGTGGCTGGAGCCTGGTGGAGGGGATGCGGGTGACGGTGCGGCGGCTGGTGAAGCCCGTTGTGACCGTTCAGTATCCGCGCAAAAGGCTCGAGATGTCACCGGCCTACCGCGGACACATCGAGTTCGTCCGTTTCCCGGACACGGGCACCCATCGCTGTATCGCCTGCGGGACCTGCCAGCGCACGTGCCCCACAGGTGTCATCAAGGTCCAAGGGATCAAGGAACACGCCCGCGGCGGCAAGGTGGCGACCCATTACGTCATCGACTTCACCCGGTGCAGCCTGTGCGGGCTTTGCGTGGAATCGTGCCCGACCCAGACGCTCAAGTTTTCCCGCGAATACGAACTGGAAGGCGACTCGCGGTGGGACGGGGTGATCGACCTGATGGAAAGATTGGAGGACGGGCGGTGATGACGGCTGATTTCTTCACCCTGGGTTTCGCTCACACGGCGTTCTGGATCCTGGTTGGGATCGTCTTCGCGGGCGCGGGAATCGCGGTGTTTCCACGAAACATCATCTACAACATCCTGGGGCTGGTCCTTTGCCTGGCGGGAGTGGCGGGCCTCTACGTGTACCTGGGAAGCCTTTTCTTGGGGCTCATGCAGCTGCTGATCTATGTGGGCGCCATCTGCGTGGCCATCGTGTTCGCCATCATGCTGTCCCGCCCCCTGCACCTGGAAATGCCCAAACGAAAGATGCCGAAGATGGTCCTGGGCGGCTTTTCAGTGGGGATCTTCTTGGTTTCGATCGTGGCCGTTCTCTGGAAGACCGCGTGGCAGGCTGCACCGGAAAGAAGCACGGACTGGAGCATCACCACCATCGGCCACATGCTTCTCACCCGATACAGCCTGGTCTTTGAATTGATCTCGCTGGTGCTGCTGGTGGCCATCATCGGCGCCATCCTGACAGCCGGTTTCAGCCGGAGGTTGACTTCGTGAATGCGCTGACCGTCTATCTCGTCATCGCCGCCGTTCTCTTCAGCCTTGGGCTCTTCGGCGTGCTCATGCGGCGAAACCTCATCGCCATGCTCATTTCACTGGAGCTGATGCTAAACGGCGCCAGCATCAATTTCATGGCGTTCAATCGGTTTCTGGCCCCGGAGCCCGCCGTCGGGCAGATCGTCACCCTGTTCATTATGGGGCTGGCGGCGGCGGAAGCGGCCATCGGCCTGAGCATCATCCTGACGCTGTTTCGGCGGCTGCGTTCCATCAACATCGAGCGGGCCCGGCGGCTGGGCGGCTAGCGGGCCGTCCGAGAAGAAGAGACAGCGATCCATATCCACGGCTGGAGCGGCCTTGGCCGCGATGCGCATCTGTAGGAGCGGGCTTGCCCGCGATTCGCAAAACAGGCAATGCCGCGTTGACCTTAATCGCCGGCAAGCCGGCTCCTACCACAAAAGGGCTCAGGTTGAGCGTTGTGTCAACCGTTCGGGGGCGGAAGCGAAAGAGCCATCTTTTAACCCATAGAATCGCTGAAGGATCGACTCCATGACCTGGCTTCTCAAGGATCCCGTGCTCCTGGCGGCTTCTTCGTGTGCCTCGCTGCCGTTCATCGCCATGGCGGTCATCTTGATCGGTACGCGAAGGAACCCGAAGCTCTCCGCGGCCATTTCCATCGGAGCCGTGGCGACGGCGCTTATCGCGTCTTTGTATCTGCTGGTGACCCTGCGGCATGCTCCCGGTCCCGTGGAATACGAGGTGGCCTGGATGGTTTCCAGCGACATTCATATTCCGTTCGGTTTTCTGCTGGACCGTTTGAGTCTTCTGATGCTCGTCATCGTGGCGGCCATCAGCTTTCTGGTGCAGGTGTACTCATTGGGCTACATGGCCGGCGATCCCGGCTTCAGCCGCTACTATGCGTTCCAGTCGCTCTTCGCATGGGCCATGATGACCATGGTGATCGCACCGGGGATGCTGCAGCTCTACGTCTTTTGGGAACTGGTGGGGCTTGCGTCCTATCTGCTCATCGGCTTCTACTATGAAAAGTGGAGTGCGTCCCAGGCCGGAAAGAAGGCCTTCGTCATGACGCGCCTGGGCGATATCGGCTTTTTCCTGGGGATCATCACGGTGCTTCTGGGATTCGGAAACCTGGGGATCCTGGACATGAACGAGGCGGCGCAGGCCAACCGGATTCCGCAGCAGATCGTGACCCTGGGGGCGCTTTTGATCTTCTGCGGCGTTATGGGCAAGAGCGCCCAGTTTCCGCTGCTCACCTGGTTGCCCGACGCCATGGAAGGCCCGACGCCGGTGAGCGCCCTGCTGCATTCGGCCACCATGGTGGCGGCTGGCGTGTACCTCATGGGCCGCATCTTTCCGTTCTTTGCGGCCTCACCCGACGCCATGGCCGTAGCCCTGGTCATCGGGACGATCACTATGCTTCTGAGTTCGACCATGGCCATGGCGACCTATGACATCAAGCAGGTTTGGGCTTATTCCACGGTGAGTCAGCTGGGGTTCATGGTGATGGGCCTTGCCGCGGGGGGCTATTTCGCCGGCGTGTTCCACCTCACGACCCATGCGGGGTTTAAGGCGCTGCTCTTTCTTTGTTCGGGGATCTTCATCCATGAATATCACACCAACGACATGCGGATGATCGGGCGTCAGGGCGGGCGAAGGATGAAGGTACCTATGATCTGCATGACCATCGGGGCGCTTGCCCTGGCCGGGGTTTTTCCGTTTTCGGGCTTTTTCAGCAAGGAAGCCGTCATGGCCGCCCTGGCGGGTTCTTCTAACAAGCTCTGGCTGGCGGCGGGACTCTTCGGCGCGTTACTCACCGCCTACTACAGCTTCCGGTTGATCTTCTTCATCCTGTTTCCGAAAAAGGACGCCGCCCCCGACGACGCCCACCACGGCGACGGCCACGGCGAACACCACGGATACACCTACTGGGCCATGGCCTGGCCGGTGATGATCCTCGCCGGCGTCACCCTGGTGCTGGGGTTCAGCCAGCATTGGCTGGAACGTTTCCTGACCGAATGGACGGCGGCGGCCCACGGCGTCGAGGCATCTCATGCCGGGGTGCATGGTATCGGCCATTATGTGGTGCTGGCGACGGCGGTTTCCATGGGGCTTGCGGGAATCTTCTGGGCATACGTGGAGTTCGGCTGGAAGCGGGCGAAGCAGGAAGGCTTTCTCCGGCGTTATCCCCGCGTGGAAGCCTTCTTCGCCCGGCGATGGTACCTGGACGACCTCTACCGGCTGCTCCTGGATGCCCTGGTCTACTGCGGCCTGACGAACGCCTTCACCCGGAACGATCGCCGTGTGATCGACGGCGGCATCGACGGGATCTGTCGGTTCACCGTCGGAAGCGGGCGCTCCCTGAGTTTCCTCCAGTCGGGATGGCTGCAGTACAACCTTGTGATCATGGTCGCCGGCGTCGGGCTGATGGTTCTCTTCTTCGTCCTGTGACCGGCCGGAATGTTGCGGCCGGAACGGCTTCAGGCCGGCCGCCGATGCCGTACGGAACGGGTGCCGGGATGCCGGGGTATCCGGATCAGGGCCTCCCATGACGCAAACCTCATGAAAGAAGAATGAGCGGGCTTGCTTATGACTCCCATGGAACCAGCACAATTTCCGATCCTGAGCACGATCCTTCTTTCCACCCTGCTGGCCCTTCTGGTGATCCTGTTTATCCCGGAACACCGGACCAGGCTGATCAAGCAGGTGAGCCTCGGATTTTCGGCGGTGGGACTGATGCTGTGCATCGCGCTCTACTTCGCCTACGATACGGAAAAGGGAGGCTTGCAGTTCGTGGAGCGCGTGCTGTGGGTGAAGAGCCTGGGGATCTATTACTTCAACGCCGTGGACGGCATCAACCTTCCCATGCTGGTACTCACCTCCGTGGTGCTTTTTACAGGCGTTCTCACCATGTGGGAGCTCGAAAAGAGGGTCAAGGAGTACTTTGCCCTCACTTTCCTCCTGGTTGCGGGCGTCTACGGCGTTTTCATGAGTATGGACCTGTTTTTCATCTTTGTCTGGTACGACGTATCGCTCTTTCCCATGTACCCGCTGATCGCCATATGGGGCGGCACTCGGAAGGAATACGGGGCCATGAAGCTCACGCTGTACCTTCTGGCCGGCAGCGCGCTCATTCTTCCCGGGATCCTGTACCTGTGGGTGCTGGGTGGAGCCGGGACCTTCGATCTCTTCGAGTTGCAGCGGATCGGATTCACGGTGGAAGCCCAGCGGATCGCTTTCGTGCTCCTCTACCTGGGCTTCGGGATCCTCGCGGGTGTCTGGCCGTTCCACACCTGGTCGCCGGTGGGTCACGTGGCGGCGCCGACGGCGGTGAGCATGATTCACGCGGGCGTGCTGATGAAGCTGGGGGCCTACGGGATCCTGCGGGTGGGCATGACGCTGTGCCCGGAAGGCCTGGTCTACTGGGCGGACCTCATGGCGCTGCTGGCGACCATCGGGATCGTCTACGGCGCGTTCGTGGGACTGGCACAGACGGACCTCAAGTATGTCATCGGCTATTCCAGCGTCTCGCACATGGGGATCGTCGGGTTGGGGCTGGCCACCATGACGGTGGACGGGATCAACGGCGCTGTCTTCCAGATGTTTTCGCACGGCATCATGACGGCCCTCCTCTTCTCCGCTGTGGGTTACATCTACGACCGGACGCACACCAAGATGATTCCCGAATTGGGGGGGCTGTCTAAGACCATGCCGGTGGCGTCGGCGTTTTTCATCATCGCGGCCTTCTGCGGGATCGGGGTGCCGTGCTTGGCGAGCTTCTGGGCGGAACTGCTGGTGTTCATCTCGGCGGTGAAGACGTACCCGGTCCGCGGCGTATTTGCGGTCATGGGGCTGGTGGTGAGCGCCCTGTTCATGCTGCGAGTGGTTCAGAAGACCTTTTACGGGGAAAAGAACGAACGCTGGGAGCACATTCCGGATGTTCCGCTCTTTCTCGCTTCACCGCGCATCATTCTGGTGGGGATTCTGGTGTTCTTCGGCCTGTTTCCCCGGCTGATCCTGGACGTCATCCAAAGTGCGGTGGTTCCCTTTGTGAACAGCCTGTAGCGATGAGAGGGAAAGAATCGTCATGATGAAATGGGTCTTATTCACCCCCGAGCTGTATTACTTGCTGATGGCGGGAGTCTTTTTCTGGTGCTCGATCCAGCGGCATCTGAACGTGAGGCGGCTGTACGTGTGGGCCGTGGTGCTTTCGGGGGTGGGGCTCGTGGTCGCCGTGGCGGCGGCCCGGTGCGAAGGGACCCTTTTCTTCGATTCGTACCGGGTGGATCTGTTCAGCCAGGTGTTCAAGATCTTTCTGGCCCTCGGAATGTTCTGGGTGGTGGTGGTCTGCAGTGAACTGAAGGGGATCGACGCCCGGCGGCACGCGGAGTTTTTCTTCCTGCTCGCCGTCTGCACGGTGGCCATGATGATGCTGGTGAGCGCGGTGGAGCTGCTCACCATCTACATTGCGCTGGAGTTGTCTTCGTATTCGCTTTACCTGCTGGTTCCCATGCGACGCCGGGCGGACGAGTTCGTGGAAACGGGTGTGAAGTATTTCATGATCGGATCCACGGCGTCGGCCTTCATGATTTTCGGTTTCAGTTACCTGTTCGGGATCACCGGAACCACCTACGTGGCGGAAATCATGGCTAGACTGCCCGGGCTGTTTCATGAGCCGGCGGCGGTTATCGGCCTGGTGCTGGCCCTGGGCGGGTTTTTCTTCAAACAGGCCCTGTTTCCGTTCCACATGTGGGCTCCCGATGTCTACCAGGGCGCGGCCAACCAGGTGACCACCTACATCGCTACGACCTCCAAGATAGCGGCTGCGGCCATGGTGATCCGTTTCATCGGGTTCGCCGGGGAGGGGACGGAAGCCTTCGTCATGCTCCTCATGGTGCTTTCCGTCGTTTCCATGACCTTCGGAAACCTGGTGGCCATCATCCAGAAGGATGTGAAGCGGCTGCTGGCCTATTCCAGCATCGCCCATGCCGGGTACATGCTGGTGGGGATCCTTTCCATGACTCCGCGTGGGTACGCGAGCGCCGTCTATTACGCGCTGGCATACCTCATCATGAACTTCGCCTGCTTCATGGTGATCCTGAAAGTGGCCGACGACGGACACAACCTGCAGATCAAGGAACTGGCGGGGCTGCACAAGCGCTCGCCCCTCCTTGCCATGACGCTCATGCTGGGTCTTTTTGGGCTGGCGGGCATTCCGCCCACGGTGGGGTTCACTGGAAAGTTCTTCGTGTTCGCCGCCGCCTTGGAAAAGGGTTACCTGCTGCTGGTCATCATCGCGATGATCAACGCGACGATTTCGCTGTACTACTACTTGATCGTGATCAAGGCGGCCTATCTGCTGGAACCCGTGAGGGAATACGGGCCGGTGAGGGTGGACCGCTGGACGCGGTCGCTCAGCATCGTCTTAGTGATCCTCATGATCTACGTGGGCATCTTCCCCGACAAGTTCGTGCTGCTGGCGGAAGCGGCGGCTGCGGCATTGCGGTAGCCGCCGGGGGCGGCGGCACGATCCTCCGGGACCTGGCCCGGACGAAGCTCAAAGAAAGACGGATGACGACATGCTGGAACGTCTGAGAGACCTGACGCGGGAAATCAAGGGAAAGGGGCTGACGCCGTTCGGAAGGAAGGATGAGTCTGGACCGGTGGGGGCGGCGCCTCAGGAGACGAAGAAGCGGAAAGCCGGGCCCTTTTGCGATCCAGATGCCAAACGGCCGTGCCTCACGGTGTGCCGGCCGACGGAAGGATGCACCTGCGATGCGGGAGCGTTGCGGGAGGCGCTGGTGGAGTCCATCGACCGGGCGGGGTTGCCCGTGGAAGTTGGATATGCCAAGACCGGCTGTGGTGGGCGCTGCCTTTCGGGTCCCTTCATTGGGTTCCCTCAGAAAGGGTTCTTCTATCTGCGTGTGCCGCCGGAGGCGGCCGATGAGGTGGTCCGGGAGACATTGGTTCGGGGACGGCTTTTGTTTCCTTTTCTATCAATCAGTCCGAACCGATCCTATCGATCGGATATCCTCTTTGAGCGAGAAACCGGGCTTTTGGCCGGCATCGACGACCACGTGTGCATGGTGGATGTGGCCAGGTATTTTCTGGATTTCGAGGAAGGATTGTCCTGCGGCAAGTGCGTTCCCTGCCGGCTGGGGATGAAGCGCATGTGGGAAAGCGTACATCGGATAGTCGTGGGAAACGGCACCCTCGAGGACCTCAATCAGATCCGGGTTCTGGGTGAGGCCATGATCCAGGCGGCGTACTGTGAATTCGCCATGGCGAGCACGCGGCCGGTCATGAGTGCCGTCACGTATTTCGAGGATGAGTTCCTGGCGCACATTGAAGATCAGCGTTGCCCCGCGGGTGTGTGCGAGGAACTGGTGGCCATCCAGAGAAAAAAGGCTTTCAGGGAGCGGATGGCGCCCAAGGCGAAGAAGAAAAGAAAGTGACGAAGGTTCCAGGCGGTGCGGGGTCCGGGCTGAAGCGTGCGTCGGGTCATGCGCCGGCCATTTGTTCGAGCGGCACCACGAACCCATGTGAATGTTTTTCGAGAGGGAAGAGGGGTCATGGCGAAGATCACGTTGAAGATCAATGGCCAGGAAGTGCAGGTAGAAGAAGGATCCACCATCCTGGAGGCGGCCCGGCTGGCGGGCGTTTATATTCCCACGCTCTGCTACCATCCTTGCCTGCCGCTGGAGGAGGCGTGCCGCGTCTGCGTGGTGGAAGAGGTGCGCCGAGGGTGGTCCACGCTGGTGGCGGCCTGTGTCTTCCCTGTCCGCCAGGGTATGGTGATCGAGACCGACTCGGAAAAGGTCCGGGAAGCGCGAAAGACGATCCTGGAGCTTCTGCTGTCCGACCATCCCAACGCATGTATGACCTGCCAGGCTGCGGGGGAATGTGAGCTGCAGGATCTGGCCTACCGGTACCGGGTCAAGCCGGAGGTGTTTGAAGGCGAACGGCACAAGTACCCCGAGGATTCCGACCCCAATCCTTACCTGCACATCGACATGAACAAGTGTGTGCTTTGCAGGCGGTGTATCCGGGCGTGCCACGAGATCCAGGGCGCCGATGTCTGGACCAAGGTGGGCCGCGGATTCAACCAGAGGATTTCCACGGCTTTCGATCTGCCGCTGGAGGAAGCCGGGTGCGAGTTGTGCGGGATGTGTGCGGATTTCTGCCCCGTGGACGCCATCGGTTGGCGGGCCGGCCGCTACCAGGTGCGTGCCTGGCAGCTGGCAAGCGGCAGCACGGTCTGTCTCCAGTGCCCTATGGGTTGCCTGGCGCGCTACGACACCCATGAAGGAAAGATCGTCCGGGTTCGCGGCGATTTTCGATCACCCGCCAGTGGCGGCGCTCTGTGCAAGCGGGGGCGGTTCAATATCGATTTCATCAGTTCGGCTGACCGGTTGACGGCGGCACAGATCCTCGGCGACGACGGAAAGCTCAAGCCCGTTTCGGTGGACGAGGCGTTGCAGGACGCCGCGCGAAGACTCAAGGCCGTCTGCAAGGAAAGCGGCGGATCCGCGGTCGCCGTACTCACCGGCGGGATGCTCACCAACGAAGAATACTACCTCGCGCAGAAACTCGCCCGGGCGGCGCTGGGAACGAACAGTGTGGACAACGTGGGCGGCCCCTGGCAGCTTCCGCTCTATGAAGGCCTTTCGTCGAGCCTGGGTCTCGGAGCCATGACCCATCCCTTGGACGATATCGCGCAGGCGAAATCCATTCTGGTTCTGGGGTCCGACACGCTGGAAAGGCATGCGATCGCGGCGATCCGAGCGCGCAAGGCGGCGCGGGAAGGAGCGAGCCTGATCGTCGCTCATCCTCAGCCCGTAGGGCTCGTCAAGACCGCCGACCTCCATCTGGCCGTTTCCGAAGGGTCCGAAGCGGCGCTCGTTTGCGGCTTCATCAAGGTGGTCCTGGACGAAAAACTCTACGACGAAGCCTTCGTTGCCGAAAGAACCCAGGATTTCGAGAAGCTCGTGCGAAGCGTGGAAAAGGTGGAACTGGAAGATGTGGCGGGGAAGACGGGACTTTCCACGGAAGCCATCCAAGACGCGGCCCGCCTCTACGCTTCGAAAAAACCCGCCTGTCTTATCTACGGCGGGGACATGTCCCGGGAACCGGCCGACGAGACGTTTTTCCGGATGTGCGCAGGCCTGCAGCTCCTCCTGGGCGCGGTTGGTACGCCGGGTGCGGGGCTTGCGGCCATGGGCGTTACGGGAAACGCTCAGGGAGCGGCGGACTTCGGCGCATGGCCCAAGTACCTGCCGGGCTATCGGCCGGTGACCCAGGCGGCGGCCAGGAAGGTGGCTTCCAATCTTTGGGGCGTGGAGGTTCCCGGGGACGCCGGTTTGAGTTGGCCCGAGATGTTCGAGGCCGCCGAAAAGGGCAGCCTCAAGGCCCTGTTGCTGGTGGGAGTGGATCCCTTTGACCTGGGGCTTCCGGCGCGAAGCGTTGAAAGCGCCCTCTCCAAGCTCCAGTGCCTGGTCGTCCAGGACTGTGTCGCGACGAAGGCGCTGAATTACGCCCACGTGGTCCTCCCGGGCGCCGCCTTCGTGGAAAAGGACGGTACGGCGGTCAACTGCGAGCGGCGGGTGCAGAGACTTTCGAAGGTCATAGATCCTCCGGGTGATGCACGAACGGATTTCGAACTGCTCAACGCCCTTTTGGGGGCATTCGACGCGTCGCTGGCGGTGGCCGGGCCGGCGGCGGCCTTTGGAGAAGGTGTTCAGTTGCACAGGGATTTCGGCGCCCTGTCGTGGGAAGCGATTCCTGTGGAAGGCGTGCAATGGCCCGTTTCGAGCGAAGGGGAAGGGCTCGTACGCCTGGCGGTTCCCAATGGAGAGAAACCGGTTTTCAAGTTCTTCGCCGCACGCTGTTAGGCGGCCGGCGCCCGCAAGGCGCCTGCCGAGACGTCGGGCCGGGGACCTCCGGAAAGGGGGTCCCTTTTTTCGTTTTTGACAAAAGATCGAGCCGCTTGTAGTTATCATCCCAGCCGTGAAATCCAGGGGAGCCGCCGGGTGGAAAAGCCCGGCGGTGGGTCCGGCCTTCCGCCGTCTCGATGCAATTCGGCTTGACGCCTTCGGGAGAATAGTGTTGGGGAACACCAGTCACGAGGATCGTCTGGCCTGGCTCCGGTTGAAGCTCACCCCGGGATTGGGCAACCGGTCCATCCTCCGACTGATCCGGCGGTTCGGTTCGCCGGTGGCCGCCGTGAAGGCTTCCCGGGTGCAGCTGGACGGGATCAGCGGCATTCAAGAGCGAGCCAAGCAGGCTCTGGCTCGGGGTGAGGTCAGCCGACCTCCCGAGAGAGAATGGGAGGATCTGCAGGCCATGGGGGCCGAGCTGATCTGCCTCGGCGATGAAAGTTATCCGGCCAATCTCAAGGAGATAGCTGATCCGCCGGCGGTGCTCTTCGTCAGAGGCAAGTTGGAACCGCGAGACCTGGTGGCGGTGGCGGTGGTGGGTTCCCGGGCCGCGTCGGCGGTTGGGATGGCGTTCACTGAGCGGCTTTGCCGGGAACTGGCCGGGTATGGGGTGACGGTGGTGAGCGGCCTGGCGGTGGGCATCGACGCCGCTGCTCACCGCGGGGCCCTCAACGCGAGGGGAAGGACGCTGGGGGTTCTGGGATGCGGGCTGGACGTGGGTTACCCGCAGGCCAACCGTACGCTGAAGGAAAACATCGTGGCGTCTGGTGCCGTCATGACCGAGTTCCCCCTGGGAACGCCTCCCCTGGCCGGCCATTTCCCGCAACGGAACCGGATCATCAGCGGCCTGGCCCTGGGGGTGGTCGTGGTGGAAGCCGCCCAACGAAGCGGATCGCTCATCACGGCACGAGCGGCCCTGGAGCAGGGGCGGGAGGTCTTCGCCGTTCCCGGGACGGCGAGAAACCGGCGAAGCGCCGGACCTCACCGGTTGCTCCGGGAAGGTGCGAAATTGGTGGAATGCGCGGAAGACATCCTCGAAGAGCTCCGCCCGCATCTGGTTCGGCGGGGCGGTCCGGACCTCCCGGCGTCGGCGCCGACGCCGGCCGATACTCCGTCCGGCGGGCCGTGTGATGTGACATCCGAGGAGACGACAGTGCTTGGCTGTCTGGACGAGCAGCCGCTTCAGATCGACCAGATCTGTCGCAGGCTGCAGTGGCCGGCGGCCAGAGTGACCGCTCTTTTGCTGTCGCTCGAACTGAAGGGGCTTGTGCGGCAGCTTCCCGGCAAGTACTTTGTCCGCCCCTGAATGCCTGTGGATCCTGGGGAACCGGTTTTAAGTGTTCCGGGGTGGGTGCCGACTGATTATATGGAGAAAAACGTTTTGCGAGGGTTGGATGAGCAAGTCGCTGCTGATCGTTGAAAGTCCTACGAAAGCCCGGACACTCAACCGGTATCTGGGCAAGAACTTCGTGGTCAAGGCCTCCGTGGGTCATGTGAAGGATTTGCCGGAAACCAAGCTGGGCATCGATATCGAAAACCAGTTTCGGCCGGAATACCAGGTCATCCGCGGTAAGAAGAAGGTGCTCAAGGAACTGAAAGACGCCGCTGAGAAAGCCGATGCCATCTACCTGGGCCCGGACCCGGACCGCGAAGGGGAAGCCATCGCCTGGCACATCGCCGAAGAATTGGACACAGGCCACAAGCCGGTCCACCGGGTGCTCTTCTACGAACTGACCCACAAGGCGATCCAGGAGGCGCTGAAGAAGCCGGAGCCTCTCAACCGATCCTTGTACGACGCGCAGCAGGCCAGGCGCATCCTCGACCGCCTGGTGGGATATCTGATTTCCCCGCTCCTGTGGGAAAAAGTGAAGCGGGGGCTGAGCGCAGGGCGGGTGCAATCGGTGGCCCTGCGACTGGTCTGTGAACGCGAAAGAGAAATCCAGCGCTTCGTCCCCGAAGAATACTGGACCGTTACGGCGCGCATGGCGGCGCAGGAAAAGGAAACGGTCGAGGGGGAGAAGGGGGAGCCGAAACCCTTCGAAGCGCGCCTGTGGAGGTGCCGCAGAAAGAAGTGCGAACTGGGAAACGAAGAGGAGACACGCGCTCTTGTCGAGATCCTCAAGGGGCTCTCGTACCAGGTTGCGTCGGTCGAACGGAAGAAGCGCCTTCGAAAGCCGGCGCCTCCTTTCATCACGAGCACCCTGCAGCAGGAGGCGGCCCGGAAGCTCCGTTTCACCGCGAAACGCACCATGAGTATCGCGCAGCGGCTGTATGAAGGCGTGGAACTGGGCGACGAGGGCGCGGTGGGACTCATCACCTACATGAGGACCGATTCCACGCGGCTTTCGGAGGAAGCGGTGAACGCGGCCCGTGAATACATCGGCGAACGCTGGGGGAGCCGCTACCTGCCCGGGAATCCCGTGATCTACAAGGCCAAGGGCAGCGCCCAGGACGCTCACGAGGCCATTCGGCCCACGGACGTGCGGCGCACTCCGGAAGCTGTGGCTCCGTTCCTCCCCAAGGAGCAGTTGGCGCTCTATTCGCTGATCTGGAGCCGCTTCGTGGCCTGCCAAATGGCTTCCGCGCAGCTGGCCCAGACCACCATCGACATCTCGGGAGGCGACTTTATCTTCCGGGTGACCGGGTCCATCATCGAGTTTCCGGGTTTCATGGTGCTTTACGTGGAAGGCCGGGACGACGATGGAGAAGAAAAGGAAGGGGAGGCGATCCTTCCTGAACTCCAGGTGGGCCAGGCCGTGGACCTGCTGGAGTTGCTGCCGAAGCAGCACTTCACCCAGCCGCCGCCCCGCTTTACGGAAGCGACTCTGATCAAGGAGCTGGAGGAGCGCGGGGTGGGGCGGCCGAGCACCTATGCGGCCATCCTTTCCACCATCATCGACCGGCAGTACGTTTCGCTGGCGCGGCAGAGGCTTCATCCCACAGAACTGGGACTCATCATCAATGATCTTTTGGTGAAGCATTTTTCCGAAGTGGTCGATGTGGATTTTACGGCCAGGATGGAAAAGAACCTGGACGAGGTGGAACAGGGACGGCACCCGTCTCAGCAGCTGCTCGTGGAGTTCTACGACAGGTTCAGCAAGACGCTGGCGGCTGCGGCCTCCAAGATGCAGAACCTGAGGACCGAGGGGTTGGTCACCGGCTTGGATTGCCCGCGATGCGGGCGCCCGCTGCTCATCAAATTCAGTCGCAACGGGCCGTTCGTCACCTGCAGCGGATACCCCGAGTGCACGTTCAGTTCCAACTACGAGCGGGACGAAAAGGGCGGGGTGAGACTCCTGGAAGACACGGTATCCGGGGAGGTGTGCGACAAGTGCGGTCGGCCCATGGTCGTGCGGCGCGGCCGCTACGGTGAATTCCTGGCCTGCAGCGGCTATCCCGAGTGCAAGAACACGCGGCCGGTGAGTACGGGGATACCATGTCCGCGGGAAGGCTGCGAAGGCGAGCTCGTCGAACGGATGAGCAAGAAGGGGCGGAAGTTTTTCGGATGCAACAAGTACCCGGAGTGCAAGATGGTGTTCTGGGATCTTCCGGTCCGGAGGACCTGTCCTCAATGCGGGTCGCCCGTCATGATCGAAAAGAACACCAAGAAAGAAGGCAAAAAGTGGATCTGCCCGCGTCCCGGCTGCGGCTACCAGGCGAAAGAATGAAGGTGCAGATCTTTTGCTTCTTGTTCCCAAGCTCCAGCTTGGGAACACAACTGTGCAGAAGCTGCAGCTTCGGTGAGCCCGTTCCCAAGCTGGAGCTTGGGAACGAGGGGGAAGACCACTTCGAGATCCTGGCGAGATCCATAGGAAGACAGCGCGTTTCAGCTCTAGCAGGAGGGAAGCTGGAGCTTCCCGGGCAGGGCGTTCCCAAGCTGGAGCTTGGGAACGAGGGGAATCGCGCCGGCGCCATGACGGAACACCAGGCGGATCCCGTGTAGGAGCCGGCTTGCCGGCGATCCGGGTCAACGGGGCGTTGCCGGTTTTACGGGTCGCGGGCAAGCCCGCTCCTACCGATAACGGGAAATCGCGCCGGCGCCATGACGGAACACCGGGCGAAAGAATGAAGGGGATGGAAAGAAGAGATCGATGAACGATCCCGGGGTTTTCACGAATGTGGCGGTTTTCCTCTTCGGGTGCTGCATGGGGAGCTTTTTCAATGTGGCGATCCATCGCCTGCCGCGTGAGGAGTCCCTGGTGAAGCCGGGGTCGCGGTGTCCTTCCTGCGGCCATGCCGTCGCCTTTTACGACAATGTTCCGATTCTCAGCTGGCTTTGGCTGCGGGGACGCTGCCGCCGTTGCAAGTCACCCATCTCCGTGCGATATCCGGTGGTCGAAGGGCTGACCGGCCTGGTTACGCTGGCACTCTTCCTGTCGCAGGGATGGGGTGTCCCGTTCGTGGTTCTTTTGGTGTTCGTGTATGCCCTGATCGTGATTGCGTTCATCGACCTGGACACCTACCTGATTCCGGACGTGCTGTCGCTCACCGGGATCGCCGTGGGGTTCCTGGGTTCTCTGGTCAGCCCTCATCTGAGCTGGTCGGATTCCCTGATCGGCATCCTCTTCGGCGGGGGAATCCTCTACCTGGTGGCCTGGGCCTACCGGGTGATCCGTCACCAGGACGGTATGGGAGGCGGGGATATCAAGCTTCTCGCCATGATCGGGGCCTTCATCGGCTGGACGGGAGTGGTTTTCACCCTTTTTGCGGCGTCCGTCGCGGGGGCGCTGGCGGGTGTGGCGGTGATGCTCAAGACCCGCCAGGGCATGGAGGCCAGGGTTCCGTTCGGTCCGTTCCTGGCCCTGGGTGCCCTCGGCTACGTGCTCGGCGGGGAAGCCTTGGTGGGCTGGTACTGGGGGCGTTTTTGAGCGGGTCGCTCCCGAGCCCTCGGTGAAGCCGCGGTTCAGCGGAGGCCTCATGACCGGGAAAAGGTTTTTCGTTGAGCCGTTGCCGTCCGGGGAACCGGGTTCCGAAACCGTTGTTCGAGGTCCGGCGGCCCATCATATGGCACGGGTGATGCGGTTGCGGGCCGGGGACTCGGTGATCCTGCAGGACGGCCGCGGCGGCGCCCGCGAGGCGATCCTCGCGTGGGTGGGAGCTTCCGAAGTCGGTTTGACCCTGGGCCGGGCCGTCTTCGAAAGGCGGGAAGGCTTTGTTCCCATCACCCTGGCACTGGCGTATGCCAAGTCCGACCGGCTCGATCTCGCTGTGCGGCAGGCTGTGGAACTGGGCGCAGCCCGCGTGGACTTCTTTCGAGCGGCCCGCAGCCAGTACGCGCTGGATGCCTCGAGAGGCCGCAGGCGGTTGGATCGGTGGAAACGGATCGCGGAAGAAGCTCTATGCCAGTGCGGCTGGAACTGGCTGCCCGAACTGCAGCTTCACGACCGCTTGGAGACCTGGTTGGAAACCCTGGGAAACGCCACCGAATCGCTCAAGCTCGTGGCCCTGGAAAAGCGCGCCGCCCGGGATCTTCTGGAAACCTGGAACCGGTTTCGGTCGATTTCGGCGCTGGTTCTGGCGGTAGGGCCGGAAGGCGGCTGGAGCGATGAAGAAGCCGGATTGTTTCGAGCGGCCGGGTTCCACGAGGTCGGACTGGGACCACGGATCCTCAGAGTGGAAACGGCGGCGACCGTCTTTTTGGCCGCAGCGCAGATGCTTTGGGGGGACCTGGTCGATCGCAGCCGACGGGACGTGGAACGGTTCAGGCGGTCGTAGGCGTATCGAGGAGGAGTATCACCGGGTCGGCAAGGACTGCGAAGATGTCGCCTTGAGGGGTATGCCATCATGAAGTGCATCAAGTGCGGTTACACGAGTTTCGATCATCTTTCCGAGTGCAAGAAGTGCGGGACCAATCTTTCTGACGCCCGTGAGAGCCTCAACCTGCCGGCCATGGAACCGTCGGTCCCGTTTCTGCTCGGTGCCCTGTTGGATGGGCGCGAGTCCACCGGGTCTGGAGAACATGAACCGGCTGCCGTCGAAGCACAGGCCGACGTGATCGAAAGCATCGATATGCTCAGCCTGGATTCCCCGGAGACGGAAGAGCTGACCCTGGAGTTGATCGACGAGGAAGACGAGGGGCCTTCTGGTAAGGGTGTTTCCAGGGACGGAACCGTACCGGGGGACGTCGCCCTTTCTCGGCAAGGAGTCAAGCCGGCGAAAAAGGAGAGTTTGAGACCCGCCAGGGAAGAGACGCCGCCTTCGGCCGAGTCGGCCGGACCGGCGATGGGAGAAAAGGCGGACGAGGCGGAACCACTTGCCTTGGAACTGGACGAAACGGCACTGGATTCACTGCGTGAGGAACTGGAAGCCGTGGACGAGCTGATCGTCCAGATTGATGAACCGAGCGGTGAAACGGACACGCAGGCGGGGTCCGCGGAAGAGGCCGGGGAGGCCGTCGAGCTCGACCTGGACGAGGATTCCCTGGTGCTTACCGAAGACGACGAACTGGAATGGCTGGATGTCAATGAAGTTCTGGAGGTGATTCCGGAAGAGGAGGCGGAAGAGGCTTCGGCCGATGCGGCGGAGGCCATCGAGCTGGAACTGAGTGAAGAGGACCTGGAGGGCCTGGTTCTGGAACTGGGCGACGATCTGGAGGAAGCGGAACGCGACCCCAAAGAATGACCGGTCAGGAGGTGGTGCGCCATTGTGGGAGCGGCGCCCTCGCCGCGATGAGATCGCGGTGACTGATTTTTTCCTCTCGTTCCCAAGCTGGAGCTTGGGAACGAGAGGAAAGAATGACGGTGCGCCACACCCGCCTTTCGAGGGAGCCCCGGACGGGCGGGCTTGAAGATACGCCCGCTTCGGCGCCGAAGGGCCGGGGAGAAAACCCTTGACAACAACCGGGCGATTGGATAACGTTCGCTTCGTTTTTCGGCGAGGTAGCTCAGTCGGTAGAGCAGTGGACTGAAAATCCTCGTGTCCCCAGTTCGATTCTGGGCCTCGCCACCACCATGTTATCCTTCAATGCGTCTTCGGGGCCAAAAGCCCCGAACTCCGAGCGAAGCCCGCTACCCGCGGGCTTTGCTTTTATGGAGTGCAGCCCGCATGATGGAACCGCGCATCCAAAAGGTCGAGCATTTCCCGCCGGAGGAATTGTGTGCGCGGATGCGGCACGTCACATTGCTCAAGCGCCCCGAAATCCTGGTCTACCGCCAGGCGGATGTCTCGCTGAAGGAAATACCCACGAGCGATCTCCATCCGGCCCAACGCTACGTGCTCGTCCAGGAGCTCCAGAAGGTGCGGTGGTTGAAGTGGGCATTGACGCACTTCGGCCACGACCTCTTCCGCTTGAACGGGTATGTGAAGGTGTGGCTGCGGGGAGCGGACGGGCCCATGGATGTCCTGCCGCCGGTCGTGGAGGAATCCCGCGAGGCCAACGGGCGAACCGTGAACCTCATCAACGACGGCATGCACCGCCTTTACCTGGCTTATCTCGAATGGGTGACCCCCCAAGTGATTTTCGTGAAGGGCGTCCCCGAAGACCTGCCTTACTATGCCTTCCCGAACCCGCGCCAGTGGGACGATATCGCAATCGTGGACGAACTGCCCGAAGGCTACATCAAGAAGTGGCACCGCATACCCGATTACCACAGCCTGTACCGGAACTTCAATTCGGCCTTCGACAACGTGGGAGCTCCCCGCGGCCGGTTCACCAGGGCCGAGCCCCAATGATGCCAAGGGAATGAATCGACCCGACTAGGGTCTTCGGCCCCAGTGCTCCAGGGCCAGCTCGATGAGGCGGTCCAAAAGGGCCGAGAAGGTCAGCCCGGCGGCGGCGGCGGCCTGCGGAAAGAGGCTCGTGCGGGTCATGCCGGGGATGGTGTTGGTCTCAAGGACGTAAACGGCGCCGCTTTCGGTCGCGATCATGTCGGTCCGGCTGTAGCCCCGGCAGCAGAGGGCCTGATGCGCGCGCCGCGCGTAGTCCTGGGCGATTTGCGTGATTTCGGCGGACAGCCGTGCCGGGCAGATCTCCCGAGTCGCCCCCGGCGTGTACTTCGCCTCGTGGTCGAAGAACTCGAAGGCTTCCCCCGGGATGATTTCGACCAGGGGGAGGGCCTCCAGTCGGTCGTTGCCCAACACGCCGCCGGTGATTTCCGTTCCCTTGATGTATCGCTCGACCAGGCAGCGGCGATCGTAACGCCAGGCCGTGGTCAGGGCGCCTTCCAGGGCGTCTTCCGAACGGGCTATGCTGAGGCCGATGCTGGATCCTTCGTGCTCCGGTTTGACCACCACCGGATATCCCGACTTTCGGGCAAACGTGTAGGCGGCGTCCGGGCCCGATGCCTCGTCGGCGATCACGTAATCGGCAACGGGAAGCCCCGCTTGCTGGTACAGCGCTTTGCTCATGATCTTGTTCATGGCCAGGGCGCTGCCCAGCACGCCGCTTCCCTGGTAGGGAATGCCCAGGGATTCCAGAAAGCCCTGAATGGTGCCGTCTTCCCCCAGCCGGCCGTGGAGGAGGACAAGGGCCACATCGATGTCCGAAGCCTCCCGGGCCAGTCGTACCAGGTCGTCGCGGGGATCGTACCGGCGGATATCGTAACGGGCCTTGTCCAGCGCCGAAAACACCTGGTCGCCGCTGCTGAGCGATACGTCCCGTTCCGCCGACTTGCCGCCCGCCAGGAGCGCCACGCACAGCTTTCTCTTCTTTTCCATGTTGCTCCGTTCCTTGTTGCGGGAATCCCTTTTCCGGTCAGGCCCACCCCTTCGACCTTGTTCCCAAGCTGTACCTTCCACCTTGTTCCCAAGCTCCAGCTTGGGAACACAAGTGTGCAGAAGCTCCAGCTTCGATTCCCATGATGCCGTTTCCAAGCCAGAGCTTGGCAACGAGGCGAAAATTCTATTTCCCCTCCCCTTGTGGGAAGGGATTAAGGGGAGGGGGAATGTAATCGATTGACATACGTTAATTTTCTCACCCTCACCCCAACCCTCTCCCATCAAGGGAGAGGGGGATTTTTTGACCTTGTTCCCAAGCTGTACCTTCCACCTTGTTCCCAAGCTCCAGCTTGGGAACACAAGTGTGCAGAAGCTCCAGCTTCGATTCCCATGATGCCGTTTCCAAGCCAGAGCTTGGCAACGAGGCGAAACGGAAGACCGGGCGGCCCCCCGTAGGAGCCGGCTTGCCGGCGATCAGGGTCAACGGGGCACCGCCTCTTTTGCGAATCGCGGCGAAGGCCGCTCCTACAGGGATTTCGGTCGCGGCCAAGCCCGCTCCTACAGGAACAAGGAACCTCATCGGGGCCCGACCTTCACGAGTTTGTTTTTGGACTCCCCTTTCCAAGGTCGGAGGACGGCGGGCCGCAGGCCGCCTCGAAGGCTTCCGGGAGCGTTGTGAAGAGGAAGTCGGGTTCCACGGGGAGGCCGCGAAAGAGGGTGCGCTCCAACTCGCGGTAAAGGCAAAGCCGTTGCCGCAGCAGGTCCTTTTGCGCGCTGGTCCGCCCGTAGCGATCGATCAAGTCTTCGAAGCGTTCCTCGAGCGTCACGTACTGGTCGTGTCTCACCCGCTTGTCCGCATAGTTCACGATGAGCGATTCCGTGACGGGGCCGCGGATATCTTCTTCCGTCAGCGAAATGTGTTGTTCCACTATGGGGGCGACGGCGTGAAACCCCCATTGCCTCACCAATGCAGCGCCGACGCTGGCGTGGTTGCACTTTTGGGCGAGGCAGATCCCCTTGGCGATATCGTGGAGGAGCCCCCCGGCTTCGATCAGCGGCAGGTTCAGCCGCGGGTGGCTCCGGGACGCGAGCCGGGCCAACCGGCAGGCGGCGTCGGCCACCAGGATGCTGTGCCTTCGAATGTTCTGCGGGAGTTCGACTGCCTCCATCAGTTCCAGGCATTCGCTTCGAGACGGAATACGCATGATTTTTTCCCCGCGAGTCCGGGCGTCATTTGCCCAATTCGGCTCATAGTCGCAGAAACAGGCGCTGAGTTCAAGAGGGCGTCCGAAGTCCGGGCGTCGAGGTCCGCGAGCGCTCAACAGCTAACATTGTGAAAGTCATCCGGAAAGTGTCTTGCCCCGGAGCGTTAGGGGCGCCCGTGGGTCTGTCCGACGAATTCCTGCGAAAAGAAGAGAAAGGAGGAGTTCCCGCCGGCACGAATCGGCGGCGCGTTCCCGCAACCTCCTCTAAGAGGTTGAACTTTGCGCGAAAAGGCCGCCATCCAAAAATCAGTCAGGGTCAAGTAGTTAGGTGAAGAGCGTCCATAACATCCGTGCATTGCACGCAAAATCGAAGCTTCCCTTTCGTTTCGGCACCGTAGAGAAACTGCCGAAATCGCCTTTGACGGCGGAGCGGCCCGACGGTATTCAGGGGTCAACTTCAAGGATATTGTGCGACTGGGGGCTTCATTCTGGAAAGTGGCACAAGCCGAACCACAGCCTCGTTCTGATCCTTACATCGACCTTTGGAAGCATGAGTGACGTTGCGACGGCGACCCGGAGCGCGCTCGCAAACCATCCGGATTTCCCTTCCCCTGAGCACCCGAGGATCCGTTGCGCTCTGCGGGTTCGATAGGGGGCCAAACCACGTTGTTGTTCCGAGAGGTGAGGCTTCAGTATGGTCCAGGAATGGCAGCAGATCAAAGAGGAACTGAAATCGGGGCTTTCCAGAGGCCAGTACGATCTTTGGGTTTCGACGCTCGACTGTTTGGGCTGCGACGACGACCAGCTCGTTTTGGGCTGCAAGAACTGGCTGCACGTGGAATGGGTTCGTGGGAAAATTCACGACCGGCTGCTCCAGGCCGCCGCCGCTCGGTTTCCCGAAGTTCGCGGAATCCGCTACAAGATCATCGCTTCGGACCCCTTGCAGGTGGAAGAGGCGGAGCCGGAGACGGATTTGGGGCCCCGGCAGATTTCTTTCGCGGACGTGGCGCCGGAGCACAGGCCGCTCTTCAACCCGCGCTTTACCTTCGACCAGTTCGTGGTGGGCCAGAGCAACCAGTTCGCCTATGCCACGTGCCGTGCCATCGCCGGCGATCAGCCCTTTTTCAACCAGTCCATCTACCTGGTGGCGAATCCGGGGCTGGGAAAGAGTCATCTGGCCCATGCGGTGGGAAACCTGTTCTTTTCGGAACGGTCCGGCACCCGGGTCCATTATGTGACCTCCGAGCAGTTCGCCAACGAAATGATCGGGGCGCTCAAGCAGGATCGAATCGAAGGTTTCAAGCGCAAGTACCGGGAAAACTGCGACGTTCTCCTTCTCGAAAAAATCGAGTTTTTCAGCGGGAAGCGCAAGATCCAGGACGAACTGGTATACACCCTGGATGAACTCCTGGACCGCGGAAAGAAGATCGTCTGCACCGGAAACGCATCCCCGAAGGACATCCCCAAGCTCAATTCGGAATTGAGATCCCGTTTGAGCGGCGTTCTGGTGGCTCCCATCGAGCCGCCGGACTTTCACACGCGGGTGGCGATCGTCAGAAAGAAGGCGGCGTACGAAAATGTGAAACTGCCGGCTGAAGTGGCGGAGTTCCTCGCCGACCAGGTGACCTCCGACGTGAGGCAGCTGGAGAGTTGCCTCATCGGCGTGATGGCAAAGAGCAATATCCTGGGCGTCCCCATATCTCTGGCGCTGGCTCAGGAAGTGAGCCAGGCGCTCTTGGACAGCCTCCCCAATCTCGGCATGGAAAATATTGTGCAAACGGTGTGTTCCACCTTCGGCGTCACGCCGAACGATCTGCGTTCACGGGCGCGCGGCAAGCAACTGTCCCAAGCCCGGCACGTGGCCATGTACCTTTGCCGGCAGTACACGTCGGAATCGTTGGCGAGTATTGCCCGGGCTTTCGGCCGAAGCCACAGCACGGTGCTGTATGCGGTCAGGCGGATGCAGCAGGAACTGGACGGAAAGAACGCTTCCCTGAAGCGGCAGGTGGACTACATCAGTAGAAGACTGGAGACGGGCTGCCTGTTCCCATAGAAGCGAAAGGGGCACTTGGAGCCGGCCGGCGCGCCCGCCGCGGATGCCCCGGGTTCAGTCGCCGGCGTTGATCTTGTCCCGCAAGACGCCGGAACACTTGAACGTCACCACCCGGCGGGGCGCCAACAGGATGGGCTCTCCCGTCTGCGGGTTCCTGCCCCTCCGCTGGTTTTTTTCCTTCACGCTGAACTTGCCGAAACCACTGATCAGAACATCTTCCCCGTTTTCCAGGGTCTGCTTGACTATTTCAAAGAGGGTTTCCACGATCTGCGCTGACTCGGCCTTGGTGAACAGGTTTTCCGCAAAGAGCTTTTCCACGATGTGAGCCTTGGTCAGGGTCATGACCGCGTCCTTTCCTTTTCCTTGGTTGACCTCGAAGCTTTCCGGGAAGAGCCTGAAGCATGGACGGCCCTTTTCTGGATCCGGCGGCGATCGAAGGCCTTGGTCGGCTTCGCCGCCACAGCCGCTCTCATCCCCGCCACCGGCACAGATAATCGATAATGCTCTGTTTTTCAACAAAAAAATGGGATTTCCCCGGGCGCGGAAATCCCATTTCGGTTTCGGATTTGGTGGCGGTGCAGGGCTTCGAACCCCGGACTCTGCGGATATGAGCCGCATGCTCTGACCAACTGAGCTACACCGCCGGTGAATGCGAAAACCTAAAGGATTCGGTGGTGGGTGTCAATCGAAAAATCCCTGGGGCGCTGCCGGCAAGGCGATTGACAAGGGACCGCGCTTTCAGTTAAATGGCTTTAATCCACGGATGCAAAGGGCTCTTCTCCAAACGATTCCCGCCTCCCGCCCCCGGAACAGCAATCGCCGGGCGGGATTCTTCGAAACAGCTGACAGGAGTTGCCGGTTGCCCCCATGTATGAGGTGAAAATCATCAGCGAGTTCTCAGCGGCGCACCATTTGAGGCATTTCCGCGGAAAATGCGAGAACCTTCACGGTCACAACTGGAAAGTCGAAGTGGTGGTCAGGGGGAGTTGCCTGGATGAGAGCGGGATGCTCATTGACTTCGGCGTGGTCAAGCAAATCACCCGCGAGATCCTCGGCGGCCTGGATCACCGGTACCTGAACGATCTGCCGGCGTTCAAGGAAAGAAATCCATCTTCGGAAAACATCGCCGAACATCTCTTCGAGGGACTCTCCGAAAGGATCAACAATGACCATCGGTGGGTGTACTGTGTTTCGGCATGGGAATCCAAAGATGCGTGTGCCACCTACTGGAATGATCGCCGATAGGCGGGAACGGAAGGAGTGGGGTATGGGCGTTCGAAGGGCACCGGCCGGCACTCTCGTTGCGGAATTGCTCCGCGCATCGAAATCGATCCGTGGAGGATTTTTCCTGGCGTGCGTGCTCGCCGTCATGCTGGGAACCGCGGCCGGATCCTGCTGGGCGCTGCAGCGCCATAGCCTCCAACCCGGACAGACGGCCCAGGGTTCCTCCTCCGGGCAGGGTCCTTCCGTTCCTAGCGACCACGGTGCGGCCGCGCCGGTACATGATGGGGTAAGGCCCCAGTCGGCGGTTCCGCGCGGCGGGGTTCCCATCGAGGGGGGCCGCGAGCCGAGCGCGACGGCACCGCCCACTCACGGAATGCCCGGCGAAACCGAGTCTATCCCCACGGCGCCTCCGGGAGAAGCTTTGCCCCTGGAAGCTCCGGGGATTCATGTGGGCGAGCACGAGGCGCACGGGGTGGTGCTGCCGCAGATTTCCGACATTCCGGGCGTGACCTTCGTGGAGACCATGATCCAGCTCATGCGCTATGAGCTGGACGAGCGCTTTCTCGGCTGGCGCCCCAACGATTTGATCCTGGGCCGCTTCACGGACAACGTCAACAACTACCAATTGGGAGTGCTGGAAGCCATGCGTTTCACCACGCTGCGCCTCAAGGACAGCCTGACGCGCATGGGCGAAGCGGACAGCTACGACAAGGATCTCGAGAGCGCGCTGAATCTTTTCATGAACAAGGCGACGCTCTTTTGGTTCCCGTCCGCGGAGAGTTCCTACAGCGAAGCGGTGAAGCACCTGGAAAATTTTCAGGCCAAGCTGCAGAACGGCCAGCGGTTTTTCTACTACCGTGTGGACAACCTGCTTTCGCTCATCCGAACCTACAACGATCTGCTGGGCAATGTGAACAAGACGCTCATCATCGGCACCCACGCGGACGGCTCCAAGGTGAGCTTTTTCGAGGTGGACGACTACTTCTATTACGCCAAGGGCGTGGCCCACGTGCTTTACGAAATCATGAAGGTCGTCCGCGTCGGTTACAAGGATCAGCTGATTACTCTGGACGCCGTCGACATCATGGATGAAATCCTCCACGAGCTCCATCGTGCCGAAGAAATGGATCCGTGGATCATCTTGGACGGCGATCTGGATGGATTTCTGGCCAATCATCGGGCCAACCTTAACGCTCCGCTTTCGGAAGTGGCGCACCTTTTCGGCATCTTGAGCCGCTTCTGATCGATCCTTCGGCACCCGCCGCTGATCCGCCCTTGTTCCTTCGTTCCCAAGCTGGATCTTGGGAACGGCCTCAATCCCTCTCGTTCCCAAGCTCCGGCTTGGGAACGGCCTGCCCGGGAGGCTCCGGCTTCCCTCTCGTTCCCAAGCTCCGGCTTGGGAACGGCCTGCCCGGGAGGCTCCGGCTTCCTCTCCTCATGGGAATCGAAGCTGGAGCTTCTGCACAGTTGTGTTCGCAGGCTGGAACTTGGGAACAAGGTGCAAAATCCCCCTCTCCCCCCCTCCCCTTAATCCCCTCCCACAAGGGGAGGGGAAATAGAATTTTCCCCTCGTTCCCAATCTGGAGCTTGGGAACAAGGTGGTACCCGCCGCCGCTGCGGCCGGTCTCCGGGAAACGGGGCGTGCCGAAGCGGTGTGGGCTCAGCCCCGGCTTCTTTCCCGCCTGGAATCTTCCAAGGCTTTCCTGAATTTCTTTTCCTGTTTCAGGTAATAGTCCATCTTTTCGGGTTTCTGGCTGATGGCGTGGCGAATGGCCACAAGGGCCTCCCGGTAGAGGCCGTTCACGTAATAGCATTCGGCCAGGGTGTCGAGGATGTAGGGTTCGGGCTTCAGCGTGGCCGCCTTGAGGGCCAGCTGAAGGGCTCTTTGGGGGTCGAATAGGGGTGGTGGAGCGGTTGCGTAAAGCCACGCGAGGTTGTTCAAGACTCCGGGATGCTCGGGTTCCTTTTCCATGGCCCGTTCGAGAATGATGCGGGCCTGGTCGAACCGCTTCTCTTCGATGAGCATCCCGCTGTAGGCCATGTACAGTTCCGGACTGCCGGGCTGCAGGTTCAATTGGTGTTCGAGGACTCGAAGCTGCACTTCGTGACGCCAGCTCTGAACCGTTTCGGACTCCCGAATACCGTTTCCCAGTGAGGCGATGAGGGTCACTGCGGTGATGAAAACCGCCGCCGTGCCGAAGAGCTTCCGATTGTGGCGTCGAACGAGTTCCGGGTTTTCGTAGGCTGCGGACAGAAATTCGATCCGTTCGCGGATACTGAAATGATGCCAGCTGGGCAGGTCTTCGATGTGGCCGCTTTCGATCGCGATTTTTTGAAGGGACGTGATGAGGGTGAAGGGGTGGCCGATGAGCCTCATGGCGTGGAGGTCCGCCTGGCGTTCGCTGTTTCGGAGGAAAAAACCGAAGCAATACCGAAAATAAACCACCATCATGGCTATGACGGGAACGCTGTAGACGAGGGAGAAAAGGCTCTGGCCGGAAGATTCCGACGAAAGGACCCATTGGAGAACGGGTTCCTGTTTCAGGAGCAGCAGCAGGATGATGTCGTGGTACGAAGAGGAAAGGTACGCGTAGCAAAGGAAGAGGACCAAGTAGAAGAAGGCGTGGTAGTGCCGGACGTGGCCCATTTCGTGAGCCGCCACCGCCTTCAGTTCGTCAACGGAAAGGAGCCGGAGGAGCCCCCGGGTCACAAGGATGTAGCGCAGGCGGGGGAGCACCCCCATGACCGCGGCCGTCAGGTGGTCGCCTCCGTACAGGGGCCACAGGAGGAAGTCCCCGATGTTGAACCGGTGGCATGCACAGAACCGCTTCAGTTCGTCGAGCACCGGGGACGGGGGGAGCGGTTCGCAGCCCCATAACCGGACTACCAGCCAGGGCGCGAAGCAAAGGAACAGGCTGAAGGCCAGTCCGAAAAAGAGGATCTGGCCGATTTCCGAAAGCAGGAGGTCGGGCAGGCGGACGAACTGAAGCGCGTCGGAAAGAAGGGCGATGAGCAGCCAGGGGATGAGGAGCGCGCTGTGAAAAGACAGATGGTCTTTGATGAAGGCGCCCCGCCGCGTTGTGGCGCCGTGGATCTTTTCATGGGCGGGGTGGGCCCAGAACCAGACCACGGCGAGGTGCAGCAGATACAGTCCCAGGCCGATCAGGCCGGTCAGCGTGAAAGACCTGCCGAAGCCTGGAATGGATTGGAAATACGCCTTGATGTTGAAGACGTAGACATCCAGGGCCAGGGCTCCCAGCGCGGTGACCGATAGCCTCATCTGCACGCGATGGTAAAGCACGGACGCCCAGGCAAGGGAGACGCCCCGTTCCAGCGCCCGGTTGAGAGGTTTGAAGGCCAGGTGGCAGACCAGGACGAAGAGCGCGAACACGGCCAGAACGAACGAGAGCGTCTGGATCGGAGGGCGTATGGCCTCCGTTCCAGGCTCCTGAATGGTGAACAGGAGCAGCGCCACGATGAAGGTGAGCAGTTGCCCGTACATCAATCTTTGAGGTGCGCGGCCAGGAGAGCGTCGAGTCGCTCCGCCCGGTCGCCGTGGGCTGGTTCGGGCCCTTCGAGGAAGCCCCTTCGTTGCAGCAGATGGGAAAGGTTCGCCGCCGGGTTTTCGAGGACGACTTCGAGGGCGTGTTTCATCTGATAGACTATTTCCAGGATGTCCGCCTGGTTGAGGGGAGTGGATCCCGAAAGGCGGTTTTTCACCAGAACCGACCATTGCCTGGGGAAAACGTTCGCGGCTATGGAAACGAGTCCGGAAGTGCTGGGGTACTCGAGAAACTGCCGCTCATCGCCGTCCATCAGGCTGAAGTCGCGCCTCCGGACCACGGCCCGGGCGTAATTCAGGGCCCTGTCGATGTTTCCGTGGTGGATAAGTCCCGCGATGCCGGGCAACAGGGACAGGGTTTTGAGCACCGACGTTCGAAGGTTCACGTGCCGTCCCACGGACTTGACCGCTCGGACGCGTTCCGGGTCGTTTTCGAGCATGAAGGGAACCGGGGAAAGTCGCCCGTAGTCGCGGTAAAGATCGGGCAGGCCGCGATTGCTGTGGTAGTAGAGGGGAAGGTCGAGCCAGAAAAGACCGGTTCGAACCGGCCGGTCACGGGTGAGTTTTTCCAGGGCCTCGAGAAGGGACCGTGTCGAGGGTCGGTCGCGCCCGGTGACCCGGCAAAGCACGATCTTTTCGGGGGGCAGCCGATCGACAAGAGCGGCGACGGCGGCCAGATCGGAAGGTTCCATGCCGCAGCGGCCGGGCCGGTCGCTCCAGAAGGGGGGATCCAGGAGGAATCCATCCACGTGGGGGGAGATCCATGAAAGGAAACCGTTCCAGTCCATCCGCTCCGGCGGGTCGGGTATGAACAGGCGGCAGATGAGCCCCATCACGCGCTTCTGGTTCACGGCGCCCCCTATGCAGTGAAACGGATCTGTCCCTTTCCGAGAAGGTCGTGGAGGTGAAGGATTCCCAGGACGCGCCCCCTGCCGTCCACCACGGGAAGCACGGTGATGAGGTGTCGTTCCATCACTTCCAGGGCTTCAGCTACGGATCCGTCCGGCCCCATGGATCGCGGGTCCCGCGACATGACCTCCTCAACCGTTCGGCCGCGCAGGTCGGGAAGGTTCTGAAAGGCCCGGCGCAGGTCTCCGTCCGTGAAGATACCGTCCAGGGTTCCGTCCCCGCCCAGGACAAGGGTGGCCCCCATCCGTTTGCGGTGGATTTCTTCCACGGCCTCCTGAAGGGGTGTATTGCGGTGCACCGCGGGGACCTCGGGTCCTGTGCGCATCACTTCCCGGACATTGACCTGAAGGCGCTTCCCCAGCTGACCCCCCGGATGAAAACGGCGAAAATCCTTCGGCTGAAAGTCGCGCTTCTTGATGAGAGCTACGGCCAGGGCGTCGCCCATGGCCAGCATGGCCGTGGAACTGGCCGTTGGAGCCAGCCCCAGCGGGCAGGCCTCACGGGGCACACCCGTGTAGATGGCGATGTCGCTCGTTCGAGCCAGGGTGGAATCGAGGTTTCCCGTGAAAGCGATGATTCTCGCTCCTATCCCCCTGATGCTCGGAAGGATGAAGTTCACTTCATCGGTTTCCCCGCTGTTCGACAGGGCCAGCACGATGTCTTCCCGTCGGACCATCCCAAGGTCTCCGTGCATGGCCTCCACAGGATGCAAAAAGAGCGACGGCGTGCCGGTGCTGCTCAATGTGGCCACGATCTTTCGGCCCACGATACCTGATTTTCCCACGCCGGAGACGATGACCCTTCCCGGAGTGCCGTAAATCCAGTCGACGGCTTCGGCGAAGCGCTCATCCAGGTGCTCCGCCAGGTAGAGGAGTCCTTCCGCCTCGATCTGGAGGACGTTTCGGGCGATGCGCAGGGCTTCCTGGTGCGAGGGGTCTTCCTTCCTTTGCTCCGGTGAAAACATCGGCGCGCTGTCCATCTTCATGGTTTCCGTTGCCACCCGAGGGGGTTTGTTCATCGCGGCGAGGGCACCGCTCCCACAGGAATCCGCATGTCATCTCTAGAGAAGCTCTTAAAATGTTAGTAGCGTAGAAAATAATAGACCTAATATTTGATGCCAAATTCTATTTCCCCTCCCCTTGTGGGAGGGGATTAAGGGGAGGGGAATGTAACTGATTGACATGCGTAAATTTTCTCACCCTCACCCCAACCCTCTCCCATCAAGGGAGAGGGGGATTTTTTGACCTTAGTTAACCTTTTTGATTAAGGTCTCCACTTTTGAACGCTACCAAAATGTTTCGAAACAGTCTTTGCGCACCACCACTGCGGGCGGGACGCCCGCGCTCCCAGGTTCTTGGAAGCTCTCAAAACGTTTCGAAACAGTCTTTGCGCACCACTTCTTCCAGAGGTACCGGATAGTCTCCCGTAAGGCAGGCCAAACAAAAATTGTGGTTGCGGGTGGTTGTCCCGGCCGCCTTCAGGAGTCCTTCGAGGCTCAGGTAATGGAGTGAATCCAGTCCGATGAAGTCCCGGATCTGTTCCACCGAGTGATTCGCGGCGATCAATTCGCCCTTGGTGGAAAAATCGATGCCGTACGGGCACGGATGCCGGTGCGGCGGGCAGCTCACCACCATGTGAACTTCTTTTGCGCCGGCGTCCCGGATCGTATTGATGCGGGTCCGGGTGGTGGTTCCCCGTATGATGGAATCTTCTACGATGATGACCCGTTTTCCGTTGAGCAGTTCTCTTACGGGGTTCAGCTTGATCCGCACCCCGAAGTCCCGCATGGCCTGAGTGGGCTGGATGAAGGTGCGCCCCACGTAATGATTCCGGATAATGCCCATTTCCAGAGGGATGTTGGAAGCTTCCGCAAACCCGAGTGCCGCGTAGTTTCCCGAATCGGGAAACGGCATGGTGATGTCGGCGGTGAGTGCGTTTTCGCCGGCCATGAGCCGCCCGAGCCGTTTGCGGAAGAGGTACACGTTCTGGCCGAAGATGCTGCTGTCCGGGCGCGCAAAGTAAATGAACTCGAAAATGCAGTAGGCCGGCCGCGAGACGGGAAAGGGCTTCATGGAGCGAAGACCGTGTTCGTCGATGACGACGATTTCTCCGGGTTCCACGTCGCGCACGTAGGCGGCTTCGATCAAGTCCAAGGCGCAGGTTTCCGACGCCAATACATAGGAATCGTTGAGGCGCCCGATGCACAGCGGCCGGAAGCCCTTGGGGTCCCGGGCCCCGATCAGCTTGTTCCTGGAACACATGACGATGGAGTAGGCGCCGCGCACCCGCCCCAAGGCCTTTACCAGGGCCTCTTCAAAGCCATAGCCCAGGTTCATGGCCATGAGGTGCACGATCACCTCGGTGTCCATGGTGGACTGAAAGATGCTGCCGCGCCTTTCCAGTTCGTTTCGCAGGTTCCAGGCGTTCACCAGGTTCCCGTTGTGCGCGATGGCGTAGTATTCGCCGCCGTGCATGACCACGAAGGGCTGAGCGTTGGCGATGAGTGAGGAGCCCGTGGTGGAATAGCGCACGTGCCCGATGGCCAGGTGGCCCTTGAGCTGCTTCAGGATTTCTTCCTTGAAGACTTCCGAAACCAGCCCCATGTGCTTGTAATCGCGGACTTGGCAGCCGTCGGACACACTGATTCCGGCGCTTTCCTGGCCCCGGTGCTGCAAGGCGTACAAGCCGAAATACGTGAGTTTGGCCGCCTCAGGATGTCCGTGGATGCCGAAGATGCCGCATTCTTCACGCCGGCGCGGAACGAAATGACCGATGTCTGGATATGTCATGGAGGGTTCCGACGCGTTGCAGTTGGTGGAGCCCGAAGGCCCTGCATTCGGAAGCGCCCGTTACCGCCGGGCCGTCGTGTTTCGGCCGAAGGCCGCGTGATATTCCTGCAATGTCTTCACGTCCCAATCGCCCTGCTGGAGCGTCGCCACCGCCTGGGCCATGGCCTTGGCGCCGGCGATGGTGGTGGCGTACGGGATGTTGTAAATGAGCGTGGTCCGCCGGATCTGATAAGCGTCCGAATAGGTCCGTCTTCCGAGGCTCGTATTGATCACCAGTTGAATGTCGTTGTTCTTGATGCGGTCCACCACGTGAGGGCGGCCTTCACTGAGTTTGAACACCTGTTCCGTTTCGATCCCCTGATCGTGGAGGAACCTTCGGGTTCCGGCGGTCGCCATGAGCCGAAATCCCAAGTCCCGGAATTGTCGGGCCACCGGAACCACGGCCGGCTTGTCCCGGTCATGCACGCTGATGAAAACCGCGCCGCCGAGGGGAAGGTCGAAACCGGCCGCCGATTGAGCCTTGGCATAGGCGATCCCGAAGTCTTCTCCGATCCCCATGACTTCGCCCGTGGATTTCATTTCCGGCCCCAGAAGGATATCCACGTTGGGAAAGCGCGAAAAAGGGAAAACAGCTTCCTTCACCGAGACGTGCCGCGGTTCCACTTCGCTCGCGAACCCGAGGTCCTGCAGCGTGTGCCCCAACATAACCTTGGTGGCCAGTTTCGCCAAGGGGACGCCGATGGCCTTGCTCACAAAGGGCACCGTCCGGGACGCGCGGGGATTTACCTCCAGGATGTAGACATCGCCATTTTGAATGGCGAACTGCACGTTCATGAGCCCGATCACGTTCAGTTCCCGAGCCAGGAGCCGGGTCTGGCGCTTGATCTCTTCCTGTAGTTCCTTCTTCACACTGTAGGGCGGCAGCACGCACGCGCTGTCTCCCGAATGAATGCCGGCCGCCTCGATGTGCTCCATGATCCCGCCGATGACCGTGAGGTTCCCGTCGCTCACGGCGTCCACGTCCAGTTCGACGGCGTCTTCCAGAAAATCGTCGATGAGGATGGGGTGGCCCGGCGAAACGTCCACGGCGGTCTTCATGAATTCCCGCAGGCTCGTCTCGTCGTAGACGATTTCCATGGCCCTGCCGCCCAGCACGTAGGAAGGCCGAACCACTACCGGGTACCCGATGATGCGGGCCGCTTCCAGGGCTTCGTCCACGGTGAAGGCGATGGCGTTTTGCGGCTGCCTCAATCCCAGCCGCTGGACCAGCTGCTGAAAGCGCTTGCGGTCTTCCGCGAGATCGATGGCGTCCGGCGAGGTTCCAAGAATGCGGGCTCCGACCTTTTCCAGCGGAACGGCCAGGTTGAGCGGGGTCTGGCCCCCGAACTGGACGATGAGCCCCTTCGGCTGTTCCGAGTTCAGGATGTGCAAAACGTCTTCACGGGTGAGGGGTTCGAAGTAGAGCTTGTCCGACGTGTCGTAGTCGGTGGATACGGTTTCCGGGTTGGAATTGACCATGACGGATTCCATGCCCAGTTCCCGCAGCGCGAATGAGGCATGGACGCAACAGTAGTCGAATTCGATCCCCTGGCCGATGCGGTTGGGGCCGCCCCCCAAAATGACCACCTTGGCACGGTCCGTGGGCCGGGCTTCGTCTTCTTCTTCGTAAGTGGAATAAAAATACGGGGTGTACGCTTCGAACTCGGCCGCGCATGTGTCCACCAGCTTGTAGACAGGCCGAATTCCCGAAGCCAGCCGCTTGCGCCGCACAGCCTCTTCGTCGCATCCCGTGAGTTCCCCCAGCCGGATGTCGGAAAACCCCCAACTCTTGGCCAACCGCAACCGGTCCGGGTCGTCCAGGAACTCAGGGTCTCTGCGGACGGCTTCTTCCAGCCGCACGATTTCTTCCATATGGTGCAGAAACCACGGGTCAATCCAGGTGAGCCTGTGAATCTCTTCGACGGAAACACCGAGCTTCATGGCTTCGGCGATTTGGAAAAGGCGCCTGGAATTGGGCTTTCGAAGGCGTTGCTTCAATTCTTCCAGCCGTTCGGGCGGAACCACCGGATCCGGGTCCGTAAAGCCGTACCGGCCGATCTCAAGCGATCGGACGGCCTTAAGGAGTGATTCCTTGAAGGTCCGCCCGATGGCCATGGTTTCACCCACCGACTTCATGGACGTGGTCAGCAGGTCCTCCGTGTTGGGAAACTTTTCGAAGGTGAACCGCGGGATCTTCACCACCACGTAATCGATGGTGGGTTCGAACGACGCCCGCGTTTCCCGCGTGATATCGTTGGCGATTTCATCAAGTGAAAACCCTACGGCCAGCTTGGCGGCGATCTTGGCGATGGGAAAGCCGGTGGCCTTGGAAGCCAGCGCCGAAGACCGCGAAACCCGCGGGTTCATTTCGATCACCACCATTTCGCCGTTTGCCGGGTTGACGGCGAACTGCACGTTGGAGCCGCCCGTTTCCACCCCGATTTCCCTCAGAATGGCGATGGCCGCATCCCGCATCGCCTGGTATTCGCGGTCGGTCAGGGTCTGCGCCGGGGCCACCGTGATGGAATCCCCCGTGTGTACCCCCATGGGATCCATGTTCTCGATGGAACAGATGATCACCACGTTGTCCATGCAGTCGCGCATGACCTCCAGTTCGAATTCCTTCCAGCCGAGCACCGACTGCTCCAACATGATGGTGTGGATAAAGCTCGCGTCCAGCCCCGAACGGGCGAGCTCCAGGAGTTCCTCGCGGTTGTAGGCCACGCCGCCTCCTGTTCCGCCCAGCGTAAACGACGGTCGAACGATGATGGGAAATCCGATGGCTTCGGCGATGGCTTCCGCGTCCGCAAGGCTCTGGGCGATGCCGCTTTCCGGCACCCTGAGTCCGATCCGCTTCATAGCTTCACGGAACAGCTCCCGGTCTTCCGCCTTTTTGATCACGTCCACCTGGGCGCCGATCATCTGGACGCCGTAGCGGTCCAGGACGCCCGTTTCGGCCAGCCGGACCGCCGTGTTGAGGGCCGTCTGGCCGCCGAGGGTGGGCAGGAGCGCATCCGGGCGTTCCCGCCGAATGACCTTTTCCACCGCTTCCGGCGTGATGGGTTCCACGTAGGTCCGGTCGGCGATTTCCGGATCGGTCATGATGGTGGCGGGATTGCTGTTGACGAGGACGATGTCGTAGCCTTCCTCACGCAGCGCCTTGCACGCCTGGGTGCCCGAATAGTCGAATTCGCACGCCTGGCTGATGATGATGGGGCCTGAGCCGATGATGAGGATCTTTCGGATGTCTTGTCGTTTGGGCATTCAGGAGGCCTCAGCGATGTTTTTCCATCAATTGGACGAACCGTTCGAAGAGGTAGACGGCGTCATGGGGGCCCGGAGACGCCTCCGGATGGTACTGGACGCTGAAAGCGGGGATTTCCAGATGTTCCATACCTTCCAGCGTGTTGTCGTTCAGATTGATGTGGGTGAGGCGTACGGGCATGCCTTTCATGGATTCCAGGTCGACGCAGAACCCGTGGTTCTGGGACGTCACTTCGACGCGGCCGGTGGTGAGGTCCTTGACCGGCTGGTTGGCGCCCCGGTGGCCGAATTTCAGCTTGAAGGTCCGTCCTCCCAGGGCCAGGCCCATAAGTTGGTGGCCCAGGCAGATCCCGAAAACCGGTTTCGTTCCGAGAAGGTTACGCACCGTGTCGACGGCGTAGTGAACCGCCGCCGGATCCCCCGGCCCGTTGGAAAGGAAGACGCCGTCGGGGTCGGAGGCCAGGATCTGATCGGCCGGGGTCCAGGCGGGGTAGACCTTCACCTGGCAGCCGGACCGTTCCAGGTTCCTCAGGATGTTGTACTTGATGCCGCAATCGAGGGCCGCCACGCGAAGCCCGGGATGGCGGGGATTCCAGTCGGCGTCCGGCTGCGGTCCGTTTTCCCACCGGTACGGAGCCGGACAGGTCACGCGGCGTACCATGTCCACGCCGGAAAGTCCCGGAAACGCCTGCACCCGGTCCAAAAGCTCCTCGACGTTTGCCGTTTCGGTGGAAATGATCCCGCGCATGGCGCCCGCCAGTCGAAGGCGGCGGGTGAGGCGCCGGGTGTCGATCCCTTCGATCCCGATCTTCCCGCTTTCTTCCAGGAACCGGGCGAGGGTCTTGCGGCTCCTCCAGTTGCTGGCGAAATCCTGGTATTCCTTGATTACGAAGGCTTCGACCTGAATCCTTTCGGATTCCATGTCCTCGTCGTTCACGCCGTAGGTTCCCGCAAGCGGGTAGGTCATGGCCACGATCTGGCCCTTGTAGGACGGATCGGTGAGCACTTCCTGGTAGCCGGTCATGGCCGTGTTGAAGACCACTTCCCCCAGAGCTTCTCCATGCCCTGCGAAGGCGTGTCCTTTAAATACCGTACCGTCTTCCAGAACGAGCAGCGCCCGAGGGCGTTTCCATGGTTCGGTCATGAGGATTCCTTCCATCGATGGTCTGAAGGCGCGAGCCGCCGAAAAACCGGTCAATTGTAACGATAATCGGCTGGAGTGCAACCCCTTCGGCGAAACCGCCTTAAGGCCTCATCGGCGGTTCAGGAACCGTTCCAGCCGCTCCAGGTCTTCGGGGGTGTCGACGCCGTGCGTTTCCACCGGGGAAATGGCCACTCGGATCGGGTAGCCGTATTCCAGGGCACGGAGTTGCTCGAGCTTTTCCGTCCGCTCCAGGATCCCGGGAGGGAGCTGAGTGAATTGAAGAAGGAATCGTTTGCGGTAGGCGTAGAACCCCAGGTGCTTGAAGAATCGCGCGGGTCGGGGGTCCCCGTCCCGGCGATGCGGAATGGGCGATCGCGAAAAATAGAGCGCCCGGCCCGAGCGGTCCATGACGACCTTCACCGCGTTGGGGTTGAAAAAGTCCTGGTGTGCTTCCGATTCCACGGCGAGCGTAGCCATGGGAAAGGCCTCCGTTTCGGTGAGCGCCGTGACGAGGGCCCGGATCATGCTCGGTTCGACCAGCGGTTCGTCGCCCTGAATGTTCACCACCAGGTCGTCGTCTTGGAAGCCGGCCCTCTGAGCGGCTTCCGCCAGCCGATCGGTTCCGCTCGCGTGGTCGCTGCGGGTGAGTATCGCCCGGCCACCGAAGGACCGAACGCACCCGGCGATCCGCTCGTCGTCCGTCGCGACCAGGACATCGTCCAGTTCCGGGGTTTCGCGGGTTCTTTCCACCACCCACTGGATCATCGGTTTTCCCGCAAGGGATGCGAGTGGTTTGCCGGGAAACCGCGTGGAATCGTAGCGGGCGGGGATGACGGCGTAGATCTTCATGGAGGGCCGCTCCGTGGCATGCAACATTTGCATTGAGTCTCGGAAAAACTCTGTTATGTTCAGCGGCACCGCTGCGCGGGCGGCCATCGCATCGTATGGTTCCGACGCTTCCGGTTCCGCGTGCGCCGTGCCGGCACACCATAAGAGGCGCTTTGAAAAGAAGCAAGGTATCTTCTCAATAATGGGGGTGACTGGTTTTTTTGCAGCAAGGTAATGGATTGGTAGCGTTCTAAAGGGGGAGAGCTTAAGCAAAAAGGTTAACGAAGGTCAAAAAACTCCCCTCTCCCCCTCCCCTTAATCCCCTCCCACAAGGGGAGGGGAAATAGAATTTTCCACTCGTTCCCAAGCTCCGGCTTGGAAACGGCATCATGGGAATCGAAGCTGGAGCTTCTGCACAGTTGTGTTCCCAAGCTGGAGCTTGGGAACAAGGTGGATGCTGGAGCTTGGGAACATGGTGGAAAGAAGCAAGCTTTCACTGGAGACGGAATGTGACGAAGGGATCTGACTGGTTGCTGGTCCGGATTCCGTGCGAACCGGAAGTGGTCGAATTTCTGGCTTACGAAATCGCTGAAAGCCTGGGTATCGGCGTGGAGACGGAGGATACCGAAGTCCGGTTCTACGTGCGTCGCAAAGACGCCGAACCGCTGGATCCCGAGATCGAAGGCCGGCTGGGGAGCATCCTGGAAGAAGTGCGTCTCTTCCTGGGATCCCGGACCCCGAAGGGCTATCACGTTTCGGCCTTTTCCGGTTCCGATTGGGCGGGGGAATGGAAGCGACATTTCAAGCCCTTGAGGGTCGGCCGCCGACTCGTGATCGCCCCCACCTGGGAACAGGTGGCGGCGCAGCCCCAGGATCTGGTGATTCGGATCGACCCGGGCCAAGCCTTCGGAACGGGCCACCACGAAACCACGCGGCTCTGCCTCCGGTGGCTGGAAGAACAGGCCGTTTCCAAGGAAGGGCTCCACGGCGGGTCACTTTTCGACGTGGGAACCGGCACGGGCATCCTCGCTTTCGCTGGAGCCCTTCTTGGATTTGGGCGCGTGCTCGGCATCGACCCCGACCCGCAAGCCGTGGAATCGGCGCTCGCAAACCGGCGTGAAAATCCGGCTTGCGCCGGTGTAGAACTGCGCTGTGGGACGGTGGCCGACGTGAAGGAACGATTCGACGTGGTGGTGGCCAACATCCAGGCGAACCTGCTTGCGGCCATGGCCGAAGATCTGGCGGAGCGGGTCGCGTCCCCGGGGCGGCTGGCGTTGAGCGGGATCCTCCTGGAACAGGCGGACGCGGTCCGGTCGGCCTACCAACGGCAGGGTTTGGATTTCCTCGAAGATGAGAGGGACGGGGAATGGTGCCTGTTGGCTTTCAAACGGGAATGAGGGGAAGCATCGCATGAGCAGTCACGGCAATGGCGCGGCATGGATCACCGTGAACACATCCGGGCGACTGTCGGTCCCGCCCGAACCCAGGATCGGCTTCATCGAAGGCGACGGAACCGGGCCCGACATCTGGCGGGCCACGCGGATCGTTCTGGAAGGAGCCGTTGAGAAAGCCTATGGAACGGACCGAAAGATCCACTGGCAAGAACTGCTTGCGGGGGAAAAGGCCCTCAAGGAAACGGGCGAATGGCTTCCCGAGGAGACCCTGCGCGGGATCGAGCGGTGCGTGGTGGCCATCAAAGGGCCGCTCACCACGCCCGTCGGTGGAGGCATCCGGAGCCTCAACGTGACGCTCCGCCAGGTGCTCGATCTCTACGCCTGTGTGCGGCCGGTCCGCTACTACGCGGGGATGCCTTCTCCCATGAAGCATCCCGAGCGGGTGAACATGGTGGTCTTTCGGGAAAACACCGAAGACGTCTACGCGGGGATCGAATGGCCGGCCGGTTCAGACGAGGCGATCCGGATCGCCCGATTTCTCAAGGAAAGCTTCGGAGTGGATCTTCCGGAAGAAAGCGCGGTGGGGATCAAGCCCATGAGCCGCCTGCGCACGGAACGGCTGGTCCGCCGGGCCGTCCGGTACGCCCTGGACCGGGGTCTTCCTTCGGTCACTCTGGTTCACAAGGGAAACATCATGAAGTTCACCGAAGGCGCCTTCCGCGAATGGGGCTACGCGCTGGCTTCCCGGGAATTTGCGGACCGCACGGTTTCCGAATCGGAGGTCTACGAAACGCACGGCGGAAAACCGCCCGCCGGGCGTATCGTCGTCAAGGATCGGATCGCGGACGCCATGTTCCAGCAGGCGCTCCTTCGTCCCGAAGAGTATCACGTGCTCGCGACACCGAACCTCAACGGCGACTACCTTTCGGACGCCCTAGCCGCCCAGGTGGGTGGGCTGGGAATGGCCCCCGGCGCCAACATCGGTGACCGGTGCGCCCTTTTCGAAGCCACCCACGGAACCGCCCCCAAGTACGCCGGCCTGGACAAGGTCAACCCGGGTTCGCTCATCCTTTCCGGCGTGATGCTGCTCCAACATATCGGGTGGAACGAGGCGGCCGACTGTGTGGAGCGAGCCCTGCAACGCACCGTTAGCGACAAGGTGGTGACCTACGACCTGGCGCGCCAGATGGAAGGGGCGCGCGAGGTGAAGTGTTCGGAATTCGCCCATGCCGTGGTGGAGCGGATGGACTGAAAGAGGTGCGGCGGGACGCTCGAGCCGGCGGCGGATGCTGAAGGAAGTCGCCGCCGGAATCGGCGACCTTTTGTTTCCCAGCCAATGCGTCGGCTGCGGAGACATGGGGCGGATCCGCCCGGGCGCCTTCTGGTGCGGCCCGTGCTGGGACGAACTCCCCTGGATCCAACCTCCGTGGTGCCCCATCTGCGGGGTCCCTTACCTTTCGGCGCCGAAAGATCGGGAAGACGCCTGGTGCGGGGACTGCATCGGAGGAAATCATGTTTTCGACGCCGCCCGGTCGGCGGTCTTCTACGAAGGTAAAGTCCGGCAAGGCATCCTGCAGCTCAAATTCGGCGGGAAGCTGTCCTGGGTTCCCGCCCTTTCGGAACTCCTGTTCGAGGCCATCGCGCGGGATCCGTGGAACGACCGGGTGGACCTCGTCATCGCGGTGCCGCTTCACCGGCGGCGCCTGCGTCACCGCGGGTTCAACCAGTCGAGCCTCCTCGCTCGGGCTCTCGCCAGGCGCTTACCCAAACCCTGCCGCCTCGACGCCCTCGAAAGAAACCGCTGGACCGAACCCCAAACCCGACTCCAACGGGCCGATCGACTGGAAAACGTGAAGGGTGCCTTCACCGTGAAGCATCCCGGAGAGGTCGAAGGGCGAACGGTCCTTTTGGTGGACGATGTCTTCACCACGGGAACGACCCTGAACGAATGTGCCCGCACCTTGAAAAAGGCCGGGGCCTCGGCGGTGATCGCCCTCACGGTGGCCCGATCCATCCCGAAACATAGATTTCACAAGAAATCGGCTTCCTCCGTCTATCCGGAAGGGTCGGTGTGTGCGGAATGAAGTGGAAGGCGAGCCGCCCGGGCGAGGATGCCGGTCGCTTCGAGCCACTTCAGGCTTGGGGCCGCGAGGAACGGGCCGTTCAGCAGGTCCGGTTTGTTGTATGTGAGCGGGTTTCCGTGGAAATCGACCACCACGCCGCCCGCCGCCGTAACCAGGGCTTGACCGGCCGCCGTGTCCCATTCGCAGGTCGGGCCCGTGCGCGGATAGAAATCGGCTTCTCCCGCGGCCAGAGCGATGAACTTGAGGGCGCTTCCCTTGCTCACCACCCGGTGGCCGGGAAGCGTTTCCAGCAATCGCTCGAGATCGGGCGATGCGTGGGAACGACTCCGGACCACGCGCACTCCTTCCGCGGGCGGATCCTTGGCGATCGCCAGGGGGCGGAAGCCATCGGGGCCTCTGATCTCACCGCCTCGGCGCACGTCCCCTACGGCGAAGAGATCCGCGACGGGCACGTGGATGATTCCCAGAATCGGCAGGCGGCCTTCGACAAGAGCCACGTTGATCGTGAATTCGCCGTTTCGTTTGATGAATTCCTTGGTGCCGTCCAGCGGGTCCACGAGCCAGAAGCGTTCCCAGTGCCTTCGGTGCGCATAGGCTACGTGTTTTCCTTCTTCGGACAGGACGGGGATGCCGGGAGTCAGCGCTTTGAGTCCGTCGGCCAGGATCCGGTGGGACCGGGTGTCGGCGACCGTGAGCGGCGATCGGTCTTCCTTGTGTTCCACGTCGAAGGTCCCGCGGTAGACTTCCAAAATGGCATCAGCCGCTCTTCGCACCAGCGCTTCCAGCGCTTCCAGATCCACAAGCCCGCTCATTTGAAGGCGCCTCTTTTCTTTTCAGGTTGCATGGCCTAGGGCCGTGTGATAGAGAAACTCGGTTAACAACCAGATCGCACACCCCGCGTGATCCTTTGGTGCCCGGTGAACGGCGATCCCGGGTCTTCGGGGTGGAGGATTCAACCAGAAGGAGGACGGTATGGCAGTCATCACCATGAAGCAGCTGTTGGAAGCCGGGGTTCATTTCGGCCACCAGACCCGCCGGTGGAACCCCAAAATGAAACCGTACATTTTCGGAGCCCGCAACGGGATCTATATCATCGATCTTCAGCGGACCGTCAAACTTTTCCGCACCGCCTATCAGTTCGTGGTGGACGCGACGGCCGCTGGAGAGTCCGTGCTGTTTGTGGGCACCAAGCGGCAGGCTCAGGACACCATCGCCCAGGAAGCCGAGCGCTGCGGCATGTACTACGTGAACCATCGCTGGCTGGGCGGTATGCTCACCAACTTCAAGACCATCAAGCTGCGCATCGACCGCCTGAAGGAACTGGACGCCATGTTTGAAGACGGCAGCGTCAACCGGTTCACCAAGAAGGAAGCCCTGGGACTGCAGCGCGAGCGGGAGAAGCTGGAACGGAACCTGGGCGGCATCAAGCACATGACGCGGCCTCCCGGGGTGGTGTACGTGGTGGACACGCAGAGGGAAAAGATCGCCGTCGCGGAGGCTAATCGGCTCGGCATCCCGGTGGTCGCCGTGGTGGATACCAACTGCGACCCGGATCTCATCGACTATCCCATCCCCGGAAACGACGACGCCATTCGTTCCATCAAGCTGGTGACTTCGAAGATCGCGGACGCCTGCATCGAGGGCCGCCAGCGGTACGAAGAAGAGCGGCAGGCGGTTCACGACAAGGAAGCGGAGGCGATGGAGGAGGTGCCGGCGGGGCAGCTCCTGCGAGAAGAAGAGGGCGGCCCGGAGGTGGAAATCGTCAATCCGGTGAGCGGGGACAGAGAGGCTGAAGCCTAGGAGCCTGTCCGGGAATAGGTTTCAGGGCCCTCGCCGCGATGAATCAACTGTTGGAAGGAGGAGTTCTTTGGAAATCACGGCAGCCATGGTACGCGATTTGAGGGAGAAGACGAACGCCGGCATGATGGACTGCAAGAAAGCGTTGCAGGAAACGAACGGCGACATGGAAAAAGCGGTGGATCTTTTGCGCAAGAAAGGGCTGGCCACGGCTATGAAGCGGGCCGGGAAAGCCGCCGGCGAAGGCCTGATCCACGCTTACATCCACGCGGGCGGCCGGATCGGCGTGCTCGTTGAAGTGAACTGCGAAACCGACTTTGCGGCTCGAAGCGAGGCCTTTCAGGAGTTCGTAAAAGACGTGGCCATGCAGATTGCGGCCACCAGCCCTCTGGGGATTGAACGGGAAGACGTCCCGCAGGAGATCGTCGAGAGGGAACGGGCGATTTACGTGGAGCAGGCGAGGGAGTCCGGAAAGCCGGAAAACATTATCGAGAAGATGGTGGAAGGCCGGCTGCGGAAGTTCTATGAAGAAAACGTGTTGCTGGAGCAATCCTTCGTCAAGGATCCGGACAAGACCATCCAGGATTACCTGAACGAACTCGTCGCCAAGACCGGCGAACGTGTGGTCATTCGCCGATTCACCCGCTACGCGCTGGGCGCCGAGTGATGACCGGCGGACGCACGCCCCGATACCGGCGGATCCTGCTGAAACTGAGCGGGGAAGCGCTCATGGGCGACAGCGCCTACGGCATCGAACCGCGGGTCATCGACCGGATTGCGGAAGAGATCGCGGAAGTGCACCGGATGGGGGTGGAAACGGCGGTGGTCATCGGGGGTGGAAACATCTTCCGCGGGGTTTCCGCCGCATCGCGGGGCATGGACCGGGCCACGGCCGACACCATGGGGATGCTGGCCACGGTCATGAACGCCTTGGCGCTGCAGCAAGCCCTCGAAAAGCACGGCGCGGTCACCCGTGTGCAGTCGGCCATCGACATGAAGGAAGTGGCCGAACCCTACATCCGGCGGCGCGCCATCCGGCACCTGGAAAAGGGGCGGATCGTCATTTTCGCTGCCGGGACAGGCCTTCCCTTTTTCACGACGGACACGGCGGCGGCGCTTCGAGCCGCGGAAATCGGGGCGGAAGTCATCATGAAGGCCACCAAGGTGGACGGTGTTTATGATTCGGACCCTCGAACGGACCCCAACGCGGTGAGATACGACCGCGTGGGTTACGATGAAGTTCTTGCGAAACACCTCAAGGTCATGGACGCCACGGCGATTTCGATGGCTCGGGAACACAATATGTCCATCGTGGTTTTCAGCCTGCAGGAACGGGGAAACATCCTAAAGGCGATTTTCGGCGAGACCGTGGGCACGGTGGTGGAAGGGAGCGGCCATGCTGAATGACGTGTACGAGGATTGCAAGGACCGGATGAACAAGGTGATCGCCAACCTTGAGAAAGACTTCAAGCGGCTGCGGACGGGCCGGGCTTCGGTTTCCCTGTTGGAGGGCATTCGGGTGGACTATTACGGGGCGTCCACCCCGCTGAATCAGCTGGCTACGCTGTCGGTTCCGGAACCGCGCCTGATCCTGATCCAGCCTTGGGACCAGTCGGCCATCGGTGAAGTGGAAAAGGCGATCCTCAAGTCGGAACTGGGGCTCACGCCCATGAACGACGGCAAGATAATCCGGATCAACATCCCGCCGCTCACCGAGGAAAGGCGGCGCGACCTGGTGAAGCTGGTCAAGAAGATGGCCGAGGAAGCCAAGGTGGCGGTTCGAAACGTACGCCGCGACGCCAACGAAATGATCAAGGACCTCAAAAAGGAAAAAGAGATTTCCGAAGACGACGCCTTCAAGGCCCAGGAAGAAGTCCAGAAGATCACCGACGACTTCATCAAGAAGGTGGACGAATTGAGCGCCGCCAAGGAGAAGGAAATCCTGGAAGTCTGAGGGCCCCCTGAATGCACCGCCTCGACCCGCAGAAGCTCCCCCGCCATGTGGCCGTCATCATGGATGGAAACGGCCGATGGGCTCAGAAACGACTCCTGAACCGAGTCGCCGGCCACGAGGCGGGAGCGGAGTCGGTGCGGGCGGTGGTGCGCTCGTGCCGCGAAATCGGCATCCCCTACCTCACCCTCTACGCCTTTTCCAAGGAAAACTGGCAGCGCCCCCGGACGGAAGTGGAGGCGCTCTGGCGGCTGCTCAAGCGCTTCATCCGTTCGGAACTTCCCGAACTGATGGAAAGGGAAATCCGGGTGTGCCATCTGGGCGATGCCGAAGGCATCCCGGAAGATGTGCTGAGGGAAGTTCAGAACGCGGTGGCGCAAACCGCATCGTTTCGAGCGCTCACGGTGAACCTGGCCCTCAACTACGGCGGCCGCCACGAAATCGTCAGGGCCGCCCGGCTGCTGATGGAAGCCGTTCACCATGGAACCCGGCGCCCTGAAGACCTGACGCCGGAACTTTTCGCGACCTATCTCTTCACGGCCGACATCCCGGACCCGGACCTCCTCATCCGAACCAGCGGCGAATGCCGCATCAGCAATTTCCTGCTCTGGCAGTTGGCTTACACGGAACTGTACATCACCGAGACACTCTGGCCCGATTTCCGGGAGGAGCAGTTCATCGAGGCCGTCCGCGAATACCAGAGACGGGAACGGCGATTCGGGAAAACCGGGGAGCAGATCCGCTGTGAACCATGAAAGGACGGCATGATGGATTCAGGAAGGTTTAGTTCGCACGCGCTGCGCTGGGTGACCGGGCTCGCCCTCGCCGTGCCGCTTCTCGCGGTGCTGGTTTTCGGGCCTCTGTGGACTTGGTCGGTCCTGGTGCCGGTGATCGCCGCTTGGGGCCTTTGGGAATACCGGGCCCTGGTGATGCCGGAAGGCCTGCCGCGGGATTGGCAGGCTTTTTTCTTTCTGGGGGCTCCGCTTCTGCCCGCCGGAGCCTTTTTCATGGGGGCGGCGGGCCTTCACGGCGCCCTGGCGCTCGCCGTCTTTTCGACCTTTCTTTGGCTGCTCTTTCGGCCGCCGCTGACCGCCGCCGATCTGGTGAAGGCGGCTCTGTGCGTCTTCGGCTGGCTTTACGTGCCCTATGGCCTCTCTTTTGTTATTCTTCTGAGCCGGGTCGATAACCCGAGGGCATGGGTGTTGTTTGTGCTGGCGGTCGTGGTGGCGGGGGACGTGGGAGCCTACTATTGCGGCCGGCGTTTCGGGAAACGGCCTCTCTACGCGGCCGTGAGTCCCAAAAAGACGGTGGAAGGCTCGGCGGGAGGGCTGGCGGCGAGCGTCGCCGCGGGAACCCTGTTCGGGCTGATCTTTACCGACACCGCGGTTCTTCCGCTGGTCGTTCTTTCGTTCGCCTTGGAGGCGGTGGGTCAGTTGGGGGACCTGGTGGAATCGATGATCAAGCGAATGGCCGGTGTAAAGGATTCCGGGACGTTGCTTCCAGGCCACGGCGGAATCCTGGACCGGCTCGACAGCCTGCTTTTCGCCTTTCCCCTGGCCTGGGTGTTCCTGGAAGCGTTATGAACCGGACGGTGACGAAACTTTCCGTACTCGGAAGCACCGGAAGTATCGGCCGAAATACGCTGGAAGTGGTGCGCCAGTTTCCGGAACGCTTCCAGGTGGTGGGGCTTGCTGCGGGATGCAATGTGGATCTTCTGAAGGAGCAGATCGACCGGTTCCGCCCCGCTGTGGCTGCGGTCCGGGACGAGGCGGCGGCCGACATGCTGGCGAGGTTCTTCGGCGGGAGCAACTACCGGCCGGAGATCGTCTGGGGTTCCGAGGGGTACCGGCAGGTGGCGGCTCTGGATGCGGCGGACACCGTCGTATCGGCCATCGTCGGAGCGGCCGGTCTCGAACCGACTCTGGCCGCCGTGGAAGCGGGAAAACGGCTGGCATTGGCCAACAAGGAAGCGCTGGTCGCGGCCGGGAGGCTGGTCACTGAGCGGGCGAAGGCGCGGGGAGTTGACATTATCCCCGTGGACAGTGAGCACAGCGCCATCTTCCAGTCGCTCCAGGGAAATCCGAGAAACGCGCTCAAGCGGATTCTCCTCACGGCGTCCGGCGGGCCGTTTCTTCGGGCGACACCCGAAGAGCTGGCCCGGGTGACTCCCGAAGCCGCCTTGAAGCACCCCAACTGGTCCATGGGCCGGAAAATCACCGTCGATTCGGCTTCCCTCATGAACAAGGGCCTGGAAGTCATCGAAGCCTGCTGGCTGTTCGACGTGTCTCCGGACCGGATCGCGGTTCACGTCCACCCCGAGAGCATCGTGCATTCCATGGTGGAATATGTGGACGGGAGCGTGATTGCGCAGCTGGGCGTCCCCGATATGAAGATCCCCATCGCCTATGCGCTGACGTGGCCGGACCGGCTGCCCGTGGAAGCGCCGGTGCTCGATCTCTTCGAACTGCGCCGGTTGACCTTTTTCCCGCCGGACATGGAAAGGTTTCCGTGTCTTCGCCTGGCCTACGAAGCCTGCCGCGAAGGCGGAACGGCTCCCGCGGTCCTCAACGCGGCCGACGAAGTGGCGGTCCACGCCTTCCTGGAGCACCGGTTGGCCTTCATGGACATTCCGCGGCTGATCGAGTCTCTGCTGGATCGCCACCAGGGGGGAGCGGCGACCACACTGGAGGCGGTGCTGGATGCGGACCGATGGGCGCGGGAGGAGGCGTTGAAGCTTGCGGCCGCCTGGTGTAGATAAGTTTCAAGGCTGAAAAGGAGGCTTGAGCCCTTGTTGACTACGATTGTATCGACCGCCGTGGTTCTGGGCGTTTTGATCTTCGTCCACGAACTGGGGCATTTTCTGGTGGCCCGCCGGATGGGGGTCACGGTGCTTCGGTTTTCGTTGGGCTTCGGACCCCGGGTGTTCGGGATCCAGTGCGGGCCCACCGATTACTGCCTGTCGCTCATACCTCTGGGCGGCTACGTGAAGATGCTGGGAGAAGACGCCGAGGACGAAATTTCCGAGGAGGACAAGGCGGGGAGTTTCTCCCATCAGCCCGTGGGGCGGAGGCTCGCCATAGTGCTGGCCGGGCCCCTTGCCAACCTGGTGCTGGCGGTGGCGCTTTTCACGGGGGTCTTCGCCGTTTCCGGTATCCCCACCCTGATCCCCGAAGTGGGAGGCGTGGCTCCGGGGTCTCCGGCCGAACAGGCGGGCCTGCAGGCAGGCGACCGGATCCTGAGCATCAACGGGAGGCCCGTGGAGGACTGGGATACGCTTTCGCGGACCATCGAGGAACTGGGAAACGAAGTGCTGACACTCGAAGTCCGCCGGGAGGATGACGTCCTTTCGCTCCAGGTGGAGCCCGAAGTCCGGGAAGTGAAAAACATTTTCGGCGAGTCCGTTCAGCGGCCCATCATCGGGATCACGGCTTCCGGGAACTTCGAGGTGCGCCGGGTCAATCCGCTGCTTGCCGGATACTACAGCCTGGTGCAAACCTGGAACCTGAGCAAGCTCTTCCTCCTCACCGTGGTGAAGCTGATTCAGAGGGTGCTCCCCATGGAAACCTTGGGCGGGCCCATCATGATCGCCCAGCTGGCGGGGCAGCAGGCCCAGGAAGGGCTGCTTCACCTGATCCATTTCACGGCGCTCATCAGCGTCAACCTGGCGATTCTCAACCTGCTGCCCATCCCCGTCCTGGACGGCGGTCATATCTTCTTTTTCCTGCTGGAAGCGGTGCTCCGGCGTCCCATCAGCGTGCGAAAGATGGAAATGGCGCAGAAGGTGGGCATGTTTGTGCTCATACTGCTCATGGTCTTCGTGTTTTACAACGACATCATGCGCCTTCTTCCAGAGTCCGGGGAGGCGCCGGTCCCATGAAGCTGCTGGCCCTGGACACCTCGACGGCCGGCGGCGGCGTGGCGGTCCTCGACGGCGACGCCGTGCTCGCCGAATGGATCCTCCAGTCTGCGCTGACCCACAACCGGCGCCTTCTCAAAGCCGTGGACCTTGTTCTGGGGGAACTGGGGCTTACGGTCCGGGACTTGGACGCCGTTTCGTCCACCGTGGGGCCCGGGAGCTTCACGGGGGTCCGGATCGGGCTCACCACCGCCAAGACGTTGGCGTGGGCTCTGGGAAAGCCCTTCGTCGGCGTGGTGACGCTTGATGCCCTGGCGGAACCTTTCGGTTTTACCCGCTGGTCCGTGTGCCCGCTCATCGACGCGCGAAAGGGCGAAGTCTATGCGGCCCGCTACGTAGGCGACGGTAAGGGGGCGGTGGTGCGGACGAGCGATTGGGAAGTGCTCCCGCCCCGGGTGCTGGTGGAAAAGTTCGAGGGACCGACCCTTTGCTGCGGGGACGGCTGGACGGTGTACCGGGAATTCCTGATGGAGCGGCTGAAAGAGCAGGTGGTGGAAGCTCCGGCGCCCTACCACGTGATTCGGCCGGCCTTCGTGGGGGCTTGCGCCCTGAGGAGGCTGCAACGTGGCGAAGCCGATGATCCGGCGGCTGCGGTGCCGCTCTACGTGCGCCCCTCGGAAGCGGAAATCCATTTGGGAAGGGCGGGCCGGCCGTTTGAACAGGATTGACGTTCGAACCGTGGCGGAGGCGGTGTACCGGTGCGTAGCGGTGTGAAGCATCGGCCGGCTGTGACGTCCCGTGGTCGGTTGTTCCGGATTTTCCGGGACCGCTTCTTCCCGGTGACGTATGTTCTCAGGAACTTCGAGGCGGTTCGAGGGGAACCGTTGTGGCGGTCTCTTTCGCTCCGTTCTCGAAAGGCCCTGTTGCGGCGGGTGGCGGTGGAACGGGCCGTGTTTTTCGCACGTCTGGTGGCGGAGAAACCACGGGGCCCATGGACGCGGGGAGCGGGCCGGCCCGACCGGCGGGCGCGGTTCGAGGCGTCGCCCGAAGTTTCCGACTACTGCACCCATTGCGGCGGATGTTGCGAAATCGCGAGCGGCCTCGAGGTGTTTCCGGAAGACGGTTCCTGCCCCGACGAGTGGCGATCGGTTTTTGCTTCCGGACTGGGTCCGGGGCACCGTTTCTGCCCGTTTCTCCTGGAACGACGGCGGTCGGGCGGGAGTCTTTGCGCCATCCATCCGTGGCGGCCCGAAGTCTGCCGGGTTTTCGGCCGGGAAGAATGCGACTTTCTACGAAACGATCCGTCTTATCAAGAAATGGAAGCCCGCCGTGACCGGTGGGGCTCGCGGGTTCGGATCGCGCGGCTTTTCAGAGGATGCTGACCATGACCATGGTGGCTGTCGTTGGACGCCCCAACGTGGGGAAATCGACGCTTTTCAATCGAATCTGCCGCAGGCGGCACGCCTTGGTGGACGATCTCCCCGGGGTGACGCGGGATCGCATCACCGCTCAGGTTTCCTACGAGGGGAAAACCTTCACCCTGGTGGATACGGGCGGGTTCGTAAGCGGCGACCCTGAACGGATCGCGGGGGAAACCCGCGAACAGGTGCTGCTCGCCCTGGAAGAAGCCGATGCGATCCTTTTCGTTTCGGACGCAAAGACCGGTGTTCATCCGGAAGACGTGACCATGGCGGATCTGCTCCGCCGTACGGAAAAGCCGGTCTTCTACGTGGTCAACAAGGTGGATGGACCGGAACAGGAAGCACTCGCGGCGGAGTTCTACGCTCTGGGGGTGGACCGGGTCTACGCGGTGAGCGCCGCACACGGGCGCGGGATCCACGATCTGCTCGAAGATCTCACGGCGGCCATGCCGGAGGACGAACCGCCGGAAGAGGAAACGGAAGCAGACGCGGTCATCCGCGTGGCGGTGGTCGGTCGGCCCAACGTGGGGAAATCCACCCTGGTGAATCAGATCCTGGGCGAACGGCGGGTGATCGTGAGCCCGACCCCCGGAACCACCCGCGATGCCGTGGACACGCTTTTCGAAAAGGACGGGCGGCGCTACCTTTTGATCGATACGGCCGGTATCCGGCGGAAGGGGCGAACCTACCAGAAGCTGGAAAAACTAAGCATCATCAAGGCCCTGGGGAGTATCGACCGTTGCCACGTGGCGGTGGTGCTTCTCGATGCCTTGGAAGGGGTCACGGACCAGGACCTCCATATCGGCGGCTACGTGCAGGAACGGAACCGCGGCTGCGTGATCGGGTTGAACAAGTGGGACACCCTGGAAAAGGATCCCAAGGCGGTGCGGCGGCTGCTTGACGAAGTGAAGGGCCGGTTTCGGTTCCTGCCCCACGCGCCGATCCTCACCTTCAGCGCCCTCAGCGGAAAGCGAGTCGCGAAGCTTCTCCCGGCGGTGAGGGAAGTCTATGAACAGTATGCCCTTCGCGTCGGCACGGGGGTCGTGAACCGGGTTCTCGCCGAAGCCTTGGAACGGCACGAACCGCCGCTGGTGAGCGGCAGGCGCCTGAAGTTCTATTACGCCACCCAGGCTTCGACTCGTCCTCCCACCTTCGTGCTGTTCTGCAACGATCCCGAGCGCGTCCATTTCTCTTACGCGCGGTTTCTCACCAACCATTTCCGGGAGTCGTTCGGGATGGACAAGACTCCGGTGAGACTGCTCTTTCGACCACGAACCGGCCGGGAGGCGAACCGATGAAGGGATGGAATCGCACCCGCCCTCCGAAGACGCGGGCGAAGAGGATGTGGGCCGTGGTGTTGATCGCGGCGCTGGCCGGCGTCGCCTGGTGGGCGGTGGGACGGACGATTTCGAAAAGGACGTCTCCGCCGCCCGCCCCGGAACCTGCGCCGATAGCAAGCGGTCCCCTGGCGGTGTCTCACCCGAAAGTGGCGGTGTTCCTTCCTCTTTCCGGCACGTTCCGGGACGAGGGCAACGCGCTTCGGATGGGCATGGAACTGGCCTGGGAAGAATTGGGGATGCAGGCGTTGGGAGCCGAAATGGCCGTCTTCGACAGCTACGTGGAGGGGGCCCGGCTTGAAGACGCCGTGGAGACGCTGCTGGAAGACCCCGAAGTGGTCCTCCTGGCTCTGCATGTGTCCTCCAAGGAGCTCTCGGAAGTGCTCCCGCTTATCGAAACCCACGGTGTTCCCACCGTGATCCCCGCCAATTCCCACGAGAACCTGGCCCATCATCCATGGCTTTTTCCGCTGATTCCGTCGGACCGGCGCGAAGGGGCGGCGGCGGCCCGTTATGCCGCAAAATGGCGCCGGAACGGGCCGGTGACGGTGCTGTGGGATTCCGGGGCGTACGGAAGGATTCTCCTGGAAGGATTCCAGGAGGAAGCCGGGGTCCTGGGGCTTGCGCACGAGATCCTGGAATGTCCACCGGACGATCCGGCGATGAAATCAGCCGTTGAGACCGTTGTGGAAAGCGACGCTTCGGTGGTCTGGCTGGCGGGGGAACCGGTCTGGGGTGCCGCGGTTCTGAACGCCCTGGCGGCTGCGTCTTTCTCCGGCCGGCTGCTGGCGCCTCACAGCTACGCTATGGAATTCCAGGAAGACCTTTTCGGCGCAAACCGACGACAGCTCAATGTTTTGAGACCCTTCTGGGCGGAAGATGCTGAAGGCGGGACCTTGAAGGGTTTCAAGGAAGCCTTTCGCGGCCGCTTCTGGAAAGAACCGGACGGGTTGGCCATGCTCGGCTACGACGCGATCCACTGGATCGGCATGAACCTCGCGGAGACCCCCGTGAGCCGCCGGGACCTGCGGGATCGCCTGATGAGCTGGGCGGGACCGGAAAAGGGTTATCGCGGGCTTTGCGGGTCCTTCTGCTTCAGGCCGAACGGAGAAGTGGACCGGGAATTCCGGGTGACCGTCTTTCGAGGCGGTCACTGGGTTGCCGCAGACGATGCCGAAAAGGTGCGTCCTTGACACCCCGGTAAGGACTGTGGTACGAAACCCCGGTCTTTCGCACACCTGGACAGAGGGGCCGTTAACTCAGTGGGTAGAGTATCTGCCTTTTAAGCAGAGAGTCGCTGGTTCGAGTCCAGCACGGCCCACCAACCCAATCCATTTTGGTGCATCTGGAAACCTCCCGATCCAGGGCAGGGCTTCCGGAACGTGTCCAAGAATCCACGCTCGATTTCAGAGTTTCGGTCATCCCAGAGGGCCCGAGGCGGGCATGCGGAAAATCCCTGACCCCCTGGTTCCCAAGTTCCACCAACCCCCTCGTTCCCAAGCTTCAGCAACCATCCCCTTGTTCCCAAGCTCCAGCTTGGGAACACAACTGTGCAGAAGCTCCAGCTTCGATTCCCATGAAGCCGTTCGCCTCGTTCCCAAGCCAGAGCTTGGGAACGAGAGGACAAAATCTGTGCTCCAGAACCTATGCCAAGTTATGCTGAGCGCTGCGACCGGTCGATTGCGAGCCTGATTATTCGCATAGTCAGAGTGTGGGAGTACATGTCATAAGCTTGAGACATCGGCAGCTGTAAATAATAAGATTATTTGGCCAATGATCTTGAGGAAAGCGGTTCGAAATGAGAGCCGAGCTGATTGATTCCGGTCCACGTGTGATGATGGGCAAGCCGGTTATCGCAGGAACCCGCATCACGGTCGAATTGATTCTGGAGAAACTGGGAGCGGGAGAGACCGTCGAACAGATCCTTGAAGCCCATCCCAGATTGACGAGAGAGGCGATCAAAGCAGCGCTGACATTCGCCGCCAAAGCATTGCGGGCCGACGTTGTCTACCCTATAAGCGGGACAAGCTCATGGATTTTCTCGCAGATGAGGGCGTTGACTTCCCGGTGGTACGGAGGCTGCGCAATGATGGGCACGAAGTACCTGGATATACCTCGGAGGGCCACCCTGGATGTCGTTCTAAAAGATCTGCACCCGTCGCCGAAGTTGATGTTGAACTACTCGAAGACGAGACCGGTTGGTTCCCTTATCTCAGCGTCGAAGATAGTTATAAATTGGATGATGTGAGGGATGCCCTTCGTCGTGGAGACCTGGACTCGGCGGCGAAATATGGGCGAATCTACGAACTACGTGCAGGGGCACAGCGATAATGGCATAAGAAGCCCATCGAGCCGACGCCAAAAAAAACGGCGCGGCTGATGGGCGGCGTTCTGTGCAAATGAGGTGATTTATGAAGCTTAAAGTAATCGTTCATGCAGCGGAAGAAGGAGGCTACTGGGCCGAAGTGCCTTCCATTCCTGGCTGCGCTACTCAGGGCGAGACATTCGATGAACTCCTCGGAAACATCTATGAAGCCGTCGAAGGGTGCTTGTCCGTGGACATTAAGGATGTCGAGATAAGCGAAAAGGACAAAGTGCTGGAGATAACGGTGTGAAGACTGTTTCAGGGCAGGACTTCGCAAAGTTGCTCGAAAAGAAAGGCTGGGAATTGCGAAGAACAAAGGGAAGCCATCACATTTACGTCAAGGCGGCGAGCCCGGCGCGGATTTCGGTGCCCGTACATGGAAATAGCCCACTAAAGATCGGCTTACTGAGACACCTGATGAAGGTTGCCGGTATAGACGAAAGCGAGTTATGACCTGAAGCACATAACGGATAAGGATAGATTGTGAGAGCGAAGCGAACAACGATGGGTGAAGATCTTTTAGAACGACATCCAGGGGGGGTGTAGATCTTCTAGAAGGACATCCAGGGTGACCCTCCAAGGTACATCCACACGGCCTTGAGGCAGGAAGCGCGTCAGCAGCTCCGTTTCCTGCTGACTCCTTCACACTTTCGTTTCAAAAGATCTGCCCCCAACGCCTTTTTTGTATTTGAGAAAGAACCGCTTTTCGGAGTTAAGTTTTTGCTCAACCCTGAAACACCCCCACCCCAGCCCTCCCCCATCAAGGGGGAGGGGAAAATTCATAAGCCCTTTTCCCTCGTTCCCAAGCTCCAGCTTGGGAACGCCCTGCCCTGGAAGCTCCAGCTTCCCTCCTGCTACAGCTGAAACGCGCTCTCTTTCTAGGGAGCTCGCCAGGATCTCGAAGTGGTCTTTGCCCTCGTTCCCAAGCTGGAGCTTGGGAACGAGGTGGAATCCTTCTCTGGAACTGTACTTAGGTTGTCAAGACCAACCGTTTCAGCACCAAATTGTAACGACAGGACGCCCGAGCCCCGGTTAGGTACAAAATCGTTTCACAATTCTTGAGTCTCATGGGTTCTCATCGCGCTTCCCCTCTTCTCTACTGCTTAATTCTCTTTGTGAATTCGCCTTGTTACATGATGAGACTCCGGTTGCCCCCGCCCCTGGCATGCCTCTTGAGAGAAATGGGTTCCGAAGCCGTGCGAGTCTCCACCACAACACGGGATGCTCCGTCATCCTCCGTTTTCTGTGCTCGAAAGGGAGGTTCCAATGAATGGATCAGATTTTTTCTTTGATAAGAAAACGTCGACTTCTTGCGTTCTTACAGGGGGCTGTCGTTCTCCATGCGTTTTGGCCTTCGGGTCTGGCACGTTCCTTCTCCGGCTCGGTGACGAATCTCCTCGACAAGGGCGGTGGGATCACCGCCCAGGAGAGGCGCTGTGATGACATGTGCATATGACTTTTGCGTTCCTGTCTGGATACGCTCAGCATGATCAATAATGTGATAGGCGATAAGAACAACGGCAGTCAGAAAAATAGGTTTAATGGTGGGGACTATTGTAGTTACGCGTTTAATTAGGAAAAGGAGGGAGTGACTGATGAAAGTAAGAGCGAGATACTTATTCCTTATGGCTTTGGTGATACTGGGCTTGGGTTTGAGCGCCTTAGCTTTTGCCCAGGACCCTACCGGAGCAGAAACCTTGGAGGCAAATCCGCAGGCGCCGGTTGACTATGTATGGGTTATGATTTGTGGTTTTTTGGTTATGTTTATGCAGCCGGGATTTGCGATGGTTGAAACCGGCTTTTGCCGGGCAAAAAATGCCACTAACTTGATGGCAAAGAATTTACTGGATTTTGTTATCGGCTCGCTGGGTTTCTTTATCATTGGCTATTCCATAATGAAAGGGGCGGATAAGTTCGGTTTATTCGGCACAGGCCCTCTTTTCTTACTCGGCGGCCAGTATGATGTGGGAAAATATTTAGATTTTTTCTGGCAGCTAGTTTTCTGTGCCACCGCCGCGACCATTGTCTCAGGGGCGGTGGCAGAGAGATTGAAATTTTCTGCTTACTTAATATATAGTACCTGTCTGAGTCTATTTATCTATCCTATCTATGGCCATTGGGTATGGGGCGGAGGATGGCTGTCTCAACTTCCTTTTGGTATGGGGCATTTGGATTTTGCGGGTTCAGGAGTAGTGCATACCATTGGTGGAATGGTGGGATTGGCGGGAGCAATTGTTTTGGGCCCGAGATTTGGTAAATTTGCCAAAGATGGAAAGCCAAAGGCAATCCCCGGCCACAGCATGACTTTGGCAGCCTTAGGGGCATTTATTCTTTGGTTCGGCTGGTTTGGGTTTAACCCAGGTTCTACCTTTAATGCCCATCATCTGCGGATTTCGGTTATTGCCGTAAATACAAATTTGGCTGCTGCCGCGGGTGCACTTATGGCTTTGATTACTGTGTTTCTTAAGACTAAAAAGTGGGATGTGGGTATGGCTTTGAATGGAGTCCTTGCAGGCCTGGTTGCCATTACTGCACCGTGCGCCTGGGTTGAGGCTTGGGCGGCAGTGGTAATTGGTTTGGTTGCCGGCCTTGTTGTTGTTTTAGGAGTTTATGGATTGGAGAGATTAGGTATAGATGACCCCGTAGGCGCGGTATCGGTGCATGGATTTAATGGTATCTGGGGGTTAATCAGCGTAGGGTTGTTTGCCGACGGAACTTATGGAAATTACGCAATAACTGAGCCATTTGCCAGAGGGTTGTTCTATGGCGGCGGAGCCGGACAGCTGATCGCCCAGCTTATCGGCGCGGCAACTGCTGCAATATGGGCATTTGTTATGGGGTATATTATGTTTAAGATAATGGATAGTATATTTGGGATCCGTGTTTCTCCGGAAGAGGAGTTAAAGGGCCTGGATATACTTGAGCACGGCACGCCTGCTTATCCTAATTTTTATACGATAAATAGTTGACACGGAGGTATTTTAATATGAAGAAAATTGAAGCGGTAATCCGAGTGGAGAAATTAGATGATGTACGAGAGGCGTTGGAAAAATTAGGCTATCCGGGAATGATGATTACCCGTATTGAAGGACACGGCAGACAGAAAGGTTTAACCGAGCAGTTCCGGGGAAGAGAATTTAAACTAGAGCTTCTTCCTAAGATAAAAATTGAAATTGTAGCCAAAGATGAGAATGTTGAAAAAATTATAGCAGCTATTGCCAAGGGTGCCCAAACGGGTGAAATCGGCGATGGAAAAATTTTTGTGTCTGCGATAGAAAATGCTTTGAGAATCCGCACCGGTGAAAAGGGAGAAGTTGCGCTGTGAGAGATGGCGGGGCGGCTTGAGGGACATGTCGCTTAAAGGGGCTGAACGGTCTTTGGCAAATCGAAAATGACGGGTGGTTAGGCTTTCCTGTCTTGAGCGATCATCGTTTCATGAAGATCGAAACGACAGTCCTCAAAAACCGTTTGACAGAGCGCCGGTTCCTTGGTATGAACGCCGCTGATTTCGCGTCCCCATCGTCTAGCCCGGTCCAGGACACCGGCCTTTCACGCCGGCAACACCGGTTCAAATCCGGTTGGGGACGCCAGGCCATGAAAAAGGCCCACGGCGGACCGCCGTGGGCCTTTTGTGTTATCGGAGTGATGGTTGTGGGAGGCCCGCCTCGGGCCGATGGGTTTGGTGGGGCACTGAGGTTGGTTTATCGCGGCGAGGGCGCCGCTCCCACAATAGCGCCGCTCCCACAGAAAGCTGCATCTCATCTCCCGTAGGAGCCGGCTTGCCGGCGACCAGGGTCAACGGGGTGTTGTCGGTTTTACGGGTCGCAGGCAAGCCCGCTCCTACCGATAACGGAAAACCGGGGCGATCCCCTGTAGGAGCCGGCTTGCCGGCGATGTGCCGGCGAGGTTCGGGCTACGCGAGAAGCACGGCGAGGATGCCGGTGAGGAATATGCCGTCGAAGGTGCCGGCCCCTCCGATGGAGGCGACCGGGGCGCGCAGGGTTTTGATGCGATCGAGATTGAGGATGTCCGCTCCGATGAGGGTCCCCAGAGTTCCGGCGACGTAGGCGGTGGGGGGAGCCCAGGCGGGGTTGATGACGAGGGCGGCGAGCGCCGCCACAAGCGGTGGGATGAACATGGGCGTGGCGATCCCCATCCCGGGCACGGGACGTGCCATGCGGTGCACGACCCACGTCACGAGGGCGGTGGCGATCAGCATGCGGATGGGGTGTTGAGCGTTGGCAAGAAGGTAGAGCGAAATGCAGGCGGGGATGATGGCGCCTCCGACGTTTACGGCGATGACCGTTTCCCGGGGCTTCCGCCACCGGGGCGGCCGGTAGCGGATCCCGAAAAAGGCCACCGTCTCCAATTCTTCGGGTTCCTCTTCCAAGGGAATGCGTTTTACGGGGATATTGATCATGCTCCCCACGATGCAGAGGAAAAGGAGCGAGAACATTTGTTCCGGGGGGATGCCGAGTCGGGCGAAAGCGAGTGTGAAGAGGCCGAATTTGACCAGCGCGAAAACGAAAAAGAGCAGAAAGAGAAACAGGAAGGCGAACAGAATGAGAAACGGCGGAAAAAACATGGTATTTTCCTTTTGTCCAAGCCACCTTCAATGACAAAGGGGGCTTTGCACGACTCACGACGGACGACTCACGCGCCGCCCGCCTACATCACGCGCCTTAAGGCGTCTTCCACCTGGCTTTCGAAGGCCTTGAAGTTATTCCGGAAACGGTTCTTCAGGTCTTCCGCTTGCCGCCGGTACGCGTCTCGGTCCGGCCAGGTGTCGGCGGGCCGGAGCACCTGGTCCGGCACTCCGGGGCAGCGGGTCGGTACCGACAGGCCGAAGAAGGGTTCTTCTTCGAAGGGGACCGATTCCAGTTCGCCCCCCAGGGCGGCGCTCACCATCCTCCTCGTGTACTCGATCCGGATGCGTTCCCCCACACCGTAGCCGCCGCCGGACCAGCCCGTGTTGATGAGCCAGCACACGGACCGGTGTTTCTTCATCCGTTCACCCAGGAGTCCGGCATAGACCGTGGGCGGCAGGGCCATGAATGGGGCCCCGAAACAGGTGCTGAAGGTCGCCTGCGGTTCCACGATCCCGGCTTCGGTCCCGGCTACTTTGGCGGTGTAGCCCGAAAGAAAATGGTACATGGCCTGTTCGGGGGTCAGCCGAGCGATGGGCGGCAGCACGCCGAAGGCGTCGCAGGTCAGCATGATGATGTTTCGGGGGTGACCGGCGATCCCAGTGGGCGATGCATTGTCGATAAAGTGAATGGGGTAGGCGGCCCGGGTGTTTTCCGTGAGGCTGTCGTCGTCCAGGTCGATCCGGCGCGTCTCGACGTCGATGGCCACGTTTTCCAGGAGGGTTCCAAACCGCCGTGTACATTGGTAGATCTGGGGTTCGGCTTCGGGTGACAGCCGGATCACCTTGGCGTAGCAGCCGCCTTCGAAGTTGAAGATGCCGTTGTCGCTCCAGCCGTGTTCATCGTCGCCCACCAGGATGCGTTCCGGGTCGGCGGAAAGGCTGGTCTTGCCCGTTCCGGAAAGCCCGAAGAAGATGGCCGTATCGCCGTTCTTTCCCGCGTTGGCCGAACAGTGCATGGGAAAAACCCCTTTCTGGGGCAGGGCGAAGTTCATCACGGTGAAGATGGATTTCTTGATCTCGCCGCCGTAGCCGGTGCCGCCGATGATGATGAGCTTCTTCCCGAAGTGGACCAGGATGAACGCTTCGGACCGAGTGTGGTCCACCTCGGGGTTGGCGTGGAAGTTGGGAGCTGCGATCAGGATGAATTCGGGGCGGAAGGAGTTCAGTTCATCCGAGTCTTCGATCCGCAGGAACATGTTTCGGGCGAAGAGGCTCTGCCATGCCGTTTCCGTGATCACTCGGATGGGCACCCGGTAGTCGGGGTCGGCTCCGGCGTAACAGTCCTGAACGTAGATTTCTCGTCCCTGGAGGTAGGCCAGCAGCCGGTGGTGGACCCGATCGAAGTCTCGTGCGGTGAAAGGGCGGTTCACTTCGCCCCACCAGATCTTGTCTTCGCTTCCCGGTTCCCGAACCAGGAACTTGTCGTTGGGGGCACGCCCCGTGTAGGCGCCGGTACGGACGACCAGAGGGCCGGATTGAGCGAGCAGTCCCTCCCGGCGCCGGATGGCCTGCTCGTAGAGCCGGGGTTCCGACAGGTTGTAGAACACTCGAGTGTAATTGACGATTCCCTGGGCTTCGAGGGGCTCCGTCGGTTGGCATGCGGCCGGGGTGTTCCGTGTCACGGGTTGCCTCCCCAGATCCGTTTACAGGGTAAGGGTGAAAAGCGCCTCCACGGCTTCGGCAAGCGAACCGTACACGGCGATGTTCGGCGCGCTTTCAAGAGGCGGTTCGGCGGCGGCTTCCGTTCCGGGCCGCCGGATCCAGACCGGGAGGCATCCGGCGGCCCGGGCGGCTTCCAGATCGGTGAACTTGTCACCCATCATGGCGACGGCATGGAGCGGCACTCCGTAAAGGTCCGCCGCCGCCCGAAGCATTCCGGGCCGAGGCTTCCGGCAGTCGCAGGCTTCGTCCGGGCGGTGCGGGCAGTAGAAGGCGGCGAGAACGTCGCCGCCTTCGGCGCGGATGCGTTGGAGCATGTTGCGGTGGATGTCCAGGAAATCGTTCCACTGAGTCAGGCCGCGGTTCAGCGCCGACTGGTTGCTCACAAGGATCACTTCGATCTTTCGGCGGCGAAGCATCCTCAGAGCTTCCAGCGCATCGGGATAGAACTGGAATTCGCTCCAGTGCTTCACATGATCGGAGCGGTCGACGTTCAGGATCCCGTCTCTGTCTAGGAAAACAAACGAGGTGAAAGCGGCGGCAGGGCGGCCGGAGCAGATGATCATCGAAGAGTTGTCCTCTCCCGATCCCGCGGCTTGACAATCCTCACTGTGGAAGAAACAATGCATTGTTTCTTCGCGCGGCTTATTGAAGGCTCAACCGATGATACAGGTAGCAGAAACCCATGGATCACGCAAGAGATCTTCAGGCGGTTCAAAATGCCGTGGGCTACAGGTTTCGCGATCCGGCGCTGCTGCGGCAGGCGCTCACTCACCGGAGCTTCGTCCACGAACATCAGGACAGCCGGCCTTCCGACAACGAGACGCTGGAATTCCTCGGCGACGCGGTGCTGGGGCTGGCCGTGAGCCACTTGTTGATCGAGCGGTTTCCTGAAAGACTGGAAGGGGACCTTTCGCGCATGCGTTCGGCCATCGTGAACGAACGGCAGCTGGCGCAAACCGCTTCGGAACTGGGCCTGGGCAGGCGCTTGCTCCTGGGAAAAGGGGAAGAACTTACCGGCGGCAGGGAGAAGGCGTCGCTGCTCGCCGACAGCCTGGAAGCGCTTCTTGGCGCCGTCTACCTGGACGGCGGCTTCGACGCGGTATTTCAACTGGTTTGGCGCCTTTTTTCACGGTACCTCGATGCGGAGCACCTGGATGACCCTCTGAGCCGGCTGGACAAGGATTACAAGACTCAGCTCCAGGAATGGACTCAGGCCCGTTTCAAGACGGTGCCCACCTATGAAATGGAGTCCGAAGAAGGGCCCGACCACGAAAAGACCTTCACCATGCGGGTGTCGCTTGGTGAGGTGCTCCTGGGCCGCGGCGTGGGAAAGAGCAAAAAGGACGCCCAGCAGGAAGCGGCTCGAAAGGCCCTGGAAGTCTTGAAGGAAAGGGTCGGGGAAGCGATGTCGTAGGCTGCGGGGTGCCTTCGGGCGCCGGAGTCTCTCGATTCCCGGACACATCCTGGAGGAGCGGTCGCGAGCCGTAAACGGCGGAAACCATGTGGGACCGACAGAATCGCCCTCGAATCTATCCCGCCTTTCTGCCGCATGCCGGCTGCCCGTACCGCTGTGTCTACTGCAACCAGTACGCGGTGACCGGAGGGTCAGGCGGGCGGGAGGGGTCGGACCTCTTGCGGGGGCGCGCCGCTATCGAAGACCGGGCCGAACGGTCCCGGCGATCCGGGATTCCCGGAGAAATAGCCTTCTACGGCGGAACGTTTACGGCGCTACCGGAAGCTCTCCTGGACGGTCTGCTGGAGGCCGCCGCGGCCGGTGTACGCGACGGGGTATTCACGGGCATTCGTTTTTCCACGCGCCCGGACGCCGTCTCAGAGGATACGGTCCGGCGGCTCCAGGCCTTCCCGATTCGAACGGTGGAACTGGGCGCCCAGAGCCTTTCCGACGCCGTGCTCTTAGCATCGCGAAGAGGCTACCGGGCGGCGGCGGTGGAAGCGGCGGCGCGGCGCGTCCGTGCGGCCGGCTGGGCGCTCGGCATTCAGCTCATGGTGGGCCTTCCGGGCGAAACCCCGAGCCGCTTCCAAGGAACGATTTCGAAGGCCGTCGCGCTTCGGCCGGATTTCGTTCGCCTCTACCCCGCACTGGTCTTGAGGGACACCGGGCTCGCCCGCTGGTTCGAAAGCGGCCGGTACCGGCCGCTTTCGCTGGATCAGGCCGTCGAACGCTGCGCCTTCGCTTTCGATCGCTTCCTGAAAAACGGCATCAGGGTCGCCCGCATGGGTTTGCACGCGGACCCCGAACTGGATCGACCGGGGACGATCCTTGCCGGCCCCTGCCACCCGGCCTTCGGCTACCTGGTTCGAGTCCGGTGGTGGCGTAACCGGGTGGACGCGGTCATGGAGGGGCGTGCGAAGACTCCCGCTCCCCCTGAAGGGGGAGATGCCGTTGCCCTGCCGGACGGATCCGCGCCGATCCGGTCACGAAATCAGCGATCCGCCGTGCTCCACGTTCCATCGAATCTCTTGAGTGAAGCCCTTGGCCCTCGGCGTGAAAATGTGACATACTGGACGCGAAAGTGGGGATGGGACGGGTTGGACGTGCGCCCGGAAGCCTCCGCGGCCGTTGAAGGGCGGAACGGTCGGCTCTGCGTGGGAGACGAGGAGTTCCACCTCTGATCCACCAACGACTGCTCTTCTACCGGATGCACGGGCGGTTTGCGAACGGCACGTGAGTAGCGACTCATGCCCTGTAGGAGCCGGCTTGCCGGCGATGAGGGTCAACGGAACATTGTCGGTTTCCACCTTGTTCCCAAGCTCCACCATCCACTCTTGTTCCCAAGCTCCAGCTTGGGAACACACCTGTTGCAGAAGCTCCAGCTTCGATTCCCATGAGTCCGTTCCCCAAGCCATGGCTTGGGAACGAGGGGAATTTTATTTCCCCTCCCCTTGTGGGAGGGGATTAAGGGGAGGGGAATGTAACTGATTGACACACGTTAATTTTCTCACCCTCACCCCAACCCTCTCCCATCAAGGGAGAGGGGGATTTTTTGACCTTGTTCCCAAGCTCCACCATCCACTCTTGTTCCCAAGCTCCAGCTTGGGAACACACCTGTTGCAGAAGCTCCAGCTTCGATTCCCATGAGTCCGTTCCCCTCTGTGCCAATGTAGGTGAGACACCTCCCTTGTGATAAATTAGTGTCGAGGGTGTCGAAAATCCGGCGGCTGAATCCTCCGTGGCTTATCCCTGAGCCGAAAAGCCGCGCTCGGAGGGCGTCCACGGTGGGGTTGATACTCTGAAGTTTGGAAAGGTTCGCGTTTTGCCCCGCCACCTTTTCTTCCAAGAGGAGTCGTTTCGCTTCCCGACAGAAATCGGCCACGTCTCGCTGGATCTGCGCCGCCGGTTTTCGCCAGGCGTCGACGGTCTTGTCCGAAAGGTCCGCGCTGCTGAGTTCGCGGCAGAGAAACCGAAGGGACACGGCAAGGGTTCCGTATTCCGAGCCGCGGAAGCCGCGCTGCCATTGGAGGAGCCAGGAGCGTCGCCAGCGCCGGCCGCATATGGTGCAGACGTATCCGTGCTTTCTTCGCTGCCTTTGGCTCGAGGTTTCAGGCGTGGGCGATTCCATCCCACCGTCCGTGCTCATGCGGGAATCCTCTTCCGCCTCCCGACGCTCAGATCATGCAGCGGGATCAGAATGTCCGCCATCTGCCGGATTTTTTGAGCGCTGTCGTAAGCGGCGAGGGTGCCGCCATCAACCAAGTGGACGGGCTACCGTATCGCCCTCACGCCGCCGCGGCGTCCGATGCCGGCGGCGACGCGGAAGAGGTCCGGCATGTTCAGGCGCCCGTCTGCCATGCGGCTCAGGACGCCGATTTCAATCACGGCCTGTATCAGGGCGTCCTCCGGTGACCGGCCTGGCGGCGCGTACTCGAGGGCGTGCGGCGGCAGGTAGGCCCTGTCGTCGGCCTTGAGCTCCGCATTGTCGAGCGGCGGGCTGCTGATGGCCTGGACCACGCCCTCGGCATGCCAGCGCTGCCGGAGTTCCTTAGCGGTACAGGGGACGGTCATGCCCTGGAGCGGTGCCAGCACCTGCTGGATCCAGGGGTAATCCTCCTGCAGCTCTTTAAGGCGTATCCGGGAGGCCTCCTGGACGCCCTGCTTGATGCCCTCGTAATGCAGCAGCGGGGTGCCGCCGGCCAGGCGATCCTGCGTTGCGGTATGCGCGTGCTTCAGGGCGAGAAGGAAGCTCCGGGGGCTGACCTGGCCTTTTGCGTCCGCCAGGTGGGTGGGCAGCCACGTGTACGTCCTGCCTCGGCGGCGGTCGCGGCCCATGTAGCGGCTGGCGATGTCCTCGAGCAGCTTTGCCTGCTCGTCTTGGTCCGTGCGCAGGGCGGCGGGCACCGCGTACACCGTTTCGCTGCCGATCCGAATCGGTTCGAATTCATGACCGTGCGCGTCCTTGCACCAGTCGCGAAACGCCGCGCCGGCCCCGGGGTGGTTGCCCAGCCAGTGCCAGAGCAGGCCGTAGAGATCGACCCGTCGCCACTCCAGGAGCACTCGGCCGTGATGGAGCTTGGAGGCGTCCGGGAACTGCGATACGGCCTGATCCTCCCACATATCCGGCCGCAGGAAGAGCTTGGTTCGGATCGCGCGATAGGCGCGCAGGTCCAGGCAGACGCGCAGCAGGCCCTGCAGCAGGTCGCGGATCGCCCTCCAGTCGTCACCGAGGCGGTCCAGGGCATCGAAGACGAAGAGATGGCGCTTACCCAGCCGCTGCAGCCGGTCGTGCGCTTCGGCCAGGAGGCGCTCCTCGAGTTCCGGTGCTTCCGCCACGCGCCGCACGCGCTCGGCCCAGTCCGCGCCTGCGGGCCAGCCCCCCAGGCCGCAGGCGCCGGCCAGATGGTGGAGCAGCACCGCCCGCCAGATGTCCTCGGCCTCGAAACCTTGGCCGCGCAAGCTGCGCAGCACGCGCCGGGAGGGATGCCAGCGGTTGTCCGTGGCGGCCGAGAAGCCCCAGCTCACGCGGACGGTGTCCATGCGCAACTTGCGCAGCTCCCGGCCGATCAGCAGGCGGGTCTCCTCGCCGTTGAGCGCCGCGCTCCAGAAGCTCTTGCCCGTGCCGCGGTCGCCGACCACTACCGGTGTCTCCGGGTTCAGCGCCTTCTCATGGCCCGGGACGACATACACCTCACGCAACGGCGGCGGCTCAGTCTGATGATGGGCCACCTCGTCCGGGATGTCCTCGAACGCGCAGTGCAGCTCGGCGAGCGGGAATTCGCGTTGACTCATTCGCTGTCTTCCTTCAGCGCCAGGAGGCGCTCGTCGAGGCCGGCGAACAGCTCGCCGAACACCTCGCCGATGGCGCGCTCGCCGACGTCCGCCAGCTGCTCCAGGGGATGAAATGCTTCGAAGCGCTCACTGCGAAGGATGGTCAGCGGCCAGTGCGGCGCCGCTTCGTCGTGCTCGTCGAACGAGAAGGCATCCCCCTGATCCGGGGGCGCTTCGTCGTAGAGCGTATCCACCCACACGCCGAAGGCGCTGGAAGAGAAGCGGCGCTTCTCGGCCTCGGTCCCGGCCGCGCGCGCCTGGATCATCCGCAGGCGCGCACGCCAGGCGTCGAAGCCTCCGCCGCCCACCATATCCGGAGCCAATTGCCGCAGGTGGCCGAACAGATAACGGTAGCCTTCCCAGGTGGGGGGCAGATCCACCGCAAAGAGCAGCACCTCGGCATCCAGGTGCAGCAGATTGGCGGCGACGCTCTCGTGAAGCCCGGCGCGGCTGTCGATCAGCACTACGTCGGGACTAAGGTGCCGTTCCAGGGCACAGATTAGGCGGCTCAGACGGCTCGCGAATCCAGCGCCTTCGTCGCTTTCGAGATAGGCGCGGGCGAGCTTCGCAAGGACGTTGCCGGGATGCCGGGCGGCCTCGGCGCCGAGCGCCGGTGCGACCCACAGGCCGGGCGCGTGGGAGAGGGGGCTGTCGGCGATCAGGTCCGCGGCCGGTGTGCGGTCGGCGTTCCCGACCAGATCCTCCACCAGCCAGTCCAAGGTCCCGAACAGCGGGCGCCCGTCCGAAGGCAGGAGATGCGCCCCGAGCCCAGGGGCTTCGAGGTCGAGGTCCACGAGGAGCACGCTTTGCCCTCGTTCGGCCAGATGCCGACCCCAGAGCATGAGGGCGGTGCTACGGCCGACGCCGCCTTTCAGGCTGTAGAAGACGAAGCGCGGCGGGTGGGCGGACGCGGGCTCCGGCGGCAACGCCCAGTCCTGCCCGACGGCCCGGCGCTCGATCAGATGGACGGGGGCGTCGTCCACCCAGACCAGCAGCGCACGCTCGGCGAGGAGCTCCTTGCCGGCCAGCACATCATTGAAGCGGGCCGCCCCCGCCTCCTCGCCGGGGCTGTACGGACCGAGCGCGGCCGACAGGCGCTGGCGAAGGTCGGAGATCGTCCCGGTATCCCAGTCGTTCGGCACAACGAGGAACAGCCTTCCCTGCATGTCCCGGACGACCCTGATGTCGCGGAAATCGACGTCCGGAACCGCTTCCCGCACTGCCTGCACAAGGCGCGGGAGCGCCGTATCGAAGCGCACGTCAGCATGCATTACGTGGCAACCTCCACGCCGGCGGCCTGCAGGGTTCGGCGGGCGTGATCACGAAAGAGACGACAGCCCTGCGCATCGAAGCAATCGTCCGCCCAGTAGCGGTTGTCCATCTGCCATCCGTGCATGTAATCCCTCCAGCCGAGTAGTTGGGTCAGGCCTCGATGCCGCCGGCCCGACAACCAGAGTCTGGCGTCATTCAGCAGCTCGGGGAGGTGACGCCGCGGCAGTTCCCGCTGGGCCCCCGGAAGGCGTTCCATGCTGTGCTTCAACGCGCACTCCGCCGCCAGACCGAATGCATGGGATGCCCCCGGGTACCGGTCATCCTGCAACAAATGGCAGCCATCTCGATACCAGCGGCGCGCCGCCGCGCGGAAATCGTCGCGATTCACTGTCTTTGTGCCCACTTGCCTTATTGTTAGTGGCCTACGGTCACCTTGTCACCCATCATGGTGGTGGCATGGAGCGGCACTCCGTAAAGGTCCGCCGCCGCCCGAAGCATTCCGGGCCGAGGCTTTCGGCAGTCGCAGGCTTCGTCCGGGCGGTGCGGGCAGTAGAAGGCGGCGAGAAGGTCGCCGCCTTCGGCGCGGATGCGTTGGAGCATGTTGCGGTGGATGTCCAGGAAATCGTTCCACTGAGTCAGGCCGCGGTTCAGCGCCGACTGGTTGCTCACCAGGATCACTTCGATCTTTCGCCGGCGAAGCCTCCTGAGAGCTTCCAGCGCATCGGGATAGAATTGGAATTCGCTCCAGTGCTTCACATGATCGGAGCGGTCGACGTTCAGGATCCCGTCTCTGTCTAGGAAAACAAACGAGGTGAAAGCGGCGGCAGGGCGGCCGGAGCAGATGATCATCGAAGAGTTGTCCTCTCCCGATCCCGCGGCTTGACAATCCTCACTGTGGAAGAAACAATGCATTGTTTCTTCGCGCGGCTTATTGAAGGCTCAACCGATGATACAGGTAGCAGAAACCCATGGATCACGCAAGAGATCTTCAGGCGGTTCAAAATGCCGTGGGCTACAGGTTTCGCGATCCGGCGCTGCTGCGGCAGGCGCTCACTCACCGGAGCTTCGTCCACGAACATCAGGACAGCCGGCCTTCCGACAACGAGACGCTGGAATTCCTCGGCGACGCGGTGCTGGGGCTGGCCGTGAGCCACTTGTTGATCGAGCGGTTTCCTGAAAGACTGGAAGGGGACCTTTCGCGCATGCGTTCGGCCATCGTGAACGAACGGCAGCTGGCGCAAACCGCTTCGGAACTGGGCCTGGGCAGGCGCTTGCTCCTGGGAAAAGGGGAAGAACTTACCGGCGGCAGGGAGAAGGCGTCGCTGCTCGCCGACAGCCTGGAAGCGCTTCTTGGCGCCGTCTACCTGGACGGCGGCTTCGACGCGGTATTTCAACTGGTTTCGCGCCTTTTTTCACGGTACCTCGATGCGGAGCACCTGGATGACCCTCTGAGCCGGCTGGACAAGGATTATAAGACCCAGCTCCAGGAATGGACTCAGGCCCGTTTCAAGACGGTGCCCACCTATGAAATGGAGTCCGAAGAAGGGCCCGACCACGAAAAGACCTTCACCATGCGGGTGTCGCTCGGTGAGGTGCTCCTGGGCCGCGGCGTGGGAAAGAGCAAAAAGGACGCCCAGCAGGAAGCGGCTCGAAAGGCCCTGGAAGTGTTGAAGGAAAGGGTCGGGGAAGCGATGTCGTAGGCTGCGGGGCGCCTTCGGGCGCCGGAGTCTCTCGATTCCCGGACACATCCTGGAGGAGCGGCCGCGAGCCGTAAACGGCGGAAACCATGTGGGACCGACAGAATCGCCCTCGAATCTATCCCGTCTTTCTGCCGCATGCCGGCTGCCCGTACCGCTGTGTCTACTGCAACCAGTACGCGGTGACCGGTTCGGGAGGGCGGGAGGGGTCGGACCTCTTGCGGGGGCGCGCCGCTATCGAAGACCGGGCCGAACGGTCCCGGCGATCCGGGATTCCCGGAGAAATAGCCTTCTACGGCGGAACGTTTACGGCGCTACCGGAAGCTCTCCTGGACGGTCTGCTGGAGGCCGCCGCGGCCGGTGTACGCGACGGGGTATTCACGGGCATTCGTTTTTCCACGCGCCCGGATGCCGTTTCTGAGGAGACGGTCCGGCGGCTGCAGGCCTTCCCGATTCGAACGGTGGAGCTGGGCGCCCAGAGCCTTTCCGACGCCGTGCTCTTCGCATCGCGAAGAGGCTACCGGGCGGCGGCGGTGGAAGCGGCGGCGCGGCGCGTCCGTGCGGCCGGCTGGGCGCTCGGCATTCAGCTCATGGTGGGCCTTCCGGGCGAAACCCCGAGCCGCTTCCAAGGAACGATTTCGAAGGCCGTCGCGCTTCGGCCGGATTTCGTTCGCCTCTACCCCGCACTGGTCTTGAGGGACACCGGGCTCGCCCGCTGGTTCGAAAGCGGCCGGTACCGGCCGCTTTCGCTGGATCAGGCCGTCGAACGCTGCGCCTTCGCTTTCGATCGCTTCCTGAAAAACGGCATCAGGGTCGCCCGCATGGGTTTGCACGCGGACCCCGAACTGGATCGACCGGGGACGATCCTTGCCGGCCCCTGCCACCCGGCCTTCGGCTACCTGGTTCGAGTCCGGTGGTGGCGTAACCGGGTGGACGCGGTCATGGAGGGGCGTGCGAAGACTCCCGCTTCCCCTGAAGGGGGAGATGCCGTTGCCCTGCCGGACGGATCCGCGCCGATCCGGTCACGAAATCAGCGATCCGCCGTGCTCTACGTTCCATCGCATCTTTTGAGTGAAGCCCTTGGCCCTCGGCGTGAAAATGTGACATACTGGACGCGAAAGTGGGGATGGGACGGGTTGGACGTGCGCCCGGAAGCCTCCGCGGCCGTTGAAGGGCGCAACGGTCGGCTCTGCGTGGGAGACGAGGAGTTCCACCTCTGATCCACCAACGGCTGCTCTTCTACCGGATGCACGGGCGGTTTGCGAACGGCACTTGAGTAGCGACTCATGCCCTGTAGGAGCCGGCTTGCCGGCGATGAGGGTCAACGGAACATTGTCGGTTTCCACCTTGTTCCCAAGCTCCAGCTTGGGAACACACCTGTTGCAGAAGCTCCAGCTTCGATTCCCATGAGTCCGTTCCCAAGCCATGGCTTGGGAACGAGGGGAATTCTATTTCCCCTCCCCTTGTGGGAGGGGATTAAGGGGAGGGGAATGTAACTGATTGACATACGTTAATGTTCTCACCCTCACCCCAACCCTCTCCCATCAAGGGAGAGGGGGATTTTTTGACCTTGTTCCCAAGCTCCACCATCCACTCTTGTTCCCAAGCTCCAGCTTGGGAACGAGGGGAAACGAAGCTGATGCGCTTACAATGCTTTTCACGGCCAACCCAAGCAAAAAGGAGAGTTACGATGAGCGACCCGTATGTCGAAGCATGGGAAAGATCGATCAAGGATCCCAATGGGTTCTGGGGCGATGCGGCGGAAGCGATCCACTGGTACAAGCGGTGGGACAAGGTCCTGGACGACAGTAATCCGCCGTTTTATCGCTGGTTTGTCGGCGGAGAGCTCAACACCTGCTACAATGCGTTGGACCGCCACGTGGAAGGCGGACGGGCCGATCAGGCGGCCATGATCTATGACAGTCCGGTGACCGACACAATCAAAACGTACACCTACCGTCAGTTGCGGGACGAAGTGGCGCTGTTCGCCGGCGCGTTGGCCGATCGCGGCGTGGTCAAGGGGGATCGGGTGCTGATCTACATGCCCATGATCCCGGAGGCCGTCATCGCCATGCTGGCCTGCGCCCGCATCGGCGCCATCCACTCGGTGGTCTTCGGTGGATTCGCCTCCAACGAACTGGCCACCCGGATCAACGATGCGAAGCCCAAGGTGATCGTTTCAGCCTCCTGCGGCATCGAGGTCAAGCGGGTCATCCCCTACAAGCCGCTGCTGGATGGAGCGATCCGCATGTCCAACACCGACGCCCAACCCCAAAGCTGCATCATCTACCAGCGTCCCATGGAAACCGCACCCCTCACGCCCGGGCGTGACGTGGACTGGAAGGAGGTCGTGGCAGCGGCCAAACCGGCCGACTGCGTGCCGGTGGCGGCCACCGATCCCCTTTACATCCTCTACACCTCGGGCACCACCGGCCTACCCAAGGGAGTGGTGCGGGACAACGGCGGGCATGCCGTGGCCCTCAACTGGAGCATGAAGGCTATATACAACGTGGATGCCGGCGATGTCTACTGGGCCGCCTCGGATGTCGGCTGGGTGGTGGGCCATTCGTACATCGTGTATGCCCCCCTGCTGCGCGGCTGTACCACCATCCTTTTCGAAGGCAAGCCGGTGGGCACGCCGGATGCCGGGGTGTTCTGGCGGGTGATCGGGCAACACAAGGTGCGCACCATGTTCACCGCGCCTACCGCCCTCCGGGCCATAAAACGTGAGGACCCGCGGGCCGAGCTGATGCAAAAATACGATCTTTCGAACTTTTACGCCCTCTTTTTGGCCGGCGAGCGGCTCGATCCAGACACCCTCAAATGGGCTCAAAAAGCACTGAAGGTGCCGGTGATCGATCACTGGTGGCAGACCGAGACCGGCTGGGCCATCTGCGCCAACTGCCTGGGCCTGCACGCGTACCCGGTGAAGGAGGGGTCCGCCACCAAGCCGGCGCCGGGATGGAACCTCCAGGTGGTGGACCCCAACAACCAGCCCCTGCCGGCCGGCCAGATCGGCGCCCTGGTGGTCAAGCTCCCCCTGCCGCCGGGGGCCCTGGTTACCCTGTACAACAACGACCAGGGCCTCATCAAAAGTTATCTGGAAGAATTTCCCGGCTACTACAAGACGGCCGACGCCGGCTTCATCGACGAGGACGGGTACGTGTTCGTCATGGGCCGCACCGACGACATCATCAACGTGGCCGGTCACCGCCTGAGCACCGGCGCCATGGAGGAGGTCCTGAGCGACCATCCGGATGTGGCCGAGTGCGCCGTGCTGGGGGTTGAAGACGATCTCAAGGGGCAGGTGCCGGTGGGATTCGTGGTGCTCAAGGCCGGTGTCACCCGTCCCCACGAAGAAATCGTCAATGAACTGATCCAGATGGTGCGTGACCGCATCGGCCCGGTGGCCAGCTTCAAGAAGGCCACGGTGGTCAAGCGGCTGCCAAAGACCCGCTCGGGCAAGATCCTGCGCGGCACGATCCAGAAAATCGCCGACAACAAGGACTACAAGATCCCGGCCACCATCGACGACCCAGCCATTCTCGACGAGATAAAGGCCGCCCTGGTGACTATCGGCTACGCTCAGGGGCGCCGATAAGGTCCTCCCGATGGAGGCTCGTCCGGGCCCGTCGGAGCTCCGCAAACTTTTGGCAGCGTTCTAAAGTGGAGACCTTAAGCAAAAAGGTTAACGAAGGTCAAAAAATCCCTCTCTCCCCCTCCCCTTAATCCCCTCCCACAAGGGGAGGGGAAGGAGAGGGTTGGGGTGAGGGTGAGAAAATTAACGTATGTCAATCAGTTACATTCCCCTCCCCTTAATCCCCTCCCACAAGGGGAGGGGAAATAGAACTTGGCATCAAATATTAGGTCTATTATTTCCCCTCGTTCCCAAGCTGGAGGTTGGGAACAAGGTGGATGGTCCGGCTTGGGAACAAGGTGGAAAGTTTACATTAGACCCACATTACGAAGTATCTCTGCCAGTTTTGGTTCTTTATAGGCATATTCCTTCAATGCCTTCACAATCTTATCGTTTCTTTCTTCTAATTCCTTATTCTTCCTTATTGCAGGCGACAGCGCTGTTCTTCTGTCCCACAATACAAAACCAAGCAATCCTATCATCGTGGTAAATAATAACCCGAATCCCCAGATCATTACGTTTTCCAGCCTCTCTATGCGCCTCTCGACCTGCTCAAATCGTTTGTCTATCTGTTCAAATCTTTTGTCTATGTCCTCTATTTTAGCCTCAACTCTAATGAGTCTATCTCTATCCTCAAGAGTATATGGAACCTCCTCGGCCCATACACATTGCCCCAGCAGAAGTAATATCATGATCACGATAAAGTTGAGTCTTGCCATAGTTCAACCGCACAACGTCATTTGTGGGTTTTACGTGGAATTTGTTGAAAAGATAGCGTATCTCACGGTCACGACCGGAATGTACTATTCCACAGATTTCAGCGATGGCCAAAGATGACTGTATTTTCCATCGAGCTCCTTGATTCTTTAATCTGTGTCAATCTGTGTAATCTGTGGATGCCCATTTGGGTTGGCGCGCCCATCGATTGAGCCGTCACCTGCAGGCGCCACAGGGAAACGCGCCGCGCACCCGGCGCCCCTTGGTGAATGTATCCACGGTGGAGCGCCGGCGGGTTATGATGCAAACCTAGCGCGGGGACGGAAGCGGGGCAAGAACCATGTGGGTGGCCCCGTGTGGATGTGCTTGGCTTCGTGCGACAGGTGTCTGGACACACTCCGGTCGCGTCCAATGCAGATATGTCTTTTCCGTGCTTCTTGCGTAGTGGCGCAGGCGGCGGCGAGAAACTTGTCCAGGGTTTGCTCGAAAGTGTATCCGCGATGCTCCGTCGCAAAGACCAGGAACTCCCGCACCCAGCGAACCAAGTGTGGCTGGTGCTTTGGCGGTGCCAGTTGCCGTTTCCGCAGAAATTCGGCATAGCCAAGAAGTTTCCGCTCGAGTTCTCCCTTGGCCGGTTTCATAAACTCCACGTGCTTATACACAATCTCCATAACGTCAATACACTAATGTTATAGTCATTGGCAACCTGCCGCTCGTCAAGGGTCTTTTCATTGGATTTCCTTGACGGGGAAGGGCGGGAAGCGGTAATCTTACATTTGAGTACACCGACTGACTAGCAACCGTAACGGAAAAACGGAGATTGGGTAGAATAACGAGTTAAGCGAGAAAGTTGATTCGAAGGGCAATGCGAAATGGTAATTAAATTCTCGCGTCATGCAAAACAAGGGCAAGACTGTATAATATACCGGAAACAACAATTGAGGAGATATTAAAGGATTTGGATTTTCAAGATGGTGAACATGAGATAATTAAAGATGTCTAAAGATTTGAATATCCTATAAAAGTTGTTGTTTCCGTCGAAGGTGATATACAAACTGTAATTACAAGTTATCCTTTGAAGAAAGGAAGAAGGCAATGAAAGTCCATTATGACGAAGAGGTAGATGCCTTATACCTTAGCCTCGGCGAGCAAAAGCCGAATGGTGTTATTGAAATCGCGGAAGGTATAAATATTGATACTACAGCAGATGGAAAACTAACCGGAATTGAAATTCTTAAGGCATCCAAAAAGATCAATATCGATACAATTCTGTCCTATACTCTGGAATTAGATAAGGATATATTGAAAAAGGAAATCGCTTAACAACCCGTTGCAGCGGACGGCTAACTCCGCCGCTGAGGGTGGTCGTTGGGCCAATGCAAATGGAGGTAAAATTATGAAAGCAGAATTTACCACTATTATGGAGCCGGCACCTGAGGGTGGATATTGAGCAATTTGTCCAGAAGTAGCAGGTGCCAATAGACAAGGAGAAACAATAGATGAAACGAAAGAGAATCTGCGTCAAGCAATCATAGTGATTCTGCAAGATCGAAGAGAAAATATTCTACGTGGTTTGCCTGACGATGCAATCCAGGATAAGATAATGATTGCATGAAACGCAGGGATTTAGAACGAAAGTTGCGAATAGCCGCTTGTTATTTAAAAAGGGAATGGGTATCACACTCGCTGTGGATTAATCCAAAGACTGGAGTTATAGAAGCGGGGCCACGTCATATAGAAATTATAACTGTAAGTGGAGGTAGTAATGTGAAAATCAAAATTTATCTCGAACCAAGTGATGATGGCGGATATACTGTAATTGTTCCCTCATTGCCTGGCTGCATATCCGAAGGTGATACAAAAGAGGAAGCCGTAAGAAATATTAAAGAAGCAATCGAACTTTATTTAGAGCCTGTGGAGGATGATATTGTAGCTATTCCTGATGCCGAATCGTTAGAATTAGCCATATGAGTAAAATCCCCAGCTTGAATTACGAGAAGGTGATCAAAGGGTTACAACGTGACGGATGGGTAATCGTTCGTCAACGTGGATCACATATTCGACTGCAAAAGCATGTCGGTAATGAGACTTTTAAAATCATTGTACCTGCCCACAAACCGATTAAACGTTCAACATTGTCTCATATTTTAAAACAGGCTCGAATGACAGTAGACGATTTTCTTGAAAAATTATGCAGTGCGCTGCACTGGATGGAGATTCCGCTGCGCTCCATCCGCACCACCGAGCTTGGTCGTTAGGCGTATAAAAAATATTGGAGGTAGACTATGACACAACTTCTTGAAAAAGCTTTTGAAGAGGCGTCAAAGTTGTCGGAATTGGAACAAAATGCTTTGGCCCGATGGCTGATTGAGGAAATCATATCCGATAAAAAATGGGAAAAAGCATTCGCTGAGTCGGAAGATGTATTAGATAAACTGGCGGATGAGGCACTTGCAGAGCATGCACAAGGCAAGACAAAAACTTTGGATATTGACGAGCTGTGATATCCCGTACGGCAGAGCGTTTTCGTAAACTCCTGGCAGATCTGCCGAAGGAAACCCAAAGGCAGGCGAGAGAGGCTTATGCACAGTTCAAAAAAGACCCTTATTATCCGGGGTTACACTTCAAACGAGTACATTCGAAGCGGCCGATTTATGCAGTTCGTATTTCAAGAGAGTATCGTGCTTTAGGCATACAGCAGGACAGTGAAATAATCTGGTTCTGGGTCGGTTCACATACGGATTATGATAATATATTGAAGCAGCTAAGGCACGCCTAACAAGGCAAATGCAGCCGACCGCTTACAGCGGCAGTTGATTTGCGTCGTTAGCGCCCGTGAGAATACGAGGTATTCATATGAATAGAGAAGAATTGCTCGAACAGATAAAGGAGGCTGTGCATCAGGCGGAGCCTGATGCAGAGATCATTCTTTACGGTTGCCGCTCCCGTGGTGATGCTCTATCAGAATCAGATTGGGACTTCCTGATCCTTGTGGACGGCCCTGTCAGCGATGAACGCACGGATCGAATCCGTCATAGACTCTATGAGCTGGAGTGGGAGACGGGGGAGGTGATCTCATCAATTGTACGGAACCACGATGAATGGAATAGCGACATCAGGATTTAGCCAGGATCTACAATGATCTTTTTGAGAGACGCCAAGAGGGTGACTACATCGACTTTGTCAGCTTTGAAGAATCACAGGTGCTGCCATGGATCTCAAATCCAGAAGAGCTCATTGGCTGTGTTGCCAGCCTGATTGAAAAAGAGGCAGGTTGACACATTAACTCAGTTCGTCCGACTTTTGGAAAGCCCTGCGCTAACTTTCGCTTGAGGCGACGCCCAAAAGGCCGGTCCGCCTCAACTGTGGCAGTTGGGAAAAAGGATAATCATGAAGGACATCGATAGTCCTGTTGACTGGCAACACGGGAAAGGCGAGACAACTGAGATAGGATACGTCAATCGTCACGGTCAGAAGTGTTGCGATTATTATGGAGTGCCGGGGACCGATCGGGGACAGTATGCCTACAAGATTGAATGTACAATCTGTGGGTATGTTTATGGAGCAAACGCCTCTGACATACACGAGAGGCGATGTCCCGAGTCTCAGGGAGGGGTGCCTGGCATCAAGTACTGGAGAATAATAAAGACGCGCTGAGGTCATTTGATCGTCAAAACCGGGTAGGAGGGGGCGACCTCTTTTAATGGCAAAGCCTAAACGAAAGCTCACCGCAGCGGAAAAGGCGGATTTTTCTGGGAAAACTCCGCTAATGTGTGTATCGGAGGTGTGAAGGATGAATATCGAAATTGAACGCGAGGAAGATGGTCGGTGGATAGCCGAAATTCCCGATCTACCCGGTGTGATGATCTATGGGCAGAGTCGTGAAGAAGCGATTTCAAAAGTCAAAGCTTTAGCTTTGCGCGTGCTGGCTGATCGACTGGAACACGGTGAGGCAATCCCCGAATTGCATGAAGTCTTCGCGATGCCGGCATGAGTCAATGGCCGTCAGCTAAAGCTCGCCTTGTGCTGGCCGCCTTGCTGCGAATTGGCTGGACGATCAAGCGTCAATCTGAAACATCTCACCGAATTCTGTCGCGACCTGGCTGGCCAGATTACGTCTTCGCGTTTCATGACTCAGAAGAGATTGGCCCCCGCATGCTGGCACGCATCGCCAAGCGCACGGGCCTCACGCTTGAGGATCTCTGAGAAACTGCCTAACGAATAAGGATAGATCCTGAGAGCGAAGCGATCCACGATCTTATCCTGTGGTTGGACGAGCCCGAACTTGGCATAGGTTATGCCATATATGTAAGTACTTTTTCGGACAGTAATTAGAGAAAAACGAAATAAATTAGAGGCTTACACAATTCATCCGGTGTTAAATTAGAGAAAAAGTGAAATAAATTGAAGATTTGCATAACTTATCCGGCGTTCGAAGAATCGGATCATAATGGCCGACATGAAGAGTAAACCCAACTTGAAGGAATAACCAGGAAGTTTTGATTGAACAGTTAGAGGCATGAAGTGTGGTTTTTCCCGCCGCGTAGCGGGTTCGTCCAACAAGGCGCTGCACCTGACCGCTATTCCGCAGGGCCATCGCTCCAAGTCCAGATCGGACGTGATCTCACTATAAAACGGCTCACTCAGACCCCCTTCTCGTACAAGCGGATCACTTGATCCTCATGGACGGAAAGGGACGTCCACCAGCCCTCCAGCTTGATATCGGGCCGGATCAGCCTATGCCCCTTGGCATCCGATATCCTCTCGGTGACCCGGATCACCAGGCGAAACCGATAGGTTCTCTATCCATAGTGTCGTGTCACCCACGTGCTGAAGATCGCCACTTTTTTGCCGGGCCGGGGCTCACTTAAACGGCCCTCCATGAAGGCCCGATCACGCCGGTAAAGGCGGTCCGGTGGATTCCATGGGACGATAAAGCTCACATTGGGGTGTCGGCGAAGCTCCACAAGCGTTTCCAGAGCATCGTGAGACGAGTCCGTTTGCACCAAGAGGGGCTTGCGGGTGATCTCCGGGTACACACCAATGCCTTGCGCAAAAAGTCAACAAATCCGTTCTGGGAATGCTGAGACCCCGGGCGAAGCTCCATGCCCAGACACCATCGCTTCTGGCCGAGGTAGGCCCCAATCGGCGCGTATCCGTCGTAGTTCTGGTACGTCCGCGGCACCCCTTCTTTCCCGGAACTTCCTTTTCCAACCGTTCGCAGAGGTCCGTGGTGCCGTTGATCAGATTGCCCACGAGGACCAGGCCCGAGTACCCGCTGTAGAAGGCCTTCGAAGATGGCTCCATCTCGATCCTTCTCATGAGTGCACCTGGCGGGTGAAAGTTTGACAGGAGACCCTATAGCACAAAAGCGAATGAAATTCAAGATGATACCTGCGGTATGATATTTTTATGTATAGACGCAATCTCACGGATTAAGGTCTGTGTCAATCTGTGTAATCTGTGGATGCCCATTTGGGTTAGCACCCGCATCGACCCGTGACCTGCAGGCGCCACAGGGAAACGCGCCGCGCATCCGACGCCCCTTGGTGAATGTATCCACGGTGGAGCGCCGACGGGTTATGATGCAAACCTAGCGCGGGGACGGAAGCGGGGCAAGAACCATGTGGGTGGCCCCGTGTGGATGTGCTTGGCTTGGTGCGACACGTGTCTTGAGACACACCGATGTCTTTGTCCACGGATTTCACCGATGGCCACAGGTGTGGAGCCTGGACGAATCATCCCTCGTTCCCAAGCTCCGGCTTCGCCTCCTTATGGTGATCGAAGCTGGAGCTTCTACACAGTTGTGTTCCCAAGCTGGAGCTTGGGAACAAGGTGGATGGTCGAGCTTGGGAACAAGGTGGAACAAGGTGGATGGTCGAGCTTGGGAACAAGGTGGATGGTCGAGCTTGGGAACAAGGTGGAAGATGCCGTTACCTTGCCGGATGGGCCCGCGCCGATCCGGTCACGAAATCAGCGATCGGCCGTGCTCCACGTTCCATCGCATCTTTTGAGTGAAGCTCTTGGCCTTTGACGTGAAAATGTGACATATTGGTTCCAAAAGTGGGGGTTGAACGGATTAGACGTGCGCCCGGAAGCCTCCTCGGCCGTTGAAGGGCGCAACGGCCGGCTCCGCATAGGAGGCGAGGGGTTCCACTTTTGATCCTCGCGGAAGACATGGCGGTTTCGGGCTGTCGCGCGTCCGGCCTTTTCAAAGGATCCTGAGTGAAGGGGGTGTAACGGGTTCCCCATGATGCAAAATCTATTGAAGCGTATCGGGCGGTCGGCTCCGGACAACGAGCGTCAGCCGGCGGAGGCCTTTCCCCGGACGGAAGTTCCCGTGCTGAACGTCCCGGAAATCGATGAAAACGGATTTCCCGACAACCCGCCGGGGCTCAATCCGCTTCCCCTCCCTTTCATGAAGCGGTTTCGTTTCCTGGTGCTGGACGATTCCCGGGAGGCGGTGAAGGTGGCTATGGCGGATCCCTTGGATTTCAATACTCGGGAAATCATCGCCGCGGTATACGGGAAACCCGTGGCTGTCTTCAAGGCGTCGGAAGACCTTCTGTCGCAGTTTACGTACCGGTGGTACGAGACGGAAGTGGTGCTCGGCGAAGACGAGGCGGGGGAAGGCGAAGGGCTGAGCTTGGAGGAGCAACTCTGGGACAACCCGGAGCAACTGAAAGACATGGCGTCCGAGGGGCCCATCATCCGCCTGGTGAATCACCTGATTTCCCGGGCGGTGGATCTCGGGGCTTCCGACATCCACATCGAACCGCGCCGCCAGGGGGTTCAGGTGCGCTACCGGATCGACGGCGTGCTGCACGACCAAGAAAGCCTGGCCAAGCGGTTCCAGGCCGCCATCACGTCCCGCATCAAGCTCATGGCCAAGATGAACATCGCGGAAATGCGGCTGCCCCAGGACGGGCGCATCAAGTTCAAGATGGCCAGACAGGAACTGGACATCCGCGTTTCGTCGCTCCCGACCGTTTTCGGTGAAAGTCTGGTGCTGCGGCTGCTGCACAAGGAAGACGTGCTTTTCGAACTGGACCGCCTGGGGTTTCCTTCCAACCTCCTTCAGCGCTTTCAGGCCACCATCGTGCTCCCCTACGGCATCCTCCTGGTGACCGGCCCCACGGGTTCCGGAAAGACCACCACGCTCTACGCGGCGCTGAGCGCCATCAACCAGCCCGACAAGAAGATCGTCACGGTGGAAGACCCGGTGGAATACCAGCTGGAAGGCATCAACCAGGTCCAGGTCCAGTCGAAGATCGGACTGACGTTCGCTTACAGCCTGAGGTCCTTTCTCCGCCAGGACCCCGACGTGATGCTGGTGGGGGAAATCCGCGACCGGGAAACCGCGGAAATCGCGATCCAGGCCGCCTTGACCGGCCACATGGTCTTTTCCACGCTCCACACCAACGACGCCCCCGGGGCCATCCTCCGCCTGGAAGACATGGGCGTGGAACGGTTCATGATCACCTCCGCCGTCGTGGCGGTGCTCGCTCAGCGGCTGGTGCGAAAGATCTGCCCCGACTGCCGGGAGGAGGTGCCGGTGAGCGACGAGGAGCGGCAGGCCCTGGCGGATGAATTCGGAGTCTCTGCGGACCTTGTGAACGGTTCCTACTGGCGCGGGAAAGGCTGCGACGGTTGCGGTGGAACGGGCTACCGCGGCCGGCTGGGCATCTTCGAATTTCTTCCGCTGGATGAAGCGATTCAGCGGGAGATCCTCAGGGGAGCCGATCGGATCGGAATCGCGCAGAAAGCCGTCGAAAGCGGGATGACGACCCTGCGCCTGGACGGGCTGGACAAGGTGCGCCGCGGCATCACGACCTATGAAGAAGTGCTGAGGGTGACCCGCTGATGGAGAAGTTTTCCTACGAAGCACTCGATTCCCGGGGCCGGAGGATCGTGGCCGCCGAGGAAGCGAGGGACCGGGCCGCTCTCCTTCTCTCGCTCCAGACCCGTGGCCTTCACCTCATCCGCTGGGTCAACGGTGCACCGAAGCGCTCGGTGGCGTTTCGGTTCCGCAGGGGCCGTGTCAAGGGGGTGGGGCTCCTTCGGTTCACCCAGGAACTGGCGCATCTTACCAAGGCCGGGATCCCCCTGGACCGGGCGCTTTTTATCATCGCGGATGCGGCCACCGAAAAACCCGTCCGGGACATGGCCCTGGAGTTGAGAGAGGGGCTCCGGGGCGGCAAGAGCCTTTCCGACGCCATGGCGGCAAGGCCGGAGTTCCGTGAACTCTACGTGAACATGGTGCGGGTCGGCGAAGTGGGCGGCGTTTTGGACGAGGTCATGGGAAAGCTCGCCGCATTCTTGGAGCGGAACGAAGAGATCAAGCGGTTCGTCGTTTCGTCGGCCATCTATCCTTCGCTTCTCGTGGGCGTGGGCATCCTCTCGGTGGTGGCCATCCTGGGGTTCGTGATCCCGCGGTTTGCCGAAATCTTCGTCGACATGGGCCACGACATTCCCTTTTCCACCCGGATGCTGATCCTCGCGAGCGACCTCTTTCGCGAGTGGTGGTGGGCGCTCGTGCTGGCCGCCGGCGCCGCCGCCGGCGCCGCCTGGCATGCGGTTCGGACATCCCTTGGAAAACGGCGCCTCGATCGTTGGCTCATCAGGCTTCCGCTCTTGGGCTCCCTCTTTCTCGACCTGGAAGTGAGCCGTTTCGCGCGGACGCTCGGCACCCTGGTTTCCAGCGGCGTGCCGCTGCTCAAGGCGCTGGCCATCGTTCGGGACGTCGCCGGAAATCACGTGGTCAAAGAAGCCGTGGAACACATCTACCAGCAGGTGCGCCAAGGCAAGCGCATCAGCCTGCTTATCAAGGAAACGGGCCTCTTTCCGGTCGTGGTCGTGCACATGACGGCGCTCGGTGAAGAAACCGGGGAACTGGGTGCCATGCTCACCGCCACCGCCGATGAACTGGACGCCCAGATCCAGGTCAAGATCAAGCGCTACCTCGCCATGCTGGAACCCGCCGCCATTCTTTTCATGGGCCTGGTGATCGGAGGCATGGTCATTTCCATGCTTTCCGCCATATTCGGAATCAATGAAATCGCCTTCTGAAAAGGGTTTCACGCTGCTGGAACTGCTGGTGGTGCTGGTGATTGTCTCCCTGGCCGGTTCCCTGGTCTTCATGCACGTGGGCCGAGGGTTGAGCGGCCGGGAGGACCGGCGGTTCGTCCAGGAGTTCCTCGAACTGGCGAGAGCCGCACGCCGAGCGGCGGTGGGGCGGGGAGAGCCCACGGCCCTCTACATTTCCCAGGACGAACGCCGCTGCTGGGTCGGGGGCCGGAAAGGCTCCGTCGCCATTCCGGAAGCGATGCTCATCGAAGGCGAAGGCATCGCTACGGCCGGCGGCGATCGCCGCGCGATCGTGTTCTATCCGGACGGCTCTTCGAGTGGGGGTAGACTCGTGTTTTCCATAGGCGACAGGCGTCCCCACACGATTCGAATCGACATGATCACCGGTCTGGCCGAGGTTGTGAATGCCGATGAGTGACGTCCGCCGGGGAAACCCATCGCAGGCGCCGCCCGCGATCCCATGGCGACCGCACGGCGGTTTCACGCTCATGGAGGTCCTGGTTTCCCTGGTGATCCTGAGCATCTGCCTGGCCGTCGTTTTCCAGAACTTCTCCCTTTCGAGCCGCCTCGCCTTTCGTTCCGACCAGCTGGCGGAAGCGACGCGCATCGCTTCCAACCTGCTTTCCGATGAAGCGCTGATGCTGGAAGCCGTGCGCCGTGAAAGCGCGGAAGGTGAAGTGGCGGGGGAAGAGGGCTGGTCCTACACGGTGACGGCCGCCCCCCTGGAGATTTCGCTCCGCGAAGATTACGAACCCGTCGAGGTTCCGAACATGGTGGAGCTCGAGTTGTGCGTGAGGTATGAGAGCGAAGGGTCGAGCCGCGATTACTGCGTCCAGCGCTGGCGCCGGCGGGAATGAGCGGAACCGAAACATGGCCGGATCGAGGAAAAGCGGGTTCACGCTGGTTGAAGTACTCATTGCCATGACGCTGGTCGCCGTGATCGTCTTGGTGATGACCCTGGCGTTGAGACTGGCGCTCAGCGTATGGCAGCGGGGTTCCGAGCAGGAAGAGAGCCTGCCGCTCATCCACGCCATACCGACGGTCCTGGACCGGCAGCTCCTTTCTCTGGTACCGAAAGCATCCTTCGGAGCCGAAGGCGGGGAGGCGCTTCTGCCGTTCTGCGGGGAGCCTCACGGTTTTTCGTTCTTCACCGGCTACGCGCCGCAGGGATCCCGGGCGAAGGGGCTTCTGCGGGTGACCTGCGTCTACGATGAGGCATCCGAGGCGCTGCTTCTTTACCAGCAGATCGTGACCCGCCGCGAGCACATCGACGACCGCCACCACCCGCTGGGGGATCTTTGGGAGGGAGAGCTCGAACCGGTGAGCATCATCCGGGGGGTGCGGGGCTTCGATCTGCGCTTTTCCGATCAAGAGCCGGTGGATTTGGATGCTTCCGAGGATTGGGAGGATCGTTGGAGCTGCGAGACGCCCGGCAATGTGCCGTCGGTGGTGAGGGTGCGGTTTCAACTGGACGAAAAGGGTGGCAAAGTCCGCACATGGTATTACCTGACGAGGACGTCCGACCTGTGAAAGAAGGGGGTGCGCCGAGGCGGGTGAGGCGCCGGGACGGAACGGTCATTGTTTTCGTGCTGTGGGCGCTGGTACTCATGACGGTCATGGCCGGAGATTTCGCCGGGAGGCATCGCCAGCGCGCTGATCTCGCGTCCAACGGCTGGCGGGCCCTTCAGTACCGGGAAGCCCTGCTGTCGGTGGTAGACCTGGTCGCAACGGCGGGGTGGCCGCTTCCGGGGGAAGTGGAACGGCCCGAGGAATGGGTCCGGCTGGAACCCGGGGGTTTCTCCGTGTGGGTGACCGTGAGCGACGAAGGCGAAAGGATCAACTTGAATACGGCCGGCGACGAGGAAATCCGCCAGCTGGTCCTGACGCTCACCGAGGACCGGGAACGGGACGACCGGGAACGGGACGACGGGGAACGGGACGACGGGGAACGGGTGAGCGATGCGATACTGGACTGGAGGGACGCGGACCATTTGGTCCGTGTGAATGGAGCGGAGGAGAGCGACTACGAAGACGGGGATCCTTTCGCCGTTCCGGCCAACGGCCCCTTCAAGCTGCTCACGGAACTGCTTCTCGTCAAAGGCGTCACCGCCGATTTGTTCTGGGGCGATCCGTCGTCCAGGCTTCGAGCGGCGTACCGGCCGGAGGAGGAAGCCGGCGTGGATGACGAGGAAGAGACGGCCGGGAGCCGCTTGCTTCCCGATTCGCTTTCCGACGGGCTGACGGTTCTGGGCGGCGTTGCCCGCCGCGTGGAAGTGATCATCCCGGGCCGGGGAGCGGGGTACTGGTACGCGCTGGTCTTCGTGGACGCTGCTTCAGGTTCGCGAAAGATCGAGGGCCTTCACCAGGCCTTTCTCCAGGCCCGTGAGGAAGCGGAGTGAGCGCGGTTGACGGCGGCGGTGATTGTTTTCTTCTTGGGGCTTCCGGGACCGCGGTGAGGGCGTGTGAGGCGGTTCGGCTTTCCTCGCCATGGTAGATGAAACCAGGGGTTATGGCTCGAGAGATCATCGGCGTTTACGTGGAAGAAGAGAAACTTTTCACAGCCGCCTTCACCCGGCGCCTGGGCCGGTGGCGGCCGCTGGGTTCCCTGGGGGATGAAGAAGCGTTTGCGTCCTTCCATGTGGGCGGGCCCCCCGCCTTGAAGCATTGGCTGGAACGGGTGCCGTCCCGCCGAAACCGGGAGCTTTTCGTCGGCCTGCCCCGATCGCTTTTTTTTTGCAGGGACTTCACGCTGCCTCCTCTTCCGCTGGAAGACGCCCTGGCGTCCGTCGAGAACAGTCTGCCCCTTTACAGCCATCTCCCCGTCGAGGACGTGTACTTTGACGTTCATTTGTGGCGAAAGGGGCGGGGGCCGGTTCACGTTCTTTTCGTTTACGCTCCCAGGCGGGTGCTGGATCCTTACCTGGAAGTGATAGGCCAATCGGGTCATGAGCGGTCCTTGGCGGGCCTGTTTCCCTTTTCTTTCGGGCTGGCCCGATGGTTCGTGCTGCAAGGGTATCCGGTTCCCGCGGCCGTGCTGGAGCAGCGGGGAAAGCACTGCGAACTGGCTGCCTTCGAATCCCGAGGCATGGTCTTTTCCGCGGTCTGGACGTCGGAGCCGGGTTCCGACCCGGCGGATGTGGCGCAAACGCTGCTGGCGTCCCGGCTTAGCGACCCTTCGGTTCCGCTGTTCCGGTGGGATGGTGTCGGTTCCTCGTTGGATCCCGCGCCGCCCCGGAACCGGCTTGCACCGGCTCCGGGAATCGCCGAAAACCCGGCGGTGGCCGTGGCTTCGGTGGGCGTGGGCGACTGGCAGCGCTTGAAAGTGGACCCGTCTCCCACCCGGATCAAGACGTTTCAGCCTGGAAAAATCATCATCCCGCTGATTCTTTGCGGTTTCCTGGCGGCCGGGTCCTGGACCTGGCACGCGGATCGGCGCATCGAGGCGATGCGCCGCGATGCGCAGGAACTGACGCTCCGGATCCAGGAAATCAAGAAGCGCCTGGAACCGATCCGCCGAAACGAAGAAGAACTGGCGAGAGTCCGCAAGGCGGTGGAAGACGTCAACGCCTATCACCGTGACAGGCACCCGCTTTACACGGCTCTGAACGAAGCGGCGCGCCTCCTTCCCGCGGGGACCTGGTTTCCGAGCGTCCAGTACGAAGGGGACGCCCTCAACCTGCGATGCCGCGCCCCCGACGCCCTCAAGGTCATCGAAGGGCTGAGAGCATCGGAGCTCTTCGAAGAGGTGAAACTCCAGGGATCCGTAAGCCGTTTTGCGGAGGGCAGCGAGCAGTTCAATCTGACCATAAGGTTGCGCAGCCATGCCGGCACTCAGTAAGAAAACCCGACGGTGGGGCCTCGTTTGCGCGTGCGCCGTGACGCTCGCCCTCATCTGGTGGGCCCGGGTCTATGGGCCTCGAACCGAAACCCTGGAAGAACTGGAGACGGAAATCACGAGCCTGCAGGTCGAAGCGAAAAAGCTGGCCGCGGAACTGGCTCAGGCCGAAAAATCGCGGGGGTCGGGAGCCGATTTCACGCGGCAGGTGGCCCTGGTGAGCCGGCTGCTTCCCAAGGGGAGCACCCCGGAAGAAGTCAACGCCGAGATCCAGTCGGCGCTTCAGGCTCATTTCGAAAAGACCGGGGCCGTGGTTCGCCGCTATACCGAAGTGGCTCCGGGCAAATGGCGGGACTACCCGGTGGCCCGCATCGAGTTCCAGCTCCTGATGAACATGCAGCAGCTTGCGGAGCTTTTGCAATTCCTGGAGACATTCGATAAGGCCGTGCGGGTGGAGTCTTTGCGGGTGACCTACCAGCGGACGCGGGAAGCCAGCCTGGTGGTTTCTCTGCGGTTGGGAACCCTTTACATGGAACCCGGCCGGCGTTTCCAGGCCGGGTCGTTGACGATAAGGCCGCAGCGGGGTCGCGGATGAACGTTCACAGGAAGCATCGGTCTTTCATGAGATATGCCGGCATGGGCCTGGGCATCGCGGTGTTGCTGTCCCTGGCGGGTTGCGCCACGTGGCCCGGCAGACCGGAACCGCCGGGTTCCGCACGAAGGCCGCCGAGCGGCGCCGAGGTTTCCCGGAAAGTGCAAGAGCCGTCTCCTTCCGGCGGTCGCATCACGCCGGTTGGGATGTCCGAGGAACCGGAGGCCGTGACCCCGATTCAGGGCGCATCCTACAGGGCGGAACCCGTTCCGCGCAATCAGCCCGTGCGTCCTCCCGCCGAATCGGCAAGGCCCGAGGGCCCCCAAGAGGACCGGGGAATCCCCTTGGAGCTGGCGTTCGACAACGCGGATATCTACGAAGTCCTGGACGCCACCCTCTTTCAGCTTTTCAACGTCAACTACGTGATCGACCCCAGCATTCAGGCGAACGTCACCTTCAACCTCAAAGGCACCTACACGGTGATGGAATACGTGGACGTTCTGAACGACGTGCTCCAGCTGAGCAACCTCGCCATCGTTCCGGGTCCCGGAAACCTTTTCAAGATCGTTCGTAAGAACCTCGGCGCGGGAACCGGCACGTCTACGCCGCTGGTCGGGGACACGGCCGAAGGCCCCGGGGACATCACCCGCCTGGTGAGGCTCCGGTACCTCTCCGCCGGCACCGCCGCCACCAACATCCGGCCTTTCCTGTCCCCCGGCGCGGTGGTCGTCGCCGATGCCACCAGCAACACCCTCATCATCACGGACACCCGGGCCAACGTGAACAAGGTTATCAGCATCGTCAACGCGCTGGACGTCAACCACATCAAAGAAGTCTCCTGGCGCATCATCCCCCTGAAACATACGGAGTCGGAAGCCATTGCCACGGAACTCACTTCCGTGTTGAGCGGCCAGGGGTTGTTCAACCGCCCGGGAGTCGATCCGGGAAGCTACCAGATTCATCCGATCAAGAGCCTGAACGCGCTGCTGGTGGCCAGCCGCTGGCCTTCCGTGCTGGATCTGGTCGGCCGGTGGATCGGAGCCATGGATCAGCCCACGGGAGCCGGAACGGGAGTCTACGTGTATTTCGTCCAGAACGGTTCGGCCGAAGAACTGGCGGATATCCTGGGGTACCTGTACGGAGGGAAAACCGGTTCGGCGAAGCGATCCAAGAAGGAAGAAGAGACCATCGTGGAGCCCACCCGGGAAGCCGACGGCGAGGCTCCGGGGGTATCGGCCTCCGTGGGAGCAGGGGAGCTGGGAGGGGAAGTCAGCTTCATCGCGGACCCCACCACCAACAGCATCGTGATCAAGGCGAGCGAACGCGACTACCGGGTGGTCCTCGGCATATTGGAAAAACTGGACATCGTTCCCCGGCAGGTTCTCATCAATGTGATCATCGCGGAAATATCGCTGAGCGGCTCCGTTGAATACGGGGTCGAATGGTTCCTGCAGGGGCACCGCAACGACTACACGGGCCAAGCTATTCTGGACAGCGGTATTTCTCACGGCATCAATACGCCGCTGGGAACGGGAAGCGGTTTCACCGCCGCGGTGTTCGACGGCAGCGACTTTCTTCGCGGTTTGATCCGTGCCTTGGGAAAAGACGCGTCGCTGAACATACTCTCATCGCCCAACATCATGGCGTCCGACCACAAAGAAGCCTACATCGAAGTGGCCGAGGAAGTGCCCATCGTCACGGGGGAGGTCACCAGCCAGGAAGCCACGACGGTGACGCGAAGCATCCAGTACCGCAAGACCGGGATCATCCTGGGCGTTACCCCGCATATCAATTCCAGCGGGCTGGTGAAGATGGACATTTCCCAGGAAGTGAGCGAACGGGGGGAGCGGGACGTGCAGCTGCAGACCACGTCCATCGTGAGCCGCAAGGCGGAGACGTCGCTTGTGGTTCAGGACGGCCAGACCATCATCATCGGGGGGCTCATGAGGAACCGGGATTCCGTCAGCCGGTCGGGGATTCCGATCCTGAGGGACATCCCCGTTCTGGGATACGCCTTCGGCGGTCAGTCCACGGAGAATTCCAAGACGGAGTTGATCATCCTGATCAGCCCCAGAGTGGTGGATAACCGGGACGAAGCGGAGGCGATCACGCGGGAGTTTTCCGAAAAGGTGAGCCAGGTGCAGAAGATGATCCAAGCTGAGGAAGCCAAGATGAAGTAGGCGTTTCTTCGGGGGTTGGGGGGCGGTGTCTGTAAAGGTGGTTGTCGCACGACGTCATGCCGCCACGGCGGCCCCGATCATGTCTTTGACCCCGGATTTCACCGATGGCCACAGATGGAGCGTGGACGAATCATCCCTCGTTCCCAAGCTTCAGCTTGTGAACGAGGGGGAAAATCACACCGGGGGGAGGAAGCTTGCAAATCATCATGCATTCCGTGCGGACCGTACGGCCTCATTCGTGCTATACGTGATTCGTGCTATAGATGGTTCATGATCGGTCAGACGCTTTGCCCGCAGGATGTCTTCGACGAAAAGGAGATGCGAGATGCGGCGAAAGACCATGCAGAGGTTCCAGGTTGTAGGGTTTACGGCGGTTCTGGCTGCGCTTCCGCTTGCGGCCCGTGCCCTGGAGGTGCCGCCCATGGTGGAAAAGCATATTTTTCTTCCAGGGCCGGAAGAGGCGGCGGAAGTGAAATCGCCCGAGGCGGAACGGCTGGAAGGGGAACTTTTGTTTACAGGGATCATCATTACGCCGGACGGGAAGAAGGCGTTGGTCCAGGAAAAGACCAGGGGCAGAGGAGGCGTGGATCAGCCGGCGGAAGGCGGCCTGCTGAAGGAAGGAGACGCCATCAATGGGTTTTCCATAGTGGAAATCGGACCCAACTACCTGTTGTTGAGCGGTGAAGACGGAGATCTGAGGCTGCCGCTCTACGGCGGCGGGAAAAAGCGCCCCGAACCGCCGCCCGTACCGGAGCCGGCCGTTGTCGGGGGCGGCGAAGCGGTGCAACAGCCGCGGGTGAACGTGAGAGGAAGGGTAATGCCGGGAGTTACCGGGAAGCCGTCCGGCGGGCAGGCTCAGGGGGCTGCGGCAGAGAACGGTGTGGCGGTGGTCGGAGAGAAGGGGCCGGCGGAGGCCAAGCAGGGCGGGGACAACCCATCGGGTTCCGCGGGCCAGGCGGGGACGCCGCAACGGGATGTGACCAACCCGCTCATGGAAGGGCTGCGCCGGGCCCAGCAGAGCCGGGGCCAGGCCGGCGGGGGCACCGCGGCCGCTCCTTCGGGTCCGAACCCGTTCCTGGATATCATCCGGAGATCGCGGTGAGGTTTTCCGGGTGTTTTGGAAAGAGGACCGCGGTCGGTGCGCGCTGCGGCCGCCGGGGTCGGGAAACCGCTTGAACGATCCCGACCGCGGGACGAGGCACCGTGAGGTTCCGCTGCCTTTCAAGGCCGGCGGCGTCCCCGCGGCTACATGAAACATCGAGTCCTGCCAGATGACTGTATCCAAGGCGTTGCTTTCGGCCGGCTCGAAGCCGCGTCCGGTGAGCGATCCGGGAAAAGGGCGGGCACCGGAACGGGAGGAGATGAAAGAGAGTCCGCTGGTTTCCGTGATCGTTCGAACCAGGGACCGCCCGGAGCTGCTGGCCGAAACCCTGAAATCCGTGGCGGCCCAGTCCCATGCGCCCCTGGAAGTGGTTCTTGTAAACGACGGGGGCCGGGACGTGCGGGCTCTGGCCGAAGAGGTCTGCAGCGGACTGCCGCTTACCCTCGTCACCCACGAAGCCCGCCGGGGAAGAAGCGCCGCGGCCAACAGCGGCCTCCGGGCTTCCCGAGGTCGATACCTCAACTTCTGCGACGACGACGACGTCCTTTACCCGGACCACATCGAAACCCTGGTCTCCGCCCTGGAGTCCACCGGTGAAAAGGTGGCCTACGCCGGAGTGCGAAACGTCTATTTCAGCGGTCCTTCGGCCGATCCCTCAATGAAGCTGCGCGACGAGGTGGTTTTCAACAAGCCGTTCGATCCGGACCTGCTGCTTTTCGAAAATTACATCCCCTTCATGAGCGTCATGTTTTCGAGGGAGGTCCTGGAAGAGGTCGAAGGATTCGACGAGGCGTTGGACCTTTTCGAAGACTGGGACTTCTGGGTCCGGGTCTCCAGGCGCCACCGGTTCCTGCACGTGGATAAGATCACCGCCGAATACCGATTCTATGGGAACCTGGAGATGGAGCAGGCCCACCGGGGAAAATACGCCTACGACCGGGCGCGGGCGGCGATGTTCGAGAAGGTGCGCCCGTATCTCACGGGAGAGTCCTGGCTGCGTTTTCTGGACCATGGGATGCCGGGGCGGCTCCGGGAGCACTATCGTCTCGCGCAGGTCGAACTGCGCCGCCTTCAGGATGCTCATGACCGCTGTGCGGCCTGGGGGCACGACCTCCAGGCGGAGCTCGAATCGCTCCGTGAGGCCCATAAACGCAGCGCGGCCTGGTGGGAAAGCCTCCAGGCCGAACTGGCGAGGGTCCAGGAGGCGCACGACCGGTGTGCGGCCTGGGGGCACGACCTCCAGGCGGAGCTCGAATCGCTCCGTGAAGCCCATAAACGCAGCGCGGCCTGGGGGGAAAGCCTCCAGGCCGAACTGGCGAGGCTCCAGGAGGCGCATGACCGCTGCGCCGCCTGGGCTCAGGGCCTCCAGGCCGAACTGGACGCCATGCGCCGTTCCACGTCCTGGCGGATCACGGCCCCGTTGCGGTCGATCAAACGGCGGGCCTCGGGGGTGGCTCGGGACGCAAAGGCGGCGGCCTTCCGGGGGCTTCGAAAAGCCTACTGGGCCCTCCCGGTTCCAGGGTCCGTGAGATTCCGCCTCAAATCCCTGGTGTTCGAAAGACTCGATGCCGTGTTCCGCGGTTTCAATCCCGAGGCGGCTTCGCCGGTTTCGGCGAGGCCGGAGGAACCCGTGTGGCGGGAGGACTTTGCGTTCGATGCGCGGGAAGCGCCGGAGGGCGGAGTCCTGGATTTCCCCGACGTCGAAGATCCGGAAGTCTCGGTGGTCGTTTCGCTTGCCGGCGCTTCCGGCCCTCTTTTCGCCTTCCTGCATTCCATCCGGAAAGCCTGCGGCGACCGGGGTTACGAGGTTGTCGGCGTGGTCGCCGAGAGCCGACAGGGTGAAGCGACGCTACGGGAACTCGAGAACGTCGTGCGGGGATGGCGGATCGTCCGGGCCAAAGGGGACCTCTCGGAGACCGAATGCTGGAACCTTGGCGCCGAGGCGGCCGGAGGGCGCTACCTGGCATTCGTTCACGGGCCGAGCCGGCTGGGTCCCGGCTGGCTTGAAGAATTGCTTCGGGTCTTCCGGGAATGCCCCGAAGCCGGGCTGGTGAGTTCCCGTTTGATCGATTCTCGAGGGCGGATCCATGAAGCCGGCGGCACGGTCACTCCGGCCGGGGACTTGGTGAGGATCGGGGCCGGGAGTGACCGGCGTCATCCCGCGTACGGATATCTTCGGGAAGTGGATTTCTGCTCGGCGCTTTCGTGCATAATTCCTTCGGAGCTCTTCAGGGGAATCGGAGGATTCGCTCCTCAAGACCCGGAATCGCCGATGCTCACCGGCCTGGAATTCTCCCGGCGTGTTCGTTCGGCGGGGCGCGAAATCTTCCTGGCCCCCCATTCCCTGGTGGTCTTGGATCCGATGGCGATCAAGGAATCCCCCTCCGCCAGGGTCGACGCCGGCCGGCCCGGAACCCGGGGGCCGGAGCCACGAGGCAGAATCCTGGTCCTCAACGCGTGGACGCCCACCCCGGACCAGGATTCCGGCTCCCAGGACATGGCGGCTTACTTCCGAATCTTCCGGTCCCTGGGTTACCGGGTGACCTTCGTTCCGGCGGCCGACCTCCGGTACGTGGAGAAATACACCGCCGAGTTGCAACGGATGGGCGTGGAATGCCTTTACACACCGTTCGTAACGGGTGTGGGGGAAGTCCTGGAGGCTCGGGGAAGGGAATACGACCTGGTTCTCCTTTACCAGGTCCATTGCGCGGAAGCCTACCTGGACCTGGTCCGCCGGTATTGCCCGAAAGCCCGCATCGTTTTCGACACGGTGGATCTCCATCACGTGCGGGAGGCGAGGGAGGCCAGGCTCAAGGGGTCGGAACGCCTCGTGAAAGAAGCCGAGAAAACCCGCGAGCGGGAGTTGTCGGTCATTCGCAGGGCCGACCGCACCATTGTGTTGAGTACGGAGGAGCGGGAGATTCTGCGGCGGGAGCCGGGCGTGGACGGCGGAAAGATCGCCGTGATTCCTCTCATTCGGGACATCCCCGGCTCGGGCAATGCGTTCGAAGCACGCAGGGACATACTCTTCGTGGGGGGATTCAAGCACGAACCAAACGTGGACGCGGTCCTGGCGTTCGTAGCCGACGTCTGGCCCCTGATCGAGGAAGAACTGCCGGAGGCGGTTTTCCACGTCCTTGGGAGCCATCCCCCGGCGGCGGTTCAGGATTTGGCTGGAGACCGCGTGGTGGTCACCGGATACGTGCCGGATCTTTCGCCCTATTTCAATCGGTGCCGTCTTTCGGTGGCGCCGCTTCGCTACGGAGCGGGTTTGAAAGGCAAGGTGGCCACGAGCCTGGGCTACGGGGTGCCCTGCGTGGCTTCGTCCATCGCCGTGGAAGGGACGGGGCTCACCGACGGCGAAGACGTCCTGGTGGCCGACGACCCCCGCGCGTTCGCCGCCGCCGTGGTCCGGCTGTACCGTGACGAGGCCTTGTGGAACAGGCTTTCCGCGAACGGCCTGGATTTCATGGAACGCCGTTTTTCCTTCGCCGCGGGCCGCCGTGAACTGTCGCGACTCCTCCAGAGCGTGGGCCTTCCCACGGAATGAGCGGGCTTATGCGGGGATGGGAAGAGGTGATCCTCCGGCTGAAGCACCGATCGGCGCTGAAGCCGGCGTGTAAGGCCAAGAAGCCGGCGGGCTCCCTGCCGCCCCTCGAGACCGTGTCCGTCGGTTCCTTCGCCGAATACCGTGCCTATGCCCAATCCATGGAGGAAGAATACCGCCGGAGAGAGAGTATCGAGCGGCGGTTGGCGAAAGCAGGGGACGCCTTCACGGTGTCGGGTTTTTGCTGCGTGTGCCGGCGGCTGGTGCCGTTCTGGGTGGACCTGGCGTATGGGTTCGAGGACGGGGAAGGCCACCGCACGCCCAACTGGCGCGAGCGGCTGGTCTGCCCGGGCTGCGGCTTGAACAACAGGATGCGGGCGGCGTTTCACCTTTTTCTGAAGCTGTGCCGCCCCGCCGCCGACTGCTCCCTTTATCTCACGGAACAGACGACCCGGTTCTCGGACCTGCTGAAACGGTGTTTCCCCAAGACCGTGGGCAGCGAGTTCCTGGGACCCGGTCTGGAGCCGGGAAGCTTGAACGCGCAGGGAACGCGCCATGAAGACCTGACCAACCTTTCCTTCGCCTCGGCATTCTTCGACTTCGTCCTGTCATTTGACGTCTTCGAACACATCCCCGGGCACCGGCAAGCGTTCAGAGAATGCCGGCGGGTTCTGAGACCGGGAGGAACGTTGTTCTTTACGGTACCGTTTGACATTCACTCTCCTTTCAATATTGTTCGTGCGGAAGTCCTGGAGGATGGAAGGCTTCTGCATCGTCTGCCGCCGGAGTACCACGGCGATCCCCTGCGCGAAGAAGGCTGCCTCTGCTTTCGCCACTTCGGCTGGGAATGCCTGGAAGAACTCCGCGCCGCCGGGTTTTCGGAAGCGTCGTGTCATTTCTATTGGTCGCAGCACTACGGGTACCTGGGCGGAGACCAGTTCCTGTTGGTGGCCCGGGCTTGAGGGCATGGTCTTCATGACGAGTCATTTTTCGGTTTCCGTCGTCATCCCGCTCTACAACCACGAGCGGTACATCGAGGCGGCGTTGGAAAGCGTTTGGAGCCAGGTGCTGCGGCCCCGGGAAGTCATCGTGGTGGACGACGGCTCCACCGACGGTTCCTTTGAAGCGGTGTCCCGGATGAGCCGAAGCTTCCCGGAGCTGGTGTGCTGGTCGCAGCCCAACCAGGGGGCTCACTATGCCATCAACGCCGGCATCCACCGGGCCACCGGAGACCTGGTGGCCGTCCTCAATTCCGACGACCTCTATCATCCCCGGCGCCTGGCGCGCTGCATGGACGTCCTGGTCTCCCGGCCGGATGCGGCGGCCGTGTGCACCGGGCTGGGATTCGTGGACGACGGCGGCAGGGAAATCAACAACCCCTGGTACCGGGAAAGCCGGGCCTTCTACGACAAGGTCGGGGACCTGCCGCTCGCCCTCATGAACGGCAACTTCTTCATGACCACGTCCAACCTGGTGATCCGGCGCCGCGTTTTCGAAGAAGTCGGGTACTTCGCGCCCCTGAGGTACGCTCACGACCTGGATTTCTTTCTGCGGCTCCTGGCCCGGGACCTGGAAATCCATTTCCTGGACGAGCCGCTTCTCTTCTACCGGATGCACGGGCGGAACACGATCTTGGAGGAGCACGCGCGGGTGAGGGTGGAATGGGCCTTCGGGTGCGCCCGTTTTCTTCATTCGCTGAACCGGTTTCCCGGAAGGTGCCGCAGGGGATGGGATTACGTGGACCGGATCACGCGGATCGTGGAACGTCATTCGCTCCAGCGCCTGGTGATGCTGTTTCTCGCCTACTTTGCCGGCGGGCCTGCGGCGGAGGAGCGGTTCCTGCAAGACCCCGAATTCTATCGCATCGTGCACAAGGTGGCGGCGGAATGAATCTCCTTTTTTTGAGCAACCTGTATCCTCCGAACACCGTAGGGGGATACGAGCGTCTGTGCTTCGAAGTCGCTTCGGCTTTGGCCGGGCGCAACCACCGGGTTTCGGTTTTGACCAGCGATTACGGCGGACGGATCGAGGACTACCTGGGCCAGGAAGTGGACCGTTCGCTCAGACTTCTGGCCGACGACCGGGACATCTACCGTCCCTTTTCGGCTTCGAACGAAGAGCGGCACCGCATCGCCCGGCGCAACGCGGAGCTGCTGCGGGGCGCGTTGGAACGGCTGAAGCCGGAGGTTCTTTTCGTCTGGAACCTTTTTTTCTTTGACCGGTCGCTTCTGGATACGGTCCAGGAAGCCCGCTGCGGGAAGGTTTTTCTCCTCACGGACAACTGGCTGATTTCGTTTCTTCGGCCTCGATTTTGGCAGACCTACTTTGATGAGAAGGTGCTCGCCTCACCTTCCTTCGCGAGGCGGATTCGAAACGCCGTTTTCGGGCTGGCGGGCCGGGGGCGTTCGGATCGGCACGCCATCCGGATCCGGGGCCGGGCCGTCTTTCCCAGCCGATTCATGGAACGGCTCTACCGGCAGGCGGGCTTCACCTTCCAGGGGACGGCCGTGGTGCCCCACGGCGTGCACTTGAAGCGCCGGCCCGATTCGGATTACCGGGATCGAACGTTCCCCGTGGAAAAGGGGCGCCTCCGGCTGCTTTTCGCCGGAAGGGTGGTGGAAATGAAGGGGGTGCACACGATTCTGGAGGCGCTTCCGGAAATCCTGAAGGGTGTACCGGACGCCGACGTCCGGCTCACCATCTTGGGAGACACCCGGGACATCCGGTACCTGGAACGACTCCAGGGGACGATCCGGGAGAGGGGCCTTTCGGAGCGCGTGGATTTTCGTCCCCCGGTCCGGGAACCGGACCTTTTCCGCGTGTTCCAGGAGCATGACATCTACCTCTTCCCGTCGCTCTACGAGCCTTTTTCTCTGACCCTGATCCATGCCCTGGAATCGGGCATTCCCACGGTGGCCTCCGATGTGGGCGGCAACCGGGAAATCGTGTTCCACGGAAAAACCGGGTTGCTCTTCGAGAAGGGACGGGCGCCGGGGCTGGCTCGGGCCGTCCTGGAACTGGCCGGTTCCCCCGGACTTCGCCGGGAAGTGTCCCGCGAAGCCCGTCGTACGGCGAGGGAACTCACCTTCGACGCCATGGTGCGAAGGATCGAGCGCCGCCTGGAGGAGGGGCGATGCGGGTAGCCGTCACGGGAGCCACCGGGGCCATCGGCCGGTCGCTCCTCGATCACCTGGCTGCGGCTTCGGATTGGCCGCTCACCGGCCTTACCCGATCGCTTCCGCCCTGTGACCTTCCCTGCGATCCCTGCGGGGACAGAATCCGCTGGATCCAGGGCGATCTAGGGTCACCTTCCGACTGCGAAGCGCTGGTGCGGGAGCAGGACGTGATCATCCACCTGGCGCACACCAACGTGCCGCTCAGTTCCGACCGGGACATGTCCAGCGACACGCTGCTGAACCTGGTGCCCACCCTCAACCTGCTCAAGGCCGTGCAGGCGGCCGGGCACCGCCCGCACCTGGTCTACGCGAGCAGCGGCGGCGCCGTCTACGGGCGCTCGGCCGACCGCGTGGCGTTCACTGAAGACCATCCGTGCCTCCCGGTTAATTCCTATGGGATCCAGAAGCTGGCGGCGGAGCACTACATCCGCCTCTGCGCGGAACGGGGATACCTCACGGCCACGGTCCTCCGTATTTCCAACGCCTACGGCTGGCTGCTTTCGCCCGCGAGAAACCAAGGGTTCATCGGTATCGCCCTCTACCAGGCCTTGAAAGGCCGCCCCGTGCGGATCCTGGGCGACATGGAGAACGTCCGGGACTATATCCATATCGAGGACCTGTGCGCGGCCGTCCGGGCGTGCCTTGAACCGCAGCGCCCTTACGATCTTTTCAATATCGGAACGGGCGTGGGCGTTTCGGTGAAAGGGGTGCTCGACGTGATCCAGGGTTGCCTGGGGCGGCCCCTGGAGAGGGTGGCGGAAGCCCACCCCGCGGCCGCGTTTCTTCCGGACTGGTGCGTGCTCGACGTTTCGAAGGCGCGTCGCGAGCTGGGATGGAGCCCGGCCATCGATCTGCGCGAAGGTGTGCGAAAGATGCTCGCCGCCCGCTCGACGTGCGGCGAGCCGGCGCGGATGGGGTGAAACGCCGTGGTGGTGAAAGGCGATGGGACCGCTGTTTGGGGAGACGCCCGGGTCGCCGTTCTGATTTCGACGTACAACGGAGCGGACTATATCCGCGAACAGCTGGAAAGCGTCTTCGCTCAGAGTCATCCCGCTGAACGGGTCCTGGTGAGGGACGATGGCTCTCGCGACGAAACGCTGGAGATTCTGGCCCAGTTCCAGCGGAGGCACGAGAATCTGCGGGTCCTTCGCGGCGGGCACGCGGGGGTGGCGGCAAGCTATTTCGCCCTGCTGGCAGAGGCGGGCGATTCCCCGGATTATTTCGCGTTCGGCGACCAGGACGATGTCTGGCGCCCTTCCAGGATCGGGGATGCCGTGAAGGCGCTGGAAAGCGTGGGGGGCGATGCTCCGCGGCTCTATTTTTCCCGGGTGGAATACGTGGATCGAAGGCTGCGACCCCTGGGGCGTTCTCCGGTGCCGGTTCACGTCGGCTTCAGAAACGCCCTGGTGGAAAATCCGGCCATCGGATGCACCCAGGTGCTGGACCGCGGAGCCCGGGAGCTGCTCTTGAACCGCCTTCCCCGGTCGGCCTGGATGCATGACTGGTGGACGTACCTGGTGATTTCGGCCTTGGGCCGGGTGGTCTATGACCGCCGACCGAACGTGTGCTATCGGCTGCACGGCGGTAACGCCGTCGGCGGCAGGCGGCGGTTTTTCCCAAGCTTGACGGCAAGAGCCGGGCGGCTCGCCCGGCGAAGCGACGGGATTTTCCTGGCGCGCCGCCAGGCGATGGAGTTCCTGGAGCGGTTCGGAGACCTCCTGTCGCGGGATGAGCGGGCGACGGCCACGCGCTTCGTCGAAAGCAAGGCCGACTTCCGCAGCCGCCTGGAGTATGCGCTTCGCATGGACCTTCGTCGAAATGATTCCGTGGACCAGGTGCTGCTGCGATTGCTTGTGCTCGCGAATTGGTATTGAAAGACGCGCCGGCTTGGTTTAGAAGCGGAGCATTTCATGGACGAACCTTGTGCGGAAAGGCGTTTGCTGTTCGTCGCCAATGTGGACTGGTTCTTTCGCATCCATTTTCTTCCGCTGGCATTGATCTTGTCGCGGGAGGGATTCGATGTCACGGTGGCGGCGGAGGACACCGGCCAGGGAAAGCGGATTCGAGAAGCGGGGCTGAGGTTCCTGCGCTGGCCGCTTTCGAGAACCGGAACGCGGGCCGCTGCGGAATTCCGGTCGTTTCTCCGGATTCATCGGCTGTATCGGAGCGAGAGGCCCGAGCTGGTCCACCACCTGGGGCTCAAGGCCGTGACGTACGGTTCCATCGCGGCGAGGTTTCTGGGAATTCCGGCGGTCAACATGGTGACGGGCCTCGGGTCCATCCTGGGCGGTGCGCAGGGTACAAGCCGCCTGTTCCTCGAGCGCCTGCTGCCGCTGGCGCTCAGGCACCCCGCCAGCCGGCTTCTGGTGCAGAACCGGAACGACAGGGCGTTCTTCGTGAGGAGGAACTGGGTCGAGGCGGAAAAGGTCGTGGATATCGGCGGCGTCGGTGTGGAAACGGAACGTTTCGCCTTCCGGCCCGAACCGGAAGCGCCTCCCGTGCGGGTGATGTTCGCCGGGAGGATGCTCTGGGACAAGGGTGTGGGGGAATTCGTGGAAGCGGCCCGCCGACTCGGGAAGCCAGCGAACCGCGCGGTGCGGTTTCTCCTCGTGGGGCCGGCCGACCCGGATCAGCCGCGATCCATCCGGCCGGATCAGTTGCGGGCATGGGAGCGGGAAGGCGTGGTGGAATGGCTGGGATTTCGGGAGGATATGCCGGATGTGCTGGCGGGCGGCCACATCGTGGTGCTCCCGTCCTACTACGGTGAAGGGCTCCCTAAGGTCCTCATGGAAGCCGCGTCTGCGGGCCGGGCCGTGGTGGCCACGGACTGGCCGGGTTGTCGGGATGCCGTCCTGCCCGGGGAAACGGGCCTGCTGGTTCCGCCGAGAGACCCCGAGGCCCTGGCCCGGGCCGTAGGATACTTGGTGGATCATCCGGATATCCGCCGGTCCATGGGACGCCGGGCCCGGCGGCTGGCCTTGGAGCGGTTCGGGGTCGAACAGGCGGCCGGCCGAGTGAAACGGGTGTACGAACTTCTGTTGAACCTGGAACCGAGGATGGAAGGATGTCACAGACTTCCCGCCGGGAAGCCGGAGGAAACGCCATGAAGGTGCTCATCACTGGAGGAGCCGGGTTTATCGGGTCTCACCTTGCGGACACGCTGCTCGATGCCGGTCATGAAGTCGTGGTCGTGGACGATCTCTCCACGGGAAGCCTCCGGAACGTGGAGCAGCACCAAGGCAATTCGCGTTTCAGGCTTTGGGTTGACACGATCTTGAACGAAGCGCTCTTGAACGATCTGATCGCCGAATGCGACCAGGTGTACCACATGGCGGCCGCCGTCGGGGTGAAGCTCATCATGAACCGCCCTGTGGAAACCTTGGAAACCAACGTCAAGGGGACGGAACTGGTGCTGCGCCTCTGCAACCGCCACAAGCGCAAGGTGCTCATCGCGTCCACGTCCGAAGTCTACGGAAAGATGATGGACGGCAACGGGGGTCATCCCCTGGCTGAAGACACCGACCGCCTCATGGGAGCCACCACCAAGCGGCGCTGGGCCTATGCCTGTTCCAAGACGCTGGACGAATTCCTGGCGCTGGCCTATTTCGAGGAAAAGAGGCTCCCGGTGGTGATCGCCCGCCTTTTCAACACGGTGGGGCCTCGGCAGACGGGTCAGTACGGCATGGTGATCCCGAACTTCGTTCAGAAGGCGCTCCTCGGGAAGCCAATCATCGTCTACGGCGACGGCACCCAGTCCCGCTCGTTTTCGCATGTTTCGGACGTGGTGGAAGCGCTGGTGAGGCTCATGGACACTCCGGCGGCGGTGGGTGAAGTGGTGAACGTGGGGGGTACCGAGGAGATCACCATCAAGGAACTGGCCCAGTTGGTGCGGGAGATGACGGGAAGCGCTTCGGAGATCGAGTTCGTCCCTTACGAGCGAGCTTACGGGCCGGGGTTCGAAGACATGCGCCGCCGCCGTCCCAACATCGAAAAGCTAAAGGAACTCACCGGGTTTACTCCCCGCGTGGATCTTCACGGCATCCTGAGAAGCGTCATCGATTACCACCAGCGTTGATGGACACGTCCGGCTGGTTTTTAGTGCCTTTATATGAAAATAACCAATTACTAAAGTGATTTCGGTATGTTGAGCATGCCAGCTGTCATAAGCTTTTGGTAACGTTCTAAAGTCGAGAGCTTAAGCAAAAAGGATAACGAAGGTCAGAAAGTCCCCCCCTCTCCCTTGATGGGAGAGGGTTGGGGTGAGGGTGTTAAAAGTAATGTATGTCAATCAGTTACATTCCCCTCCCCTTAATCCCCTCCCACAAGGGGAGGGGAAATAGAATTTGCCATCAAATATTAGGTCTATTATTTTCTACGCTACCAAACTTTTAATATTCGTGGTCGAACCCACAATTCGCAATGTTTTCATGCTTCGTTGTGACCCCACGGGGTCATGGGGGTTATTCCCATGTTTTCTGTCACAGAAAACAGGAAAATCTCTTTGCGCCTTTGCGCGAGACATTTTGGTTGCGGCCATCCGCATTAGAGTCCATCCTGTTTTGTGTTGACGGCAGTGAGGCGTTTGTGGAAAGTGTCGCGAGGTGCGGGTGTGTTCCGCCCGCTGGGTCTTTTCGTGCGTGGGGTTTCTAAGCGGCATTCCGGGGGACGAGGATCTCGGGCATGAGTCCACCGCTTGTGGCGGGAACGGCTTTCATGTTGGCCCTGGTGGTGTCCGCCGTTTTGACCCCGGCGGTTCGCCGCTGGGCGGTGAAGACGGGGAGGATGGCCCGCCCGCGCGAGGACCGCTGGCACGCGCGGCCCACCGCTCTTTTCGGTGGCGTCGCCATCTGGGCGGCGTTCCTGGTGGCGGCGGGGCTCGCTGTGGGGCTTCGGCTTGAAGCGGGCCTTGGGGAACACTACGGGCCGCTGCTTCTCGGCGCGTCGCTCATGTTCGCCGTGGGACTCGCCGACGATCTCCGGGACCTATCGCCCCAGGCCAAGCTGGTCTGCCAGGTCGTGATCGCGGCTCTTCTCGTCTTCTTCGGCTTCAAGATCAACTGGTTCACCTCGTATACGCTGAACACCTTCCTCACCGTCTTTTGGATCGTCGGTATCACCAACGCCTTCAACCTGCTGGACAACATGGACGGGCTCGCCGCCGGGATCGCGGTGATTTCCGCGGTGTTTCTGGCGTTCATCGGCGTTGCGGCCGGCGGCTGGGGGGCGGTGAACGGCCATTTCCTAATTCTGGCCGCCTTCACCGGGGCCGTCCTGGGGTTCCTGGTGTACAACTTCCAGCCGGCGTCCATCTTCATGGGCGACTGCGGAAGCCTCTTCATCGGGGTGGTGCTCGCGGCGCTGACCACGCGCCATGAGCTGTTCCAGTCGCGCCACCTGCTGGCGGTGCTTTTCGTCCCCGTGTTGGTGCTTTGCCTTCCGATCCTGGACATGGGGTTCGTTTCGGTGATGCGGACCCTTTTCGGCCGGTCCATCGCCCAGGGGGGCCGGGACCATTCCTCGCACCGGCTGGTGGCCATCGGGCTTCCGGAGCGCAAAGCGGTGCTCACGCTTTATCTCTTTTCGGTGCTCGGGGGGGCGGTGGCGGCCGTGGGAGCCTTGTATCCTGTAACCTTTTTCGCGGCCGGCCTGGGACTTTTTGCCCTGTTTGCCGTGTTCTTCTGGCTCCATCTCGCCCAGGTGAGGGTCTATCCCCAGGAAAGCCGCACCATCGTGGAACGGCACCCGGCGCTCACCTCCTTCTGGGTGGCCTTCACCTACAAAAAGCGTGTGCTGGAAGTGCTCCTGGACGTGGGGCTCGTTTCCTTCGGCTACTGGCTTTCGTATTTCCTCCGGTTCGAAGGCCGCGACTACGTGCTGGCTTTCCCGCTGTTTCTCAAGACCCTTCCCGTGGTGCTCGTGGCTTCGCTCAGTGCCTACCTGGTTTTCGGGATTTACCGTGGGGTCTGGCGCTACACCAGCGTCGCCGACCTCCTCACATACCTCAAGGCGGTTACCAGCGCTGTGGTGCTGGGGATCATCGCTATCGTATTTCTCTACCGGTTCCAGGACTTTTCGCGGACCGTCTTCGTGATCTTCTGGGGCGTCTCGCTCTTCTTTTTGGGCGGTTCGAGGCTTTCCTTCCGTATCCTTTCGGAGAGCCTCCGCAGGAACGCCGTCGCCAACGGCCGGAGGGTGCTCATCTACGGAGCGGGCGACAAAGGGGAACTGGCGCTGCGGGAGATCCTGAACAACCCGCTCCTCGGCATGACGCCGGTGGGGTTCATCGACGACGACGAACGCAAGCACCGAAAGCGCATCCAGGGGTACAAGGTCTTCGGCGGCCGGGATCGGCTCTGCGACATCGCGACCCGCTACGCGGTGAATGAACTGGTGGTGGCCACCGACAAGCTCCGCCCGGAAAACCTCAAAGCGGCCGGCGCCGTCTGCCGCGACCTGGGTCTCGCCTTGAAGTCCCTCGAGCTCTCCATCCGATAAAGACCAGACATTAGCCTTGAGCCTTGAGCCTTGAGCCTTGAGCCTTGAGCCTTGAGCCTTGAGACTTGAGACTCATGATGTCCCTCCTGCGCTCCAGCAGCCGGCGAGGTAGATCCTTGTCCACAAGACCTGAAAGAAGCGCCATGCCGGTCAAAAGATCCGCCTTGTCGCTTCGGCCGAGGCTCGAGCCATAGACGGCATCTTCGGCCCTTTGAAGGATCTCCGACCCTCCCCTCATGAGCCCTACAAACGGCATGAGGCACGGATTTCCCCATTCCAGCACCTTTTGGGCGTCCATGGCGGCAAGAGATATCACCTGGAACCGGTAGCGGATGCCGCCGTCTTCGAAGCTTTCCACCACGTTCCCGCTGGGGGTGAGAAGCATCCCCCCTGTGTCAGGGTAGTTGTCGCACGAAGTCATCCCGCCACGGCGGCCCCGATCATGTCTTTGTCCACAGATTTCACCGATGGCCACAGATGTTTGGATTTTCCATCAAGCCCCTTGATTCTTTTAATCTGTGTAATCTGTGGATGTCCATTGGGTGCAGATCTTTTGAAACGAAAGTGTGAGGGAGTCAGCAGAAAACGGAGCTGATGCACTTGCTGCTTCAAGTTCATCTGGATGTGCTTCGAAGGGTCACGCTGGATCTCGTTCTAAAAGATCTGCACCCAATTTCTTATTGCCTAATGGAACAGATGATATGTCCAAACGTATATTTTCACTATCTAACCTAAGGTCGTATCCCATAATAAACGTTCTAATATTTGGGAATAGATCCCTTTGTCTTTTTTGCAAACATTCAAAGACATCAAGCATTGCAGCCACACCTTGGGCATCACAATCGTTCGGCAGAACCTCCTCTATCAACTTTTGTTGAAGTTCAATCTGTTTTTTCTGAGGCAAAAACGTCATGTTCCATGCCATTATTGCTAAAGAGATTATTCCACGAACCCGAGTTTCATTTCCCCAATACATTTTGATATATGGTTCAGCCAATTTTAGGATCACTGCGGACATTTTGACTTTATCGGGGTTGTCAATAAAATTAATTTGTTCTAAATCTAATCCCAGCGCTCTGACCATATCCTGTACCTTCATATTTAAATTATGGTACTTTGTTTGAGCTATTCTACTACCTTCAACATTCTTATTCCTTAATTTAGAGGTCTTATTCTTGTTTTTCTCAGATAGCTTAGAGCCTCTCTTGCGTGTTTTTTTTTTCCATTAGCTACATTATCCTTTCTAACGTAGCCTTCACCGGCGGGAACGCAGCGCAGCGGAGTTCCCGTCCCAGTGAAAGGCATGGGTTACCCCCCTGTGTCAGGGTAGTTGTCGCACGAAGTCATCCCGCCATGGCAGGCACAATAATAATTTTATCGAAAGATTTCACCGATGGCCACAGATGATTGAATTTTCCATCAAGCGCCTTGATTCTTTTAATCTGTGTCAATCTGTGTAATCTGTGGATGTCCATTTGGGTTACCACCCTGGTGGAGCGTCGCCGGGTCATGGTCCAAGGATAGCGCGTGGATGGAAGCCGGGCAAAAACAATATGGGCAGCCGTTCCCGCTCTCCCCCGCCCCTTAATCCCCTCCCACAAGGGGAGGGGAAATAGAATTCCCCTTGTTCCCAAGCTCCAGCTTGGGAACAAGGGGGATGGTGTGGCTTGGGAACAAGGGGGTGTTTATCTGTGTAAGTCTGTGTCATCTGTGGATGCAGCTCTTTGTAATCTGTGGATGTCCTTTGCTTTTCCGCGACTTCGTGCGACACGTGTCTTGACATACACCGCTGCTCCCGCCTGCGCTGTTGTCGTTGCATCTTGCGGTCGTTTGCTGTAAGGAGGTTCGGGAATGCGTTGGAACAGGCGTGGTGTCGCCAGGCAGGTGCCGGGTCGGCTGCCGGCATCGGAAGGTAACGCCACCGCGCGGCGCCGACGCGGATCTCGATCCTTGGCTGCACGGTCGTTTGTCCGTTACCTGCCTCGGCGGCATGGGGCTTTGCCTTGAGGGGGGTGCCGGGCGGCGTGGCGGGGGCGGCGTGCCGGGCGGCGTGCGTCAAAGGCAGCGCCAAGGGATTGGATGGACTCGGGACGGCGGCCTGCAGACCGAAAATGGCGGAAACGACTTCACCTCTCAATATCCCGCTCATACTGGAACTCACGAAACGCGATTTTGTGGAGCGCTTCGCCGGGTCGTCCCTGGGGGCCGTTTGGGCGTTCATTTGGCCGCTGGTCAACCTGGTGATCTATATTGTGATCTTCAGCCAAATCATGGGAGCACGGCTTCCCGGCCATTCGAACGCGTACTCGTACGGAGTGTACCTCACGGCGGGGCTCATTCCATGGACGGCTTTCGCCGGTACCTTGAGTCGATCCTCCCAGGTGTTCCTCGAAAAAAGAAACCTTATTTCCAAGATTCGCCTGTCACTCCCCGCGCTGCTGCTGTTCGTGAGTTTGGCCGAATCCGTGACTTTTGCCATCACCATGGGCTTTTTTTTCATCTTTCTATTGGCCACCGGCTTTCCATTGAACTCCCACCTCATCCTGCTGCCGTTCATTTATTTTCTCCAGCAGATGCTGGCCTTTGGGCTGGGGCTTCTTTTTGCCACCTTCATGGTTTTCATTCGTGATCTGAAAGAAGTTGTCGGCATTCTCCTCCAGCTCTGGTTCTGGATGACGCCGATCGTCTATGTCAAAGATATCCTTCCCGAACCCGTGAAAACCGTGATGATCTATAATCCCGCGTATGCGTTCATCGAAAGTTACCAGAGGCTCTTTGTTTTCCAGCAATTCCCGGAGTGGATGGTCCTTGGGTGAAAAGCGGGCGTGAAAGGAGAGTCTTCGAGTCTTCAGCGGGCCGTTTGGGGTGATCGAGGGTCCGAACGTCCCGTTGAGGGATGCCACCTGGAGCGTGAGGGGCTCAGATGCCCGGTTTGAAGGCGCACCCCGGGGTCTGTTTTTCGGGTGAAAGGCGCAGGTTCTGCATGGGGGTGATTCCTTTCTCCGCCCTACGAGCTGTTATAGGCGATGATCGGGGTCAGCGTTTTGTATCCGTAAAGAAGGGCCTCGTGAAGCATCCGGATGGACTCCAGGCGGAAGTCCCAGAACATGGCCCGGATCCTCTCCCATAGGTCCCGTTTGGTTTGGAGCTTTCGCCATACGGCCTGAAACAGCGGGCAACACAGTTGGAGGCTCTGGTCCACGCAGAAGGCCAACATCATGAGGGTGACGAAGACGGCGCTAAGGTGTTTTCGGCCCAGGCCGTAGTTGTGTTCGAGGTGGTAGCCCTGGTTTTTCAAAGTGTTGAAGGTTTCGTTTTCGATGCGCCAGCGTGCCCGGCCGATCCGCATCAAGGTAACGGCGTTTTCCCGGCGGATGAGGATGTCCGTGACCCAGGAAAACCGGACAAGCCCCTTGGGGGTCACCTGCCAGTATTCGAGGAGGTTCACTCGAAGGTCGGGATGGGACTTGTTGAGGGGAAGATCGTTGATGAAGCGGAAGTAATGGAGGGTTTCGGGGTTGTCTTCCGCTGCGTGCCAGAACTCCACAGCCCGGCCCTCCGCGATGGCCTCGTCGGCCTTTTCGAAAAGGAAGGCGTGATCGCCGGGTTTAACCCCAAGGACGAAGCGGCAGTCGAAGCGCTTGAGGGTTTCAATGTGGGGAGCGTTGGGACTGAGGGCATCTTCGGTCACGATGAGCTTGATATGGGGGTGGTCGGTTCTCAGGTTCTCGATACAACGGCCGGCGGCGTTGCGTTCGCAGTCGTTTTTGGTGTCACCGTCTTCTCTTCGGATCACTTCGGGGGGAAAGGGGATCACGGCCTTGTGGTCCGGGTGGACGAGGGCGGCTCCCATCATTTGCAGGGAATAGGTGGTCTTGCCGGTGCGAGAGGTTTTTCGAAGGCAGGCGTCGGAAAAGACCTTTTCCGACGAAAAATAGCCCGTGCCGTCCAGGGCCAGGATGTAGCGGCCGTCCAGCACGGTCATCTGAGCCAGCGCCTTGCCGCGCTGAAGCCGTGAGAAGATCTCGCCGAAGCCGGGTCGGAACACATAGGGCGAAACCTCATCGAGAATCTCCCGCATGGTGCTGTCGGCAGGGATCTTCTCGATGTGGTAGAGCGCGTGCAGGTTGTGATCCCGAGCCGACCAGCGTTTCTCAAAGGCCAGAAGAGAGGGATCCTTCAAAGAAAACATGGCGAAGGCGCTCATGGCCGCATCCGCAAAGGAGATCTGCGGCCTGCCTTTGCGGGGATCGGGGATCTTTTCGAACTCACGGCGCACCGCCCTCACCAGGGCATCTGCATTCAGATGCTTGCGAAGTCGGATCTTGGAGGAAGGAGCGTCTTTGCTGGGCTTCATGGCAAAATAGCCTACCAGAGACGCGGGCGGCTGTCCAGCATGAAACAGCAAAATAGTCGAAAAAATTCACCTCCGAAACCCCCTTCGGAGCCCGAAATCACCCCCTGGGTTCGCGAAAACCAAATCCTTCAAGGCCCGGTTTTCAAGGCTTTACAGGGGCTCCGGAAATTGCTGACGATCTCAGGAGGGCCCAAATCTTAGCGGATTCTTTCATCAGTGCCATGCAGCATGATCGATACTATTCAGACGGCCGCCTGAGAAATGCCTATATGTCCGGAGATCTGATAGATCCTATCACAGGAAAGGCAAGAATCCCTCGATGGTGGGATCTTTCAGATGGGAAGTGCTGTGAAGACCAGTTCCAGGTCAGTACCTATACTGGGAATATAGCGTGGGCCATGATCGCGCTTCTCGATTATTACAAAAAGATGGGCGGTAGTGAATATCTGGCCGCATCCATAGAACTGGGAGATTGGATTGAAAATAAAACCAGAGACATCCGGTGCGAAGGGGGCTACACAGGCGGTTACGACGGCTGGGAACCAAACCCTCAGAAAATCTTGTGGAAATCCACAGAGCACAATATTGATGTCTATGTAGCGTTTAAGCTTCTTCATGAGATCACCGGCGAGGCGAAGTGGGAAGAGAGGGCCCTTTACGCCAGGGCATTCATAGAGGCCATGTGGAATGATGCTAACGGGCATTTCTGGACAGGAACCTTGGAGGACGGCTGCACCGTCAACGGGAGCAACATCCCCCTAGATATCCAGGCCTGGGCGGTTATGGCCCTGGACAGCTATGCCTCTGCCCTCGCATGGGTGGAAAACAATTGCTATACCGAAAAGGACGGATTTGCGGGTTTTGATTTCAACGATGACAAGGACGGCGTATGGTTTGAGGGCTCGGGCCAGATGGTTGCTGCGTACCAATTAAACGGCGAAAAGGCCAAAGCGGATTTCCTTACCAATCAACTTATCAGGGCTCAGGCATGTGCACCCAACACGAACGGCAAAGGGATCGTTGCTGCATCGAACGACGGACTATCAACCGGATTAGGCTGGGAATATTTCTCCAGATTACATGTGGGCGCCACGGCGTGGTATCTCTTCGGGGAGAAGAACTACAATCCCTATTGGGGAACAAAAACCGCACCCGTTCCTCTCCCTGACATCAAGGCCAACGGATTTGACGGTCCCTTATCGATCTCCCAGTCTGACCACCTGACTATTTCCCTCTCCCTGTGTCACCATCGGAATAAAATGTCTGGTAAACGCCGGAATAAAATGTCCTCCCAGATGAGCGAAGGGTTATTCCTCCAGCAAGACCCAAGAGAGCCGGAGGTGACCCATGCTCAAAAAGGAGGACTGGATGGAGATCAGAGCACAAGTTGAAAAGGGCGTCTACAAGAAGGACATCGCAGAAAGCCTGGGAGTGCATCCAAAAACCATAAGCCGTGCTCTTAGTCGAGGAGGAGTACCCTCGGGGAAAAGACCCGGTGCAAGGGTGAGCAAACTTGATCCCTTCAAACCCTTGATCGACCAGCTCCTGAGAGATGGAGTCTGGAATGCTATGGTGATCTTGCGTGAGATCGAACAGCGAGGCTACACGGGCGGGACCACCATCCTTCGGGAGTACATCAGCCCCAGAAGGCCCATGAGGCAAAGCCGGGCAACGGTACGGTTTGAAACAGATCCTGGAGTTCAGATGCAAAATGATTGGGGAGAGCTCACAACCGAAGTGGCTGAAATCCCACAGAAGGTCTACTTCAGTGTGAATACCCTCGGATTTTCCCGGCGTCTCTTCTTCTGGTGTGCCCCCAGGAATGATGCCGAGCACACCTACGAAGGGATCATCAGAGCCTTCGAGTACTTTGGAGGAGTAGTAATAGAGGTGCTCGTGGATAACCAGAAAGCAACGGTTATTGTCCACAGGATCGGGGAGAGTGTTCGCTTTAACGAACGATTTATAGATCTTGCCGGCCACTATGGCTTCACCCCCAGAGCCTGTCGCCCGAGAAGAGCAAGGACCAAGGGAAAAGATGAGCGGATGGTGGGCTATATCAAGCACAACTTCTTTGTGCGTTACCGCAAGTTCGAGAGCTTCGCCCAGATGAACGCTCTCGCTGAGAAGTGGCTCACAGAGGAAACCGATCAGAGGCTGCACGGAACAGTCAAGGAAATCGTAGCCGAACGATTCTCCCGTGAGGCTCCTCATCTTCGTCCCCTTCCTGCCCTGCGGTATGACACCTCTTATCTCGAGCACCGGTGTGTCCACTGGGATGGCTTCATCGATGTTTTGGGCAATAGATACAGTGTGCCCTCTCAGCTGTGTGGACAAACGGTCCGAGTGAGGATCGGGTTGGATGGAACCTTGAGAGTCTACGCCGAAGAGACCCTGGTGGCCGAACACACCCTTCGCAGTGCAGCCGAGGGATGGGGAAGCGTTGCAGCCCATCATGCCCAATTGTGGCAGGAGGCATTGCAGGTTGAGCGAAGGGATCTGTCGATCTACGAGGAGGCGAGCCGATGGAGCTAGCAGGCCTCCTTGAGAAGATGAAGATGGAGCACCTTCTCTCGCAGATCGATTCAGTCTGTGAGCAGGCATCAAAGAGGGATCTCTCCTATAAAGACTTCCTTGCGGAAGCCCTTCAGGCCGAATGGCGGGGCAGACACGGAAAGGCCGTTGAGGCCAGACTCAAGATGGCCCGATTCCCCTGGGTGAAAACTCTTGAGCAATTTGACTTCTCGTTTCAGCCAAGCATCGATCGCAAGGTGATCCGTGAACTCTCGGGACTCTCCTTCGTCGATAGGGCAGAGAATGTGATCCTCCTTGGCCCTCCGGGGGTGGGAAAGACACATCTTTCCATTTCGCTGGGAGTAAAAGCCGTAGAGGCCGGATACCGAGTCCTCTTCCTTACTCTCGAGTCGATGCTTACTCGGCTCACTCGAGCCAGGATGGAGAACCGGGTGGAGAGGCAACTCCAACAGTTTGTCTACCCAAGAGTGCTCATCATCGATGAGATGGGATACCTCCCGATGAGCCGAGATGAAGCAGGGCTTTTCTTCAGGCTTCTTACCAGAAGATACGAGAAGGCCTCTTTGATCATCACCTCCAACAAGAGCTTTGTTGACTGGGGGGAGATCTTCAATGATCAGGTGCTGGCCACAGCCATACTCGATAGGCTCCTTCACCACTGCACCACCCTCAACATCAAAGGGGATAGTTTCAGGCTCAAAGAAAAGAGAAAGGCAGGGCTTGTCGGAGCCGGTCCAAGAACCGCTTTTCCGACTGAACAAAAAGCATCCGAGTGAACCGATGAGGGAGTTGAGCGGTTCGGAGTGGATACCGACTTGAGGGAGGCGGAGACGCGGCAACGACCCGCGATCGGCACAAGCGGCACCTTCCATCTGTGCCGCGCCGATCGCGGCTGTCGTTGCCAGCGGAAACGGCGAGTGAGTCGGAGGCTCCGCTCCGAATCGTTCAACTCCCGGATGACACCAAAAGCGTTGTTTTGGGGACATTTTATTCCGATGATTTGCGGACATTCTCGACCGGTGTTGACACCCTGGATCCTGGCAGTTACCATGTCGGAAGTCCGGCAGACTGGTGGGTGGCCGCATCCACCCCTTTCGGGTTCTATTGGTTTTCGTTGGACAGGGGCTGGATGGCCTCCAGTGCGCCTATACGCACCCATGGGGGACCGCTGTTCACCCTGTCCTCCTACCCGGTAGTTGAGATATCCGGTTTGCCCACAGGGCAATACGTCTTCTACTTTGCTGTCGATGACAATATGGACGGAGCACTCAACGCCACCCATGTGGACAGTGTATCGTTCGGTATCCATTGATTTTACCCTTGTTCCCAAGCTTCAGCTTGGGAACGAGGGGAAAGTCTCAAGTCTCAAGTCTAAGCTTTGGGCTTCAGTCAAACTCAAGTTTTACAGTGACCACCTGGTCACATCCCGCAAATCCGCATGGATGCTAGGGCATGTCTGGAAAATGCCTCATTCTGTAGTGCCATAGAATGATGGTTTTGCCCTTGCAATGTGTTCCTGAGTGAGCTAATTTGCGAGTGTCCTAAGAGGAGGCTCGCATGTTCGCTCGCATCAAGAAGTCCGGTAAGTATGACTACCTGCAAATCGTTGAAAACCAGAGGGTTAACTCCAAAGTCACCCAGCGCGTGATTGCAACCGTTGGCCGTATGGACAAACTGAGTGCCAAAGGCGAGGTCGAGACCCTCATCCGCTCCCTTTCCCGTTTCAGCGAGAAAGCTTTGCTGGTCCTTTCCGGGAAGAGCGATGTCCAGTGTGAGGCTCAAGTTTTACAGTGACCACCTGGTCACATCCCGCAAATCCGCATGGATGCTAGGGCATGTCTGGAAAATGCGTCATTCTGTAGTGCCATAGAATGATGGTTTTGCCCTTGCAATGTGTTCCTGCATGAGCTAATTTGCGAGTGTCCTAAGAGGAGGCTCGCATGTTCGCTCGCATCAAAAAGTCCGGTAAGTATGACTACCTGCAAATCGTTGAAAACCAGAGGGTTAACTCCAAGGTCACCCAGCGCGTGATTGCAACCGTTGGGCGTATGGACAAACTGAGTGCCAAAGGCGAGGTCGAGACCCTCATCCGCTCTCTTTCGCGTTTCAGCGAGAAAGCTTTGCTGGTCCTTTCCGGGAAGAGCAAGATCCAGTGTGAGGCAAAGACGATCGGCCCCGCCATCATCTTTGAACGGCTCTGGTGTGAGTTGGGAATTCAACAGGTGATCAGAGACCTGCTCCATAACCGGGCTTTCCTGTTCGATGTGGAACGAGCCATCTTCCTCACCGTGTTGCACAGGATACTGATCAGCGGATCGGACCGCTTCTGCGACAAGTGGGGCCGCGATCTCGTGGTCAAGGGAACCGAAGACCTCGCTCTGCATCAGTTCTACCGGGCGATGGCGTTTCTGGGCGAAGTGCTGGACGATCAGGAACATGCCACCCTGTCTTCTCCGCGATGTGTCAAGGATGTCATCGAGGAGAAAATGTTCGCGGGCCAGCGCCACCTGTTTGCCGAGCTGGACCTGGTGTTTTTCGACACCACTTCCGTTTACTTCCATGGCGAAGGAGGTGAAAGCCTTGGCAGGAGAGGGTTCAGCAAGGATCACCGCCCCGAGCTCAAGCAAATGCTGGTGGGAGCCGTCCTGGACCAGAACGGCAGGCCTCTTTGCTGTGAGATGTGGCCGGGCAACTCCACGGACGTCAAGACTCTGGTTCCCGTGACGGATCGCATTCGCAAGCGTTTTGGGGTGGGGAGGTTCTGCATCGTGGCCGACCGTGGCATGGTCAGCAGGGAGACGATCCGAGAACTTGAAGAAAGGAACATAGCTTACATCCTTGGGACCCGGATGCGGAAGGTCAAGGAGATCACCGCCGAAGTACTTGCCCGAGCCGGCCGCTACAAGGAGGTCAAGTGTGAAGGGCGCTCTCCCCTCAAGGTCAAGGAGGTCATGGTGCGGGACAAGCGCTACATCGTTTGTCTGAATCCCAAGCAGGCCGAGAAGGACAAAGCCGACCGTGACAAGATCATCGACTCGCTCAGGGAACAGATCCGCAAAGGCCCCAAGGCGCTTGTCGGCAACGAGGGGTATCGCAAGTTCCTCAAGGTGGACAAGGACAGCATCCATATCGATCTCGACAAGGTCAAGGAGGAGGAGAGGTTCGATGGGAAGTGGGTCCTCATCACCAACACCAGCTGGTCTTCGGATCGGGTGGCCCTTAAGTACAAGGAACTCTGGCAGGTAGAGCACTCCTTCAGAGACCTCAAGTCGACCTTTGAGACGCGGCCCGTTTTCCACCAACGTGATGACACCATCCGGGGACATGTGTTCTGCTCTTTCCTGGCGCTGATACTTCGAAAGGAGCTCTACCGGCGTCTGGACCGGGCGGGCCACGCCTTTGAGTGGTCTGATATCAAGCAAGATCTGAGTGCCCTCCAGGAAATCGTCATCGAGGAGAACGGCAAGCGCTTCGCTCTGCGGTCCCAATGTCTGGGCACGTGCAGCAGCGTCTTCAGGGCCGTGGGAGTTGCCATCCCTCCCACCATCCGGGTACTCTCCTAGACGGAACGGAGCGTAGTGCCAAAAACTTCCAATGGGGTCGTATGTCATTGACATTACTGATATACTTTTTTGCCACTGTCAAAGATGAGTGAGGCAAAGACGATCGGCCCCGCCATCATCTTTGAACGGCTCTGGTGTGAGTTGGGAATTCAACAGGTGATCAGAGACCTGCTCCATAACCGGGCTTTCCTGTTCGATGTGGAACGAGCCATCTTCCTCACCGTGTTGCACAGGATACTGATCAGCGGATCGGACCGCTTCTGCGACAAGTGGCGCCGCGATCTCGTGGTCAAGGGAACCGAAGACCTCGCTCTGCATCAGTTCTACCGGGCGATGGCGTTTCTGGGCGAAGTGCTGGACGATCAGGAACATGCCACCCTGTCTTCTCCGCGATGTGTCAAGGATGTCATCGAGGAGAAAATGTTCGCGGGCCAGCGGCACCTGTTTGCCGAGCTCGACCTGGTGTTTTTCGACACCACTTCCGTTTACTTCCATGGCGAAGGAGGTGAAAGCCTTGGCAGGAGAGGGTTCAGCAAGGATCACCGCCCCGAGCTCAAGCAAATGGTGGTGGGAGCCGTCCTGGACCAGAACGGCAGGCCTCTTTGCTGTGAGATGTGGCCGGGCAACTCCACGGACGTCAAGACTCTGCTTCCCGTGACGGATCGCATTCGCAAGCGTTTTGGGGTGGGGAGGTTCTGCATCGTGGCCGACCGTGGCATGGTCAGCAGCGAGACGATCCGAGAACTTGAAGGAAGGAAGATAGCTTACATCCTTGGGACCCGGATGCGGAAGGTCAAGGAGATCACCGCCGAAGTACTTGCCCGAGCCGGCCGCTACAAGGAGGTCAGGTGTGAAGGCCGCTCTCCCCTCAAGGTCAAGGAGGTCATGGTGCGGGACAAGCGCTACATCGTTTGTCTGAATCCCAAGCAGGCCGAGAAGGACAAAGCCGACCGTGACAAGATCATCGACTCGCTCAGGGAACAGATCCGCAAAGGCCCCAAGGCGCTTGTCGGCAACGAGGGGTATCGCAAGTTCCTCAAGGTGGACAAGGACAGCATCCATATCGATCTCGACAAGGTCAAGGAGGAGGAGAGGTTCGATGGGAAGTGGGTCCTCATCACCAACACCAGCTGGTCTTCGGATCGGGTGGCCCTTAAGTACAAGGAACTCTGGCAGGTAGAGCACTCCTTCAGAGACCTCAAGTCGACCTTTGAGACGCGGCCCGTTTTCCACCAACGTGATGACACCATCCGTGGACATGTGTTCTGCTCCTTCCTGGCGCTGATACTTCGAAAGGAGCTCTACCGGCGTCTGGACCGGGCGGGGCACGCCTTTGAGTGGTCTGATATCAAGCAAGATCTGAGTGCCCTCCAGGAAATCCTCATCGAGGAGAACGGCAAGCGCTTCGCTCTGCGGTCCCAATGTCTGGGCACGTGCAGCAGCGTCTTCAGGGCCGTGGGAGTTGCCATCCCTCCCACCATCCGGGTACTCTCCTAGACGGAACGGAGCGTAGTGCCAAAAACTTCCAATGGGGTCGTATGTCATTGACATTACTGATATACTTTTTTTGCCACTGTCAAAGATGAGTCAAACTTGAGCGTTCCATCGTCCTGCGACAAACCGATGCCTTCCAGGTTCGCAAGTTTTTGCACAACCCTGGAGGCCTGAGCCTGCAGCTTGGCTTGAAGCTGAGCCAGTCGTTCCAACACGGTAAGCTGGTTGATGGACATTAGCTGGGCGTAGGCTACCGGCAAGGCGCCTGACGCGCGCAGGCCGAGGAACGCCTTGTCGTCCAGCGCATGGAGTGCGGCTTCGTCGATGCGGTACAAACCGGTTACCGCCACCTGCTGTTCGCCTCGTTTAAGGTTCAACGGCCAGGGTTGAATGAGGCCTGCAGCGGCCAGAGCGTCGACCGCCGCCTCGGTCGCCATGCGGCTGCGTTCGACCTGGGACAGAAACTCCAGGACCTGTTTCAGTGCCTGAGCGGGCTGGCCGGTCTCGTCAAAGAAGGGTTCACCCAGTCCGGTTTCAACCACCAGGCCGCTGGCTTCATCGATACACAGAAGGCTTTCTTCTCGGCCTTCCACCTTGACAAGCCGGAAAGGGTAGCCACGCAGAGTGGCCGGGACATAGGAACTCAGCCACCGACCATCAGGGGCCACAAACAAGTTGACAGCCGGTTCAAGGCCGGTCACGGCCACCAGTTGAAAGCCTTCGCCCGTCTGAACGAAGCCCACGGGCATGGCGGGAACGGCGTTGGCCAATTCGGCGGCGACCAGTGCAATGAGGTTTTCCTTGGCGGCAAACGCGTAACCGTTATAGCGCCGCCACGCTTTTCCAGAGAACCGCTCCGCGGTGATCGCGGTAAGTTGTGGCGATGGTGTCACATCAAGCCTCCTCTCGCCGGTGTTTGTCACGATGGTTGCCGCACGAAGTCATGCCGCCACGGCGGCTGCGATAATGAATTTGTCCACAGATTTCACTGATGGCGACAGATTATTGGTTTCCCATCAAGCCCATTGATTCTTTAATCTGTGTAATCTGTGGATGTCAATTCAAGCCCCTTTTTGTATTCGGCCGTGAATCCCCGCGTTACGCCGGCCACAGATCGTCATTGAGTATCGTGCGCTCCGCCGTGAGCTGGACCACGCCATCCCCGAAGCTGCCCCCCACCGGGTTGAAGACGTCGAGATAGAAAGATTCACTGGGCTCGGGAGTGCTGTCGCCGATGATCTCCACGGGCATTACCGCTTGATTCTCGTCGGGATACAGGTTCAGAGTGCCGCTCACGGCTAGATAATCGCTTCCGCTCAAGGCCGAGCCATCGCGCGTGGCATAGTCCACGCTCAGTATCTCGTTGGGGTCACTGCGCACACCGATGAACTGAAGCAGGAAGTAGGCGTAGGTGGTGCCGCTGTCGCCCTCGACCACCGCCTTTTGAACCTCTTCCGGCCTGGTCGGGGCGTTCGGATATTCGGCGCGCAGGCTTTGATCGATCCACTGCTGGTGGGCACTCACCCGCTGGCAGGCGGCGATTTCACCGAAACTGCTGTTTATGAAATCATCGACATCCGGGTCGATGCTCCCACCGCTCAAGGTCGCCACGTAATTCGCCACTCCGGCCACCTTGTTTTGAAGGAATGCAGGGCTGCCACTATCTCCCTGGGCAATCAGGCCTTCGTACAGCCCCAGTCCGCGATCGTAGCGATGGATCAGTTGCCCCAGCGCATCGTTACTGGAGGTGCCGCTATCGAAGTCGGCGATGAGTTGCGTGCCGGGCCATGGGGTCCAGGCCATGTATGGGCCAAGGTGGTCCTTCAACTCGGCGGCATCGGCATCGAACTGATTGGCGGCCTTGTGGCGGATCAGCCCGCCGGGGATGATCTCGCCCGTGATTCCCGTCCCCGTTCCGCCATAGCCCGAAAACGTGAAGACTTGTCCGATCTCGTCGCTTTCACGGTAAATCTCGTAGCGGTCCGCATCGACCGGCGCGGCCTCCGGTAACCAGACGATGGCAAGGTCATTGTTACTGTTTTCTGCATCGTAGCCGGGATGCTGCAGTATTTTGGTCGTGCTGACCGTTTGCGTCCCGCTTGGGGTCTGGAAGGTCACATAGGCCGTCCCCGTCCGCCCTTCAAACAGATGAGCCGAGGTCAAAACGGCATGGCCGTCGTAGAGCAACGTGCCCGTGCCGTAGTAGCCGCCAAAGCTTACGCGCACGACGCCGTCGTAGCCGTCACCCGGATAGGCACGGTAACGGGCGTCGGTGTAGTAGCCGGTCGTGGTGATCGTTGGGAGTAACGCATCCGCCATACGGTTCGCTTCGTTTCAGATGCTGGGGCTTCTTGACTTGGCTTCGCCTTTTCGGCCTCCCCATGTGTCAGGGTAGTTGTCGCACGAAGTCATGCCGCCACGGCGGCCCCGATCATGTCTTTGTCCGCAGATTTCACCGATGGCCACAGATCACTGTGTTTTCCATCAAGCCCCTCGACTTTTTTAATCTGTGTCAATCTGTGTAATCTGTGGATGTGAATTTCTGAGGCAATGAGGGAGCTCCCCGTTATTCCTATCAAAACTCATAAGAAAAATATACTCTGATCCCTTTTTCCCTGGCATAGACCACTGTCTCTGGACGGGCCATGTGGGTGATAAAAAGACAAAATTTGTCGCCAGGAATAGCAGATTCCAGGAAATTGAGGCGTCTCAAGAAGGAATCAATATCTTTGCGGGAAAGCTGGGACTTTGATTCCCCTACAATAACCAACTCCTGCCCATCTTTTCTAGCTTTACCGAGGATGTTCACCTCTATCTCTTGCCCTTTACTGTCTTTCAAGAAGTCTCTTTTCAACTTCCCTTCTACCTCAAGGCCAAATTCCGCCTTTAGCAAAGAGGGCAAGGCCTTGAAGGCTTCATTCTCCAGCGTATAGCCAATAGTATGACTCAATCCCCCCACTTCTTTTCTGGTTTCCTTGAGCGCTCGTGACAGGCTCGCTATTTCCTTCTCTGTTGTCTTCTGAGCCTCAGCTAATTCTTCGAGCCTTTTCTCTGTTCTCTTCTGAGCCTCAGCTAATTCTTCCAGTCTTTTTTCTGTTCTTTTCTGAGCCTCAGCTAATTCTTCCAGTCTTTTTTCTGTTCTTTTCTGAGCCTCAGCTAATTCTTCCAGCCTTTTTTCGGTTCTCTTCTGAGCCTCAGCCAACTCCTCCTGAGAGTAAGCCAGCCTGGTCACAACCGCCTTTAATTCCTCAAAATCGCTTTTCTTTATGGTCTCAGCTATCTCTTCCCTGAAAAGCTCCAGCACCTTTGTAAATGGAACTTTGAATTCTTTAGGTAATTCTTCTATGGCCTCAAGGTATTTAAGCATTTAACCCAAGCCTTTTCCAATAGATCCAGGTTCTTTTCTTCAAATAGCAAATCAAAAGGCTAAAGTCAAAAGGGTGCAGATCTTTTGCTTCTTGTTCCCAAGCTCCAGCTTGGGAACACAACTGTGCAGAAGCTCCAGCTTCGGTGAGGCCGTTCCCAAGCCATAGCTTGGGAACGAGGGGAAAAGCTTTACAGAACCTGCGGGAATGGCTGCCTAATCAAAAAAGCTTGACAGCGCTTTGCGGAATTCGTCCAGGGAATCGGCACGAAGAGCCTTCCTGAAGAGGAGTTTCAGCGCATCCGGATCTCGGATCTTCCGAAGGGACTGAAGGATATCTTTGGGAACATCCTTAAAGCGTGCTTCCAAGGTCTCCAGGATATGTTCCCGTGTGGCCTCCAGGGTCCCTTGCTGCAGTCCCTGCTCTATTCCCTGGTGTAGTCCCTGCTCTATTCCCTGCTGCAGTCCCTGTTCTATTCCCGAGCGGATGCCTTCCTCGTAGCCTTCCTTCTTGATCAGTTCATAGGCATAGGATTCCATCATGATGTCCCTCCTGCGCTCAAGCAGCCGGCGAGGTAGATCCTTGTCCACAAGACCCGAAAGAAGCGCCATGCCGGTCAAAAGATCCGCCTTGTCGCTTCGGCCGAGGCTCGAGCCATAGACGGCCTCTTCGGCCCTTTGAAAGATCTCCGACCCTCCCCGCATGAGCCCCACAAAGGGCATGAGACACGGATTTCCCCATTCCAGGACGTTTTGGGCGTCCATGGCGGCAAGGGATATCACCTGGAACCGGTAGCGGATGCCGCCGTCTTCGAAGCTTTCGACCACGTTCCCGCTGGGGGTGAGAAGCATCACCACCGGCAAGACCGAGAGGCCCGTTTTCAGACGATACCGGGCGTCGTATTCCAGAAGCCGCAACGGTACGTTCGGTTCCCACCGGCTTTGCACTTCCAGCAACACGATAAAGACCCGCCCCTCGGAAGCCCGCACCCGGATGGGAAAATCGCTTCGGCGAACCGAAGCCGTCTCCTGGGGAAGTTCCAAAATCTCCGATTCTTCCACGTGGAGGCCTAGGAAAAACTCCAGCGCCGCCTCACGGCAGTGGGCGAGGATGACCTTCATCGCGGCATCGTAGCCACCCATGGCGGACTCCTTGCGAAAATTCCCGGAGATACCGTTTGAAGATATCACAGTCCCCAGGGATGGCCAACGGGTCGTTCCCCACCCGCTGTATCAGGGTAGTTGTTGCACGACATCATGCCGCCACGGCGGCGTCAATCATGATTTTATCCACAGATTTCACCGATGGTCACAGATGATTGAATTTTCCATCAAGCGCCTTGATTGTTTTAATCTGTGTCAATCTGTGTAATCTGTGGATGTCCATTTGGGTTACCACCCTGGTGGAGCGTCGCCGGGGCATGGACCAAGAATAGCGCGGGGATGGAAGCGGGGCAAGAATCATGTTGCGAGCCCGGTGTGGAAGCTGGAGCTTCACGGGCAGGGCGTTCCCAAGCCGGAGCTTGGGAACGAGCGGAAAATCCCCCTCTCCCTTGATGGGAGAGGGTTGGGGTGAGGGTGAGAGAATTAACGTATGTCAATCAGTTACATTCCCCTCCCCTTAATCCCCTCCCACAAGGGGAGGGGAAATAGAATTCCCCTCGTTTCCAACCTCCAGCTTGGGAACGAGGGGAAAAGCTTTACAGAACCTGCGGCAATGGCTGCCTAATCAAAAAAGCTTGACAGCGCTTTGCGGAATTCGTCCAGGGAATCGGCACGAAGAGCCTTCCTGAAGAGGAGTTTCAGCGCATCCGGATCTCGGATCTCCCGAAGGGACTGAAGGATATCTTTGGGAACATCCTTAAAGCGCGCTTCCAAGGTCTCCAGGATATGTTCCCGTGTGGCCTCCAGCGACCCCTGCTGCAGTCCCTGTTCTATTCCCGAGCGGACGCCTTCCTCGTAGCCTTCCTTCTTGATCAGTTCATAGGCATAGGATTCCATCATGATGTCCCTCCTGCGCTCCAGCAGCCGGCGAGGTAGATCCTTGTCCACAAGACCCGAAAGAAGCGCCATGCCGGTCAAAAGATCCGCCTTGTCGCTTCGGCCGAGGCTCGAGCCATAGACGGCCTCTTCGGCCCTTTGAAAGATCTCCGACCCTCCCCGCATGAGCCCCACAAAGGGCATGAGACACGGATTTCCCCATTCCAGCACCTTTTGGGCGTCCATGGCGGCAAGGGATATCACCTGGAACCGGTAGCGGATGCCGCCGTCTTCGAAGCTTTCCACCACGTTCCCGCTGGGGGTGAGAAGCATCACCACCGGCAAGACAGAAAGGCCTGTTTTCAGACGATACCGCGCGTCGTATTCCAGAAGCCGCAATGGTACGTTCGGTTCCCACCGGCTTTGCACTTCCAGCAAGACGATAAAGACCCGCCCGTCGGAAGCCCGCACCCGGATGGGAAAATCGCTTCGGCGAACCGAAGCCGTCTCCTGGGGAAGTTCCAAAATCTCCGATTCTTCGACATGCAGGCCCAGGAAAAACTCCAGCGCCGCCTCACGGCAGTGGGCGAGGATGACCTTCATCGCGGCATCGTAGCCACCCATGGCGGACTCCTTGCGAAAGTTCCCGGAGATACCGTTTGAAGATATCACAGTCCCCAGGGATGGCCAACGGGTCGTTCCCCACCCGCTGTGTCAGGGTAGTTGTCGCACGACATCATGCCGCCACGGCGGCGTCAATCATGATTTTATCCACAGATTTCACCGATGGTCACTGATGATTGAATTTTCCATCAAGCGCCTTGATTCTTTTAATCTGTGTCAATCTGTGTAATCTGTGGATGTCCATTTGGGTTACCACCCTGGGGGAGCGTCGCCGGGGCATGGACCAAGGATAGGGCGGGGATGGAAGCGGGGCAAGAACCATCTGGGGAGCCCGGTGTGGAAGCTGGAGCTTCACGGGCAGGGCGTTCCCAAGCCGGAGCTTGGGAACGAGCGGAAAATCAAAAAATCCCCCTCTCCCTTGATGGGAGAGGGTTGGGGTGAGGGTGAGAAAATTAACGTATGTCAATCAGTTACATTCCCCTCCCCTTAATCCCCTCCCACAAGGGGAGGGGAAATGGAATTTGGCATCAAGCATTACGTGGATTATTTTCTACGCTACCAAATCTTTTACACCGGGGCGAAGCTGGAGCTTCTTGGGCAGGGCGTCCCCAAGCCGGAGCTTGGGAACGAGGGGAAACCTTTTGTGTCAGGGGATAGGCACGGCGAATGGGCGAAGGAGATACCCAGTACCAGCCCTCGGCGTCCACCGCGCGATAGAGCCTGCGCGAGCTCTCTTCAGCCTCCCCTCCGCAGCCCACCTGTATCCGCGTCGTAATGGTCGGCCCGCCTGCAGTCAGCTTTGTAGGGCGCAATAGCAAAGCGCATTGCGCCGCTCACGTAGGGCGCAATAAGCGAAGCGGATTGCGCCGAATTCAGTCAGGGCAGCTCACCCCGTCGGCCGCCATGCTGCCGCCCCAATCGGCCGGATAAATCCCTTTCGCCACCAAGGCATGAAACGTCGAATAAGGCCATTCGGCAACCCTGGCGACATGGCCATGTTTGACAGGATTGAAGTGCACATAATCCATGTGCGCAGCAAAATCGCGTTCATCTCGAATCAGGTGTTCCCAGAATCGCCGTTGCCAGATGCCGCGTTCTCCGCGGGCCACACGCACCGCCGAACGCCGTTCGATTGGCGGCAGGCGTTTGGAAAAACCGGCCTTGATCAACCGCCAGCGGGCGGCGAAGTCGGCGCCGCCGGGCGGCAGTTCGATGACGGCATGGAGGTGATCCGGCAACACCACCCACCCGTGGATACGAAACGGATGCGCACGTCGCACCGTGCGCACAGCGGCGCGCACCGAATCGATGTGATCCGTCAGGAGGGTGCAACCGCGCCGTCGCAACGTATTGACCGTAAAGAAATAAGTCGCGCCGGGATGCCAGGCGGGTCGGTAGTTGGGCATGGTATGGGCCGGATCAAATTCTTTTCCGAGAGGATTGGGCCTCCAGTGGAGCTCCATCTTCAATGCAATGAATGCAAGGAGGGTGTAGCAGGACTGCTCACCTGCCACGATCTCCATCGGCCTGGTCCTTCTGCGAAACTCCTTGTTGAACCTTTCGATGATGTTGGTGGTTCGAAGAGAGATCCATTCTTCTTCAGGGAAGTGGAAGAAGGTAAGGCACGCATCCAGGGTCTTCTCCAGACATTTTATTCCGATGGTGACAACGGGATGTGTTGGCCTGGTACAGATGATCCAGTGTTCGGCCGAAATTGTCGTCCGTGAGCTTTTCAATACCAATGGACCGGCCCAGAAGCAGCTCGATATCCTTGGTCCGGTAGAAGCTGTCTATGCGGTAAAGCGGATGTCGGCCTGAAACCGCATCGAGCGCCATGGCCAGTACCAGGGTTCCCGGATCGATGTTCATTCTGCTTGGTACCAGACGGTTGATCGTGTTCACGAGGTCAATCCGATCGGCATAGGCTTTGATAATGGGAAGGTGGTAAACGTCATAGAATTCGATCTCGCTCAGGTCGATCATCCTGTCTCCTTTGCGATTGAACCGTCGCCTTCAGGCTTCCAATCGCATTCATACAGGATCGTGATCGTAATGTCCAGAGGTTGTGCACAGAAAATTAGCCCAATCACATGCGTCGCAACTGCGAAATGTAAGTTTAAAGATAACATTGATCCAATTCATCATTACCCCATTCATGACCGACATGACTGCGGAATGTGAGTTTGGATGCAGAGTGGGCAAGGAAAGAGGGCCGTCGGGTTTGCGAAGACGAAATCTTCCAAGGCTCGTTTTTTTTTTTTTTTTTTTTTTTTTTTTTTTTTTTTTTTTTCAAGCAGTTACAGATGCTCCGGAAATTACTGGCCTTGAGAGAGAAAATCTATGATCTGTTCGCTTTTCATCCTACCGTTTTGAATGCGGGCGCCTACAGATTTGGACAACGTCTGCGAGCTGGATATACTTTCCAAGGTTGTCACCAACCGCCAAATCACTGTTCCAAATTTCCTCTATACAAGGACATAGGTCTTTAGCAAACTTCAATTCCTCTTCGTGTCCAAATGGATAGCCCATGATCTGGTTGTCTTTACGGCAAACGGCCAAATGCCCTTGCGACCCTTCGCTGTATTTGAATTTGATATCATAGGTTCGAGTATAGACTCCGAAGCATCGAAGGCCACCGCGCGGTCCATAATATACGTCGATAAGCTGAGCATCTTTGGGTAACTCCGGCCACCCTTCATAAACTGGGGGTGGCTCGGCGGACTTGTCCAATGGCTGGCCGGTCTGTTGTTTCTGATACTTTCCATACTCTTTCACCGCCTCATCCGAAAGCTGATTACGGTATATAACCAAATATATTCGCCTATCAGAGATCTCCTCCAGGCTGAGTTCAGCAAGCGAGAAACCACGCGAAGAAGAAGAAGAAGAAGAGATATTTACCCTTGTTGCTCGCCTTTCTTTCCATTTTCGCCTTGCGTCTTCAAGTTCGAAATCTTTGATTTCCCGGGATTCCCTCCACATCGCGTCAAACCACTTTTTTATGGCTCCAATTTCCTTTGCATCGGTAGTTACTAACCCTGCTTCCTCCCACCCAGAAATCTCAGCCCCTTCTAAATTCAAACCATTGCTTGACAAATTCGCCGAACCAACAAGTGCTCTCTTGCTCCCCACGAACACCTTCGCATGCAAGCGATCATGTTGCTTTAGACAAACACCCTGCTTACCGCGGAGAGCACCAATAACATCGGGATTCGTCGCGCCACTTGCCAAGTTACATATCAGTTTGACAGTTTTCGCGGAACGCCGGTTGATAATCGAGTCCGCGCCACACCCCCAAAACGCCACTGCCACAAACAATTCCTCTTCCTCCTCCAATATGGAGGTGACTACTTTTTCGTACTCAGAGGACGTAACAAACATACAGACTACTCCTTCTGTAGCTGACGCTACGGCTGAGCGGCGGCCAGTACCTTTTCATCGGAAATCCCCGGCAACATACAGCACTTCGTCCCCATCATTGCCCAGCCTCCGTACCACCGGGAAGCCAACGCTCTCATCCGCCGGAAAATTCATGAGCTTATCCCGCTTGTAGGGAAGACAACGTCGGCCCGCAATGCTTTGGCGGCGAATGCCAGCTCTGCTTTGATCGCTTCTCTCGTCAATCTGGGATGGGCTTCAAGGATCTGTTCAACGGTCTCTCCACTCCCCGTTTCTCCAGAAATCACGGTAGTGTCAAGCGTTTTGTGTAAATTCATTACCCCTCCAACTGCTTCCAAAAGGGCAGACTTTTAGCGACTTTTCCGAGAGGATTGGACCTCCAGTGGAGCTCCATCTTCAATGCAATGAATGCAAGGAGGGTGTAGCAGGACTGCTCACCTGCCACGATCTCCATCGGCCTGGTCCTTCTGCGAAACTCGTTGTTGAGCCTTTCGATGATCTTGGTGGTTCGAAGAGAGATCCATTCTTCTTCAGGGTGTCACCATCGGAATAAAATGTCTGGTAAACGCCGGAATAAAATGTCCTCCCAGATGAGCGAGGGGTTATTCCTTGAGCATGACCTGATCCATGAACGGGTGCAGATCCTTTGCTTCTTGTTCCCAAGCTCCAGCTTGGGAACAAGGTGGATGGTGGAGCTTGGGAAGAAGGTCAAAAAATCCCCCTCTCCCTTGATGGGAGAGGGTCGGGGTGAGGGTGAGAAAATTAACGTATGTCAATCGGTTACATTCCCCTCCCCTTAATCCCCTCCCACAAGGGGAGGGGAAATGGAATTCCCCTTGTTCCCAAGCTCCAGCTTGGGAACGAGGGGAAAAGCTTTGCAGAACCTGCGGGAATGGCTGCCTAATCAAAAAAGCTTGACAGCGCTTTGCGGAATTCGTCCAGGGAATCGGCACGAAGAGCCTTCCTGAAGAGGAGTTTCAGCGCATCCGGATCTCGGATCTCCCGAAGGGACTGAAGGATATCTTTGGGAACATCCTTAAAGCGCGCTTCCAAGGTCTCCAGGATATGTTCCCGTGTGGCCTCCAGGGTCCCTTGCTGCAGACCCTGCTCTATTCCCTGGTGTAGTCCCTGCTCTATTCCCTGGTGTAGTCCCTGCTCTATTCCCTGCTGCAGTCCCTGTTCTATTCCCGAGCGGATGCCTTCCTCGTAGCCTTCCTTCTTGATCAGTTCATAGGCATAGGATTCCATCATGATGTCCCTCCTGCGCTCCAGCAGCCGGCGAGGTAGATCCTTGTCCACAAGACCCGAAAGAAGCGCCATGCCGGTCAAAAGATCCGCCTTGTCGCTTCGGCCGAGGCTCGAGCCATAGACGGCCTCTTCGGCCCTTTGAAAGATCTCCGACCCTCCCCGCATGAGCCCCACAAAGGGCATGAGACACGGATTTCCCCATTCCAGCACCTTTTGGGCGTCCATGGCGGCAAGGGATATCAGCTGGAACCGGTAGCGGATGCCGCCGTCTTCGAAGCTTTCCACCACGTTCCCGCTGGGGGTAAGAAGCATCACCACCGGCAAGACCGAGAGGCCTGTTTTCAGACGATACCGCACGTCGTATTCCAGAAGCCGCAACGGTACGTTCGGTTCCCACCGGCTTTGCACTTCCAGCAATACGATAAAGACCCGCCCGTCGGAAGCCCGCACCCGGATGGGAAAATCGCTTCGGCGAACCGAAGCCGTCTCCTGGGGAAGTTCCAAAATCTCCGATTCTTCGACATGCAGGCCCAGGAAAAACTCCAGCGCCGCCTCACGGCAGTGGGCGAGGATGACCTTCATCGCGGCATCGTAGCCACCCATGGCGGACTCCTTGCGAAAGTTCCCGGAGATACCGTTTGAAGATATCACAGTCCCCAGGGATGGCCAACGGGTCGTTCCCCACCCGCTGTGTCAGGGTAGTTGTCGCACGACATCATGCCGCCACGGCGGGCACAATCATGATTTTATGCACAGATTTCATCGATGGTCACAGATGCTTGGATTTTCCATCAAGCCCCTTGATTCTTTTAATCTGTGTCAATCTGTGTAATCTGTGGATGTCGATTTGGGTTACCACTCTGCTGGAGCGCCGCCGGGTCATGGACCAAGGATAGCGCGGGGATGGAAGCGGGGCAAGAATCATGTTGGGAGCCCGGTGTGGAAGCTGGAGCTTCTTGGGCAGGCCGTTCCCAAGCCGGAGCTTGGGAACAAGGTGGAAAATATACTGTCCCCCGAAGCGAGTTTGGGAACGAGGCGAATTCACAAATCAAGATGTGACCCTCTGTTCTCTCTGTTCTCTAGGGCGCAATAAGCGAAGCGGATTGCGCCGTATGGAAAACAACCACGTAACACACATTCGATTCGGCGGATTACGCTCCGCTAATCCGCCCTACCGTAGGGCGCAATAAGCGAAGCGGATTGCGCCGGTGACGTAGGGCGCAATAAGCGAAGCGCATTGCGCCGGTCACGTAGGGCGCAATAAGCGAAGCGGATTGCGCCGAATTCAGTCAGGGCACCTCACCCCGTCGGCCGCCATACTGCCGGCCCAATCGGCCGGATAAATCCCTTTCGCCACCAAGGCATGAAACGTCGAATAGGGCCAGTCGGCAACCCTGGCGACATGGCCATGTTTGACAGGATTGAAGTGCACATAATCCATGTGCGCAGCAAAATCGCGTTCATCTCGAATCAGGTGTTCCCAGAATCGTCGTTGCCAGATGCCGCGTTCTCCGCGGGCCACACGCACCGCCGAACGCCGTTCTATTGGCGGCAGGCGTTTGGAAAAACCGGCCTTGATCAACCGCCAGCGGGCGGCGAAGTCGGCGTCGCCGGGCGGCAGTTCGATGACGGCATGCAGGTGATCCGGCAACACCACCCACCCGTGGATACGAAACGGATGCACACGTCGCACCGTGCGCACGGCGGCGCGCAGCGAATCGATGTGATCCGTCAGGAGCGTGCAACCGCGCCGGCGCAGGGTGTTGACCGTAAAGAAATACGTCCCGCCGGGATGCCAGGCGCGTCGGTAGTTGGGCATGGTATGGGCCGGATCAAATTCGGCGCAATGCGCTTCGCTTATTGCGCCCTACGGGGTACGGGGTACGGGGTTTGTTTCCCAGTTTCCTCCCAGCCTGCGTAGGGCGGATTAGCGTAGCGTAATCCGCCGATGTGCGGGTGGATACGTGGTCGTTTTGCATTCGGCGCAATGCGCTTCGCTTATTGCGCCCTACGGGGTACGGGGTACGGGGTTTGTTTCCCAGTTTCCTCCCAGCCTGCGTAGGGCGGATTAGCGTAGCGTAATCCGCCGAATGGGGTGGGTGTTACGTGGTCATTTTGCATTCGGCGCAATGCGCTTCGCTTATTGCGCCCTACGGGGCTTGGATCCCTCAGGTGTTGTGAAGCGAACGGCGCAGCGCGTCCACCCGCTGTTCACAGAGCCGGTACTCCGGGCTTTCCACGATGGCCTGGTGCGCCTCCTCGCTCGCCATGGCCAGCGTGTTGGCTCCGCCGACGACATGAAGGTAGTCGCCGATGTAGGCGTTTTCTCCAAGGCTTTCCCAGTCGGCGTTTTCGCGGGTGAAGAGCTGCAGGGTGAGGAAATAATCCTCCAGGTAGCGTTGGTCGTCGTGGTAGTGGACGCGTCTCAGATCCAGTTGATCCAGGTCCAGCAGAAAGCTGTGGAGAGGCGCATGGTTGCACGCGACGAAATCATCGTAGGAAAAGCCGTAGGTGAACACCTGCTTGCGGCCGCGGAACAGGCCCGTGTCGCGATCGTAGGAGGTCGAATAGACGCGGCCGAAGGCGACCGCCTTGCCGGTTCGCCTCAGGCGCTCGAGCAACCAGCCGTAGGCATGGGACATGAGCAGGTCGTCGTAATCGAGGAACCCGGCGTAGCGCGTGGAAACCTGTTTCAGGGCCTCGTTGAGCATCCGGGCGCGGAGATCCCCTTTCCCCTCCGGGGACGCGAAATGGAGAACGCGCGCATCGCGGCCTTCGGGCCAAGGCAGTTGACCCAGCAGATCCCGTAGCTTGGCATCGGCTTCGGCGTCGAGATCCTGGGCGGCGATCAACGGCAGGACAACACAGTCCTGCATGGCCGCGAGGCAGTAGAGCGCGTTTCGCAGAAGCCCCATGTCGTTCTTGCGGTGATAGCGGATGATGGTGGTGACCCGGGGGAGCTTTTTCGGCGGCAGGGTGTTCGGATAGGCGACAAAGCTGTGCGCGTCGGCGCGCAGGCGATAATTCTTGTAGCCCTGCGGGCCGGGATCGGCCGGCATCAAGACAAGAGGCGCCTCGAAGGCCCGGGCCGCGTCCACCGACCCGTTCTCGGTGGCCTCGATGAGGGGAAAGTGGCGATCGTAGGCGTTGGAGAGCACCACCGAACGGCCTACCCGGCAGGCGGTCTGGAGCATCTTTTCGATCAAATCGGGGGGGAAAAGGGCCACGCGCCTCACCTGGAGGATCCAATCCACCGGTCGTTCGGCGGGCTTGGAGACATCGGCCCGCACCGCAGCGGGCAGGGCGCCGATGAGCCGCGGCGGGTGGAGCTCCACGTCGCAATGCTCAAAGAAAGTCGACCGAGCCAGGCAAGCGAAGAAGCGCTCCTCGAGCTGCTTGTCTTCTCGCAGGGCATCGAGGACCTCATCCGCCACCACCAGGCGGATCCGGAGCTTCGGCGGGAGCTTTTCGACGGGGTTGAGATCGGCCCCGTAGGCGATCCCCGCGAGGGTGCGGCCCACGGCGTTGAGGTAGGCGTAGCCGTAGCGCGAATCGGGCTCCAGGTGCGCGCCCTCGGCCCATTCGTTCCAGGCGTTGACCATGATGAAACGGCGATCCGGCGGCAGGTAGGCCCGTGAAAAGGCGACGAGCGCCTTCAGCCACTGCGCAAATTTGCGCGGCGTACTGCCGTGCACCAGGAACGCATCGGAGCCGTAGCGCGCGGTGTTGTCCCAGATGGGGACAATGGAGCGAAACCAGGTAAAGTCTCCGGGCGAGGTCCGAGCGCTGTAGAAATCAGCCACCTGGTCGTAATCCAGGACGCTCCCGCGCAAGGGCTGGTAGGCGCGCAGGCGCTCCTTCATTTCCGGCACGGCGCCGGCCGTCCAGTCGTGAAGCACCCGTTCGACGCCGGCCTCCATCCCGAAATCGCGCGGATCCTTGGCCTCCCGGGTCAACACCCCTACGACGTAAGGGGGCGCGATGCCGCAGGCGGCGCATTCCTTTTCCCAGGTTTCGAGGTAAAGCCGAGGATCCGGGAGGGAGGCGGGCCGATACACCAAGAGCATGGGGCGCTCCTCCACCCGGATGTAACGCGGGTCGCGGAAAAAGGGGATCAGGTAGCGGATGAACTCAACCGCATCGCGCGCGGAATATTCCTGCTTGAGGAGGATTTCCTCCTCGTTTCCGTCCCACCGGCGGGTCCAGTTTTCGTTGGCCCAACAAAAACAATAGGGCATGTCGATCTCGGGGTTTTCGAGAAGCATGCGGGCGGGCTTTTCGAGGATCAGTTTGCCGGAAAACCAGTAGTGGTAAAAGATCTGCCCGAACACGCCGGCCTTGCGCATCAGATCCGCCTGCCGCCGCAACATGTCGGGGCTTTCGATGGAATAACAGCCGATATCGGGATGAGGGATGTGCTGTTGATAATGGCCCTCGAAAAGCGGATTGGCTTCCCTGACCTTGGTCCACTCGGTGAACCCCTCGCCATGCCACCGATCGTTTTCCGGCGTCGGATGAAACTGGGGGAGATAGTAGGCGAGCACCTTGACGTCGCTCTTTGCGACGAGAGCCGAGAAATCCTGCTGTTCCTCGTAGCAGCGGTAGTCCGGGATCGAATCGCCCCGGTGCAGGCGGTAGACGCGGCCGGGATAAGGGCTTGCGAAAATGAGCATCAACCGTTCAAGGGCATGGGCCAACGTGCCGTCGGCGGGGATGGGTTCGTCGGGAAAATCGTTCCAATCCAGTGGAAGCCGGAGAAAATCCTTCATGCACGCGCCTCGCGCCCAGAACATGGACCCTTCCGGAAAATCCACCACCGGGAAATCGTCGATGGAAAGCGTCGTGTGGGTTTCCAGAAGGCGCCGGGCCAAGGCGTGATTGGCCCCCCAGCCGGTGCGATCCTTGATGATAAGGGTCTGTCCTTCCGGGTAGACGAACTTGGCGTCGGCTTGCAGCCGTTCGATGATGCGCGCGATTCGGCCCCCATCGTTTCCCGGGGGACCGAGGAGCAGATCGAGAATGTGCCGGCACCACCCGGAAAGCTGGCTGCAATGCGGGCTCTTTTTGCTGTGAAAATGGGCGATGATTTCATATTCCGCCAATCGTCGGCCGAACTGGACAATCAAGGGCCCAAGGTCCCGCCCCTTGTTGGGGACCTCCTCGACGATGACCTTGCGGGCGGCGCCCAGGCTGTTTTGCAACAGGGAACGCACGGCGGCGGCGCTCCCGTCGCCAGGCACGGAAACATAGAGATCGAAGGGGCAGGGCATTCGCTGCAGCCGGGAGACGAACTCATCGAGCATATCCTGGTAGAACAGATGCAGGTGGATCGCGACATTCGGTTTTTTCTCGAACGCCGGCGCCGCCCGCTCGCACTCCGGACCGATATAATACGGGATCACCTGGATGGACGCTCGTCGGTCGCCTCCTCCATACTGGGAGGCAGGTCGGCGCTACCGGATGAGTACATCTCAGCGCGCGTTTTGGCCTTCAAGCCGCCCACGCCCTCCCGGCGCAGAACCCGAACGACCTTGGGCAGCGCGACAACGCGCCCGCCCCGGCGCCGCACCCCGGACCAGAGTCTCTGAGCGCCGACAAAGGTAGACCGGCCACGCTCCGATACGTAGCGCAAGGGAGCGGTGATCCGCCAAGACGTACTCTGGCGCAGCGCGGCGATCTGACCTTCCTTCTCCTCGATCCAGGCGTTCAGCGCGGCGATTCGACCTTCCTTCTCCCGGACCGATTCTTCGAGGCTTCCTATGCGCGCGTCCTTCTCACTTAGCGTAGCGTTCAGCGCGGCGATCCGAGCATCCTTGTCCCGGACCGATTCTTCGAGGATGATCTGCCTGCCCAAGTTAAAAAAGAGCTTCCGATAAAAGGCGTCCTGGCCGGCTCTGTCGAGAAAATCCAGAAAATCCTTCCCTACATTCGAGCCGACCGCAGCGATACCCAGCCCGTATCCGTGCGTAAAGTTGAAAGAAGGATATCGGGAGGCGATTTCTTCCCATAATCGCCAAACGCCGAAGCCTCGTTCTCGCACAAAGGTGTCATGGAGCAGGACGACGCCCCTGTCGCTCATCTTCGGCAGCCAGCACTCGAAATCGTGCTTTACCGCGTCATAGGTATGCAAACCGTCGATATGGAGCAGATCTATGCTACTATCCGAGAAATAAGCCAGCCCCTCGTCGAAGGTCATCCTGAGGAGATTGGAAAACTCAGCATACTCTTTGAGCTGGTATTGATACAGATTTTGGTAGATATCATCTTCATACCATCCAGCGTGTTCGTCTCCCTTCCATGTATCTATGCCGTAGCAGTGGGTAGCGGTCTTGAGTGTCTTGACCGCCTGGCAGAAGGCATTATATGAATGACCGGTGTGGACACCAAGCTCCACCAACAGCCTGGGCCTCAAGACGCTGATCATGAAGAACGCAAAAGGCGTGTGCATGATCCATGCAGAGGATGCGGATTCTACCTTCGCCGGTGGATCAAACATGATGGTATGCTTTGTGAAATCGTCCATGCCTGTCACCTCAAACGTAGCTCTGGCACCTCGGAGGAAGCCGGGGATCACCGCGAGCCTGTTGTGCTGTCTGTCTTTGTCCAGAGATTTCACCGATGGCCACAGATGATTGGATTTTCCATCAAACCCCTTGATTCTTTAATCTGTGTCAATCTGTGTAATCTGTGGATGTCCATTTGGGTTGCGATCCTGGTGCAGCGCCGCCGCGTCATGGTCCAAGCATAGCGCGACGATGCAAGGGGCGCAAGAACCATGTGGCCTGACCCCAGAATTAAAGGGAAAAATTGATATGCATAAAAGTTCACTCCTTCGAATGGAATGGTTCGTGAAGAACTACGCCTCAAAAATAGCCAAGGACGAAGTGCGGGTTCTTGATGTGGGCAGTTATGATGTGAACGGTTCTTATCGACATCTTTTTGATGATCCTAAATATCAGTACACAGCAATTTCCGGAGCCCCTGTAAAGCCTTGAAAACCGGGCATTGAAGGATTTGGTTTTCGCGAACCCAGGGGGTGGTTTCGGGCTCCGAAGGGGGTTTCGGAGGTGAATTTTTTCGACTATTTTGCTGTTTCATGCTGGACAGCCGCCCGCGTCTCTGGTAGGCTATTTTGCCATGAAGCCCAGCAAAGACGCTCCTTCCTCCAAGATCCGACTTCGCAAGCATCTGAATGCAGATGCCCTGGTGAGAGCGGTGCGTCGTGAGTTCGAAAAGATCCCCGATCCCCGCAAAGGCAGGCCGCAGATCTCCTTTGCGGATGCGGCCATGAGCGCCTTCGCCATGTTTTCTTTGAAGGATCCCTCTCTTCTGGCCTTTGAGAAACGCTGGTCGGCTCGGGATCACAACCTGCACGCGCTCTACCACATCGAGAAGATCCCTGCCGACAGCACCATGCGGGAAATTCTCGATGAGGTTTCGCCCTATGTGTTCCGACCCGCCTTCGGCGAGATCTTCTCACGGCTTCAGCGCGGCAAGGCGCTGGCTCAGATGACCGTGCTGGACGGCCACTACATCCTGGCCCTGGACGGCACGGGCTATTTTTCGTCGGAAAAGGTCTTTTCCGACGCCTGCCTTCGAAAAACCTCTGCCACCGGCAAGACCACCTATTCCCTCCAAATGATGGGAGCCGCCCTCGTCCACCCGGACCACAAGGCCGTGATCCCCTTTCCCCCCGAAGTGATCCGAAGAGAAGACGGTGACACCAAAAACGACTGCGAACGCAACGCCGCCGGCCGTTGTATCGAGAACCTGAGAACCGACCACCCCCATATCAAGCTCATCGTGACCGAAGATGCCCTCAGTCCCAACGCTCCCCACATTGAAACCCTCAAGCGCTTCGACTGCCGCTTCGTCCTTGGGGTTAAACCCGGCGATCACGCCTTCCTTTTCGAAAAGGCCGACGAGGCCATCGCGGAGGGCCGGGCTGTGGAGTTCTGGCACGCAGCGGAAGACAACCCCGAAACCCTCCATTACTTCCGCTTCATCAACGATCTTCCCCTCAACAAGTCCCATCCCGACCTTCGAGTGAACCTCCTCGAATACTGGCAGGTGACCCCCAAGGGGCTTCTGCGGTTTTCCTGGGTCACCGATATCCTCATCCGCCGGGAAAACGCCGTTACCTTGATGCGGATCGGCCGGGCACGCTGGCGCATCGAAAACGAAACCTTCAACACCTTGAAAAACCAGGGCTACCACCTCGAACACAACTACGGCCTGGGCCGAAAACACCTTAGCGCCGTTTTCGTCACCCTCATGATGTTGGCCTTCTGCGTGGACCAGAGCCTCCAACTGTGTTGCCCGCTGTTTCAGGCCGTATGGCGAAAGCTCCAAACCAAACGGGACCTCTGGGAGAGGATCCGGGCCATGTTCTGGGACTTCCGCCTGGAGTCCATCCGGATGCTCTACGAGGCCCTTCTTTACGGATACAAAAGGCTGACCCCGATCATCGCCTATAACACCTCGTAGGGCGGAGAAAGGAATTACCCCATGCAGAACCTGAGCCTTTCACCCGAAAAACCGACGCGGAGGTGCGCCTTCAAACCGGGCATCTGAGCCCCTCACGCTCCAGGTGGCATCCCTCAGCGGGACGTTCGGACCCTCGATCACCCCAAACGGCCCGCTGAACACTCGAAGACTCTCCTTTCACGCCCGCTTTTCACCCAAGGACCATGCGCTCCGGGAATTGCTGACATAACAAGGTGGTCCGTCTGTGTCAGGATAGTTGTTGCAGGAAGGCATGCCGCCACGGCGGCTCCGATCACGACTTTATCCACGGATTTCACCGATGGCCACAGATGATCTGTGTAAGCTGTGGATGTCCATTTGGGGTTACCACCCTGGTGGAGACCGCCGGGTCATGGTCTGTTCTCTGTAGTATCCAAAACAACCACGTCACACATCCCATTCGGCGGATTACGCTCCGCTAATCCGCCCTACGCCTACGCCGGCTGCCCGCCCCGTACCCCGTAGGGCGCAATAAGCGAAGCGCATTGCGCCGAATTCAGTCAGGGCACCTCACCCCGTCGGCCGCCATGCTGCCGCCCCAATCGGCCGGATAAATCCCTTTCGCCACCAAGGCATGAAACGTCGAATAAGGCCAGTCGGCAACCCTGGCGACATGGCCATGTTTGACAGGATTGAAGTGCACATAATCCATGTGCGCAGCAAAATCGCGTTCATCTCGAATCAGGTGTTCCCAGAATCGTCGTTGCCAGATGCCGCGTTCACCGCGGGCCACACGCACCGCCGAACGCCGTTCTATTGGCGGCAGGCGTTTGGAAAAACCGGCCTTGATCAACCGCCAACGGGTGGCGAAGTCGGCGTCGCCTGGCGGCAGTTCGATGACGGCATGCAGGTGATCCGGCAACACCACCCACCCGTGAATGGCGAAGGGATGCGCACGTCGCACCGTGCGCACGGCGGCGCGCAGCGAATCGATGTGATCCGTCAGGAGCGTGCAACCGTGCCGGCGCAACGTGTTGACCGTAAAGAAATAAGTCCCGCCGGGATGCCAGGCGCGTCGATAATTGGGCATGGTGTGGGCCGGATTAAATTCGGCGCAATGCGCTTCGCTTATTGCGCCCTACGGGGTACTACGGGGTACGGGGCTTTTTCAGAACATAGAAAAGACCCCACCCCTTGAGAGGGATGGGGCCTTGCGCTTACGGTTTCATGAAAGGTCAGCAGTCCCTGATTTCAGAGAAATTGGGGACTGCCCTCTGACCTTTGCTTTTACCCTGTCAAACCAAAGGCATGATTGATGGCATCAGCATCTTGAACGCCAAGGAGCTGGATCAGGATTTCGCCGTCCTGGAAGGCAGCATCATGAGTGTCTCGGGTTAGGGTTCCGTCGATGTCCCAATCCCCTACCACGGCATACGTGTTGCCGTCGTAGGTGAAGACGCTATTGTCGTAGGTGTCGTAGGTGTCGTAGGTGAAGACGCTATTGTCGTAGGTAGCGTCAGTACCCAGATCCAGGAATGCAATATCCTCGGCATCTGCGTCAGCAGGTGCAAACCCTGCGTCTTGCAGCACACCCAGGGCTATCTCTGCATCATCAAAGACACCAAGCGTTTCAGCCGCGATGTTGGTGGTATCACCCTCCTCGAAGTCGGTAATGGTCGCGATGGCCTTGCCATTCAGAGTAGCATCCCAATCGATCAGGAATTGATCATCACCCAGGCCGCCGGTGATGGTGAACTGGGTAGTATCACCCAAACCATTGTCCGCGACCAGCATGAAGGTATCGTCAGCGATACCGCCGGTGAGGGTCGCGGAATCGGACGCCGTGACATAGACTTCGTTGGGCCTCAACTCGGAACCGGTGAAGTTGACGGTTTCTGCATCGATGCCGCCGTCGCCGTAATTACCCGAAATGGTACCTACGGTCACCTGACCCAATGCCCCCGTGGCATCCACGGTGACGGTCTTGGCGGAGAGGTCGCCGAGAGTCACAGCGCCTTGGGTGCCATTGGCGTGCACGGAAATGGTGCCGGTGGCCCCATCTCCTACGGTGGCGCCGCCAGTAATGGTAGTAACCTCTTCTCCAGTTTGAGTAACCGTTTTTTCAATAACCGTTTCTTCAATAACCGTACCCAGGGTCACATCCCCCGCCACCTCAGCCACATTCAGCTCAATGGACTGGCCTTCGCCGACATTGATGCTGCCGATGGTCAGATCGGTAAGCTCGCTGGCATTGACGGTAATGCCGTAATCCAGATCCGTAGCTCCCAGGGCACCCAGAGTGGCCGTACCGGTACCGGAGAGGTCGACGCTGTGGATGGCGGCCAGATCACCGATGGAGAAGTCACCATCGGTATTGACGGTCAGTGATTCCAAGCCGGCCAAACTGACTTCCCTGAAAGTGAAATCGCCCGCGGTGATGATGTCCAGGTCAACCAGCTTGGCGGCGTGCAGGTCGACGAAGCTAGCATTCGTGCTGGTGGCCTTGAACACCGCACCCGTCGCTTCGGGCATGTAGATCTCGGCGGCATCGTCGGTGCTGATACCGAGTTGTCCATCGATGGTGGCTTCCAGCGAGCCGGCTTTCAGTGCTTCGATCTCAGCAGTGTAGATGGAGTCCTTGGCGACGTTCAGGATAGCGCCGGTGGCCTTAGTAAGGATCAGCGTGGTATCGGATTCTCCGCTGACGTTCACCGTAGCCGTGCCTGCGTTGTCCGCGGTGATGTCGCCACTGGAGTTTTTCCCCAGCGCGAAGTTCAGGTCAATGTTGCCCAGGTTGACGAAGTTGGCAGTGTACGCAAATGCGCTGGTGGCTTCGATGGTCTGGATGCCGGAGGCGTTCTTGGCGGAGAAGGTCAGGCTGCCATCGCCCAGGCCCACGGTCTCGATATTGCCCATGGTGTATTGCACGGTGCCCGTGCCGCTCAGCACCAGGCGGTCATCGCCCGCGCCGCCGTCGAGCTCGGCATTGACTGCCAGCTCATCTTCCGCGGCGATGATGGTATCGTTGCCGGCACCGGTCTTCACGGTGGTGGCCTCAGTCAGGCCGTCGAGCTCGACGGCGACCTTGCCGGTCACACCGGAGGCGTCGATGGTCTTGAGGTTGTCGTTGTCGTTAAAACTCGCATCCAGCGAGCCTTCGCCCGTGGCCGTGACGGCCTTGACCGCAGCCGCGTCAACGTTCACCACGTTGGCGCCGGCGACACCGAGGTTCAGCTCTTCGATACCGGGGGCGGTGAGATCGACTCGGTTGAACTCAATTGCGGTGGTGGCGGTATCTTCCGCCTTGCCCACGCCGTTGAGGTTCAAGGTCAGGGCATCGGCGGTGCCGTCGGTCACCTTGGCGGCAAAGCCGATCTCGACGTCATCTTGCTGGCCGTTGAGCGTGATGGCGGCATCGGTGGCGCCCAGGGCGGCGAGGCTGACTGCGCCGTTGAGCACATAGCTCTGCACGCCCGTGACACCGGTGGCGTTGAAGTCGCGGCTGATGGTGCCGCTGTTGGTCAGCTCGACGGTCTCGACGTTCTTCACGTAGCCGTCGGTGAAGCCGGCGAAAGAAGACTGCATGTCGACTTTGAGGGTGTCATTGCCGCCGGCGCCGTCGATCTGGTCGGTGGGGTTCAAGGTGCGCGCCGAGGTGAGCGCCGAGGAGACGCCTTCGATGGTGTCGTTGTTCGCGGTAGTCCGGTCGGCTTCGACCTCCGCGTCGGGAGTGAAGAGATCCGTACCAGTAGTGAGCGTTAAGGTCTCCCCCGCGTGCAGGTCCGACTCATCGACTTGCTCATCCACGGGGACTTCGGGCGCAGTCAGCCCTTCGTCTTTACCGTAAGCAAGGTAATGCGTGAGCGGGGTCAGACCCGAGGCCTCGAAAGCATCCTTAACGTCCTCAACAGTCTTACCCGCCCATTCGTCGGCGTACTGCGGGTCCGCCTGCAGTTTGGCCAGCTTGGCTTTAAGATACTCGGAGGCATCGAAGTCGTTGGACGGATTGACCCCTTCCTTCGCGCCATACAGCAGGTAGTGCTGGTAAGGGTCCTGGGCCCAGGCATCCTCAAAGGCATCCAAGGCATCCTGCATCGAATCATAGAGGCCGTCATCGACCATCTGCTTGGCCTTGGCCAGCTTATATTCGTTCTGATCGAAAAACTCGTTGGGGTTGAGCCCTTCCTTCCAACCGTAAAGGTTGTAATGGGTTTCCGGCGTCAAGCCCAGATCCGCCATGAAGGTTTCCAGATCGTCGGTGGTCTTGTTTGCCCACTCGTCAGCGTACTCCGGGTCCGCCTGCAGAGCCGCCAACTTTGCCTCGAGGTAATACGCTTCGTCAAATCCTTGTAGTGCCATCTTTCTCCTCCCTGAACTTGGTGTTTGACCCAGCCATTGATTGTGCCCTGAACGTGATATCACGCCGCCAACAGAAAAACCGTACTACCCACAGAGTCTTACCCTTACCTGAATCCGCTGGATTGCGTCTATACATAAAACTATCATATCGCAGATATCTTATTGAATCTCATCCGCTTTTATGCTATAGGGTCTCCTGTCAAACTTTCACCCGCCAGGTGCACCCATGAAGAGAATCCAAATTGAACAATCTGCGAAAGCCTTCTACAGCGAACACGCGGGTCTGGTCCTCGTGGGCAATCTGATCAACGGCACCACGGACCTCTGCGAACGGTTGGAAAAGGAAGTTCCGGGAAAGAAGGGGTGTCGCGGACGTACCAGAACGACGACGGGTATGCGCCCATCGGGGCCTAGCTCGGCCAGAAGCGATGGTGTCTGGGCATGGAGCTCCGCCCGGGGTCTCAGCATTCCCAGAACGGATTTGTGGGCTTTTTGCGCAAGATGCTGGTGCATGCTCGGAAGATCACCCGCAAGCGCCTCTTGGTGGGAACGGACTCGGCTCACGATGCTCTGGAAACGCTTGTGGAGCTTCGCCGACACCCCAATGTGAGCTTCATCATCCAATGGAATCCGCCGGACGTCCTTTCCTGGCGTGATCGAGCCTTCAGGGAGGGCCGTTTGAGCTCGAATCGGGCGAAGCGGCGTCGGGTGAAGACCGTGATCCAGGAACTGATCTATCCGGCGGGGCGCGTGATTCGAAGCGGTCGTCGGCTGAAGCTCCAGTTCGGTCGGCATTGTGCCGCCTTTCAACCGTTTCGGAGCGTCTATCTCAAATTTTGCCCAGGGTAGGGTAAAGGGGAGTCGTTGCAAGAGCCTGGACCTATCTATGTTCACGTTGAACGGGGGTGAGGTATGTCCGAAAACAGCTGAAAGAGCACCGTCAGAGCTCTTTTCTGCCACTCGAAAGTCGATGATTCGAGGGACCGGCTGAAACAGGGCATCGTCGACCGATCAAAATGGGGTCGCCATGGCCGCAACTCAGCTCGCCCAACCATACCTCGCGGATTCAGGCCTTACTCCTCCTTGTGCTGCTCAGTACGCTTTAAGTCTCATCAATGCTCGCCGTTTTACTTTGCCCCCGCCGTTTGCCCGGTTCCGGCGCGGTCGCGCGCGCCTATCCCTGAACAGAATTTAGACCTAGGAGCGTCTCCGAGAACTCAGAATCAACCCTTTGGGGCAACGCAATTTCGCACAATCAGCGTACCCAAAACGGCCAAGATCGGCATTGTCGGACACGCTCCTACATAGCATTGCGAAAAGTCGTTGTCAAACAACGGTGGCCGACGCTGGATATTCGACATAATGCTGGCGCAAGTGCAGAGCAAGCCGTGGTAGGGGGTGTAGGAATGTCAGAAGGGGTGCCGAGGCTCACCATGGGGAGGTGGTGTACCACGGGTTAGGTGTGTCGGCGGTTAGTCGGGGACCGAGGATTTGGAGAAGGGCGGAGAATTTGCGTGGCAAAAGGACGAGGGTGTGGATCACGGCTCCGGTGAAGCATCGACCGAATTGGAGTACGAAGCAGAAGCTCCAGCTTCGGTTAGGCGGTTCCCAAGCCAGAGCTTGGGAAAGAGGGGGAATCCGCCGAATGGGATGTGTGACGTGGTTGTTTTGGATACGGCGCAATGCGCTTCGCTTATTGCGCCCTACGGGGTACGGGGCGGGCAGCCGGTGTAGGGCGGATTAGCGGAGCGTAATCCGCCGAATGGGATGTGTGTTACGTGGTTGTTTTGGATACGGCGCAATGCGCTTCGCTTATTGCGCCCTACGGGGTACGGGGCGGGCAGCCGGTGTAGGGCGGATTAGCGGAGCGTAATCCGCCGAATGGGATGTGTGAGGTGGTTGTTTTGGATACGGCGCAATGCGCTTCGCTTATTGCGCCCTACGGGGTACGGGGCGGGCAGCCGGCGTAGGGCGGATTAGCGGAGCGTAATCCGCCGAATGGGATGTGTGAGGTGGTTGTTTTGGATACGGCGCAATGCGCTTCGCTTATTGCGCCCTACGGGGCTACGGGGCGGGCAGCCGGCGTAGGGCGGATTAGCGGAGCGTAATCCGCCGAATGGGATGTGTGACGTGGTTGTTTTGGATACGGCGCAATGCGCTTCGCTTATTGCGCCCTACGGGGCTACGGGGCGGGCAGCCGGCGTAGGGCGGATTAGCGGAGCGTAATCCGCCGAATGGGATGTGTGACGTGGTTGTTTTGCATACGGCGCAATGCGCTTCGCTTATTGCGCCCTACGGGGCTACGGGGCGGGCAGCCGGTGTAGGGCGGATTAGCGGAGCGTAATCCGCCGAATGGGATGTGTGACGTGGTTGTTTTGGATACGGCGCAATGCGCTTCGCTTATTGCGCCCTACGGGGTACGGGGCGGGCAGCCGGTGTAGGGCGGATTAGCGGAGCGTAATCCGCCGAATGGGGTGGGTGACGTGGTTGTTTTGCATACGGCGCAATGCGCTTCGCTTATTGCGCCCTACGGGGCTGGAGCTTCCCGGGCAGGGCGTTCCCAAGCTGGAGTTTGGGAACGAGGGGAGTGGGTTTTCTCTAGTCATCCTTCAGTTCTGGATCAAAGATATTCTTTTGCTAATTCCATCATCTCGTCTTTGCTGCGTTGCCGCTTGCTTGCAATAACGCGAAGTTCGAAACTCTTCTGGAGCCTTATCCCCCCTACCGTCTCGAATCCAGCCTGCTTAAAGCTTTGCACCAATGAATCCATTGTAAACCCACATTTATGAGCCATAAAATGGTTGCCTCGCGCAATCGATGCGCGGTGGCCATATATCATGTCTATAGGTGCGATCGGCCCGGCAGGTGATTGATAAGCTGTTTCCAACAATTTTCCTTCAGCCACCCAATGGGCTACTGATTGGATATCAGGACAGGACAATGACCTGAATCCGTGAGATTACGTCTATAGATAAAACTATCATATCGCAGATATCCTATTGAATTTCATCCGCTTTTATGCTATATGGTCTCCTGTCAAATCTTCACCCGGCAGGTGCACCCATGAAGAGAATCGAAATTGAACAATCTTCGAAAGCCTTCTACAGCGAACACGCGGGCCTAGTCCTTGTGGGCAATCTGATCAACGGCTACACGGACCTGTGCGAGCGGTTGGAAAAGGAAGTTCCAGGGCGGCCGATGATCTCTCATGCAGATGTGGTCAAGACCTATCTGGGGCTTCTGTGTCTGGGTAAGAGCGACTTCGAAGCCGCTGAGGGGGTCGCCGGCGATGACTGGTTCAAAGAGGCTCTGGACATCCAGAAGGTCCCTTCGCAGGAAACCTTGCGACAGCGCTTCGACAGGCAAGCGAAAGCTTTCGAACGGCTTGCGGAAGCCGCTAACATCGAACTGCTCAAGAGGAGCCAGGTTCCCGTAACGGCTCTTCCCAGGGGGCATGTGGCTTTGGACCTGGATGTCTTCTGCCTGGACAATTCCGACACCAAGAAAGAAGGGGTGTCGCGGACGTACCAGAACTACGACGGGTACGCGCCCATCGGGGCCTACCTCAGCGAGGAGGGATGGTGTCTGGGCATTGAGCTTCGGCCAGGGTCTCAGCATTCCCAGAACGGATTTGTGGACTTTTTGCGCAAGGCATTGCTGTATGCCCGGAAGATCACCCGCAAGCCTATCTTGGTGCGAACCGACTCGGCTCACGATGCTCTGGAAACGCTTGTGGAGCTTCGCCGACACCCCAATGTGAGCTTCATCGTCCGATGGAATCCACGCAGGGCGAACGTCTTTTACTGGCGTGATCGGGCCTTCAGGGAAGGCCGTGTGAGTGACCCCGGCCCGGCAAGAAAGTGGCGATCTTCAGCACGTGGGTGACGCGACACTATGGAGGAAGAACCTATCGGTTTCGGCTGGTGATCCGGGTTACCGAGAGAATCTCGGATGCCAAGGGGCAAATGCTGATCCAGCCCGATATCACGCTGGAGGGCTGGTGGACGTCGCTTTGCGTCCACGAGGATGAGGTGATCTGGTTGTACGAGAAACGGGGCCTGAGCGAGCAGTTTCACAGCGAGATCAAGTCTGATTTGGACTTGGAGCGATTGCCCTCCGGAAAGTTTGCCACCAATGCGCTGGTGTTGACCCTGGGCGGACTGGCTTACAACCTCTTGCGCATCCTGGGGCAAAACGGGCTCCTGGCCGATTTTTCGCCTGTACGGCATCAGGCCAAGCGGCGTCGCGTGAAGACCGTGATCCAGGAGCTGATCTATCTGGCAGGGCGCGTGATCCGAAGCGGTCGTCGGCTGAAGCTCCAGTTCGGTCGGCATTGTCCCGCTTTTCAAGCCTTTCGGAGCGTGTATCTCAAATTTTGCCCAGGTTAGGGTAAAGGGCAGTCGTTCCAAGAGCCTGAACCTATTCTATTTTTTCTATGTTCACATTGAAAGGGGGTCAGGTATGCCCGAAAACAGCTGAAAGAGCACCGTCATGAGCGCTTTTCGGTCACTCGAGAGTCGATGATTCGAGGAACCGGCTGAAACAGGGCATCGTCGACCGCTCAAAATGGGGTCGCCATGCCCGCAACTCAGCTCGCCCAACCATACCTCACGGATTCAGGAATGATACAAAGCCATCTTTATTCAGAACACGATAAAACTCTCTAAGCGCAGCCGCTACTTCGTGGTAAAAAAGATGTTCAATATTGTGGCTTGAAAATACTGCGTCGAATAAATCACTATCCACATTCGACATGTTTGTCATATCACCGACTATGTCAGGCGACACAGCAGGATTTATATCAAAACGGGTCTCCTCCCATTCAGGGGTGTTAAATCCTCGACGAGTATTAGCTTTATGAGCAGGCCCACAACCTACATGCAATAAGTTTTTACTCATACACACGGAACCCTTCTTGGGCTTGGTTATCAGGGACGATCTTCTTGGCTTTTTCAAAATTTTGCAAAAAGGTAGGGTTATGCGGCTGGATTTCCAGAGAACGCCGTATCTTTTCGAGCCCTGCCGGGTCTCCTCGCTGCACCTCGATCAAGCCTAAGTAGTGTAGCGCCATCGGATGGCGTGGTGAGGTTTCGAGTATGGCCCGGTAGCAGCTTTCCGCGGCGTCTTTGTCGCCTTTCTGATGGGATGTCAAGCCCTTTTTGAGCAGCGCCTGAAGCTCGGCCAGGTGGTTTTTCTGGGCCTTTTTCTGCATGATCTCGAGGTGGCGGCTGAAACGCGCATTGTCGGGTTCCGCCTGGGCGGCCTGCTGCATCAGCTCCAGTGCCTGTTCGTATTGCCCCCGCAGACCATGAATCATACCGAGGCCGTAGCGCGCCATGGGTGATGCGGGATCCCTGGCAAGGGCTTCTCGGAATAGTGGCTCGGCCTCGTCCAGCTTCTCCTTCTGGAGATAATAGTCCGCGCGTTCGAGCAATACCTGAAGGGAGCGTGCTGCAGCGGCTTCGTCCTGGGCAGGCGCGCTTTCCAGGGCCGGCACTTCCAGGTGGTCCGGCGCCAGCCCCTGCTCGAAGCGGGCATAGGCCATGTCAAAGGCCTTCTCCAAATGGCGAGCGAAGCGTTGCGGGTCGTACAAGGGGGAATGGTCGCGGGCGGCGATCAGGCGTTCTTTGATATCACGGCGGAGCCCGGCATCCCGCCCCAGCCTGACGCCGGTGCGGATGAATTCCTCAACGGTGGTGGTGGTGAGTTCGGGCAGCCCCAAGGTCTTGAGCATGCCGGTGGCCACGCGGGACATCATGGTGGCATCGCTCTTGGTGAGCAGCGGCACGCCGCACCAGAGGGTGTCGATGGCGGTCGCTCCTGAGTTGTAGGGCCAACTGTCCAGCGCCACGTCCGCCAATTGCAATCGCGCCAGGTGCTCGATGTGCGGCTTGTGCTTGGCAAAGATCAGCCGCTCCTCGGCCAATCCGAGATCCTTGGCCGCCTGGCGCAGGCGCGCCGTGGAATCGGGGTTTTGATCGTAGAGCCATAGGATCCCCTTTTCGACCTGCTGAACTATGGCCAGCCAGGCTTCAAAGGTCGCACGGGTGATCTTGTAGTGGGCGTTGAAGGAGCAGAAGACCACGGCATCGTCAGGCAGGCCTTCCACCACGCGGGGCGGTGGCGGCGGTGCTTCCCGCTGGGTGTCGGCGGGGAAGCTGAAGTCGGGCAGCCAGATGACCTTTTCAGCGAAATGCTGGCGGCTATCCGCCGGGATCAGGTGCCGATCGGCGATGATATAGTCGGTCATTCCTGCACCGATACTGCCGATGAACCCGAGCCAGCTCATCTGGACCGGAGCCAGCCGGTGGCGCAGCCACCAGACCCGGGTATCGGCGGTGTCCCCTTGCATTTCGACCAGCACGTCCAGCTTATCCTGGCGCAGCCGCTCAACGAAGCTTTTCTCGTCAAGGTCACGCACGGCAACGACTTCATCGAAGGCGGCGAGAATACGCTGACGCCAGTAGGACTCATGCGGCTCGGCCACGTCGTAGCCGATGAGTTCGAAAGCGCGGCGGTCGATATGCTCCAGCACTTCCATGATCAATTGGGCTACGGGGTGCTGCTTGAAGTCCGCCGACAAAAGGCCGATGCGCAGCTTGCGGCCGGCACGCGGGGGGCGCTGGAAAACGCTCACCGGCGGTTCGGGGACAGGGGGCATGCCGGCTACAAAGGCGTTGGCCAGCATGAGGTGGTCGGCGTCGCTCAGGCCGCCACATCGATGGCGAAGATAGAAGCCAGCTCCATGATGCGCGCCTCGATCCACCCGCGCCGGTGCTCGTAATTCTTGCCGGAATGGGCATCCACGCCGCACAGGAAGGCGCGGCGCACGCAGCGGGACACCACGTGGTACCACGGCGTATCAGCGAGCGAGACGAGTGCGGAGCGAGGCATGGTCATGAGAGGAGCCTAGTGCAGGGGTGGGCGGAGGTCAAGTAAGTGGGTGTCCTTTAGTTGGTGCATGTAAAAGAAAGTTAGTGCAACATCTCTTATGGGAAAGGTAAGTGGGTGTCCTTTAGTTGTTCCATGCGGCGCAATGCGCTTCGCTTATTGCGCCCTACGGGGTGCGGGAGCGTGGATAGATGGGTAGGGCCCAATAGCAAGGCGTATTGCGCCGGAGTCCGAATCCAATGCGTCAACGCGGGTAGGTGTGTAGGGCGCAATAGCAAAGCGTATTGCGCCGGATTCCGAATCTAATGCGTCAACGCGGATAGATGGGTAGGGCGCAATAAGCGCAGCGCATTGCGCCGGATTCCGGATTTCGCATTCAGTCAGGGCAGATTACCCCATCGGCCGCCATCCTGCCTGCCCAATCGGCCGGATAAACTCTATCGGCCACCAAGGCATGAAACGTCGAATAAGGCCAGTCGGCAACCCTGGCGACAAGGCCATGTTTTACCGGGTTGAAGTGCACATAATCCATGTGCGCAGCAAAATCGCGTTCATCGCGAATCAGGTGTTCCCAGAACCGTCTTTGCCAGATGCCGCGTTCTCCGCGGGCCACACGCACCGCCGAACGCCGTTCTATTGGCGGCAGGCGTTTGGAAAAACCGGCCTTGATCAACCGCCAACGGGTGGCGAAGTCGGCGTCGCCGGGCGGCAGTTCGATGATGGCATGCAGGTGATCCGGCAACACCACCCACCCGTGAATGGCGAAGGGATGCGCACGTCGCACCGTGCGCACGGCGGCGCGCAGCGAATCGATGTGATCCGTCAGGAGCGTGCAACCGTGCCGGCGCAACGTGTTGACCGTAAAGAAATAAGTCCCGCCGGGATGCCAGGCGCGTCGATAATTGGGCATGGTGTGGGCCGGATTAAATACGGCGCAATGCGGTTCGCTTATTGCGCCCTACGGGGTACGGGGTACGTAGCTACGTAGGGCGGATTAGCGGAGCGTAATCCGCCGAATGGGGTGGGTGTTACGTGGTTGTTTTCCATACGGCGCAATGCGCTTCGCTTATTGCGCCCTACGGGGTACGGGGTACGTAGCTACGTAGGGCGGATTAGCGGAGCGTAATCCGCCGAATGGGATGGGTGTTACGTGGTCGTTTTCCATACGGCGCAATGCGCTTCGCTTATTGCGCCCTACGGGGTACGGGGTACGGGGTACGTAGCTACGTAGGGCGGATTAGCGGAGCGTAATCCGCCGAATGGGATGGGTGACGTGGTTGTTTTGCATACGGCGCAATGCGCTTCGCTTATTGCGCCCTACGGGGTACGGGGCTTTTTCAGAACATAGAAAAGACCCCACCCCTTGGGAGGGATGGGGCCTTGCGCTTGCGGTTTCAAGAAAGGTCAGCAGTCCCTGATTTCAGAGAAATTGGGGACTGGTCTCTGACCTCTGTCCTTTGCTTTTACCCTGTTACTTCCAAACCAAAGGCATGATTGATGGCATCAGCATCTTGAACGCCAAGGAGCTGGATCAGGATTTCGCCGTTGTCGAAACTCGCATCACCGGTGTCCCCGTTCTGTGTATTGGTATCTCCTACCACGGCATACGTGTTGCCGTCGTAGGTGAAGACGCTGGAATCGTATGCGTATGGTTCCGCCCCCTCCGTGAACGCCAGGAATGCAATATCCTCGGCAGATGCGTCAGCAGGAGCAAACCCTGCGTCTTGCAGCACACCCAGGGCTGTCTCTGCATTTGCAAAGACACCAAGCGTTTCAGCCGCGATGTTGGTGGTATCACCCTCCTCGAAGTCGGTAATGGTCGCGATGGCCTTGCCTTTCAGAGTAGCAACCCAATCGATCAGGAATTGATCATCACCCAGGCCGCCGGTGACGGTGAACTTGGAAGTTGTATCTATGTCATTATCCGCGACCAGCATGAAGGTATCGTCGTCAATACCGCCCGTCAAGGTCGCGGCCTTGGAAGCCGTGACATACACGGTGTTCGCCTTCAGCTCGGAGCCGGTGAAGTTGACGGTTTCTGCATAAATGCCGCCGAAGTCGGAGTTATCCACGACGTAACCGATATGAACCTCACCCAGCGCGCCGGCGGCATCCACGGTGACGGTCTTGGCGAACAGGGTACCCAGAGTCACATCACCTTGAGTGCCGTCGGCATCCACGGTGATGGAGCCGGTTTGCGCTCCTTCTTCAGTGTTGTCCACCCAAGCATGTCCCCAGAGCCCCACATCACCCGCCACGTCAGCGACGTTCAGCTCGATGGACTGGCCTTCGCCGACCATAATAGCATTGATCCTCAGAGCAGAGTTCTCGTCATTGTTGGAAAGGCCGCTTGCGTCAACGGTGATGCCGTATTCCAGGTCGAAATCACCCAGAATGTCCAGCAGTGTGGCGGTGCCCGTGCCGGAGAGCTCGATGCTGTGGATGGCGCTGAGAGGACCAACGGTGTCGTAGGTCATGGAGAAGTCACCGTCGGTATCGACGGTCAGCGATTCCAGGCTGGCCAAACTGCCTTCCCTGAAAGTGAAATCGCCCGCGGTGGTAATGTCCAAGTCAATCAGCTTGCCGGCGTCCAGCTCGACGATGTTAGCAGCCTTTGTGTTGGTGGCAGTGAACACGGCACCCGTGGCTTCGGCCAGGTAGATCGAGGCGGCATCGTCAGCGGTATCGTCAATGGTGTTGTCACCGAGTTGGCCATCGATGGTGGCTTCCAGCGAGCTGGCTTTCAGTGCTTCGATTTCACCGGTGAACACGGCGTCTTTGGCGACGTTCAGGGTAACGCCGGTGGCCTTGGTGAGGGTGAGGTCGCCATCGGATGTCCCGCTGATGTTCACGGTAGCCGCGCCTGCGTTATCCGCGATGATCTCGCCAGCGGAGCCTTTCCCGAGCACGAAGTTCAGGTCGATGTTGCCCAGGTTGGCAAAGTTGGCAGTGTCAGTGTCCGCAAAAGCGCTGGTGGCTTCGATGGTTTCGATGCCGGAGGCGTTCTTGGCGGAGAAGGTCAATTCGCCAGTCAAAGCTCCCAGGGCAACGGTCTCGATATTGCCCATGGTGTACTGGGCGGTTCCGTCACCGCTCAGGACCAGACGATCGGTACCGGCGCCGCCGTCGAGCTCGGCATTGACGGCCAGATCATCGGTTGCGGCAGTGATGGTGTCGTTGCCCGCGCCGGTCTTTACGGTGGTAGCGGCGGCCAGGCCGTTGAGATTGACGGAAACACCGCCGGCCACACCGGAGGCGTCAACGCTCTTCACGGCGCTGCTTTCATCGAAAGTCGCATTCAGCAAGCCTTCGCCCGTGGCGATGACGGCCTTTGCGTTAGCTGCGTCAACGTCCACGACGTTGGTGCCGGAAACGCCGAGGTTCAGCGTTTCGATGCCGTCGGCGGTGAGATCGACACGCTTCAGTTCAGTAGCGGTGGTAGCCGCATCCTCCGCCGTGCCCACGCCGTTCAGATTCAGGGTCAGGGCATCGGTGGTGCCATCGGTCACCTTGGCGGCAAAGCCGATCTCTACGTCTTCCTGCTGGCCGTTCAGGGTGATGGAAGCATCGGTGGCAGCCAGGTTGGTGAGGCTTACGTCGCCGTTGAGCACGTAGCTCTCAACGCCTGTAACGCCCTTGGCGGAGAAATCACGGCCGATGGTGCCGCTGTTGGTGAGTTCAACGGTTTCGACATTCTTCAGGTAGCCGTCGGTGAAGCCGGTGAAGCTGCTCTGCAGGTCCACCTTCAGGGTGTCGTCTCCGCCGGCGCCGTCAATCTGGTCGGTGGGGTTCAAGGTGCGCGCCGAGGAGAGTGCCGAGGAGACGCCTTCGATGGTATCGTTGAGGTCGGTACCGGTGTAGTTGTCCGTATCCGTAGTGAGCTCGAAGGCCTCCCCCGCGTAGAGGTCCGACTCATCGACTTGCTCATCCACGGGGACTTCGGGCGCGGTCAGACCTTCGTCTTTACCGAAAGCAAGGTAATGCGTGAGGGGGGTCAGGCCCGAAGCCTCGATAGCCGCCTGAACGTCGGCGACGGTCTTACCCGCCCACTCTTCGGCGTACTGCGGGTCCGCCTGCAGATCGGCCAGCTTGGCTTCAAGATACGCGGAGGCATCGAAGTCGTTGGACGGATTGATCCCTTCTTCGGCGCCATACTGCAGGTAGTGCTGGTAAGGGTCCTGGGCCCAGGCTTCCTCGAAGGCATCCAAGGCATCCTGCATCGAATCATAGAGGCCGTCATCGACCATCTGCTTGGCCTTGGCCAGCTTATATTCGTTCTGGTCGAAATATTCGTTGGGGTTGAGCCCTTCCTTCCAACCGTAAAGGTTGTAATGGGTTTCCGGCGTCAAGCCCAGATCCGCCATGAACGTTTCCAGATCGTCGGTGGTCTTGTTTGCCCACTCGTCAGCGTACTCCGGGTCCGCCTGCAGAGCCGCCAACTTTGCCTCGAGGTAATACGCTTCGTCAAATCCTTGTAGTGCCATCTTTCTCCTCCCTGAACTTGGTGTTTGGCCCAGCCATTGATTGTGCACCGAACGTGATGCCACGCCACAAACAAAAAAACGTTACCCCCAAAAAGTTTTTCCCTCTCGCTCCTCCTTGTCCTGCTCGGTACCCTGAAAGCCCCTTCAATGCTGGGCGTTTTACGATGGACCCCCGCCGTTTGCCCGGTTCCGGCGGGGACGCGCGCCCCTATCCTCGTACAGGATTTGGACCTTGATAGCCTTGCGAAAAGGCGTTGTCAACAAGTATCTAGACTCCTCCGCCGAAATGTAACGCGATTTTTTGCGGTTGAGGCTGACGGGCGGGGATGGGCACGCGGGCGCCCACGCCTGATACCGCCGCTTGAGCCTCAGCGCCCTGCGTTCCACCAGATAGAAGGACCCTACAGCCAGTCCCAAATTCAATGCCGCGGTGAGGGCCGTCGCGCGCCACCCGCGCCAGCCCAGGCTTCCCACGTAATGCAGCAAGGGATAATGCCAAAGATAGATGCCGTAGGAAATCCCCCCCAGCCACACAAGCGGCGGGAGGCTCAAAAAACGCGAAAGAAGCCCCTCGGGGCGCGCGACCACATCCAGGATCACAACGGCCGCCGCAAGAGCCAAAACAGTATACTGCCACTTATAAAGCGGCGCCGTCTGCCAGCGGCCGTGCGCGGCGAGGAAGGCCAAAACGGCCACCGCCGCGGCGCTCGACAGGCAAGCCGCCCGACGTCTCGTGGACCAAAAAGAGAGCCTTCCGTCGTGCACCAGAAAAGCCAACAGGCAGCCCGCGAGCAGCATGTCCGCGCGCGTATCGAACCCGTTGTAAACCCGGTCCCAACCGGCGCCTCCCTCCAGAAGCCACACCCGCCAGCCCCAGCTACCCAAAAAAAGCACCGCGATCAGCGGCGCCCGCAGGTTCCCTCTCAACCGCATCAGCCCCAGAAACACCAGCGGCCAGACCGCGTAAAACTGCTCCTCGACGGAAAGCGACCAGCAGTGGCCCAGGCTGTAGGGGCGTTCCCAGCCGAAGGCGCGGGTCCAGTTGGACACGTAAAAGAGCACCATGAGGGCGTCTTCAAAATGGCGGCGCCGCTCGGCGGCATCGGGCGCCGCATAAAAGTAGTAGACCAGATAAACCGCGAGCAGCAGGAAAAGTGCCGGAAGCAGCCGCAGCGCCCGCCGCAGGTAGAAGTTCTTCAGGCTCACCGTACCGCGCCGCTCCTCCTCCTGAAGCAGCAGCGCGGTGATCAGAAAGCCGCTGAGGACGAAAAAGATGTCTACACCGATAAAAGCGCCCGTAAAACCGGGCACCCCGGCATGAAACAGGAACACCAGCACCACAGCGACCCCCCGGACGCCGTTAAGTGCTGGCACATGATTGGAAAGGCAGATATCAGACATAAAAGACAGACCTTAGACCTTAGACCTTAGACCTCAGACCTTAGACCTTAGACTTCAGACCTTAGACTTTAGACATTAGACTTCAGACATTAGACTTCAGACATTAGACTTCAGACATTAGACTTCAGACATTAGACTTCAGACATTAGACCTTAGACTTCAGACCTTAGACCTTAGACTTCAGACATTAGACTTCAGACATTAGACTTCAGACATTAGACTTTAGACATTAGACTTTAGACATTAGACTTCAGACGTTAGACTTTAGACATTAGACTTTAGACATTAGACTTTAGACATTAGACTTCAGACATTAGACTTCAGACATTAGACTTCAGACATTAGACTTTAGACATTAGACTTTAGACATTAGACTTCAGACATTAGACTTCAAGCATTAGACTTCAAGCATTAGACTTCAAGCATTAGACTTCAGACATTAGACTTCAGACATTAGACTTCAGACATTAGACTTCAGACATTAGACTTCAGACATTAGACTTCAGACATTAGACTTCAGACATTAGACTTCAGACATTAGACTTCAGACATTAGACTTCAAGCATTAGACTTCAAGCATTAGACTTCAGACATTAGACTTCAGACATTAGACTTCAGACATTAGACTTCAGACATTAGACTTCAGACATTAGACATTGAAGATACACCCTAGACTTTAGACTTTTGGATGTAGGAGATGAGTCCTTGGAGTGTCCTGGAAGTCTCCTGGCCTTTTGTCCGTAGTTCATCGTATGCCTTGGCGTCTAGGTACCCTAAGTCATTTGAGAAGGTGATATAGTAGTTCAATTCAGCCAACGATGATATAGATATATACAGAAACTGCAGATATTCGCTCCTGTTCTTCCTGGCTGAACCTTCTACGATGTTTGCCGCGACTGATACGGCCGCTCTTCTCATCTTTGAAGTTTCAAGTTTCAAGTTTCAAGTTTCAAGTTTCAAGTTTCAAGTTTCAAGTTTCAAGTTCCCCTCGTTCCCAAGCTCCAGCTTGGGAACAAGGTGGATGGTGGAGCTTCGGAACAAGGTCAAAAAATCCCCCTCTCCCTTGATGGGAGAGGGTTGGGGTGAGGGTGAGAAAATTAATGTATGTCAATCAGTTACATTCCCCTCCCCTTAATCCCCTCCCACAAGGGGAGGGGAAAGATCCGCCCCCCATCGCGTCTACCGTCTGATGTCTGATGTCTGTCTTTTAAGTCTAAAGTCTAAAGTCTAAGGTCTGTCTTTTAAGTCTAAGGTCTACTCCTCCTTGAAAGACGCGGCGAGGCGGTCCACGAGGGGGCGAATGAGATAATTCATGAAGGTTCGTTCGCCGGCGCGGATGATGACGGTAACGGGCATGCCGGGTTGAATTTCGCCTGCTTTCTCGGTGAGGGACTTCAGGTCCTCCGCCTCCGGCCTCACTTTGCAGAGGTAGTAGGGGATACCGGTCTTTTCGTCCACCATACTGTCGGCGGAGATGAGGATCACCTCGCCTTGGACGACATGGGTCTTCTTCAAGCCGAAGCTGGTGAATCGCAGATCGGATTCGAGCCCATACCGGACCTTGTCGACATCCTGGGGGTTCACCTTCGCCTCGACGATGAGTTCCGAACCCACGGGCACGATGTCCATGATGGGCTGCCCCGCGATGATGACGCCTCCGATGGTATGGATCTTCAGCCCTAAAACGAAGCCGTCCACAGGCGAGCGGATGTCCGTTCTTTCAACCACGTCTCGAGCGGCGATATATTGTTCTTCCAATGCGGAAACCTTCTTTTCTACGTCGCTCAGTTCCGCTTCCACCTCTTTGATGAATTCCCGCTCGGTAAGAAGGACCCTCATTTTGTATTCGCTTACGGATTTTTTCGCCCTGGCGATGTTTCCCAGCTCCTCGCTCCTTTGACCGGTGAGCTCAGCTATGGTGCTTTCCATTTCAATGATCTTATTCCGGGGATAGTAGCCCTCAGTCGCCAGATCCCGAAGTTGATCCACCTCTTGGGTGAGAAGGTCTATCTGCTTCAACTGATGCTTCTGCAACTCTTCCAGCCCGATGATATATTCTTGCAGACCTTTTATGTTTTCCTTGAGAATCGCCTGTTCGTTTTCGAGCGCCCTCTTTCTTGCCTCGAAAAGATCGATCTGCCGGCGCATGAATTCGGAAACATCGGGGCTGTCTCGGCGCTCGAGGAGCGCCGCGGGAAAGGCGATGGTGTCGGCCCCGGCCCTTTCCGCAAGGAGTCTCGCCTCGATGGCAAGGGCTGCAAGGTACTCGCTGCGTACGGCGGCAAGCTCCGCCTTGGGTTCCACGTCGTCGAGCCTCACGAGGATCTGGTCCGCCTTCACCTTGTCGCCTTCTGAAACGAGGATCTCCTTCACAATGCCTCCGTGCCGATGCTGAATCGTCTTCCGGTTGGATTCGACGGTGACCACACCCGGAGCGACGATCCCTTCGTCGAGAGGCGCCACAAAGGCCCAGGTAAGAAACGATCCAAAGCCGAAGAAAAGGATCAAGTAGGCGATGACAATGACTCGCCGGATGTCGGTGTGAAGAGGGAGATCCGTGGCATCGTTTTGTACGTTCATCGCGCCACTCCTTTCAACACGACCTTCGGAGGATGCGGCACGGCCGCAGCCGCCTGCTCCTTCGCCCGCTGGAGAGCCGCCAGGACCTCGTTTCTCGGCCCCCACGCAGCGACCGTTCCGTTGGTCAGAAGTAGGATCTTATCCACGATGGAAAGAATGGAGGTCTTATGGGTGATCACAAACAGGGTCCTCTGCGCGCTCTTCAATCGATATAACGCCTGAACGAGGGCGACTTCTCCCGCGTCGTCGAGATTGGAATTGGGTTCATCGAGCACGATCAATACGGGGTCTCCGTAAACGGCTCTCGCAAGGCCTATCCTCTGCCTCTGCCCTCCCGAGAGGAAACTGCCTCCTTCACCGATCTGAGTATCGTATCCATTGGGAAACTGGAGTATCATGTCATGGACACCGGCGATTTTAGCGGCCTGTACGACCTTTTCTGAATCCACCTCGCCGAACCTTGCGATATTCTGAGCCACCGTGCCGTCGAGAAGCTCGATATCCTGAGGCAGATAGCCGATATACGGCCCGATTTCTTCTCGGCTCCATTTGGAGATCTCGGCGCCGTCGAGCCGCACCACCCCTGCCATGGGTTGCCACACGCCCACGAGATACTTGGCAAGCGTGGATTTTCCGGAGGCGCTCGGGCCTATAATGGCTGTGACTTCGCCCACATTGGCCTGAAAGTTGATATCCCTGAGAATCGGCTTGTTGGTTCCTGGAGCGCCCCCTGTCAGATGGGAAACGATGACCATGCCCCGCGGCGGAGGAAGAGACATCCCTGTCTCGCGCTCCGGAAACCGATTGAAGAGCTCCTCCAGCCTTTTGTACGAACCCCTGGCGGAAACAAACTGTTTCCAGGTCCCAATAGCCATATCGATGGGGGAAAGGGCCCTGCCCATGATGATGGAGGCGGCGATCATCCCGCCCGGGGTAATGATGTCCTTTATGGCCAGGTAGGCGCCTGCGCCGAGAATGAGGCTCTGGAAGCTCAACCGGGAAAATTTGGTGACGGCATGAATCAGGCTCGCCCTTTCGCTTGCCTTCTGCTGAAGCTTCAAGAAGGTCTCATGCCTTGGGAGCCAGTGCCTTTTCACATTGGGGAGCATCCCCATGGCCTCGATGGCTTCGGCGTTTCTGAAGTTTACGCCGGCAAACGAACTGGCGGTGTTGTAGACTCGATTGGCCTCGGAAAGCGGGCTTCGGCTGCCCACTTCGGTCAGGACCGCCATGCCTAGGAGGAAGAGGGCGCACGCGATGGAAAACACCCCGAGCATGGGATGGATGATGAATATGGCGATGATGTATAGCGGCGTCCAGGGTGCGTCAAAAAAGGCGAAGAGACCGGCGCTCGTAAGGAATTGCCTCACATTGGTGAGATCATGAAACGGTTGCGACGAGTTGCCTGAGCCCAAAGCCAATACCTTGCTGAAGGTGGCGGCGAAGACTCTGCCGCTCAACCGGTTATCCATCACGTTTCCCATGCGTATCATGACCTGAGACCGCGACCACTCGAGGAGCCCGACCAGCAGATACATCATCAACATCAGGATGGTGAGCATGAGAAGCGTGTTCTGGTTGCGACTCATGAGGACCCGGTCATAGACCTGCAGCATGTAGAGCGCGGGAACCAGAAGCAGGATATTGACGATAGCGCTGAAAATCCCAAGGGCGAAAAACGCCTTTCGAAACGACAGAAGTACTCGTAGGAGCTCCCGCTTTTCCGTGAGTCCCCGTGTCGTCATGTAATGTTTCATGGAATTGAACATGCGGCAACCTTCCTATGTTGTTTGAAGCCAGTCGCTTATGGTAAGCAAGTCTTCTTCCGTCAAGACCCCCCCTTCCGATTTCAAGGTCAATAGATTCATAATATATTCATATTTTGCTTTGAGGAGACTCATTCTCTCGTCGTAGAGCTGCTTCTGGGCATCCAGGACATCCACAATGGTCCGGATACCTGCCTTGAGACCCATCTCATTGGACTGAAGCGACAGTTCGGCCGACTCAACGGCGAGTTCCAGGGCCTGAATCATCGCCATATTGCTTTTGATGCCCAGGAAGGCTTCGCTGATCTTTTGAGCGTTTTCCGTCAAGACATCGTTAAGATCCGCCTTCGCCTGTTCCAGTTTCGCCGTCGCCTCCTTTGTCTTGGCTCGGGTATAACCGCCTTGGAACAGGGGAACGGTTATCTGAGCCATGACGCTGGTGTAAGTGACTTCTTCGGTCTTGTAGTATTCTATGGTGTCTGAGGTATGGTGATCGGCGACAAAACTCACCTCAGGTAGATGCTCGCTGATCATTTTTCGGCGTTCCTGCTTATAGTAATTTACATTGTAGTTGTAGTACCTTATGGTTGGATTGTTTTCCTTTGCTATTTGAATCCAGCCCTCCAGGTCATCCGGCGACGGCACGAAAAGGGGGATGGTTTCTTTGAGGCGGCAGAGGTCTTTGGGTTCTGCGCCCGTCACCCTTTTGAAGGCCTTGACATTGACGTTGATGTTGTTTCTCGCTTCGATCTCGTCCGAGAGCAACCCATTGTACCTGGCCAAGGCGTCATGAACATCGGTAATGGTGCCGGCCCCGGCATGGAACAGCCTTTTGGCCTGTTCCAGCTGTTCCGCCACCGCCTTTTTTTCCGCCAGCACGATTTCCAGTTGATCCCAGGCGGCCAGGAGATCGAAATAGACCGTCGCCGTCCTGATGATCAGGTCGGATTCAGCGGCGTTGAATTTAGCCTTCCCGAGATCCGCCCGCACCCGGTGTTGCGTGTATTCGAAGATTCTCGGGAGGCTCAACAGAGGCTGTCGCAACGTGACGCCGCGCATACTCGATGAGTAGTCCCCGGAAGTAGGGGAGTCGGTGTCGTACTTTCCCGTCATGTAATGAGCCTCGACGGAAGGCAAAAGGTACGAAAGGCCCTGCGCCGGCATCGTCTGGGCCGCTTGGTACTCATAACGCGCGGAATCAAAGGCGGCGTCATTTTCCTGCGCCATGTGATAGGCTTCCAGAATCCCCATCGCAGCCCAAGCGAAATCCGTGTATAAGACCAAAGTGGAGGCAACCAGCAACAAACGGACATACTTCACAATAGAGATCTCCAGTTCTTTGATCTGTCGAAAACAAGCTCATGAAAATCGGACCCTGACGTTCCTCGTTCTTCGCCTTGCCCGCCCCTGGGAGCGCGGGCGTCCCGCCCGCAATCGTAATCGCCGGCAAGCCGGCTCCTGCCGGTGAGTGGACCGGTTTTCCCCCTCGTTCCCAAGCTCCAGCTTGGGAACGGCCTCACCGAAGCTTCTGCACAGTTGTGTTCCCAAGCTCCAGCTTGGGAACAAGAAGCAAAAGATCTGCCCCTAAAGGCGATCGAGGTCGCTCCATCCCCGAAAGAGGCAAGGCTATCTCAAACAGCCGCTTTGTGCAATCCCCCCGGCCGGCCACCTCACATCCCATTTTGGCACTTGAGATATGCCTCGATGACGCCTCCCGGCTCGCCGTCGGCCCGTAGCTCACCGTTTTCCAGCCACACCGCCCGGTTGCAGATTCTTTTGACGGCGTCCATGTTGTGCGAAACATAGACGGTCGTAACGCCGCCCTTGATGAGTTCCATCAAGGCCTTGGCGGATTTTTTCTGGAAGGACTCGTCGCCCACCGCCAGTATCTCATCGATGAGCAAGATCTCCGGATCGGTATGGATGGCGACGGAAAAGCCGAGCCTCATCTGCATTCCGCTGGAATAGCCTCTGATGGGCCTATCGATGAAATCGCCCAATTCGGAAAAGGCGATGATGGCGTCCATCCGGTCGAGGATTTCGGCTTTCGTATGGCCGAGGAGAACGCCGTTCATGATGATGTTTTCCCGGCCGGTGAGTTCCGGATGAAAGCCTGCGCCCAGTTCCAGAAGGGGCGTCCTCTTGCCGCTCACCTGGATGGTGCCCTTTGTAGGGTGAGCCACGCCAAGAAGGAGCGACAAAAGCGTGCTCTTTCCCGCCCCGTTTCGGCCGATGACGCCGAGACACTCCCCCTTGGCCACCGCGAGGGTTACGCCCTTGAGCGCCCAAAAACAGTCCTTTTTGCGGCTGAAAAACCGGGGGGCATGAACCATGAATTCCTTGAACCCGGGCCTGTCTCTTTGGATAGGAAAGCTCTTCCAGAGATCTTCCGCCTTGATCAATTATAATACCTCGTCCAGCCTTCGATCGAGCCTTTTGAATACCAGGGACCCGGCAAGAAAGACCACCGTCGCCGTAAGGATGCAAATGAATATGTAATCCCAGTTGATGCTGTTACTGAAGAAGATATCCCGCCAGCTCTGTATCAAATAGGTTGCCGGGTTGAGTGACAGATAGACGCGGTATCTTTCCGGCACCGCCTCAAGGGGATACAGTATCGGCGTCATCCAGAAAAGCAAACTAAGAAGCACGTTTATGATGTGCTCCATGTCCCGGAAAAAGGCGTTCACCATCGAAACCATAAGGGCAAGGCCGTAGCAGACGATAAATTGCACCCCGATCAGCAAGGGCATCGCCACAAGCCAGTTCCAGGTAGGGGCTTTTCCGTAAGAGTAGACCAGCACCAGCAATATGGGCAATGAGAAAATAAAGTTGACAAGCTGTCCGATGACGGTGGCCAGCAGCAGGAAATGTTTCGGGAAGACCACCTTTTTGATGAGGGAGATATTGCCGATCAATGTGTTTGTGGACATGGATACGGAGACGGAAAACCAGGTCCAGGGGAAGAGAGCGGAAAGCAGAAAAAGGGTGTAGTCTTCCATCTCGAATCTCATGAATATCTTGAAGGCGATAAAGAGGACGAATCCGGTCAGCAAGGGATTCAGGAGCGACCAAAGAAAGCCCAGATAAGTCCTCTTGTATCTCAGGATGATTTCCTTCTTGACAAGGAGCTTCAGAAGGTCAAGCTGCTGCCTGGTTTTTCTCTTCACTTCGTAAGGTACCTCGCCACTGATGACGGCATCCGATGCACAACGGCCCTGTGCGGGTCGTTCCCGAGACGTGCTGTGGTCTTGATCGCCTTTCGCGAGAGGATTTGACCTGCCGGGCCTGCTCGCATGGCTTGAGGATGCGTCGCACTTCCCCAACCGCCCGATACAGCTCAGCCGACTCGGTTACAGGGCTCATCGCCCCGCCGGTAGCCTCTGCGGATCCCCCCGGCGGGTCGACTCCATGACGTGAGGTTGCGATTCCGGTTCGACCTCCTGCGCGTCCTCTAAAGAGATGCGTGGCATGATACGACTTCATGGGGGCGTGTCAACCGCCAAAAGACAGACTTTAAAGACAGACTTCAGACTTCAGACTTCAGACTTCAGACATTAAAGACAGACATCAGACATTAGACTTCAGAAACTAGAGTCTACAGTTTAAAGTCTGAACTTTGCTTCTTGTTCCCAAGCTGGAGCTTGGGAACAAGAAGCAAAAGATCTGCACCCGTCTCCAATTTAGGACGCTACCGATTTTTTAATCTGTGTCAATCTGTGTAATCTGTGGATGTCAATTTGGGTTACGACCCCCATCGACCCGTGACCTGCAGGCGCCACAGGGAAACGCGGCGCGCACGCGGCGCCCTTTGGTGAATGTATCCACGGTGGAGCGCCTGGGAGTTATGATGCAAACATAGCGCGGGGACGGAAGCGGGGCAAGAACCATGTGAGCAGCCATGTGGATGTGCTTGACTTCGTGCGACACGTGCCTTGACACGCACCGCCGTGGAGGCGATATAATACAACGTTGAGATTCGAGGCCTTGTGGTGTTTGCCTATTGCCCCCGTTAACAATGGAAAAAAGAGGGTAAATATTATGAGCTTTTATACCATGGTATTGAGAAAAAGTGGAGCATATTGGGTAGCAGTTTGCCTCGAAAATGGGCTGGTTGGACAGGGCGACACTAAAGACGCAGCAATAAAGAAACTTAAAGGAGCCGTAGAATCTTTTGAAGAGGAATATAAAAAGGATACAGATATCTTTAATGCACCAATTCCTATCAAGGAATTACATGAATTCCTCACAGTCGAGGGGAAAGAGCCGGTTTCAGAAGAGTATGAACTAAGGCTAATGCATGCCTAAAAATATTCCTTCCCTCAAACCGAAAGAACTACCTGAATCCGTGAGGTGTGGTTGGGCGAGCTGAGTTGCGGGCATGGCGACCCCATTTTGAGCGGTCGAGGATGCCCTGTTTCAGCCGGTTCCTCGAATCATCGACTCTCGAGTGGCCGAAAAGCGCTCATGACGGTGCTCTTTCAGCTGTTTTCGGGCATACCTCACCCCCTTTCAATGTGAACATAGAAAACATAGAATAGATCCAGGCTCTTGCAACGACTGCCCTTTACCCTACCCTGGGCAAAATTTGAGATACACGCTCCGAAAGGCTTGAAAAGCGGGACAATGCCGACCGAACTGGAGCTTCAGCCGACGACCGCTTCGGATCACGCGCCCTGCCAGATAGATCAGCTCCTGGATCACGGTCTTCACGCGACGCCGCTTGGCCTGATGCCGTACAGGCGAAAAATCGGCCAGAAGCCCGTTTTGCCCCAGGATGCGCAAGAGGTTGTAAGCCAGTCCGCCCAGGGTCAACACCAGCGCATTGGTGGCAAACTTTCCGGAGGGCAGTCGCTCCAGGTCCAAATCGGACTTGATCTCGCTGTGAAACTGCTCGCTCAGGCCCCGTTTCTCGTACAACCAGATCACTTCATCCTCGTGGACGCAAAGCGACGTCCACCAGCCCTCCAGCGTGATATCGGGCTGAATCAGCATTTGCCCCTTGGCATCCGATATCCTCTCGGTGACCCGGATCACCAGCCGAAACCGATAGCTTCTTCCTCCATAGTGTCGCGTCACCCACGTGCTGAAGATCGCCACTTTCTTGCCGGGCCGGGGCTCACTCACACGGCCTTCCCTGAAGGCCCGATCACGCCAGTAAAAGACGTTCGCCCTGCGTGGATTCCATCGGACGATGAAGCTCACATTGGGATGTCGGCGAAGCTCCACAAGCGTTTCCAGAGCATCGTGAGCCGAGTCCGTTCGCACCAAGAGGCGCTTGCGGGTGATCTTCTGGGCATACACCAACACCTTGCGCAAAAAGTCCACAAATCCGTTCTGGGAATGCTGAGACCCTGGACGAAGCTCAATGCCCAGACACCATCCCTCCTCGCTGAGGTAGGCCCCGATGGGCGCGTACCCGTCGTAGTTCTGGTACGTCCGCGACACCCCTTCTTTCTTGGTGTCGGAATTGTCCAGGCAGAAGACATCCAGGTCCAAAGCCACATGCCCCGTGGGAAGAGCCGTTACGGGAACCTGGATCCTCTTGAGCAGTTCGATGTTAGCGGCTTCCGCAAGCCGTTGGAAAGCTTTCGCTTGCCTGTCGAAGCGCTGTCGCAAGGTTTCCTGCGAAGGGACCTTTTGGATGTCCAGAGCCTCTTTGAACCAGTCATCGCCGGAGACCCCCTCAGCGGCTTCAAAGTCGCTCTTACCCAGACACAGAAGCCCCAGATAGGTCTTGACCACATCCGCATGAGAGATCATCGGCCGCCCTGGAACTTCCTTTTCCAACCGCTCGCACAAGTCCGTGTAGCCGTTGATCAGATTGCCCACAAGGACCAGGCCCGCGTGTTCGCTGTAGAAGGCTTTCGAAGATTGTTCAATTTCGATTCTCTTCATGGGTGCACCTGCCGGGTGAAAGTTTGACAGGAGACCATATAGCATAAAAGCGGATGAAATTCAATAGGATGTCTGCGATATGATAGTTTTATCTATAGACGCAATCTCACGGATTCAGGGAACTAGTCAGAATTTTGGAACCTGCGGGTTGCAAATACTTGAGAGAAGGAAAGGGCGATCACACATTATATTTCCGTTATCATAAGGGAAAGAAAAGAGTGGTTCCTATCGATATGGGGGCGAAAGAACTGTCTCCACCCTATGTCTTACGTATCTTCAGGCAGTTTGGATTTTCAGATGAAGAGATAAACAGTTTATTGAAACGAACCAAACAATAAGACAAGTTATATTCGTTGCTGTGTTCCCAAGCTGGAGCTTGGGAGCAAGATGGATGGTCGAGCTTGGGAACAAGGTGCAAATGTTACATTAGACCCACATTGCGAAGTATCTCAGCCAGCTTTGGTTCTTTATAGGCATATTCCTTCAATGCCTTCTCAATCTTATCGTTTCTTTCTTCTAACTCTTTATTCTTCCTTATTGCAGGCGACAGCGCTGTTCTTCTGTCCCACAATACAAAACCAACCAATCCTATCATCGTGGTAAATAATAACCCGAATCCCCACATCATTACGTTTTCCAGCCTCTCTATGCGCCTCTCCAGCTGCTCAAATCGCCTCTCCACCTGCTCGAAGCGTTTGTCTATCTGCTCAAACCTACTGTCTAGTTCCTCTATTTTAGTTTCAACTCTAATAAGTCTATCTCTATCCTCAAGGGTATATGGGACCTCCTCCGCCCATACACACTGTCCCGCCAGAAGCAATATCATGATCACGATAAAGTTGAGTCTTGTCATATCTCACCCCTACAGCCTCATTTGGGAAATCTACATCCAAATTCTATTTCCCCTCCCCCTGTGGGAGGGGATTAAGGGGAGGGGGATTTTTTGACCTTCGTTAACCTTTTTGCTTGAGGTGTCCACTTTAGAACGCTACCTATTTTTTAATCTGTGTCAATCTGTGTAATCTGTGGATGCGCATTTGGGTTACCAGCCCCATCGATCCGTGACCTGCAGGGGCCACAGGGAAACGCGCCGCGCACGCGGCGCCCTTTGGTGAATGTATCCACGGTGGAGCGGGGGCGGATTATGATACAAACATAGCGCGGGGACGGAAGCGGGGCAAGAAGCATGTGGACAGCCGTGTGGAAGCTGGAGCTTCCGCACAGGTGTGTTCCCAAGCTGGAGCTTGGGAACAAGGTGGATGGTGGAGCTTGGGAACAAGGTGGATGGTGGAGCTTGGGAACAAAGTCAACCGGGCCGATCCCCTGTAGGAGCCGGCTTGCCGGCGATCAGGGCCGACGGAGGATTGCCGGCTTTACGGGTCGCGGGCAAGCCCGCTCCTACCGAGGGCGGAAAATGGTGGCGGCCTCCGAATGATCACGGACGCTTTGCAGCCGCCTCAACCGTGCCGTGGATGGTTCTCGCAATGTCATCTTCGGACGGGTAGAATCCTACGGTACGATCCAAACGCCGAAAACGGGAGTTTCCGAAGACCATGTCGTCCATCAGATCCGGCTTCGTCGCCCTTCTGGGCGCCCCCAACGTGGGGAAATCCACGCTCATGAACCAGGTGCTCAAGGAAAAGATTTCCATCACCTGCCCCAAGCCTCAAACCACGCGGAATCGCATCCTCGGCATCTTGAACCGCCCCGACTGCCAGATGATCTTCGTGGATACCCCGGGGATCCACCGGGCGCGAGACGCCTTCAACCGGATCCTCGTCGATACGGCGCTTGCGACCCTGGATGAAGTGGACGCCATTTGCTTCGTGATCGAAGCACCGGAACCCGAGCGGGAGGCGGACCGGTTCGCGTTGGAAGCCATGGCGGGCGTTTCGACCCCTGCGATCCTGGTCATCAACAAGGTGGATCTTCTGAAAAACAAGGCCGCGCTGCTTCCCCTCATCGACCGGTACCGCGGACTACGGGATTTCGAAGCCGTGGTGCCCGTTTCGGCCCTGACCGGAGACGGCGTCCCGGAGCTTATCGACGCATTGGTCGGTCTCCTTCCCGAAGGCCCGCGCTACTACCCGGAAGACCACATCACCGACCAGCCGGAACGCTTTCTTGCGGCGGAAATCATTCGGGAGAAGGTGTTTCATCTGACGGAGCAGGAAGTGCCCTACGCGGCGGCCGTGACCGTGGATCGATTTTCCGAAGACCCGGAACGGCGGCGCGTGCACATCGAAGCCACCATCCACGTGGAACGCCCGTCTCAGAAAGGGATCCTCATCGGCAAGGGCGGCCGGATGCTCAAGGAAATCGGCCGCCAGGCCCGGATGGACATCGAAGGGTTGCTGGGTTGCCGCGTATTTTTGGGCCTTTTCGTAAGAATTCAGAAAAACTGGCGGAAAGACGCGCGGCAGATGGCCGAATTCGGGTACCGGGCGCCGCGGTAGGTCCCCCCGGTAGGAGCCGGCTTGCCGGCGATCAGGGCCGACGGAGGATTGCCGGTTTTGCGGGTCGCGGGCAAGCCCGCTCCTACCGATAGCGGAACATCTCTTCTTGTTCCCAAGGTCCAGCTTGGGAACGAGGGGAATCTGTGTAAATCTGTGTAATCTGTGGATGTTCTTTGCTTTTCCGGGACTTCGTGCGACACGTGTCTTGACAGACACCCTTTCCTCTGCGAACGATTCGGTTGGCAGGGGGGCAAAGCATGGCCGAGGAACGGCGCCTCTTTCTGACGCGACCCTAAAAACCTAACAGCGTCCCTTTGATCATGAGATTTGAAATCCTGGATCAAGTCGAAGGGATTGAGGTGATTGCCGCCGGAACGAGCATCCGCGATTTAGCGTATCTCGAAAAGACCTATGGAGCAGGGCGGTGGAGGAAACTGAAGGGCAGAGCCCATGTCAGGCTGCCGAATGGAAACATCAGGTGGGTAGAGTTACACTGGTACGAGGCTCATGGGATTGGCCGCAAAGACATCAAAATCAAACGCTATTTGGAATAAGACAATGAGTGAACACAAGAGACATTTCGCTATCTGTGTCGACAATTCAGATTATGAGGCATCTCTGATCTTAAGGAAAATCTATGAGATCATCCCGGATGAACGGGGCGCCGGAGATGATCTGTTAAGAATTGTCGATGAGAGTGGAGAAGATTATCTGTATCACAAGAGCCATTTCATCGTGGTGGAGTTTCCTGCAGAAGTGGAGCACGCTTTGCGCTCCGCCCAGAGTGCGACACCTTAACACGTTGTCCGACGAAGTCATACCGCGACGGCGGTTCCCATCATGTCTTTGTCCACAGATTGCACCGATGGCTACAGGTGATTGGATTTTCCATCAAGCTCCTTGATTGTTTGATCGGTTCATCCACCTATATTTATCTGTGTGAATCTGTGTAATCTGTGGATGTAGCTCTTTGTCCCAGGGCACATCACGATCACGATCCCAACAGCCGGTGTAGCGGCAGGTACACCGCTTCCATGCGCCGCGCGATTTCATACCCGCAGCCCTGGGCCATGGGGTTCTGTTCCGTGTCCACCAGGATCGCCTGAATCTTTTGCCGCTTGATTTCTTGCGCCCACGCGAAGGTTTCCTCCAGCGGGTCCGCCCCGTAACAGCTCACGTTGGGCCGGCCGTCGGAAAAGATGAGCATCACCGGAAGGGTTTCCGGGTTCTTGCGTTTTTCCTGCAAAAGGAGCCGGGTTCCCACTTCGAGTCCGGAGGCCAGGGGCGTCCGGCCACCCACGGGGAGTTCTTCGACGCTCCGGGCCGCGTCCCGGATGTTGTGGGTGAGCGGCAGCAGCACTTCCGCTCCCGTATGCCGAAAGGTGATGATCCCCAGCTTGTCCCGGTGGAAGTAAAGATCCTGGAGCAGTGAATCGATCACGCCCTTGGTGACGGCCATGGCGTCGTTGGTCCGCATGGATGCGCTGGAATCGACGACCATCATGAGGGAAAGCCCGGTCTTCCGGGATCGTTTCCGAAGGCGGATGTCTTCCGGGCGGATGGAGAGGCGGCCGTTGCCGTTGTGATTGAGCCGGCTCGTTGCGGCGGCACGAAGCGTCCCGATGAGGGAGACATCGTCCAGGCGGCCTCCGGGGGCGGGAAGGCGCGTTCCATGGACGCTTCCCGAGCGGCGCACATCCGGAAGTAGGAACCGCCTTCCGGGATGGCGGCCCGCATCCAGCCGATGCCAGGGAAGGTGCGGCAGGGCGATACGGCTTCCCGAGCAGAGGTGCGTCACGCAGGCGACAGGGGACTTGTAGCTTCCGGCGGTGCTCGACGGTTTCTTGGGATTTTCGTAGACGGGCACCCATTCGGTTCCGCCGGCGGCGGTTCCGGGTGCGTGCTGCGCCATGACTTCCCGGAGCTTGTCTTCGTCGAAATCGGTCTTTTGCAGCGGGGTTTTCTTCACGCGGTGCGGGAGGGCCAGGCGGGCCGCGAGCTGCAGGTCTTCGGCCGTCATGGCGGTTCGGCCTTCCAAGGCGGCGTTGGCTCGGGCCGCCTTCATCATGACGATATCCGCGCGGTGGCCGTCGGTTTCGAGCGCCACGGCGACGCTCGAAGCCGTCTGCAGCAGTTCTTCGGTGAACGCCACGCGGGGAAGCAGGGTCTTTGCCTGGGCAAGCCGTTCGGCCAGTTCGGCGTCGGCCGCCGCCCAGCGGGCGTAGAAGCCTTCCGGGTCCGTTTCGAAGGCGATGCGGCGCTTTACGATTTCCACCCGGTCTTTCACGTCCCGGATGCCTTCGATGGTGACCGAGAGGCCGAAACGATCCAAAAGCTGCGGACGCAGGTCGCCTTCTTCGGGGTTCATGGTGCCAACCAGGATGAAGCGGCTCGCGTGGGTGAAACTGATCCCTTCCCGTTCGACCACGTTCCGGCCCGACGCCGCCGCGTCCAGAAAGAGGTCCACGATCTGGTCGTTCAAAAGGTTCACTTCGTCCACGTAAAGGATACCGCGGTGCGCTTCGGCCAGCAGGCCGGGTTCGAAGGCCTTGCGGCCGGTCTTCAGCGCCTTTTCAATGTCGATGGTGCCAAGAAGTCGGTCTTCGGTGGTGCCGATGGGCAGGTTCACCAGCCGGATCCGGCGTTCCCTGACCGGGAGGCTCTGGCCGGCCGCCGCCTTTTCGGCGCAATGGGGGCAAAACGACGCCGGATCGTCCGGATCGCATTGAAAGGGGCAGCCTTCCACCACGCGGATGGTGGGAAGCAGGTTGATGAGGGCGCGGACGCCCGTGGATTTAGCGGTCCCGCGTTCGCCCTTGATGAGGACCCCGCCCAGGGTGGGGTCCACCACGTTCAAGAGGAGCGCCCGTTTCATCAGGTCCTGGCCAACCAGGGCCGAAAAGGGGAAGAGGCGTTCCGTTGCGCTGGTGCGTTTGAGTGTCATGGTTTCCGATGGGTTTCCTCAGTAAGTAGATGCGGGCGAGACGCCCGCGCTCCCAGGGGCGGCGGGGCATCGCCGGTTTTACGGGTCGCTGTAGGGAAGAGACGCGGGCGAGACGCCCTCGCTCCCAGGAGGGGCGGCGCCCCGCCGCCAGGGGCTCTGGTGGGCTTCCCTTTCGCACAATTCCACCTTGTTCCCAAGCTCCAGCTTGGGAACACAACTGTGCAGAAGCTCCAGCTTCGATTCCCATCAGGCCGTTCCCAAGCCAGAGCTTGGGAACGAGGGGAATTGCGTTGCCCCGAAGGGTTGATTCTGTGTTTTCGGACAGCCCCCTAGTGGGCTTCCCTTTCGCACAATTCCACCAGCACCCCGTAGGTGGACTTGGGATGCAGGAAGGCGATCTTGGCACCGCCCGCGCCGCGGCGCGGCTTTTCGTCGATGAGCTGGATGCCTTTTTCCTTGAGTTCGGCCAGGGCCGCTTCGATGTTTTCCACGCGGAAGGCGATATGCTGGATGCCTTCACCGCGTTTTTCAATGTATTTCGCCACCGGACCGTCCGGGGCGGTGGATTCCAGGAGTTCCACTTCGGTATCGCCCACCGGGAAGAAGGCGGTGGTGACCTTCTGTTCTTCCACGGTTTCACTCCCGGCGTCGTCCAGCCCCAGGATGTCGTGGTAGAGCTTCTTGGCGGCGTCGATGCTTTTGACGGCAATGCCGATGTGGTCCACTTTGAGTACCTTCATGAGGGTCCTCCGTTGGTTGAGGTTCAACTTGCGGGGAAGGGTTGCTTGAAAGCCCCCCGCTCGGCTTCCAGTCGCTGAATCCGCCTACGCGTCGTCCACCCGCAGCCACTCCCGCGCGATGCGTCGCGTCACACCGTACGGACTTTCCCGGGCGGCCACGATCCGGTCCACGATCCGTTCCAGTTCGCCGTCGGCGGCCAGTCGTTCATGGATTTTTCGAAAGATTTCATGATGGATCATCCGGAGTGTTTCTTCGCGCGCCCGGTCGCGGCGCCTGGCCTCCAGCCGCCCCGATTCGTCCAGGTATTTCCAATGATCGCGGACGGTGGCCCACAGGACGTCCACGCCCTGGTCCTCCACGGCGACGGTTTTGAGAACCGGCGGCGTCCAGTCTTTTTCGTGCATCTGGGCGTCCTGTTCGATCCGGTGGGCCACCTCGGTGTAGAGCTGGTCCGCGCCGGGCCGATCCGCCTTGTTGATGACGAAGATGTCCGCGATTTCCATCACCCCGGCTTTCATGGTCTGGATGGTGTCGCCGAGTCCCGGTACCAGCACCACGCAGGTGGTGTCGGCCAGCCGCACGATGTCCACCTCGTCCTGGCCGACTCCCACGGTTTCGATAAGGACCACGTCCTTTCCCAGGGCGTCGAGGACCTTGACCACGTCGGCGGTGGCCCGCGCCAGGCCGCCCAGGTGCCCCCGGGTGGCCATGCTCCGGATGAAAACCCCCGGATCCGTGCTGAACCGGCTCATCCGCACCCGGTCGCCCAGGATGGCCCCGCCGGTAAACGGGCTCGAAGGATCCACAGCCACCACGCCCACGGTGAGGCCATCGTCTCGGATCGCCTGGATCAGCTTGTCGGTGAGCGTGCTCTTTCCCGCTCCGGGAGACCCGGTGATCCCGATCACAGCCGCTTTGCCGGTGTGCGGATAGAGCGCTTCCATGACGGGGGTCACCCGATCGTCTTCGTTTTCCAGCCAGCTGATAACGCGCGCAGCGGCCCGCGGCGATCCTTCCAGCACTTGGCTCGCATAGTCCACGGCCATGCATGTCCTTCCGGCGTCTTCAGGGCATTTCGGCCGGGGTGAGTGACGCGCCGTCGGTTCCCCGGCCGAAACCGTTGGGTTCAGTTTTTCTTTCGCGCGTTTTGCCTGATGAAATCCACGATCTGATTGGTGGGGGTTCCCGGACCGAAGATTTCCGCCACCCCGGCCGCTTTCAGTTCCGGGACGTCTTCCTGCGGGATGATGCCGCCCCCCACCACCAGCACGTCGTCCAGGCCCTTCTGCTTCAACAGTTCCACCACGCGCGGGAAAAAGTACATGTGGACTCCGGAGAGGCTGCTCAGGCCCACCACGTCGGCATCTTCCTGGAGTGCTGTGTCCACGATCATTTCCGGAGTCTGCCGAAGCCCCGTGTAGACCACTTCCATGCCGGCTTCGGCGAAGATGCGGGCGAGCAGCTTGGCGCCGCGGTCATGCCCGTCCAGCCCCGGTTTCGCCACGATGACCTTGATTTTCTTTTCCTGTGCCATGGGATTTCCCTCCAGTCTTCGATGAAGGCGTTCAGGCCATGCGTCGTGCCGGCATCACACGAATTCCTTGGGCCGGTATTCGCCGAAAATTTCTCGCCAGACGTCGCAGATTTCGCCGATGGTGGCCCGCGCCTTGACCGCTTCGATCACGGCGGGCATGACGTTTTCATCCGTCTGGGACACTTCGCGAAGCCGGTCCAGAGCCTTCTTCCACCTTTCGGGATCCCGTTCGGCTCGGAGTCTCTTGATCTTTTCCGATTCGATTTCCCCCACCTTCATGTCCACCTTCAGGAGGTTGGTGGGCGGTTCTTCCTTCATGGTGTACTTGTTGATCCCCACGTAGATCCGTTCGTTGGATTCGATTTCCTTCTGGAACTGATAGGCGCTGTTCTGGATTTCCTTCTGGATGTAACCTTGTTCGATGGCGGTGAGCGTCCCGCCCATGGCGTCGATTTTCTGGATATAGTCGTCGATTTCCTTTTCGATGCGATCGGTCATCGCTTCCACATAGTAGCAGCCGGCCAGCGGGTCGATGGTGTCGGTGGCGCCGCTTTCTTCGGCCACGATCTGTTGGGTGCGGAGCGCCACGGTGACCGCCTGTTGCGTGGGAAGACACAGGGCTTCGTCGTAGGAATTGGTATGGAGCGACTGGCAGCCGCCGAGGGCTGCGGCGTAGGCCTGGAGCGCCACGCGGACGATGTTGTTGAGCGGCTGCTGGGCGGTCAAGGTCACCCCGCCGGTCTGAACATGGTAGCGCATCATCATGGAGCGCGGGTCCTTGGCGCCGAAGCGTTCTTTCATGATGCGGGCCCACGTGCGGCGGCCGGCCCGAAACTTGGCCACTTCTTCCAGGACATTGGTGAAGGCGTTGAAGAAGAAGCTGAGGCGCGGGGCGAAGGAATCCACGGCCAGGCCGCGGTCCATGCACGCCTGGACGTAGGCGATGCCGTCGGCGATGGTGAACGCCATTTCCTGGGCGGCGGTGGAGCCCGCTTCCCGGATGTGGTAGCCGCTGATGCTGATGGTGTTCCAGCGCGGGACGTGCTTGAAGCAGTATTCGATAAGGTCCACGGTGAGCCGCATGGTGGGCTTTGGAGGATAGATGTACTGGCCGCGGCAGATGATTTCCTTGAGCACGTCGTTTTGGACCGTGCCGCCGACTTTGTCGAAGGGCACGCCCTGTTCTTCGGCGATGGCGAGATACATAGCGAGAAGCACCGTGGCCGGGGCGTTGATGGTCATGGAAGTGGTGACCTTGTCCAGGGGGATCTGGTCGAACAGGACGCGCATGTCGTCGATGGAATCGATGGCGACGCCCACCTTGCCCACTTCACCCATGGAAAGGGGATGGTCGCTGTCGTAGCCGGCCTGGGTCGGAAGGTCGAAGGCGACACTCAGTCCCGTCTGCCCCTGTTCCAACAGGTACCGGTAGCGGGCGTTGGTTTCCTTGGCGCTTCCGAATCCCGCGTACTGGCGCATGGTCCAAAAACGGCCGCGGTACATGGTGGGCTGGACGCCGCGGGTGAAAGGAAACGTCCCTGGGTAACCCAGGTCGCGGTCGTAGTCCAGTCCGGCCACTTCCAAGGGAGTGTATAGCCGTTCCACTGGGGTTCCGGAGATGGTCGTAAAAACCTTTTTGCGTTCCGGAAACTTGGCCAGCGACTTGGCCAAAGTTCCCTGCTCCCATTCTTCCTTGCTCTTTTTGATCTTTTCCAATGCCCTTTCGTCAAACATGTGTCCCTCCTCGACATCGTGGACAGCGGTTACCCAAAAGCCTCATCGCTTTCAAGCCCATGTAAAGGGGAAACGGTGCCTTGCAGGCGGCGGGAAGCGATCCGGAGGTCGCTCGGGCCCGAGGCGGCGGGAGAACGGATGGCGGCGTAAGCAACATTCGAAGCAGCGGCACGATAGAAGTTCCATGCAAAGCGCGCGTGTAAGCTATCGATAAATCGGGCGGTTCCCTTATAACAGCCATCGTGATGTCAATCAACAGGAATTGGCGCCGGCGCGAAGGCGTGGTAAGTACAGCTCAACAGAATAAGGTGTCCATTCCACTCCCCCCCCTCGTTCCCAAGCTGGAGCTTGGGAACGAGGGGAAGGAGGGAACGAGGGGAAATGCCCATCGAGGAGAAAACCGATATGCCGACGCTTTGCGAACTGGTGGACAAGGTGAAACGATCCGTCGATCCCGCCAAGGTGGGGATGCTCGCGTGCCACAACGGCATCGTCCGCGGGACCAGTCGGGCGGGCGACCCCGCCGAATACCTGGAAATCGACTGCGACCGCGACGCCTGGAACCGGGTGCTGGAAGAGGTCCGCACCCGGCCGGGTATCGCCGCCGTGGAGGCGTTCCTTAATACCGGCCGCCGGGAAATCGGCCAAGATGTCCTCTTGGTGGTGGTGGCCGGAGACATCCGTGAAAACGTGTTTCCCGTCTTGGAAGAGACCGTGAACCGCCTGAAACGGGAGGCGGTCCTCAAGCGCGAAAAACTCGCCGGCGATGGACGGCGGTAGGGGCGCGGGAGCGGCGACGCGACGCAGTGGATTTGGGCGGCTTGTCACAACAAAAAAGGGGCCTTTACGGCCCCAAAAGGTTTTCGCGGTCCCGCTCGCGGTCCGTGTCGGGGGGGTGGCGGAAGTGCATGGGAATCGAACCCACCCGGGACGCCCCTCAGCGCCCCGCACCGGATTTGAAGTCCGGGAGCCCCACCAGTGAGCTTGGCACTTCCGCGGTTCTTGTACACAACCCGCCGCGGTTTGACAAGGCCGAACCCCCGCGGAAGCCATTCCCAAGCCACGAACGGGTTGAGGCGGCGGCTTGTCACGATTCGGCCTTCAGCCGCTCCAGGATTTCTCCGGCCACCTTGTCTCCGGAAAGAAGCATCCCGCCGAAGATGGGGCCCATGCGCGGTCCGCCGAAGACGGCGTTGGCGGCCATCCCGGCCACGTACAGGCCGGGGAAGACTTCCCGGGTATTTTCCAAGGTCAGCTTCTCCGCTTCGTCGGACCACATGGATTTTTCGCCGTCGATGTTTCCTGAGGGCGTCAAGAGTCGTCCCGGCACCTTGCGGTGAACGACTTTCACCACTTCCGTGTCGTGGCCCGTGGTGTCGATCACGAACCGGGTCCGAACCGCCAGCGGGTCCACGTGGAGGCCGGCCATTTCGACGGCGGTCCAGGTGATCACGAGACCCGTCACCCGTTCCGGCCGCATCACCACATCTTCGACGGTCACGGCGTTGAAGACCACGGCGCCCGCCTGCACGGCCCTGCTCGTGAGGACGCTCACCGCTTCGATGGAATCCGCCGTGTGGTAGCCGGCTTCCCGGTAAGGCTTCGACCGGACGCCGGCTTCATCCAGGATCCGCTTGGCTTCGTCCTGGACCACGATTTCGTTGAAGAGCATCCCGCCGCCCCACATGCCGCCCCCGACACTCAGCTTTCTTTCGAAGACGGCCACTTTCCGCCCCGCATGGGCCAGGCGTTGAGCGGCCACGAGTCCCGAAGGACCGGCGCCGACCACGGCCACATCCAGCTCCAGACAGCCGGAAAGTTTTTCGAAAAAGCGCTCCACGATGGCTCGCGTGATCACCACTTCGTCCAAACCCATCACAAAAACCTCCTTTCGTCATGAAAACGGCCTTCACACCCCCCGCACCAGATTTTATCGTCGCCTCATGGGAATCGAAGCTGGAGCTTCCCGTCCCCTCATTCCCAAGCTCTGAACCAGACTTTGTCGTCGCCCCTTGCCGCCTACCCGGGCGACGTCGCCTGCCGGCTGATCTTCACCGCGCAGAGCTTCCCGCACATGGAACAGGCTTCTCGGTCTTCGGTCACCTGAAGCCTTCGGCGGACCCGTTCGGGGTCGAGGCATTCCGAAATGACGCCTTCCCAGTCCAGGTTGCGCCGCGCGATGGAGACCCTGCGGTCCCGCTCCGCGGCGCCGGGGAGGCCCTTGGCGAGGTCGGCCACGTGGGCGGCGATCCTCGCGGCCATGATTCCCTGGTACACGTCGTCTTCGTCGGGAAGTCCCAGGTGCTCGGCTGGAGTCACGTAGCAGAGGAAATCCGCTCCGGCCGCCCCCGCCAGTGCACCGCCGATGGCCGCCGTGATGTGGTCGTAGCCGGCTGCGATATCCGTCGGAAGCGGTCCCAGTACATAGAACGGCGCATTGTCGCTGAGGCGCTTCTGAAGCTGCACGTGGCTCTGAATGTGTTCCAGCGGGACGTGGCCCGGTCCTTCGATCATCACCTGCACGCCCCGGTTGCGGGCCCTGCGGGCCAATTCGGCCAGCGTCATCAGTTCCTGGATCTGGGCGCCGTCGATGGCGTCCGCGATGGCGCCGGGACGAAAGCCGTCGCCAAGGCTCAACGTGACGTCGTAGCGGTGAGCGATTTCCAGAAGATCGTCGAAGTATTCGTAGAGGGGATTTTCCTTGTGGTTTTTTCGCATCCAGAACAGGTGCAGGGACCCGCCGCGGCTCACGCACGGCATGATCCGTTCGAACCGTTCCAGCTTGGCCATGGACGCCAGGGTGACGCCGCAGTGCACGGTGATGTAGTCCACCCCCTGGCGGCACTGGTCTTCGATGGCGCGTAGCAGCCGGTCGCCGTCCATCTTTTCCAGCGGTTCGCCGCTTCGCACCATTTCAGTCGCCAGCGCGTAGATGGGGACGGTCCCCACCATGGTGGGTGAGTGCTCCAGGAAAAACATGCGCAGCGCGGTGAGGTCGCCGCCGGTGGAAAGGTCCATGATGGAATCGGTTCGAGCTCGCACGGCCGCGTCGAGCTTTCGCCGTTCCATGTCCAGATCGGCGCATTCGCCGCTGGTTCCGAGATTCGCGTTCACCTTGGTTGTGAGTCCCCGCCCGATGGCGCGGACTTCAGGAAAGTCGTGGTGGATGTTTTTGGGGAGCACGGCTTGGCCGGCGGCGATCCGTCCCCGCAATTCCTCGGCGGTCAAGGGTTCGCCGTCCGCCGCTCGCTTCATGGCATCGGTCACGATGCCGGCCTTGGCGAAATCCAGTTGGGTGTTCATGGTCTCCTCCTGGGTTGCGTGCAGGAGGGACACGTGGAGCGGATGCTTCCGGACGAGATGGATGGGAAAAAGAAAAAGGCCGCGGGATTCACGGCCGGAGGGGACTTCTTCGCCATTCGTTACCTCGCCAATCCCTCCGCCAGCATGACCTGGATCAGGTTCAAGGGGTGCCTTCTCAGCCCTCGTCTGTGTGTGAGGGCGCCCCCTGGCGATTACGCTGCCTATAGATCACACTTTTTCCATTTGAGCAAGCCCGGTGTGAGCGGAACGGCTGTGGGAGGCCCGCCCTCGCCGCGATAGACCAACGCCGGGGTTCCCTTTGACAACCGGGGGGCGCCTTGCTTATGCTGAAGCTGCTTGTCTGCAATGAACCGTGACCGGGAGCCGGAAAATGGAGGCATTCATGGATGATTCGCCCAGACTGTTGGTGTGGAATTACACCATAGAGGAAAAGGCGGCCCTCGACGAATTTCTCAGGCAAATCGAAGCGCCTCCCGCCGTTTCCATCCCCGCCCGGCGGGGTCACCTCCCCCTGAAAGACATCATCCACACGGACAGAACCGCGACCGACGATTTCCACAGCGACGAAAAGGTGCTTCTTTTTTATAATATTCCCCAAAAAGGGGTGTACTTTCTCATACAGGCCTTTAAGAACGCGAATCTTCCGCGACCCATCTACGCGGTGGTGACCGAACATTCCATCAACTGGCCGTTCAGTGAACTGGTGGAGCACCTGGTGGAAGAACGCAATGCCGTGGAAGCCGCTCGAAGAGACGCGGCGGCCGAGCGTTCCGATGCTTGAGTGCGCCGTGTCGTGTGCCCCTATTGCGGCCGGGCAGCCCGCGATGCCCAAGGCCACGCATCGCTGCAGTCCTGCCGGAAGGCGCTCAGGCGGCGCCTCAATGGAACACCGGGCTGGGCGCCTTGACAGGGAAAAGTTGGCCGATCCTCGGTAGGAGCCGGCTTGCCGGCGATCAGGGTCAACGGGGCATTGCCGGTTTTGCGCGTCGCGACCAATCCTGCTCCTACGGATTTTTATCGCGGGCAAGCCCGCTCCTACGGATTTTTGATGTTAAGCGGGGGCAGGGGCGCTCCTACAAGGACCTTTATCGCGGCGAGGGTGCCGCTTCCACGACGGCGCCGCTCCCACAATGGCGCCGCTCCTGCACGAGCTGGTTTGGGGACAAGCCTTATGCGGGCGCCAGCCGGTAGAAGAGCCACCCGACGAGCACCACGCTCACGACCCTCACCGCCTGGCTCACCACCAGGAGCGAAAGCCCGGTCTTCGGCGTGTAGATGCCCATGTAGTAAGGCAGCTGGTGCCTGAGAGCCCTCACGGGTGTCGCGATCACGTTTCCGATGAGGAGCGCCAGCACGGTCCCCTTGACCGTGAGGGTCCCCGCGTCCATGAGGGCTCCCGCCGCGGCGGCTCCCGCCGTGAATTCCGCCGTCACCTGGAACACCACCACGCTCAAGGCCTCGACCGGTATGATCCGGTACGGGAAAACCCGGGCCAGGGCCAGTTCCATCCAGTCGAAGAGCCCCCAATGGTTCAGCAGGAAAAAGAGGGTGTAGATGGGAAGCGTCCAGCGGAGCACGCGGAGCAGGCGCCGGCGGAATTTGCGCCACATGTCCTTGAACAGGTCTTTTCGAGCCTGCGGCTCCGGTGGGTCGGCCGCCGGGGCGGCGGACGGGGACGGGGGCGGAAGAACCAGGCGGGACACGGCGAGTGCCCCGAAGGTACGGCCTAGGGCGGCGAGAAGTGTGAGTGCCAGGTAGTAGACGCCGGCCGCCCGGACCAGCGGAAGCAGGATGAAAAAAGTGGTGGGAAGGTGCAGGAAATACGACGGGAAGGCGTTCACCAGGTTGGAAAAATAGAGTTCGCGCCGGGTGAGTTTTCCGTCCTGGTGAGCGTTCATGAGCAGCGTGTTGGCGGTGACGCCGGAAAAGAAGGCGGCCATGAAGGCGACGGCGCTCTGGTCGCTCAGGTGGCCCCAGCGAAGAAGCGGCCGCGCGATCCGCCCCAGGTGGTGGGTCCAGTGGAGCGATTCGATGAGGTTCCCCACAAAAAGGCCGACGGCGATGAAGAAGGTGAGGCGAAGGAGGGGGACGACGAGCCGCTTCAGGACGGCCTGCCACGTGATGTCCGACGGCTCCGGGAGGTTTCGCCCGCCCGTTTGCGATTCGGGACGGTTTTCGTCGGCTCGGGATCTCGGCGGGTTGTCGGCCGGCGGGGCGCCCCGGCCGAAGCGTTCAGGAAAGAGCCGGGCCGCCAGTTCTTCCACGGCGTCCACGGCGCGGGGTCCCGGCCGGCTGTAGCGGAACTCGTCCACGAAGAAGACCCGGCCTTCCCGGACGGCTCGAAGCCGGTCGAAATGGGGCCGATCGGCGGGGTGCGACGGGTTTTTGTTCATGGGGCCTTCCTGGACAACGTAGACGTCGGGGTCCAGGTGGAGGAGCGATTCCACGTCGAAGGGGACGATGGCGCGATCGGTTTCGACGGCGTTTTGAGCGCCGGCGGCTTCCAAGACGGCCTCAACCATGCCGGCTCGGCCCCCCACCGTAAGCGGGATGCTTCGGATTTCAAAGACCACTCGGGGCCGGCTTCGGGCGTCGTGGATTCGAGCGGCGACGGCATCGAGGCGCCGGCGAAGTTCCGCCGTTGTTTCCTGCGCCTCCGCTTCCCGCCCCGTGAGTGTCCCCAGCCGCTCCATGCAGCTGAAAAGGCTTGGGAAATCGGTGGGGTGAAAGACGGCGACCGGGATGCCGGCGTGGACCAGCCGTTCCATTTCGGCGGTGGCGGCCCGGCGGCTGGCGCTTTGGATCACGAGATCCGGTTTCAGCCCGAGGATCAGTTCCACGTTGGGCCGCATGTGGGTGCCGACGGAAGGGAGCCGTTGGATCTCGGGCGGATGGATGTCCGCCTGGGTACGGGCGATGAGGCGGTCGCCGGCTCCCATGGCGCAAAGCATTTCCGCGAAGGCGCCGTAGAGCGCAATGATCCGGGACGCCGGCCGGGAAAGCCGGATGGTCTGCCCCCAGTCGTCGGTTACCGCAACCGGGGCTGCGGCGCCTCGGTTCGGTGCACCCACGAAGCAGCAAAGAAAGAGGAACGCCGCCGCGAGGGCTTTCCCATTTCGGCGCTTGAAGAACGTCATGGATGGACAACTCCCGCCGTCACGGCACGAACACCACCTGCCGAGTGCCCGTTTCCGGAACGTCGCGGACCAGCACCGGCACGTCGTAGACGGCTTCCAGGATTTCCGGGGTGAGCACACGGTCTGCGGGGCCGTCGGCCGCGATCCGGCCTTCTTTCAAAAAGATCATGCGGCGGCAGAAGAGGGCGGCCAGGTTGATATCGTGAAGGACGGTGAGGACGGTGCGCTCCTCGTTGAGGTTGAGGTCCCGGAGCAGGCGGAAGATCTGGAGTTTGCGGTTGATGTCCATGGCGGAGGTGGGTTCGTCGAGAAGCAGGATGGGCGCGGCCTGGGCCAGCCCCTTGGCCATCATGACGCGTTGGCGTTCCCCGCCGCTCACTTCCGTTACGGGCCGATGAGCCAGATCGGTGGTGTCGGTCTGTTCCATGGCCGAACGGACGGCGGCTTCGTCTTCGGGGCTCTGCAGGCGCCACCGCTTCTGGTGCGGGTACCGCCCCATGGCCACCACGTCCGCGCAGGGAAAGGGAAAGCGCACGTCGAAGCCTTGAGCCACCGACGCCACCGCCCGGGCTCTTTGCCGGGACGGCATCCGTTCAAGCGGCACGCCGTGTACGGCGATATAACCGGATTCTACGGGAAGCACGCCGCTCAGCGCCAGCATGAGGGTGGTCTTTCCGGACCCGTTGGGGCCGAGGACGCCCACGAATTCACCGCAATGGACGTCGAACGTCACGCCGTCGAGGACGCGGCGCCCCGGGTAGCCGCACCGGAGCTCCGCCACGCGGATCACAGGCCGACGGTCTTCTTTTTCTGAAGCAGGATGAAGCAAAAGCAGGGTCCTCCAAGAACGGCGGTCACCACGCCCAGCGGCAGTTCCTGGCCTCCGGGAAGGATCGTGCGTGCGGCCGTATCGGCCACCAGCACCAGCAGTCCCCCGGTGAAGAAGGCCGCGACTAAGAGCCTCCGGTGGTGCGGACCCAGGACCAGGCGCACCAGGTGCGGAACGACGAGCCCTACGAACCCCACGATCCCGCTCACCGCCACCGCCGCCGCGGTCACCAGGGAAGCGGCGAGGAGCAGCCGGAATCGTACCCGGGACACATCGACTCCCAGTTGCTGCGCCTGCACGTCCCCCAGGCTCAGAAGGTCCAGTTCGCGCGCGTAGTACAGAATGGCGGCGCTTCCCGCCGCGAGATACGGAAGCATCCAGAGCCCGTGGGTCCAACTCCTGCCTGAAAGGCTTCCCATGATCCAGAACACGATGGTGGAAAGGGAATCTTCGTTGAGGCTCTTGAGCAGGCTGATCCAGGCGGAAAGGAAGGTGGAGACGATGATTCCGGCCAGGATGAGGGTGGTCGCGTGCACCCGGCCGTCCAGGCGTCCCAGGAGGTAGACCAGGTAGAGGGCGCCAAGGGCTCCGGCGAAGGCGGCCGCCGGGAGGGTCTGAAACCCGCCGAGCGCCATGCCGCCCCAGCCCACGAGGATGGCCAGGGTGGCCCCGAAGGCCGCGCCGGTGGAAACCCCGAGCGTGAAGGGATCCGCCAGGGGGTTCAGCAGCACGCCTTGGTAGACCGCGCCGGCGAGCGCCAGTGCCGCCCCCACCTCAAGGGCCAGGAAGATGCGGGCCAGACGGACGTGAATCACGATGTACCGGAGGGTTTCGTCCACGGAGCCCGCCGTTTCGGGTCGAAGCGGCGAAAGCACCACGCGGGCGATGTCCGGGTAGGGGATGTCGTAGGGCCCCATGCCCGCGGAAACGAAAGCCGCGGCAAGGCTCAGGCCAAGAAGCCCGATCCACCAGAGGGGAGCGGGCTTCCGGAATCCGCGGGGAGCTTCCATGACTTTCGGAGGGCGGTTCACGCGTCCAGCCCCCGTTTCTTGACGATCATGAGCGAAAGGTAGTGGGGCTTCAAGCGGGTGAGCTTGTCGAATTCCTTTTCCACCATCTGGCCGTCGAGCCCGCAGCGGCTCACGAAACAGCAATGGTCCTGAAGGCCCAGTTCTTCCACGGCGGAAAGGATCTGGGGGAACTGCTTGTAGGTCTTCATGAGCACCACGTTGTCGGAAAAGCCGATCACGTCTTTCAGGCGTTCTCCACCCTTGGCGCCCGAGATCACCGTGATGGTTTCTTCGCCTTCGGCCAGCGGGAGGGCGCTGCAGGCGGCGGCGGCCTGAAACGCCGTGATGCCGGGGATCGTCTCCACGGCGACGGCGGGAAGCCTCCGGCGGATTTTTCGCGACAGATAGATGAAGGTGCTGAAGGTCAGCGGATCGCCCAAGGTGAGGAACGCGGCGTTCCTTCCCGATTCCAGCACCTGCACCACCGTTTCGCAGTTGGCCTGCCACGCTTCTTCCAGATGATCCTGGTCGAAGGTCATGGGGAAATCGAGGATACTCACGGGAACGCCGCCGGGGAGGTGTTCCCGCACGATGTCGAGCGCCAGGCTGTAGTTGTTTTTGCTGGAACTGGCCGCGAAGACGTGATGGACGTTCTTCAGGGTCTTGACGGCCTTGAGGGTCAGAAGTTCCGGGTCACCGGGTCCGACCCCGATCCCGTAAAGCGTTCCCAGCATGTGGATAACCTCCGATACCGTGGGGCCTCCGCTTGGAGCCCGCCGTGGGCAGCCTCGGCGGCCGCACGGGGGGCGTGAATCCGGCGCGGGCGGCCGCTCTTCGGGTCACTACGCCGGATGCCGCCGAGCCAGTTCCAGCAGGGCGTGAAGGACGGCGACCGCCACAGTGCTTCCGCCTTTACGGCCGAGCACCGTGATGCACGGAAGGCTTTCGGTTTCCCAAAGGAGGGTTTTGGATTCTTCGGCGTTGACAAAACCGACCGGAACCCCGACCACCAGGGCGGGCCGGAGGTTTTCTTCGCGCGCGAGCCGTACCACTTCCAGAAGGGCCGTGGGGGCGTTTCCCACGGCCACGACGGAGCCTTCCAGTTCCCGGGCTCGGTTCCGAAAGGCCGCCGCCGTCCGGGTCGTAGCCTGTTGTTCGGCGGCCGCCTGGGCCTCCGGTTCCGCGGCGGGAACCACGACGGGATTTCCGAACCAGCCGAGGCGCCACGGGGAAAGCCCCACCTGAATCATGCGCGTGTCGGCGAAGATCGAAGCTCCCGCTCGAAGGGCTTGGACGCCGGCCGCCAGGGATTCCGGGCGGAATCGGATGCGATCCGCGTAGTCGAAGTCGCCGGTGGTGTGAATGACGCGGCGCACCACTTCCCACTGCTCGGGCGGAAAGGCATGAGCGCCCATTTCCCGGTCGATGATGCGGAAGCTTTCGGCTTCCACGGCCTGGCCTGCGGCCACCAGTCCGGGTCGGTCCATGGTCGGTCTCCTCCCCCCCTCCCCTTAATCCCCTCCCACAAGGGGAGGGGAAATAGAATTCATGGCACAGCTTGAAATCGTAACTGGACCTTTGCTTAATCCCCTCCCACAGGGGGAGGGGAAATAGAATTCGGCATCAAGTATGGGTGCAGATCTTTTGCTTCTTGTTCCCAAGCTGGAGCTTGGGAACGAGGGCAATCCCCCTCTCCCTTGATGGGAGAGGGTTGGGGTGAGGGTGATAAAATCAATGAAGGTCAATGAGTTACATTCCCCTCCCCTTAATCCCCTCCCACAGGGGGAGGGGAAATAGAATTCGGCATCAAGTATTAGGTCTATTATTTTCTACGCTACCCAAAAAAAAGTCCTTGAAACCATTCATCTTATGAGGTTTCAAGGACGGCACCCTGTTTGCTTGATCCTTGACGGTTCACCGAAGCCCAGGCTCCGATGAGGAAACGCCCGTTTCCCATCAGGGCGGTTCCATTGCCGGTTTCAGGCAGGTCTTCTGGCTCACGGATCGTCCTACTCGCCTTGCCTTCCCATCGGTCGTTCGGCCCATTGAAAGGCCCGGTCCGAGCCGTCCGCTTTTCCGCAGAGCGCCCTGAAAGCGACGGCTGCGGCCGGCGCGGCTCGGCACAGCTAGCACCGACAGTGGTTCTTAAGGCTTTCGTCCCCGTTTACAGCGGCGGGACCGCGACGGAATTTCACCGTCTTCCCTATTGAATCCCGAAGGTCGGGATACCTGAACCGAAACGGATTGTCAGAGAACCGCTTGCTCTCTATCGCATTTGAAAGGGCGCGTCAATTGTCATTGAACCCTGAAAAACGCCTCGTCGAACTCCGGCTTGCCCTGGTAGCGGGCCATGAAGAAGCCGGGGAACCGGTCCATGCCGGCAAACAGGGCCGGATCGGCATCGATGCCCGCCTGGTGCAGGGCGTTGAGGATGTCTTCCGGCTTGGGTGGGCAGCCCTTGACGGCGATCATTTCATTGATGTCCGGATTGTTCTTGTGGGCCTGGTACATGCATTTCCCCAGCAGGATCGTTTTCTTTTTGCCCGGCGTCGGTTTCATCACTTTTCCGGTGAGGACTTCAACATCGTCGAAGGGCTCTCCCTTCCAGGCATAGCGGATTGCCGAGAGGACCACGCCGTTGATGCCGGAGCAGTAGGTGCACATGGTCAGGTCGTACTTGGGATACGAGAGCCCACGGATGCCCTGCTTGATCAGCGGCACTGGCAGCCAGTTGCCGTCCGAATCCTGTGCATAGTCGAAATCGTAGGCGTGAAAACGGGCCACCGCTTCAATGGGTTCGCCCACCACCTCGATGTCGGAAAGGTCCAGCGGCCGGCCGTGGTTGCGCGCCGCATAGGCCAAGTGCGGCACGTCGGCCGGATCGTGGCCCAGGACGCGGGCACCCACCAGGTCGGCGGAGAGCAGGTCGGCGGAGGCGATGAGCAGGTCGCTGCGGTGCATCTTCCCGTCGAAAGCCGGGCCGCGTTCGGCGCTGTAAATGCCGTCGATGACGGTGAACACCGCCGGCAGCCGGTCGGGCAGTCGGGCCACCATCGCGTGCAGATCGGCCTCGTCGTCCATGCGGTGGCATTTCTTGCGCGAAGGGATGTCGATGAGCCCTTTGAGGTTCTTGATGCCGAGGGTCACCACGGTCTGGTTGTGCGTCTTGAGCACCGGCAGGTCGACGATGAGATCACTTTCCAGTGCCCGGGCGCAAAAATTAAGCGTGGTCCCCTCGCCGATCTCCACCGGGGCGAAATCGTCGTCCATTACGTTGAGGGTTTTTACCCCGTAGCGTTTGGCCAGGACGCCGTAGCCGAGGGTGGTGAAGGCGTGGTCCGGGGTTTCCCGGTCCCTGGGGTCGGCGGTGATGATTCCCTCGCCGATGGTGATGTCGTCTACACCGTGGGCCTTGAGCAGCTTGACCATGTCTTCCATCACCCGGCTGGTGGTGATCACGCCCCACTTGGGAAACGGGACGGCCCGGGTCCAGAAAACGATGTTGGGCTTGATGAAAACGCGGGCGCCCGATTTCAAGGGAGGCAGGCCGCCGGCCAGGTCGACGGCCCGGCGGACCGATTCGCCCGGCGTCCGGTAACGCACGATGGATACGCGATGCGGTGTCATGCGCTTCTCCTTTGTCAGAACGCTGAACTTCCTTTTCTGGTCGCAGACCTTCCCCTCGTTCCCAAGCTCCAGCTTGGGAACGCCCTGCCCGGGAAGCTCCAGCTTCCCTCCTGCTACAGCTGAAACGCGCTGTCTTTCCAGGGAGCTCGCCAGGGTCTCGAAGTAGTCTTTCCCCTCGTTCCCAAGCTCAAGCTTGGGAACGGCCCCACCGAAGCTGGAGCTTCTGCACAATTGTGTTCCCAAGCTGGAGCTTGGGAACAAGAAGCAAAAGATCTGCAGCCATCTCCTTTTCTGGTCGCAGACCTTGGTGTTTGTCAAGATAGTTGTCGCACGAAGCCATGCCGCCCGGGGTGATGTTTTCCCCTTGTTCCCAAGCTGGAGCTTGGGAACAAGGTGGAAGGTGGAGCTTGGGAACAAGGTGGATGGCGGGGTTGGAGATGCGGGCGAGACGCCCGCGCTCCCAGGTCAAAGCGGCATTGCCGGTTTTACGGGTCGCGGGCAAGCCCGCTGCTACCGATAACGGAACACCGGGCCGGCGCCTTGATGAAAAACCGGGCCATTCCCCTGTAGGAGCCGGCTTGCCGGCGACCGGCATCGCTTTGGGACGGGTTCTTACGGGTTGGCGACGCAGAGCGCCGTAGAAATCTTCGCGGCTTTCTTCACGTCCATGTTGGCGAGGATGTCCGCCGCCTGGTCCGGGGGAAGCGTGGTGATGATCCGGACGACCAGTTCTTCTTCCAGGTTTTCCAGGAGTTTCGCGGCTTCCTTGGGCTTCATGGTGCTGTAGATCTTCCCGAGTGACCGGATCTGCTGGTTGCTTTCTTCTTCTCGTTGAGCCCGGTATGTCTGGATCTCTTCCTGGATGGTCTTCATCTTTTCCTGGAGGGAAAGGAGTTCCTTGAGCTTCTGCTCCAACTCCTTTTCCATCTTCGCCAGGTAAGCCTCCCGTTCCCTCAGTTCCGCTTCCTTTCGTTCCAGAGCGGCTTCCCTCTCCTTCACGTAAGCGACCATTTCGGGTGTCAAGTCCACAACGGGGGGTTCCAGGGCCTTTCCTTCCGCGGCGCCTTGTTCCGTCGGCGTGGTTCCGGCTTGCCCGGCCGCCGGCGCGGGTGCGCTTTCTTCGGCCTGGACCTCGGGCGGTGACAGTACCTCCGCCTTTTCACTGTTGTCGGCGATAAAAATGCCGAAGGCCAGGAGGGCTTTCAGGAGGGCGACCCCACAGATGGCCAAGACGCCCGCCGAAAGGCGGCGCCCGCCGGGCCGCTTCTTTGTCGCCGTCATCGGTGCATCAGATTTGGGATTCATCCTGAGCTCGAACTCCCCTGCCTCCGGACAGTTCGTCCAGCTGTTTCTGTTCCGCTTTGCGCACGCCGTTCCGATACGCCTCCAGGTCCCTGGTCTTCAGGTGTTCGAGCTGCTTCAGTTGCATTTCGCAGGCCAAGAGTTCCCGATGCTTATTGTCCAGGTCCTTGCGGGCTCGGAGAAGTTCTTCTTCCAGGGTGTGCAGTTTGTGTTCGAGGCCGGCCAGGTGTTCGGTGAAAGCAAGGTAGTAGGACACGTTCATCCCCCGTCTCTGTTGATCCGACAGAAGTTCCTTCTGCTTCCAGATGTCGCTGCGGAAGCGGCTCTTGCGCTCCTGAAGTTCCAGAACCTTGCGCCGGGCCCGAGCGAAAGCCATCCGGGCTTCCTGGAAAAGGCCTTCCTGTCTTTTCAGCGTCGCTTCAAAACGGAAATGAAAGGTCATAGATGGTTCCACCGGATCAGGCGAAAAGGGTTTTCAGCCATTTGAGGGATTCGGCCACGGTGCAGCGGTCGGTGACGTCCTGTCTCAGGTACTCATTGAGCTTCTGGATCATGCTGATCGCGTAGTCCGTGTCCGGATGGGTGCCTTTCACGTAGGCTCCGATTTGAATCATGTCTTCGCTGTTTCGGTAATGGGCGAGCGTCTGGATGAAGCGGGCGGCGAAGCGTTTCTGTTCCGCGTCCAGGAGGCGATCTGTCAAACGGCTGACGCTCTTCAGGGGATCGATCGCGGGGTAGTGTCGCTGATGAGCGAGGGCTCGATCCAGCACGATGTGGCCGTCCAAGATGGAGCGGACGGTATCGGCCACGGGATCGTCCAGGTCGTCGCCTTCGACCAGCACCGTGTAGATCCCCGTGATGGAGGCTTCTCGGAAATTGCCCGTCCTTTCGAGAACCTGGGCCAGCAGACCGTAAACGCTTGGGGGATAGCCCTTGGTGGTCGGCGGTTCCCCTGCGGCGAGTCCGATTTCGCGCGCGGCCATGGCGAAACGGGTGACCGAGTCCATCATGAACAGGACGTCCCGGCCCGTGTCTTTGAAGTACTCGGCTACGGCGCAGGCCACGTAGGCTCCACGGAGTCGAAGCGTCGCAGGCTGATCGGAAGTGGCCACGACCACCACTGAATGGGCCAGTCCGTCGGCGCCCAGCTCGTCTTGAAGGAATTCGTTGACTTCACGGCCCCGTTCGCCGATCAGGGCGATCACGTTCACGGGGGCCGTGGTATATCGGGCCATCATTCCGAGGAGCGTGCTTTTGCCGACGCCGGACCCTGCGAAGATCCCCATCCGCTGGCCCTTACCGATGGGCAGCAGCCCATTGATGCAGCGGACACCCACATCGAGCTGCTCCCTGATCACCGGCCGCTCCAGCGGGTTTACGGCGGGACGGTTCAACGCATAAGGTTTTCCCGCAGGCAGCGGTCCTTTGCCGTCGATGGGTGCGCCCATTCCGTCGATGACACGCCCCAGGAGGGCTTCTCCGGCCTGGACCGTGTCCGAGTGTGGATGCTTCATGGCGAGATCCCCTGGGCGGATCCCATTGATGGGCGTGAGTGGACTCAGCTTGAGTCGCCGTTCTCCGAAGCCCACCACTTCGGCATAGACGGGGTTATTCGATTCTGAAGGAAAGACGCGGCAGATGTCGCCTCGGGCCGCTTTGAGCCCCTGGACCTCCAGAAGGTTTCCCACCAGGCGGGCCACTTTCCCGTAGGTCTGCCAGGGGGGGCGGTCGAGGAGCATGCGCCCGCGCCCTTCCAAGCGCAGGTAGTCGTCGTGAACGCAAGGGTGCCGGGCGGTGTCATCGGGGTCATTCATGGCTTTCGAGGGCCTCCCGGATGAGCTCGAATCGTGTTTCCATGGTGGCATCGATCCGCTGGATGTCGCTTTCGATGATGCAGCCGCCTCGTTCAATGGACTCGTCCGTCTTCACCGCGAAGGCGTTCGATCGTTCGGGGCCGGGAATCTTGAAATCGGTGTACTCCTGGAGAAGCCTGAGATCTTTGGGATGCAGGACGAGGGTCAGGCTCTGGTGTTCCTCGGCCTCCTGAAGCATGTCATTGATCAGCCGCTGGATCAATTCGGGGCGGGTCTCCAGTTCGGCTCGGACTACGCGGCGGGCCACGGCGAGGGCCGTCTCCACCAGCCATTGCCTGTAATCTTTGAAGACACGTTCAGGAGTCTCGGAGAGGCCGGCGAGCAGCCGTTCGAGCTGTTCCTTGACCACGGCCATGCTGCGTTTGCCGAATTCGAACCCGTCTTTTTGGCCTTGTACGTATCCTTTCTCGTAGCCTTCCCGTTCCAGTTCCTGGGCTGCGCGCTCCGCTTCGAGCAGACGGCGGCGGAGGCTCTCTTCGAACGCTTCCACCGATTCCAGTTCCGCTTCCAAGCCGGACCGGGTGCCGGCGGCCGGAGCCTTTCGTTCGCTTTGCCGTATTTCGGCGAAGCCGAAAGCGTTCAGATCGTCGGTTTCACGGGCTTTGATGATCTTAGACAAAGTTATCCCCGCCTTCACCGCGCGCCAGGATCAGCCGGCCTTCCTTTTCCAGGCGGCGGGCCACGTTGAGTATATTCTGCTGCGCCCCTTCCACGTCGCTCAGGCGCACCGGGCCCATGACCTCCAGGTCCTCTAGGAGCATTTGAGAGGCGCGTTGAGAGAGGTTCTGGAGGATCTTGTTTTTGACCTCTTCCGAGGCGGTCTTCAATGCGAGGGTGAGGTCGTCGTTGGAGACTTCTTTCAGGAGTTCCCGGATGCCCAAGTCGTTGACGCCGACCAGGTCGTCGAACACGAACATGAGTTTTCGGATCTTGTCGGCAAGATCCGAATCGTAATCTTCCAAGGCCTGCAAAATGTTGTCTCCTGTCCGGCGATCGCAGCGGTTGAGGATTTCCGCGACGGATTGAATGCCGCCCAGAGTCTTGTAGCTGCCCTTGCTGACGGAAAAGAGTTCCCTTTCCAGCACCTCGTCCACTTCGCGGAGAAGGTCCGGCGGGACCGTCTCCAGGTTCGCCATCCGGCTCACCGCTTCGAACTGCAGGTTTTCCGGCAGCAACCCGATCACCTCGCTGGCCTTTTCGTGCCCCAGGTGTGCCAGAATGATCGCAATGGTCTGGGGATGTTCACCGCGGATGAAATTGGCCAGGATTCGGGCGTCGACGTCCTGAATGTTTTTGAACGGCACCTTCTGGTTGTCTTCTTCGATCTTGGCGAGCACGCTTTCGGCCTGTTCCCGGCCGAGTACGGCGGGGAGAAGCTTGTGGAGGAACTGGTTGCCGGGCAGGGAAATGCTTCCCGCTTCCTGCATTCGGGCGATCAGTTCGTTCAAGACTTCGTCCGTGGTCTGCTTGTCCACGATCTGGATGTTGCTCATCTGAGCGCCCAGTTTCTGGATCTCGCCGGGACTCAAGCTCTTGAAGATCGGGGCCGACGCCTCTTCCCCCAGGGCGAGCAGCGCGATGGCGGCCTTCTGAACGCCTGAAACCTTAGCCATGATATCAGCTTTCCTCCTTCAGCCAGGTTCGGATCACCTGAGCGGCCTGGTAAGGGTTCTCCAGGGTCAAGGCGATGGCCTGTTCCTTCACCGGAAGTTCTTTCCGCTGAGGTCCTTCGAGGAGTCCTTCTTCGGCGGTCCCGGGAAGCGCCGCCGCTCGATCCTGTTCGCCTCCCACCGTCATGTGCTGGAATCGCTTCATGAACGGGCGGATGACGAAAAGGAAGACCAGCAACAGGAGAAGAAGATTGAAAATGAGCTTCTGGTGCCTGCGCAGCAGATCCAGCCAGTCGAGTTCCGGCCCCGAGACCGCCCCGTCGGGGAAGGCTTCCGTTGCGAACGCCACGTTGGAAACCGTGATCTGGTCGCCCCGGTTTTCGTCATAGCCCACGGCCTTCTTCACCACGTCTTCCAGCCGCTTGAGTTCCTCCGGGGTCCGCCCCACAAAGACTTTCCGTGCATCCTGCCCCTCCGCGGTTTCCACCTTGTAAGGGCCGTCCACGATGACCGCCACCGACAACTTCTTGATGCTCCCCGGAGCCCGGGTGATCTGGCGGCTCACGCGGTTGATTTCGTAGTTGACCGTCTCGCGCTGGCGACTGGTGGATCGCTGCCGGTTTTCGGGAGTCGCGCTCTCCAGGAGCCGGCTCTCCAGGTTGATGGGTGCGTCGGGATTGCCTCGAGCGCCGACTCCCGTTCCTTCGGAATTCTCAACGCTTCGCTGCTGACTGCGCACCACCGCGCTGTCGGGATCGTAGATGTCTTCCGTGACCGCGATCTCGCTGAAATCAAGCTCTGCCGTCACCCGGGCGACGACCTTGTCCGAGCCCAGAACCGGTTCCAGCATGGACTGGACCTTCTCCCGCAGGCTCTCCTCGAGCCGGTGGCGGTATTCCATCTGAAAGCTGTTGGCGGCAAACGGTGTGTCTTCGCCGGTTTTCTTATAAAAAACTTCCCCGTCGGTGCTCATTATCGTGACGTTTTCGCTTTCCAACCCCTGCACAGCGCTCGCCACCAGGTTCACCAGAGCTTGCAACTGGCGTTCCTCGAGCCTGGCGCCCGGCTTGAGCTTGAGAAAAACGGCGGCCCGGGGCGGCTGCCGGTCTTCCACGAACACGGTGTCTTCCGGAAGCACCAGGTGCACCCGGCTCTCTTCCACCTCTTCCATCTGGTTGATCGTGCGGACCAGTTCCCCCTGAAGGGCCCGCTGATAATTGATCTTCTGAACGAACGCGGTGCTCCCCAGGCGCTGCTTGTCGAAGATTTCGAAGCCCACCCCGGAACCCTTGGGAAGGCCCTCGGAGGCCAGCGCCAGCCGGATCTCGTATAGCTGATCCTCCGGGACCTCAATACTCTGACCATCGACCAGGCGGTAGGGGAGTTTCTTGGCCTTGAGGCTCTCCACCACCGCGGCCATATCCGGTTCGGAAAGGCCCGTGTAAACCGGCGCGTAGGTGACGGAGTTCACGCTGTGGGCGAGGTACGCCAGGCTTGCCACCACCATCAGTACGGAACCCGCGGTGAGGAGCTTTTGGGGGAGGGGGAGGGCCGTGAATGAGGCCTTGAGCCTCCGTAGGAACGCTGCCAGCCTGTTCATGGTATGCTGAACCTCACCTGTCCGGTCGCCTTGTAGGAGCGGGCTTGCCCGCGACCCTTAAAACCGGCAATATCACGTTCACCCTGATCGCCGGCAAGCCGGCTCCTACAGGGGGTCGGCCCGTTATTCCGTCAAGGGGCCGCCCCGGTTTTCCGTTATCGGTAGGAGCGGGCTTGCCCGCGACCCTTAAAACCGGCAATGCCGCGTTTGCCCTAGGATCGCTTGGGAACGGCCTCATGGGAATCGAAGCTGGAGCTTCTGCACAGTTGTGTTCCCAAGCTGGAGCTTCGGAACAAGGTGGCAAAACGGTCACTCAATCCCCCAAGCACGTCCCTAGAACTGCATGCGCATCACGTCCTGGTAAGCTTCCAGCGCCTTGTCTCGGACCTTGACCAGAAACTGGAGTCCGATTTCGGCTTCCTGGAGCTTGATCATGGCTTCATGGATGTTTTCCGCACCGCGGATCGCTCCCTCCCGCATGGTCTTTTCCGCCTGGTGCTGCAGCTCGTCCACTTCGCTCACCCGTTCCTTGAGTTCCGAAGTGAACGATACAGCCGCCTTGTCCGAGCGCCCGAACGTTCCGCCCGGGCCTTCGAGCCTCTTCATGCCTTGGGCAATGGAACCGATGCGCATGCCGCCTCCTCTTTGACAAGCCTTATTTTCCGAGTTCCAGGGATTTGAGCGCCAACTGCTTGGCCATGTTGAGGGCCGCCAGGTTGGCTTCGTAGCTCCGGGTGGCGTCCAGGAGGTTCGCCATTTCTTCGACGGCGCTGATGTTCGGCAGGAGCACGATGCCGTCTTCGTCGGCGTCGGGATGGCTCGGATCGTAGACCCTTCTGAAATCGCGGCCGTCAGGAACTATTCCGACGACATCCACCTGCTGCAGACCATCTTCGAGCGCGCTTTCCATGGCCTCCTGGAAACTACCGGCATAGGGCACACTCTCGTACAGGATGGTCCTGCGCTGGTACGGCTTGCCGTCCGGTCCCCGGGTGGTGTTGACATTGGCCAGGTTGGCGGAGAGGACGTTCATCCACGCACGGTGCGCCCTCATCCCCGACGAACTGATCCGCATGGACGTTTCAAAGTCCATCAGCGACCTCCAGCGTTGATGGCCTGCTTCAGCAAGGCGAACTTCTTGTTGAGCATGGTCACCATGAACTGGTACTCAATGTTGTTTCGAGAAAGACGTACCATCTCGTGATCCAGGTCCACGGGACCGGTTTCCTCCATGGCGGGCGACCGCAGGGCCTCGACGGGATCCGTGGGATTCTCATGCCGGAAATGGGAACATTCCAGCGCAATCGCGCCTTCCTCCAAGGATTCCTTCAGAACCCGGTCGAAAGAAAGCGATTTGGCCACGTATCTCGGTGTGTTGATGTTGGCCAAGTTGCTCGATATGACCTTGTGGTTCAAGGCGTTCAGATCGAGGCGATCCTGCATGAGTTGAACGGTTCGGTCGAACACACTTGAGTCACTCATAAGCATCCGTCCTTTCTGAGAGATGGCCGTCTGGTGATCTCATATGTGAGCAAATGTCATACCAGGGTGTTCTTGCGGCGTTTGGAGCTCGATGGAGCCCCTCAGGTCGTCAAAAGGTTGACGATCGCTGAGGCTCGGGGTCCGGGGTGTCAAAAACCCTGACTACGGCGATATTCGTTGAGCTTATTGCGCAGGGTTCTGACGCTGATTCCCAGGATTTCGGCAGCACGGGTTCGGTTGCCGCTCACGGAATCCAGGGCTTGATGGATGAGGCGTTTTTCCATCTCATCGATGGTCGTGATTTCGGCCGGGGGGGTCTCCGGGGGGGATTCAAAGTCATCGAAAAGCAAATGTTGGGGTGTGAGCACCGGTTCTGTCGCCAGGACGACGGCGCGCTGCACCACGTTTTCCAATTCGCGGACGTTGCCGGGCCAGGAGCGGCGGTTCAGGATTTCGAGGGCCTCGGGGCTCAATCCCTGAACCCGACGTCCATGGCAGGCATTGTATTTTTCAATGAAGTGTGCGCAAAGGATCGCGATATCGTCGCGGCGCTCCCTTAAGGGCGGAATTTTCAAGGGGATGACGTTCAGGCGGTAATAGAGGTCTTTTCGAAAGCGACCTTCTCTGAGCGCTTCGTCGATGGCCCGGTTGGTGGTCGCGATCACCCGGGTGTCCACGGCGACGGGCTGCCGGCCGCCCAGGCGGTCCACTTCGCCTTCCTGAAGCACCCGCAGCAGTTTGGCTTGGAGGTGCACGGGGATCTCGGTCACTTCGTCCAGGAGCAGGGTGCCTCCATGGGCCAGTTCGAATTTGCCTTTCCGGTCCTTGTTGGCCCCTGTGAAGGCTCCTTTCTCGTAGCCGAAGAGTTCGCTTTCGAGCAGATTTTCAGGGAGTGCGGCACAATTGACGGCGACGAAGGGCCCCTCGGAACGCGCACTGCTTCGGTGGATGAATCGGGCGAACAGTTCTTTTCCGGTCCCGCTTTCGCCCTGGATGAACACGGTGGCTTTGCTGGAGGCCACCTTCGCGGCCATGTCTTTCAGGGCCTTCATGGCCGCATTTCTGGAAATGATGGGAAAAGGCTCTCCTTGCGGGGTCCCGTCGCGGCCCATCCGGCTTTCGTCAGAAGGAGTCTCCAGGGTTTTTTCGAGACGTTCCCGGGAAACGGGAAGGACCCAGAAATCCTGGGCACCGTGCTTCATCATGGTGACGGCGTCTTCCAGGCAGGGGTTCCGGGTCGTCACGATGACCGGAAAGGCCTCCGCGGCGTCCATGCTCTCTTCAAGAAACGACGTGACGGATTTCTGGTTTCCGTTCAAGGCCACAATGGCGAGATCGGGGGCGGCCTGATCGACCAGCGCCCGGGCCGCCGAGAGTGAATTCGCGGTCAGGGGGGTGTGCCCCAGATCGGCGAGCGTTTGCGCGAGGTTCCGGGCTTCCCGGGTGTCCGTATCCACGACCAGAACCTTCATATGGCATGCTCCATGCCGTCTCCTGATGCTTTCGATATCCCGCGGGGCCCTCAGAAAAGGCCCGTTTGCCCCTGCCGCATCCGGATATAGTCCATCTTTTGCTGTGCGGCCAGTTTCCAGAATTCCTTGGATGCCGCAAGGAGCTCCGAAAGCTTGGCTTCGGCCTTATCCGGTTGCCCCGCCTGCAGGTACAGGTTCGACAGTTCGTAAACGAGTTGGTTCCTGAGGTCTTCCGACGATACTTCGGGAAGGAGGCTTTCGTAGGTGGCGATCGCCTCATGGTAGCGGCCCAATTTCTGGTAGCACCGGCCGGCCATGAGCAGGACCTGGAGCCGGTCTTGGGCGTTTTCCCGAGGCAGCCGTTGGAGTGCCTTTTCAATCCACGGAAGCGCCGCTTCGTGGCGGCCCTGTTCCACCAGGCACCGGCTGTACTGGATCAGTGTGGCGGTCGGCACCGCGTTGTCGCCTCCCAAGGCCTCGATCTGGCGGTCGAAGTGCTTCATGGCTTCCGCGTACCGCCGCATGGAAAAGGCCACGCGGCCCAGGAGTTCGGCCTTTTCAGCCGTGAGAGCGGGGTCGCTCACCTGCTTCAGCAGCTGTTCGGCCCGGGCGACCTGGCCCGTTTCTAACAGGCAGAGCGCTGTTTTCATGCGCCAGCGATCCTTGGGATCGTTTTTCAGCAGCGTTTCGTAAAGAGGCAGTGCGTTGGGGAAGTAATGCAGTCGCTCGTAGCTTTCCGCCACCATGGCGACCACTTCCAGGGACTTTTGAGTATCGAAGACGAAGGGGTCTTCCTTGTAGAGCTGAACCACCTTCGCATAGTCCTGGGACTGGAAGGCGGCTCTGGCCCGATCCAGCATCACCTTTTCCTTAAGAGCGCGGAAGTCGTCGTCGGATGCACGGTTTTCCTGCCCTTGCATCACGTTACGGATGCGCTGGAGGCTTTTATCGTAGTCACCGTTTTGCCATTCGCTGTAGGCCAGCTTGAACTGGACGAAATGATTGAGCGGCGGGGAAAGTGAGCGCTCCGAAAGTTCCTGGTACGTCCGGTAGGCCTCCGCCTGCATCTCCGGCCCCTGCTTTTCCAAGAGTTCTGCACGCCGGATCTTGCCGATGATCTCCCCTTCGGAATGGGGAAAATAGGTACCGATGTAGGCATAGAGTCGTTCGGCCAGGTCGGTTTGAGACTCGTGGAGGTAGGTTTCGGCAAGCCGCGCGAGCACCAGGTCCTTGTCGGGGATGTGCGGCTCCAGGTTCAAGTACCGGAAGAGACAGTCGCGGCTCCCGGCGTAATCCCTGACCCCAAAAAGAGATTCCCCAAGATAACGGAAGATATCCGGGTGTTCCAGGTGAAAAGTGGGATCGATTTCCAGCGATCGTTGAAGGACGGTCACGGCTTCTTCATGGTTTCCGGCGATGGACAGGCTGGTGCCCAACCGGTAGTGGGCTTCGGCCGCAATGGAGGATTCCGGGGAGTCTTTCAGGGCGTTGCGGTAGGACTGGATCGCCTCCACGTGATTTCCGGAGGCCTGCTGGAGGTTTCCGAGTGCCAGCCAGGCCCGGTCCGCTTCGGGGACTTGGCTGTTAGAAGAAAGTGCCCGCTCCAAGTGAGGTCGGGCGGCGTGGAAGTTTTCCAGGCCGTAGTAAAGCAGTCCGAGGCGTGCGTGGGCCGCGGCCGCCTGGGGGGCCTCAGGGAATCCATCGAGAAATTCCCGATACAATGCGATCGCTTCTTCCGCCCGCTGGTTTTCCACCGGTTTCTCGCGCCATCGTTGGAAGGCCTCTTCGGCGCGGGCGAAAACGCCCCCGGCCGCAGCATCACCGGCGGGGACGGTGCCCTGGGTCCTATCGGACCCGCCGGTACCCGCTGCTTCGACCGCCGCTGGTCCCGCGTCTTTGGACTCCGTCGCTTCGCCTTGCGGTGGCGCCGCCTGGGATGCGGCCGCGGACTTCCCAGTTTGCGCCGAAGCGTCCTGGTTTGTTTGCCGGCTGGGATGCCCCGGCGGATAGAGATCCACAACGAGGCGATAGGCATTCCCGTCGGGGGAGGTCCCTGGAAGCGTGAAAGATTTGACCTGGAGGCCCGGCCGTTTGAACGTCACGAGGATCCGGTTTTTCGGTTCCTTCCTCGGTAGAACGACCGCCTTGACGGCGCCCCGAGCGGCCTTGGACAGATCGCCGGAGCCGACCTTCACTTTCAGCTCTTCATAGATCACTTCCAAGGCCTCGGGAGAAGGCTGCTCCAGGCCGATGGGTTCGTCCCCCGCACTGTCAAAAACCAGGCGGGTGAATCCCGGGTGGATGCCCACTCGAACCGATTCGATGGTGGTTTGGGCGGAACTCCGGCAGGCGAAGGCCAGGAGCAACAGGCCGGTGAATGCAATGAGGATCAGTCCATGCCGCATGGTTTGCGTCCTTTACTGAATCGGCGTCCACGCCGCCGCTATCCGCTGATGAATCGGGATGCGGACAGAAGAGAGCAAACCGTGTGCCATGCCTGACGAAACGGGTTCCACCTTATTCCCAATCTCCCCCATCCACCTTGTTCCCAAGCTCCAGCTTGGGAACACAACTGTGTCGAAGCTCCAGCTTCGATTCCCATGAGGAGGCGAAGCTAGAGCTTTCCTGGCGGGGAGTTCCCAAGCCAGAGCTTGGGAACGGGTTCGCGGACCGACCCGGTTCAGGAACCGAAGGCCGGCAGGTCCAGGTTTTTCTTTTTGAGTTTTTCGATGAGGGTGGTGCGATTCAGGCCCAGAAGCTTGGCGGCCTGGTTCTTGACGCCGCCGGTTTTCTTGAGAGCTTCCAGGATGAGTCGGTTTTCCAGGTCTTCAAGGGTTTTCTTCAGGTCGATGCCTTCGTCGCCGAGCTGGACCGCCGGAGGGGGGGAGGGGGCCGGTATTTCGCGCCGCATCCGCGGCGGCAGATCTTCCAGCTTAATTTCGTCGCATTCCGTCAGGATCACCAGCCGCTCGATCACGTTTTGGAGTTCCCTCACGTTCCCCGGCCATTCGTAAGCTTCCATCGCGGCCAGGGCTTCCCTGGAAATGCGTTTCAGCTGGATGTCCTTGTTACGGCAATGCTCCCGGAGGAAATGATGCACCAGGAGCGGAAGATCTCCGTGCCGTTCCCGAAGCGACGGCACGTGAAGGGGGATGACGTTCAGGCGGAAGTAGAGATCCTCCCGAAAGGATCCATCCGCCACCGCGCTTTCGAGGTCCCGGTGGGTGGCCGCCAAAATCCGGACGTCCACTTGGATGGTGCGCGAGCCGCCCACCCGTTCGAATTGTCGTTCCTGCAGGAAGCGGAGGAGCTTCACCTGCAGTTTGGGGCTCATGTCCCCGATCTCGTCCAGGAACACCGTTCCTTGGTGGGCCAGTTCGAACCGCCCCTTGCGCTCTTTCAACGCCCCCGTGAACGATCCCTTCTCATGGCCGAACAACTCACTTTCGAGAAGCTCTTCGGGAATGGCGCCGCAGTTGATGGGCACGATGGGCCTGTCGCGCCGCTCACTGTTGAAATGAATGGCGTTGGCGATCAGTTCCTTCCCCGTTCCGCTCTCGCCGGTGATGAGAACCGTACTGTCGGTGTTGGCGACCCTGTGGATCATGTGGTAGACGGCCTGCATGGCGGTGCTTTCCCCGATGATCTTATCGAAACCATACCGGTCCTGAAGCTGCGATTTCAGTAGGATGTTTTCGGAGCGAAGGGCCTTCAGTTCCTGGGCGCGGCGCAACACCATGAGGATCTCGTCCAGTTTGGCCGGCTTACTCAGATAATCGAAGGCGCCGCGCTTCATCGCTTCCACGGCGGTTTCGATGGTGGCGTAGCCCGTGAGCACGATCACCGTGGCTTCCGGGTGGTGTTCCGTGAAATGGGCGAGCACTTCCAACCCGCTCATTCCCGGCATGACCAGGTCGGTGAGCACTATGTCAAAAGAACGCCGGTCTGCCATGGCCGCGGCTTCCCGTCCGTCGGCAGCCTTGGCCACGTCGTAGCCTTCCTCCGTCAGGCTCTCAACGATCAGATCCAGTGTCGTCGGGTCGTCGTCTACTACAAGGATGCTGCAAGGGGGTAACGGAGCCGTCATAGCGATTGTCCCATTGCGGATGAAAGACTGAATGCCCGCGCAGCGTCAAGCGTATCTGATTTTTTACCGTGAAAATACACCCCCCCTCACCCTGACCCTCTCCCACCACTGGGTGGAGAGGGGATGATTTTCATGAGTGGGGGTGAGCAAATCCCGGTTATGGTAGTTTGTAAACCATATTTCGTCGGAAAATGCGAGAAGAAAAGCGTCAAGGGGTTGACGTATCCTGGTGCATGGAGACGCCTTCCGGCCGCCCGCGTCGGGGGTCGAGGTTTTCCTTGACAACGGTGGGCACGGTTACCTAGTAAATCTCTTTTACGATTCGGTACTTGAAGAAGCGGATTTGAGGTGGATGGGGCCGTTGATGGAATCCCCGGCGGCCGGCCGGGGTGCGCCTGCGAGGATTCAAATGGAATACATTCAAGCCGTCAAAGGCATGAACGATATTTTACCCCACGACATCGGCTGGTGGCAGAAGGTGGAGGCGACGGCCCGGGAAGTGTTGGAAACCTTCGGTTACCGGGAGATTCGAACGCCGTTGGTCGAGAAGCTGGAACTTTTCGCTCGAAGCATCGGTGAGAGCACAGACATCGTGGAAAAGGAAATGTACGCGTTTCCCGACCGCAAGGGACGGTGGCTGACGCTTCGCCCGGAAGCCACCGCGTCCATCGTGCGGGCCTTCATCGAACGCAATCTCCAGTCGGATCCTCTGGCCCGAAAGTTTTATACCTTGGGGCCCATGTTCCGCCACGAGCGGCCTCAAAAGGGGCGGTACCGCCAGTTCCACCAGATCGACGCCGAAGCCTTCGGCATCGACGATCCCATGCTGGACGCCGAGATCATGTTCATGCTGCGCTGCTTCCTTGAAAAACTGGGTATCGGCGGCGTGAAACTGCACATCAACTCCCTGGGTTGCCGCGAGTGCCGGAAGCCCTTCCGGGAAAGTCTCCAGGCATTCCTGGAAGAAAGAATCGCCGCTCTCTGCCCGGACTGCGCCCGGAGGAGCCGGGTGAACCCGCTGCGGGCCTTCGACTGTAAAGTGGAGCAGTGCCGGGAGCAGATGGAGGAGGCGCCGGCTCTTCTCGACTTTCTGTGCCGGGACTGCGCGGAACATTTTGAGGCGGTAAAGCGCCACCTGGACCGGCTGGAGACCCCGTACCGGATCGACCCCCGCATGGTCCGAGGACTCGACTATTACATGCGGACGACCTTTGAAGTGATCACGGATCAGCTGGGGGCCCAAAACGCCGTGGGGGGCGGAGGGCGCTACGACGGGCTCATGAAGGACCTGGGCGGCCCGGACCTTCCGGGCATCGGTTTCGCCATCGGCATGGAACGGCTCATTCTGCTGCTCCAACAATCCCAGGACGGCACCTTGAAAACCCCGGAGATCTTTCTCGCCTCAGTGGGAGATGACGCGCGCGACCGGTGTTTCCTGATGGTTCAGAGGCTCCGTGATCGAGGTGTGGCCGCGGAGATGGAATACGGAAACGCGGGTCTCAAGAGTCAGATGAGGCGTGCGGACAAGCTGGGCGCCCGTTATGTTCTCATCCTGGGCCAGGATGAAATCCAACGAAACGCCGCGCCGCTTCGTGATATGATCGAAAAGAACCAGGTGGAGGTGCCGCTGGCGACCGCGGTGGATTTTCTGACGGAGTTTATCCGGAAGCATTCGACAAGGAATCGATGATGACTCATGATGCCACGCTCCCCGGGGAGCGATTCAAAGACGATCCGGAAGCCAAGGAACTGGAAGCCCAGAAGGTCACGCTGGACAGCCTGGGGGATTGGGTCAAGACGCACGATTGCAACAGCCTTGGAACCGGGAACGTGGGGGCCCGGGTGAGGCTCATGGGATGGGTGGATCGGCGAAGAGATCACGGGGGGCTCATCTTCATCGATCTGAGGGACCGCGAAGGCGTCACCCAGGTGGTGTTCGATCCGCAGGCCGACGAGACGTCGCACCGAAGGGCCCATGCGCTTCGGAGCGAATACGTCATTGCGGTCGAAGGCACGGTGCGCCTGCGGCCGGAAGGGATGGCCAATCCCAGGTTGGTCACCGGAGGAATCGAGGTCCTGGTGCACGAGCTTCGTATTCTCAATACCTCCCGAACGCCTCCCTTTCCCATTGAGGACGACACCGACGCCAACGAAAGCATCCGCCTTCGTTACCGGTATCTGGATCTTCGCCGTCCCTCGATGATGCGCAATCTCAAGCTGCGGCACCAAGCGGCCGTGCTGACGCGGAACTATTTCGCCCAACGTGGGTTTCTCGAAGTGGAAACCCCAATTCTAACACGCAGCACCCCCGAAGGGGCCCGGGACTACCTGGTGCCGAGCCGTGTGAGTCCGGGGAATTTTTACGCATTGCCCCAGTCGCCCCAGATCTTCAAGCAGCTCCTCATGGTGGCCGGCTTCGAACGGTACATGCAGCTCGTCAAGTGCTTTCGGGACGAGGATCTGCGGGCGGACCGGCAGCCCGAGTTCACGCAGCTCGACCTGGAAATGTCTTTCATCACCGAAGAACAGATCTACGAGCTGATCGAAGGGTGGATCGAGGCGCTCTTCCGGGAACTTGCAGGGGTTTCCCTGGAGACCCCGTTTCCCCGCATCACCTATGCCGAAGCGGTGGATCGCTACGGGACAGACCGGCCGGACATCCGGTACGGTCTGGAACTGGTGGACGTGACCGATATTGCGCGGCGGTCCGACGTTCGAGTCTTCCAGCAGGCGGTGGAGCGGGGCGGCGTGGTGAAAGCCATCCGCCTTCCGGAGGGCGGCCGCCTCTCCCGCAAGGAACTGGACGAGCTGATAGAATATGTGAAAATCTTCGGAGCCAAGGGCATGGCCTGGATCAAGCTTCAGCCGGACGGGTGGCAGTCGCCCATTGCCAAGTTCCTGGGGGATCCGGTCCGGGAGGCGCTCGGCCAAAGGCTTCAAGCCCGGCAAGGCGACATCCTCTTTTTCGTGGCCGACCAGCCCGGCATCGTTCACGACGCCTTGGGGAACCTCCGGGTCCGCCTCGCTCAACAGCTTGCTCTTATGGACACTTCCGTTTACAAATTCACTTGGGTCACCCAGTTTCCGCTCCTTGAATGGGATGCGGATGAAAAGCGGTTCACCGCCGTGCACCACCCGTTCACCGCGCCCATGGAAGAAGACCTGGACAGGCTGGAAACCCAGCCGGAAGCGGTGAGGAGCCGCGCCTACGACCTCGTGTTGAACGGAACGGAGCTGGGCGGAGGGAGCATCCGGATTCACCGGCATGACGTTCAGCAGCGGCTGTTTGCGGCCCTGGGCATCGGCGCGGAGGAAGCCGAGGAGAAGTTCGGATTCCTCTTGGAAGCCCTTCAATATGGGGCGCCCCCCCACGGCGGCATAGCTTTCGGTTTCGACCGGCTGATCATGCTCATGAGCGGGTCGTCTTCCATCCGCGACGTGATCGCCTTTCCTAAGACACAGAAGGCCACGTGCCTCATGAGTGGAGCGCCGTCCGAGCCGGACATCAACCAGCTCCTGGAGCTGTGCGTGAAGATCGAAAAAGCAGGGAGGTAACCCCCATGGCCCGTTGGAACGCCCAAAAGCGGGTGTTGGAACACGAGCATTCTCAATTCTGGCGGCACCGGTTGGTGGACGTGGCGGAACCCAACCTGATGCGCTCCGTCTTTCCCTACGAAGAAGTCCCAAAGGTCGATTTCGATCACAAGCTGCTGCCCATCGATCCGGCGGAAGACATCTTCATCACGGACACCACCTTCCGCGACGGCCAGCAGGCCAGGCCGCCGTATACCGTCAAGCAGATCGAAACCATCTTCGATTTCCTTCACCGCCTCTCCGGACCCAACGGCGTCATTCGCCAGGCTGAGTTCTTCCTGTACACGGACAAGGACCGGGAGGCGCTGGAGCGGTGCCTGGCTCGAGGCTATCGATACCCGGAAATCACAGGCTGGATCCGGGCCGTGGAAGCGGACATGCAGCTGGTGGTGGATATGGGCCTCCAGGAAACAGGTATCCTGTCGTCCGTTTCGGACTACCACATTTTCTTGAAGCTCAAATGGAGCCGCAAGGAAGCGCTCGACAGATACCTGGGCATCGCCAAGGCGGCGCTGGAAAAGGGTATCAAGCCCCGTTGCCATTTCGAGGACATAACCCGTGCCGACATCTACGAATTCTGTATCCCCCTCGCCATCGAACTCATGAAACTCCGGGAAGAAAGCGGCGTGGACATCAAGATCCGGCTCTGCGACACCATGGGCTTCGGCGTGACCTATCCCGGTGCAGCGCTTCCGCGGAGCGTCCCCAAGCTGGTGCGAGCCTTCATCGACGAAGCTGGCGTTCCGGGGCACCTTCTGGAATGGCACGGCCACAACGATTTTCACAAGGTGCTGGTGAATGCCTCCACCGCCTGGCTCTACGGCTGCAGCGGCGCCAACGGAACCTTGCTCGGATTCGGTGAACGCACCGGGAACGCCCCCATCGAAGGGCTCATCATCGAATACCTGGCCCTTCGTGGGGATTCGGCCGGCATTGACACCACGGCCATCACGGACGTGGCGGAGTATTTCCAAAAGGAACTCGGCTACCGCATTCCTCCCAATTATCCCTTCGTCGGCGAAGATTTCAACGCCACGCGCGCCGGGATACATGCGGACGGCTTAGTGAAAGACGAAGAAATCTACAATGTCTTCAATACCCAGAAGATCCTCAAACGACCGATCAGCATCATCATCACGGACAAGTCGGGCGTGGCGAGTGTCGCCTATTGGGTGAACAGCCGCCTGCGCCTCCCCCCCGAATCGCGGCTCGACAAGCGTCACCCCGGGATCGTCAAAATCCACAAGCGGATCATGGAAGAATACGCCAAGGGGCGAAATACCTCCATTTCCAACGAGGAACTGGAACGCTGGTCCAGGCGCTATCTGCCCGAATACTTCGTGAGCGAATTCGACCGGTTGAAAGCGAGAGCCCATTCGCTGGCCGCCCATCTGGTGGCTGAGGTCGTGGAAAATGAAGCCATCAAGAGCATGGATCCCGAGCTGCAGGAACCCGTGCTCCAGACCCTTGTGGACCTCAACCCGTTCATCCAGTACATCTATATCACCGACAGCGAAGGTCGGAAGATCACGCGAAACATCACCCACATCGTGGACAAGGCCAAGTACGAATCCGCCAAGGTGGGCGAAGACCTCTCCGACCGGCCCTGGTTCGTCGGCCCCATGAAGGACGGAAAGGTCCACGTGACCGATTTTTACACATCCCGATATACGTCGGCGCTGTGCATCACAGTGTCGGCCCCCATCCGCAACGAGATGGAAGAGATTGTGGGGGTCTTGGGGATCGACATTCGTTTTGAAGACCTGGCCAAGATGGAGGAGATGGAAAAAGCGGGACGGGGTTAGCCATGCCGGGGGGAAACGAAATACGGACGACGGCGGGTGGCAAGCGCTTGAGGGTTGCGGGGTGGCTGAAGATCTGTGTGTGGCTGGCTGTTGCCGCGCTTTCGATGTCGGGCTGCGGGGGGCGGAAGCCGGCTCCCGAGCCTTCCGTTTCCATGCTCGCCGTGCCGACGCCGCCCCCGCTCCGCGGGCAGAGGCCTTACCAGATCAACGGCACCTGGTATTATCCCCTTCCTTCGGCGGAAGGGTATGAAGAAGAGGGGCTGGCCAGCTGGTACGGGCGGGACTGGCACGGCAGGCCGACGGCCAGCGGCGAACCTTACAATATGTACGCCATGACCGCCGCTCACAAGATCCTTCCCCTGGGCACCCATGTGAAGGTCACCCACCAGGTCACCGGGCGGAGTATTCTGGTAAGGATCAACGATCGCGGGCCTTTTGTCTCCGGGCGAATCATCGACCTTTCTTACGAAGCCGCCAAGGCGCTCGGCATGGCGGGGGAAGGTGTCGCGCCGGTGCATGTGGCCGCCGTGCAGGTGGCTTCGCCGCAGGTGGTGGCGGGAACCACCGTCTGGCAGGTTGAACCGATCCGTGCGTATCGTGCCGGACCGTTCACCGTGCAGGTCGGGGCCTTTCGAGAACCCGAAAACGCGCAGCGCCTTCAAGCCCGGATGGCGCCCGAGTATCAACCGGTGCGCCTCACGCCGTTTCGTCACGAAGGATCCCTGTACTACCGCGTTCAGATCGGCCGCTTCGGGGACTTGGACCGTGCCCTGGAGGCTCTCGATCGCCTGAGGGAGCGAGGGTTTTCGGACGCCTTCGTGGTGGCCCTTGAAGAGACGTGACAACGGCGCCGATCGGCTTTGGGAAACGTTCAAAGGAGAGAGCCGTGCTGCCTGTCCTCGACTATCCTTCCAGTGCCGCCGAAGAAAGGCTTCTGCGGATCGAACGGCGCCGACCGGGGGCGGACCCGGAGCTGGAATCCCGGGTTTCTGAAATCCTTTCCGCGGTGAGGCGTGAAGGCGATGCAGCGCTGGTCGGTTTCACCCGCCGGTTCGACGCCCCCGAATTCCGCGAGGAGCAGCTCCTGGTTTCGGAACGGGAAGTCCAGGCGGCTTACGACCGCGTGGACCGTTCGTTCTTCGACACCCTGGAACGGGCCCGCGCTCACATCGAAGCCTTTCACCGGTGGCAGCTCCGCTCTTCCTGGTTCATGACCCGGGACGATGGAACGTTTCTCGGCCAGATCCTCCGGCCGGTGGCCTCGGCGGGCCTTTACATTCCCGGTGGAAAAGGCGGGGAAACCCCGCTCATTTCCACCGTCCTCATGACCGCCGTCCCGGCGCGGGTGGCGGGGGTTTCCGATATCGCCATGGTGACGCCGCCCCGTCGGGATGGAACGGTGAATCCGTACCTTCTCGTCACGGCCAAAGAGGTCGGCGTCCGCCGCATCCACCGGATCGGAAGCGCGTGGGCCGTGGCTGCGCTGGCCTTCGGGACGCCGTCGGTG